>JAOAAY010000017.1 GCA_026418615.1 Candidatus Sumerlaeaceae bacterium | reverse complement strand
ACGGCACGCCGATCAATGAAAGAGTTATCCTCACTCGGTTGGCATTCAGACGAGGCGGGGATGTCGCTGCGATTCCCGCTGCACCGGCGGCCTGCCCGGACTGCCCCCGCTAACGACAGTCTGGCCCGCAGAAGCGCGCTGCCGTCTCCGGAATTCCTCGACGCGATCGCCAAGTGAACAAGACATGAGGAGAGATGAAATGAAAGCAGTGCTTCTTCAACCCGTTAGCACTCTTTGGCATTCTGTTGCTCTGCTCCGAAGTGAGGGCACGGAAGTCATCTGATACATCGGCAGGCTTGGCGAAGGAAAAAGCCACCCTTAATCAAGCGGTCATCCCATCGCCCCGGGAAACCCGGGTGGTCGCCATGGGAGTCGGCCCCGAGCCCACACCTACGCCTTGTCCGCCCTGTGGAGCGGCCGCAGATGGCGGCTCAAAGGTTATCAGACGGGGAATGTAACAATGTCTTTCGTACCACGCACTGCAATGATGTTGACCATTACAGAAGGAGAGATTTCATACGGGCAATATCCTTTCGCCGGTGGTCTTTGTCAGGCCTCATGCTGCTGAGTGCGGTAATATGCGCCGCGCCACCAACTACGGTTGCTGCCGGGGTACCGGATGAAGTTGTTTGAGCCCTGGATGTTTTTGAGTGCGACGGCGATATTCAGATTACCGGGACTGTAACCGTTACGCAAAGCAAAGACAGCGTCAACAGATTGATGCAGGAAATGGCTCGGGAATTGTCAGGCATGCTCCCTGATCAGGAAACAACGACCTGCGCCGTTCGGGAGACACTACTGTCAGGAACATGGGCTCTGCGCGGGGGAAAGTATGTTTACAGCGACACGGTTAAGATTACCAGCGCGCCTGTCGGCCAAAAGAGTTCGGAGGAGCAAGACATGTCGCTCTCCCGGGAAGTTCTTTGGCTTACTGAAAGTGGTTATATCTTCGGCCGGGAGCGCCTGGGCGTTACTGATGTCTCGGAAGTTCCAAGCGAACAAGAACTACGCGGAAAGGTATTGCATAGACCCAATGCTATAAACGAGTTTCGCCGCGCGTCCTTTAGCCGGGAGACCCCGCTGCAGACAATCAGGCGTTTGGTGCAGATTGGTGAACAGGCAGATCAATCTGGAGCGGGCGCAAAATGGGATAGACAGGTTCGACCGGATGCACACGAGTGGTCATTCCTGATGCAAGAGAAAGGTCTTCAACGACGCTTGCTCGCTGTGCTCGTAGATGGGAAGGGCCGGGCAATTGAGTACAAGGAGTTCAAACCCTTGAGAGGTCAGCCGGTGAATGCTGATTGGCCATGTGTTTTTTCCAAAAAGATTCAGTATGGGCACGGGGAGGCTGGCGATCATCCGACCGAGGTGGTGAATACACATTACGAAACAAATAGCCAGACGGGACAATGGGAAGCAGAGACGGTGGTTACCGTGTCAGTTGTTGGCATGACAAAAACGGGCTTAGACAGCCTAACAACTCCGACGCTTTTCGTCTTGAATTCGGCGGCGGTTGAAAAGAAAGACAAGATTGAAGACGGCCCGAGGTGATCAAGTAATCGGACCGTGAAGGCTAATGTTTCGTTTCGCGGTTTGATGCGCCAAGGAACCGTTCTGAATCAAGCCAATGGCGGAATCTGACCTGTCGGAAAGGCAGACGACGATTTCGTCACCCGTCCCGGAAATCCCAAAAATGATCCGGCCCGCGGGAGCGGGGTGCTCGCGCGGGCCGGCGGCGAATGAATCTCTTAGCGTAAGGTTGAGTTTCAGTTGCGTTTGAGTTCGCTTAAAATCGTGCCCCTTCGGTCTACCAATTGCACATGGAGGGGCATCTGCCCCGTGGCGTGCGTGGAGCAACTCAGGCACGGGTCGTAGGCGCGAATGACGGCCTCGACGCGGTTGAGCATGCCCTCTTTCAGTTCCTTGCCCTTCACATAGTGCTTGGCCACCTGCAGAACGCCGCGGTTCATCGCGAGGTTGTTGTGGCCGGTGGCGATGATCAGGTTGGCGGACTTCATCAGGCCGTGCTTGTCAATGTGGTACTCGTGCATGAGGGTGCCGCGGGGTGCCTCGCTCATGCCGACGCCCACCTCGCAATTCGGCGCCGCGTAGGCGCGAACATGCGTGCTCAAAATGTCCTCATCGTGGAGAATCTCGTTCATGCGTTCGACGGCATAGAGAATCTCGATGAGGCGCGCGTAATGGTAATGGAACGAACTCATGACGGCGTGGCGGTCGAGTTTGCGGAACTCCAGCCACTCGTCATCGGCCTTGGGCGTGCCAATGCGGTTGATGATATTGAGCCGCGCCAGCGGGCCGACTCGGTAAATGCCCTCGGGGTAGCCCAGCGGCTTGAAGTACGGCGACTTGAGATAAGACCACGGCTCGACCGCCTCGCCGATGTACTTGCGGTACTCGTGGGCCTCGATGCCGTCCTTGATAATATTACGAGCGGAATCCACGATGCGCAACTTGCCATCGTAATGGTGCAGCAGCCCGCCCTCGCCAACGATGCCCATGAACAGCGTGGGGAAGTTGGCAAAGGTCGCGATCTCCTCCTCGTAATTTTTCAGGCTCGCCTTGAACCAGTCGAGGGTGCGCAGGATGATCTCGAGAGCCTCGGGCAACATGGCGACGATCTTGTCGCGGCGCTCTTCGTCAAGAGGTTCGCTGACACCGCCGGGGACGACCCACGCCGGGTGGATCTTCTTGCCACCGAGGATGGCGATGATCTCCTGACCGCACTTGCGCAACCGGATGCCGTCGCGCGCCAAATCCGGGTACTTCTCGATCATCCCGAAGATGTTGCGTGTGGCCGGGTCGGAATCGAGGCCGAGGAGAAAATCCGGTGAAGACAAGTGGAAGAAACTCAGCGCGTGCGATTGCGTGATCTGAGCGAGATTCATCACCACGCGCAGTTTCGCCCCCACGGGCGGAATCTTGACGGCCATCAGGGCGTCGCAGGCCTTGGCGGAGGCCATCAGGTGGCTGACGGGGCAGATGCCGCAGATGCGCGCCATGAGCGACGGCATCTCGCGGAAAGGGCGCCCTTCACAGAACTTCTCGAAGCCGCGCAATTGCGTCACATGAAAGTGCGCATCCTCCACCACTCCCTCGTCGTCGAGTTGGATAGTGATCTTGGCGTGGCCCTCGATGCGGGTTACGGGATCTATGACAATTTGTTTCTTGGCCATGGGGTCGGTCTCCTAAGGGTCAGGCGCCGAACCGGGTCAGTTCGGCCGGGGTGGGCGTGCGTCCCGCCAGCAATTCCGACAGGACATAATAAATGGCATCCGCGGAGGGCGGACAGCCCGGAACAAAGACATCCACATGCACCACCTCGTGCAGGGGCCGCGCGCGTTTGAGCAACGGCGGCACCACCTCGGACGGCCCCGTGCCAGCGTTGTGATCCGCCATCTCGCCGTAGGCGCGCTTGAGAATGTCGGCCACCTTGAAGGGGTTGCGCATCGCCGGCACATTGCTCGTCACGGCACAATCGCCCAGCGAGACCAGGATCTTCGACCGCTCGCGGATGACTCGGATCTTGTGAAGGTCTTCCTCAGAACTGACAGCACCCTCGACAATCGCGACATCCACATTTTCCGGAAATTCCTTGGGATCCACGATGGGGCTGTGAACAACCTCGACGAGGCCGGCCAGTTCGATCAAGCGCTCGTCTTGGTCCAGAAACGACATGTGGCACCCGCTGCAGCCGTCGAGCCACACCGTCGCCACGCGTACTTTGCTCATGCGACTACCACTCCTCTCGCATTTTCGTAAGATACGGCAGGAACCGGCGCTGCTTCGCCATTTCGGCGACGGACCGCCCCTTTTCCGTCAAAGCGCCGGTCGGACACACATGGACGCACTTGCCACATTTCGTGCAGGTTTCGGAGTCGCCCCACGGCTGGTTGAGATCCGTGATGACCCGCGACCCCTCGCCGCGGCCCATGACATCCCAAGTGTGCGCACCCTCAATCTGGTCACACACCCGCACGCACCGCGTGCACAGGATGCAGCGGTTGTGGTCGGCAATGAAGCGCTCGTGGGTCGCGTCAACCTGCAATTTCGGATAACGGTACGGAACCGTCACATGGTCCATCCCGACCTTTTGCGCCATGCTCTGAAGGTCGCAGTGACCATTGGACACGCAGACGGCGCACACATGGTTGCGCTCGGCGAAGAGCAGTTCGAGGATCATCTTGCGATACTCGCCCAAGCGCTCGGTGCTGGTGCTGACCTCCATACCCTCCGACACCTTGGTCGTGCATGCCGGCAGAAGTTTCGGTGTGCCCTTGACCTCGCACAGGCACAGGCGGCAGGCCCCGACAGGGTCGAGCCCCTCGATGTGACACAGGCGCGGGATGAAAATCCCGTTTTCCGTGGCCACCTGCATGATGGTCTGGCCCTCGCGGGCACTGACCTGCTGGTCGTCAATCGTCAAAGTCAGAACATTCACGGTCATCAGCGCACCTCCGCCGCGGCTGCCGTTTTAGGATGGCGCCCGTTGCCGCCTCCGTCGAGAAGCCTGCTTGTGTATTCTTCCCGGAAGTACTGCAGCGTGCTCAAAACCGGGTTGGGCGCGGTCATGCCCAGCCCGCAAAGGCTGGTGTTTTTCACCAGATCACACAGTTTTTCCAGAAGCGCCAGGTCGCGCATCGTAGCGTCGCCCTCCATGATGCGCGCCAGCAGGTCATGCATCTGCGCGGTGCCTGCCCGGCACGGAACGCACTTGCCGCACGACTCGGTCATGCAGAACTCCATAAAGTACTTGGCCACATCCACCATGTCCGACGACTCGTCCATGACGATCATGCCGCCGGAGCCCATGATGGAGCCGACCGAAGCCAGCGACTCGTAGTCCACGGGCATGTCGAGGTGCTGCTCGGGAATGCAGCCGCCGGACGGGCCGCCCGTCTGCACAGCCTTGAACTTCCGGCCTTCGGGGATGCCCCCGCCGATGTCGAAGATGATGTCGCGCAGTTTGATGCCCATCGGCACCTCGATCAGGCCGGTGTTGTTGACCTGCCCCGCCAGCGCAAACACTTTTGTGCCCTTGCTTTTCTCCGTGCCGATGGAAGCAAACCATTTGCCACCCTTGCGGATGATCGGCGGGATGTTGGCCAGCGTCTCGACATTGTTGATCAGCGTCGGACATCCCCACAGACCCGACACGGCCGGGTAGGGCGGCCGCGGCCGCGGCTGGCCGCGCAAGCCCTCAATGGACGCAATCAGCGCGGTTTCCTCCCCGCAAACGAACGCGCCCGCCCCGAGCCGTATATCAATCTTGAAATTGAACGGCGTGCCGAAAATGTTTTGACCCAGCAAGCCCGAGCGCTCAGCCTGTCGGATGGCATTCTTCAGGCGTTTGACGGCCAGGGGATACTCCGCCCGGACATAAATGTAACCCGCGTTGGCACCAACAGCAAAACCCGCGATGGCCATACCCTCCAGCACGCGATGCGGGTCGCTTTCGAGCACGCTCCGGTCCATAAACGCCCCCGGGTCGCCCTCGTCGGCGTTGCAAATGACATATTTCTGTCCGCCGCCGGCTTTGGCCACCGTGCTCCATTTCAGGCCCGTCGGGTATCCGGCGCCGCCGCGGCCGCGAAGGCCGCTTGCGGTGACCTCGTGCAGAACCTCCGCCGGCCCCATGTCGGTCAGCGCCTTGTTGAGCGCCTCGTATCCACCCATCATGATGTAGTCGGCAATCGTATCCGGATCAATAAGACCGAAGTTCTCCAGAACGATCTTGTGCTGGGCCGTAAAGAACGGAATATCTTTGGGCAGCAGCAGGTGGGGCACGGGCTTGCCCTCGAGGCTTGCCACCAAGGCCGGGACATCCTCCGCCGTCACATTCTTGTACATGACGGAGTTGCCCGCGACCGAGTCGGCCACTTCAACGAGGGGACCTGCGGAACACAGACCCATGCAGCCGACACCCTTCACGAGGCAGCACTTGTCTTTGCCAGCCTTTTTCAGTTCGTCGGTCAGCGCGTCCTTGACCTTGTCCGAGCCGGACGAAATGCAGCCGGCCGCCATACACACATGGACGCGGTGCGGATACTTGCCTACGGCTTCGCGCTGCTTCTCAGCGGTTGTTTTCAGTTCGTCAGGGGTCATTTGCCGATCACCTTGTCCAATCGTTCGAGGGTTTCAGCCACGGTCAGTTTGCCGGCCACGGCGCCGTCAATGACGGCCGCCGGGGCAAGACCGCAGCAGCCGAAACACCGCGCCGTCAGCACGGAGAGTTCGCCGTCCTCCGTGGTCTCGCCCGCCGACACGCCGTACTTCTCCTCCATCGCCTGAAGCAACTGGCCGGCCCCTTTGATGTAGCAGGCCGTGCCCGTGCAGACCACGCAGGTGTGTTTGCCTTGGGGCTTGAGCGTGAAGTAATGATAAAAGGTGGCCACTCCGTACACTTTGCTCAGGGGCACCCTCAACGACTCGGCCACATATTTCATGGCCACATCGTCAATGTATCCGAACGCCTCCTGGGCCGTGTGCAGCGACTCGATAAGCGCGTGCGGGCGGTTGCCATGCCGGCGCATCGTCGCCGTCAGCAGTTTCCACCGCGTGTCTTTCGAGGTCGCCGGATTCTCTACTACAGCCGTTTCCATTCGTCGGACCTCCATGGGGATAGGCGCGCACAGCCACGGCTGCGCGCAAAATCAAGAGAGCGGGCCCGCCGGGCACCGACGGAAAGCGAGAAGCGCTCACCCGGCCAGCCTGACCGCCGGCTGGGGAGCCTGCTGCTGCCTCGCTCGTTATGATGCCCGATATTCAAATGATTTCACGGCGCCCTTTGTTTTGGCCCCCGGGCCACCGTGCACTTTCTGCCATCCAAAAACCCGCCCGACCCGACATCCGTCAATCAGAAAAATAAAAGCGGACCAAAAGGTGGTCTATTTTGGAAGTTTTCCAAAAGGTTGACTCTGTCTCGACTTGCCGTGAAGTTTTCTGTTCGATCAGCGCCTGCGGCTCCGCGCCCCGGCCAATAACCCGACCAGCCCCGCAAAACCCAAAAGCGCGCCCAGCGACGATATGCCCAGATGCTCGGGCCGGTACTCAAAGGTCACGGTATGCCGGCCGGATGCCACGATGACAGCCGGCATCCAGTGGTTTGCGCACAACGGGCGCAGGCGCGGACCGTCGTCCACCCGTACCCGCCAGCCGGGCAGCCAAGTCGAGCGCAACAACACCACCCCGGGACGCTTTAGGTCTACCTCGACCCGGTAGCGGTGGGGCTCGCCGGAGGACATCAGGCTCAGACTTTCGCCCGTGGTCAGCGTCGTCACCCCGTCCTCTCGCGCCACGCGGGCCACTTCGTCAAGCGCAGCGACGACATCCGACGGCAAACGATCTGGCGCGACCTCGCGTCGCGCGAACGGTGCGGTGACAAGAAAGTGCGTGCCATCAATGCGCGGTCCGTAGAAGTCCAGCGATGGCGCACCCGCCTCAACCTGCCGTTCCACCGTCAACAGCGCCGCCTCCGGCAGCACCTCGATCGCTGTGTCGCTAGTGAGGGGTTCGCCTGACCCGGCATCCCACCGCGACAAGTCGTAGCGCTTGGCCTGCGCGCGAGCCACCTCGCGTATGATCTCGCGCGTCAGGCGCTGTCCCATCATGCCATGCAGCGCCTGACGGTTGTTCGCGCCGAGCGGCATCAGCGGGTCATACCCCGAGACCTCGGCGAAGTCATCGAGATGATGCGTCAGATTCGCCAAAAGGTTGGGCATCGCCACGCGCCACGGCGGCCGGCCGGCCGCGCGCGTTTCGGCAAGGCGGGGCTCGACAAAATCCGCCACCGCCCGGGGCAAACCGGCCGCCTCATACGGGTAGCGCGCAACAAAACACCGCAAATGCGCGGCCACCGGTTCGACGCAGGCCGCCACAAGGACCAGCACAAGGACCGCGCCCGGACGGTGCGGCAGAAGCACCAGAGCCAACGCCGCAGCAAGCGCCACCACCATCGTATGCAGCGCCGCATCGGCGATTCGCACCCCGACCACTTCGGGGTACTGTTTCATCTCCTGCCAAGTCTGGAAGGCGGCAGGGTCGAAAGGAGATTGCTGACTGAGGATGTACCGGCCCCAGCCCTGCGCATCGAGCGAGGCCCAGACCGCTGCGACGCCAGCGACAGCGGCAAGCAGCCCGGCCGTCGCGACGGCGCGCCGCGAGGCGTACCGCAGCGCGCGGCCACCCCGCCGCACAGCAAGGCGCAGCGAATCAATCTCTAATGCAGCGGCAAGCATCAAGCCGGTGGCGATGACCGCCCGCGCCTTCAGCGGTTCGCGAAACGACGCAAAACCCGGCAGCCACCCACCGCGCGCCAGATAAAACCCAAGGCCCATGACGGCCAACGCCATCAGCCGTTGCGTGCGCCCCCCGCGCCGGTAGGTGCGCGGATCCAAAAGCAAGGCACCCGCCAGCACCAGCGCCAGCGCCCC
Organism: Candidatus Sumerlaeaceae bacterium; assembly: GCA_026418615.1. GTDB lineage: Bacteria > Sumerlaeota > Sumerlaeia > Sumerlaeales > Sumerlaeaceae > JAOAAY01. The sequence goes on along the minus strand of JAOAAY010000017.1, from coordinate 61,649 downwards.
CGGATAGCCCGCCGTCTCCCAAACATTTTTCGAGTGCAGATGGCCGGCAAAGACATCGTCGCCCAGCGGAAAGGGAAACAGCAACTCGGCCAGCATCGTGTGGAAATCAAAATCCAGGACATTGCCCATCGCGCCCGACATCTGGCTGCGCCCGCTAAAGGGAAGATAGGAGAGAGTGGGGAGCCATTGCGGCGCGGAAAGGAGTGCGGCCAAACCCCAGACGCATGCGAACACCCCCGCCGAGGCTGCCGGCCGCCGCGGCGCCGACACTACGCAGGCGGCAAACTCCATCCAGACAAGGTACACAACATACTGCGGCGCACCCGCCACAACACAAAAGGCATTGGCAGCAACTGTCACCGCCAGCCACCGGCAGGCATCGGACTTATGCCGGGCATCCATGAGGCGGGTGCACGAGGCGACCTCGCGCACGGCGCGCCACGAGGCCGCCACGCCCAGCGGAGCCACCGCGCACGCCGCCGCCACCGTAAAGTGGCCCGCGCAAACGCGCGTGGCATAAACACCATTGTAAATGTAGATTACTGCCCCGACGAGCGCAGCCCACGGCGACAAACGCAGCGCCCCGCGCAACGCCGCAAAGGTGGCAGCGCCAGCCAGCACGACATGCGCTGCCATCATGACATTGAGCCCCAGACCCGGCGGCAGGGTCAGCGCCGTCAGCAGCGACACGGGATTGAACAGCGCCATTTGTTGCATCTCAAGAACGGGGTACCCCCCGAACACATGCGGATCCCACCACGGGAGAACCCCCCGCTCCAACCAACGGCACAAAAACACTCGCCACGGATAAAAGCAGTAGGTGAGATCGCTGATGGGCGGGCCGAAGTAAAGGCGTCCGCCGCCGCGCAGCAAGGCCGCGCAGGCCAGCAGCAGGAACACCAGCAGCGCCAACACCGCCGCCGCATGGCTGCGCCGGGTGATACGGACAATCACGGGACAGTCGTTCACGGTGCGCAAGACTGTGAACCGCGCCGCCGGCGGGCAACCAGCAAAACCGCGACGATTCGCGAGCCCCTTAGGCGAATCGGATCGGATTCGCCTCGATGAAGCGCTCGGCGTCTATGGCAGCCATGCAACCGGTGCCTGCGGCAGTCACGGCCTGCCGGTACACATGATCCTGGCAGTCCCCGCACGCAAACACCCCCCGCACATTGGTGTAGGTCGAGCGCGGCTCGGTGATCAGGTAACCGTTGGCATCCATGTCGAGCATTCCGGCGAACAGGTCGGTGTTGGGCTTGTGCCCGATGGCGGCAAACACGCCGTCGCACGCCAGTTCTCGCAGTTCGCCCGTGCGCGTATCGCGCAGACGCACACCCGTGACAAACTTGCGCAGGCCTTCTGTCTGCCCGAAAATCTCGTCAATCACGGCGTTGAGCACCCACTCGATCTTCGGATTCGATTGACAGCGCTCGAGCATAATCTTCGACGCGCGAAATCCCTCACGCCGATGAACAATGGTCACCTTGGCAGCATGGCGCGTCAGATACGAGGCCTCCTCCATGGCTGTATCGCCGCCACCCACCACAAGGACATGCTTGCCCTTGAAAAAGGCGCCGTCACAGGTGGCACACGCGCTGACGCCGTACCCCATGTACTCCTGTTCGCCCTTGACCCCCAGCCACTTCGCACTGGCACCCGTGGCGATGATGACCGCCTCGGCATGATAAACCTCATCGTCCACCTCGACGCGCAACGGCCGTCGGGAAAAATCAACGCGCGTCACCCGCCTCATCACGCATTCCGCGCCAAAATGCTGGGCTTGCCGCCGCAAGACATCCATCATCTCCGGTCCGGGGTAGCCGTGGAGTTTTCCGTCCACCCATTTCACCATGCCCGGATAATTCTCAACATCCGTCGTGATCATGAGTTGGCCGCCGGGCATCGTCTGCTCGAACCCGTCGCCCTCGAAAACCAGCGGGGCCAGGTTGGCTCGCGCCGTGTACAACGCCGCCGTCAGCCCGGCCGGCCCCGAACCGATGATGATGACGCGCCGCACGGCCTCGCGCACGAGAGTGGTGGTTTCCTGCAACATCTCGACCGCCTTGTGCGTCATCCTGATTTCGCCTTTCTGTCGGGATCGTGTGAAACGCTTCGGGGCACCGCGGCCCCCTCACATGCCTTACGCGCACGCCATGGGTTGTCTATTGAACCGGGCGCAGAGGCATTCAGACGGCAGGAGCCCATCGGGAGCATCAAAAGTCCCGCGCGATGAGCGAAACCAGATGCCGCACCTGCGGGCCCAGATTCGTCCGATTCAAACGCCCGTGCAGCGCCGCTGCACCCGCCAGCGCCAGCACGGCCATCGTCAACGCCGTCACAAACCAGCCGAGCCGGTAGGAAAAAGGTTCGTAGCGCAATTCCACATCGCCGCTGCCATGCAGAACAATGGCTCGCATCGCGATGTTGACGGGCACGATGGGCAAGGCGTCGCCCGCGCTCGTCCGGGCGCGCCAGCCGGGGGCGTGCACCTCGGCCAGCGGCAGAATGCTGGGCCGTTGCGATACCGTGCGCAACTGGATCCGGCCGGGCGACCAGGACACCAGTTCAGCCGCGTTGGGCTGCAGGCCGGCCTCCACGCCGTGAACGCGCATCAGATCCTGGGCGACGGCAAAGGTTTTGCGGTTGAGTCTGCCGCCCGAGAGCATCCGGGCCGTTTCCGCCTCGTCCTGCACCGCAACAACGGTCGCGCCCCCGTGCGCAAACGGCCGCGCCTCGCCAGCCCATTCCCACACGGTTTCTCCGCCGGGAAACTCGCGAAGCGCGCGCCAGGTGCCGCGCAACGGACGGTCCGTGTAGGTATGGGCATGGCGAATGGCGAACAGGTCGCCAAAAAGTTCCGTGGCATATCCCGCCGACTGGGTCAGCCGCCCGTAGCGTTCCAGCGTGACGGGGTGGTAGCCGGTCGGCGACCCCACCGCGTGCAGGATATGATCGGTCTTGAGTGCCTTCTCCTCCACCATCCGGACAGGGTCGGGTCCTGCCCCGCGCAGCGCGGCGTACACATTCTGATAGGTCAGGTATTCCATATACTTGGCGAGCGGCTCAAACTGCACATACCGGCGGCTTGATAAGAAGGTCAGCGCCGGAGCCAGCACCGCGAGCATGACAAGCGCGACGCGACCCGCGCGTAGCAAACGGCCGCCCCAGCCTGCCGGATCGGTCGCCGCCCGCAGGCAAACCCAACCCAGACCGGCGCCCGCAGCCAGTTGCCAGCCCAGCGTCAGCAGGCCGCCAGTCACATGAAAACGCCGCGCCTCGGCAGGCGTGGCGATATCCAGCCGCACGCCCCAGTTGCGCCCCAGCGCCACGAGGGCCAAGGCCAGTCCGGCACCGGCAAGGGCTACGAAGAGGAACTGCATCAGCAGCAGCCGGCCGCGCGCGGCCACCGCGCCCCCGGGCGGGCGGAGGCGCAGCCCGAGGACCTCGAGCCCCGTCGCAGCCAACGACACCAAACCCAGCGTCGCCACAAACATAAAGGTTCCCGGCGAACGAAAACTCGCAAACCCGGGCAGACCGCCATAGAGCATCCCATACAGGGGCGTGTGACGACCCAAGCCCACCACCAGAGCCAACACGGCCGTAACCGCCAGAAAGAAGCGATAGCGCGAAAAGCCGACGACCAACCCCAAAAGCGCCAGCAACAGCACCGGCGCACCAAGATAATCGCTGACAATGCGCTCGCCCCACGCCCCAAAGTAGCCCACTCGCGAAGTACGCAGCGAGTCGCCAAACACTGACGGAATGACAAACTCCAACAGTTCCGCGGGCGGGTAGGATGTCTCGACAGCCTCGTCAAACGCAACACCCGCCGCGCGGTTGGAAACCCCCGCAGTCTCATATCCGGGGAACATTTGGACAGCCGAGAGCACGACAGCGAACGCAACGGCACCCGACAGTGCCGCGACCAAACGCCCGATGGCGCGTGCATGGGACGATCTCAACATCCCGGTGATGCCGGGCTCGGGCGAACTCCAAGCCCGCGCCGCCAGAGGCAGCGCCACGCCGGCCCCGCCCAGTAGACACAGCATCAGCGTCGCATAGAAAATTTGCGTATGGCTGGCGAGCAATTGCATCGCGAAGCAACCGCCAAGGGCCAGCACCGGCCTCAGCAGCGGCCCGCTGCGAGCCCGCCGGCAAACAACCAACGCTGCAGCCAGCGCCCCGGGAGCCCAGGCCAGCGCGATCATCTTTTGCAAATGACCGGCGTAGGTCAGGGTCAGAAAATGACCCGACACCATGAACAGCACTCCCCCCCAAACCGCCGCCAGCCGCCCGGCCCCCATGGTGCGCATCCAGACAAAAAACATGACGCCGGCGAGGGCCACTGCGCCTACATATTGCAGCGTGAATGCTGTGTTGTGCGGCAAAACAAAATAGAGCCATTGCGACGGGTAAAATGGGCACAATGCAAAACTGCCCACAAACGGCAGGCCGAGGAACAGGTACGGACACCACAGCGGCATCTCACCCCGCTGCCAGACCGACCGCCAACCGTAGAGATGCATGATGTAATCGTGACTGAGCGTGTCCGTACCGAAAACGCAGTACTGCCCGCCGAGGGCGGGCGCGTAAATGGCAAGCGCCAGCAGCAGACAACCCACAGGCACGCCCACCCCAAGGGCGGCCGGATGCTCCACCCAGCGCGGCAAAGCATAACGCCCCGCGCGCAATCGCACCGGCTCGACCGGCGTGTCGTGCGGCGCCGGGGCCGTCACCGCAGTCTCAGGCTTTTGCGTGTCGTCAGCCATGCGTTCTGGTCGCCGGCCGGGAGACGAAGTTCAAGACGCTTCCGCCCGCGCTCCATCCCTCAGATCAGGGCGTCCGGTCGTCTTCAATGCTTTGATCCATCTGGACGCTGGGACGCCCATGGGTCTTGCCCACTGGTTTTGCGGGAACACCGGCGACGGTCGTGTACGGAGGAACGGGATGGAGGACAACGCTGCCGCCCGCCACTTTGGCGCTCTCGCCGATTTCGATATTGCCAAAGATTTTTGCGCCAGCCGCAATCAGCACGCCACGGCGGACTTTCGGGTGACGGTCGCCGTGCTCCTTGCCGGTGCCGCCCAGTGTCACCTCGTGGAGCATCGAGACATTATCCTCCACCACGGCCGTCTCGCCAATGACAATGCCGGTGGCGTGATCCATCAGGATGCCGCGGCCGATGCGGGCCGCCGGATGGATATCCACGCCGAACACTTCGCTGATGCTGCTCTGCAACTGCAGAGCCAGCGCCCGCCGACCCTGTTGCCACAGATGGTTCGCAATGCGGTATGACTGCAGCGCTTGATAACCTTTGAAAAACAGAAAGGGCACCGAATAGCGGTCGCAGGCCGGATCGCGGTCCACCACCGCCTTGAGATCCTCGACGGCGCAGGCGGCCAAATCCGTATTCTGTTCGTGGCACTCGTACATGACATCCCGCAGCGTCGTTGCGTGGATCATCGGGCTGGCCAGTTTCACCGAGAGGTGGAAACTGAGCGACTCTTCAAAGGTTTTGTGGTTGAGGACGGCAGCGTAGAGAAAACTGGCCAGAATAGGCTCGGCATCGGCCAGTTCCTGTACCTCGCGCCGAAGGATGCTCCAGATGCGCTTTTTCGAATCCGACATGACCGCTGGCTTTCACCCCCGCATGTTTTGCCGACAGCCAACCCCCCCGCTGGCGAAATATGCAAGCCCGGCTATCCGCCGTCTCAGACCCTCTCCCGCCAACCCGCTCTTGGCGTGCCGTATCTCCGGCCGCGCCGGCTGGAGACCGGGCCTTTGCCGGCCGCCAGACCGTCGGCGCCCACCAAGCATGACCCCTGCGCTCGGAACATTCAGATCAGGCTTGAATTCCCCGAGCCGCCCGCCTGTATCGCAGCGTCTGAAAACGAAGTCCTGTCAAGGAGCCCCGCTTACACCATGATCAATCCGTTCACTCCTCCGGATGCGCTGAAAGAGGATCCCGCCACGCTCATCCGCGAGCATCGCGGCATGTACATGATGATCAATGCCATCTCGCGCCGCGTCCGCGACTTGCAGGCGGGCGAGCGGGCTCTGTCGCATTTGCCCGACGGCAGTTGGGACCCGGTCAAGGTGGCCACTCAGGAATTTCTGGAAGGGAAACTCGACATTATCCCCCGCAGCGACCAGCCAGAGGGCGAGGCTGGAGCAGAGGGCGCTCAGGAGTAGCGGCCGTGGAGACCGCGCGTCGGGCGCGCGCGGTTGGCTCATCGTTCGGCGATCGGAAAAACGAAACCGCCGGAGGCCTTGGTGTCGGCCGCCGGCGGTTTTTTCATGCCGTTTGGTCAGCAGGTAGCGTCAGAGTCCGAAGTTCGAGACATCGTCAATGTCACGCCCGAAATTTGGATCGCTCAGAGTGACGCCGTTGGGGCCTCGGGAAATAATCTGAACCGTGCTGGGGTTGTACCAGGTTTCTGTGGCCTGATACGGGTGGCCGGCGGGCAGGCGCGTGCCAAAGTTGGCGTAGTCGTTGCGCCGGACAAACCGGTAGGGTTGCTTCCACGGGTCGAGGATCTGCACATCGCCCGGGCCGCCTGTCGTGTCGAGCATCTCGTTTTTAATCGTCAGGTAGGGCCCGCCCCACCGCGGATCACTTGGGGCCGTGCTGCTGCCGCCGATGCTGTGAAGCAGGGCCTCCTCGGCGTAACCGCAACCGCCGCCAGAGGCTGCCACGCTGCTGTTGAGGCTGGGATTCAGGCTCAGGCTTGGCGGATAGGCGCTCATATCGAGGGCGTAGCGGGCCGCTGCGCGCTCTATTTCGCTGATGGTGCTCTTGGCCACCGCGTACCGTGCCCGTTCCATCTCGCGGATGTACAAGCCCACCGCGATGGTGGCCAGCAGCATGAGGATCAAAACCACCACCAGCAGTTCGATCAGAGTAAATGCCTTGTTGCCCTTCATCCTGTTAAGCCTCCCGGTTCGTTAACCGCCTGAATTACCTTCTTGTTAGCCCTGCAAAAGTATAGCCCATACCCGCCGCGCTGACTACCGTCACGGCAGGGCAAAGTTCGATTCGACACCGCCCGACCCGAACAAGTGAATGATGTCATCGCGGTCGGTTGGCGTGTTGAGGTCTGACTCATTATTGCGGCCCCAACTGACGATCGCGTAGCGCTCAAAGTTGCGATCGTCCTGGGTCGTGATCAAACCGTCACTGAAACTGATTGTCAGGTTGGTGTAATCGGTGCGGTTGGCATTGGTGCCAATGATGCCAATGGGCGAGTAGAAGCGATAGGGATTGCCCCACGGATCAAGCGGGAAGTCCAGCCGCACCGTTGGCGAGTTCTGGAAGTTTGGATCGCGCGGATCCTCGTTGCCCACATAGGCGCGCTGGATGTTCGTAAACGGTCCCTGCCAATTCAGGCGCATCTCGCGGATACGGGGCAGGTCGCTGGCGAGCGTGGGCTGGTTGCCCTGCTGGAACTGCGGCGGGATCAGCGGATGGACAAGCCGAATGTTGCTCAAGTCTTCCAAGGTGATGACATCGCCGACGGACGACACACCGGTGATGGCTGGGCGGTCGTCGAGCACCTGAAGCGGCACATAGTAGCCATGAATAAGGGCGCACATTTCCTGCGCGTGGGCTAACTCGCGGCACTCGCCGGTGGCAACACTGATGCGCGCCTGCTCCATGCGGTTCACATACACGAGGAGAATCAGTGTCGAGAGCAGCGTGATGATGACCATCACGACGAGCAATTCCGTCAGCGTCACGCCGCGGGTGCCGTTGGTCCGGTACTGTGTCATGAGACGCCGCATGTCCTTTCTCAGAACTGCCGGAACAGGTCGTCGCCTGTTCCAAAATTGTTGTTCTGGACTCCGTTCACAATCCCGCCGGACGCCCCATCCGCGCCGAGCGAGAGCACCGTGGGCCGGTCGAAGATGGTGGCGTCGCCCAAGAGCGTGGTGCCGTTGATCGTGACCTGATTGTCTATCGTCAGTGTCCGCGGGTTGAAGTAGCCGTCCTTGGTAAAAAACAGGTAGGGGCGTCCCCACGGGTCGAGCGGCATGTCAGCAGGAACATCCGTGAACTCGCCCGGCAACGAGCGCCGCGTGTAATTGACATAGGGCCCGTTCCAGTTGAAGTTCGTTTCGCTGGTCTGGATCTGCGAGAAGATGGTCGCAAACCCGGCCGGCACCTGCCCCGAAGTCGTATCAATGAAGATGCGCCTCGGGTCGCCAGAGATATCCGTGCGCAACACCTCATCGCGGATGCCGTCGGTGCGGTCATTGGGATTGCTCGACGGCACGCCGTCAAAATCGCGCACATCATCGAGCACATACAAAGCGTAGAAATAGGCCGTGTCGATCGCCGCGTGCTCCTGGGCCGTCTTGAGCGCGTCGAGATCCTGTTGCGCGGCCGTCAGGCGTGCCTGCTCGGCTCGGTCCGTGTACACCGGCACAATGATCGCCACGAGGATGCCGATGATGATCACTGCGATCAGGAGTTCGAGAACGGTGAAACCGCCCTGACTCCGTTTGGCTGTGATGGCTGTCATGTCTTTACGCATCCGTCTCAAAATTGAACCTGAAGATCATCCACATTGGGATCGAGCGTGCCGAGGCCGTTGGGCGTCCCCCGAAGGAAGTCATTCGGTGATGTGCCGTTCAGCAGACCCGGCAGACCGTCCGGCCCCAGCGAGTATATGACGCTGCTGGCAAAGCCCGTCTCTCCCGTGGCGGGGAAAAACAGGTACGGGTTGCCCCACGGATCCACGGGAATGCGGTTTTCAAGCGAATCGAACAACGGTCCGGTCGGAATGTCAAAGATGGCACTGGCCGGGTTGCCCGTGCGGCTGCGCAGCAGATTGTTTGCCAACTGCTGATTTTCGGGCCGGGTCAAAAGGTCGCCGTAGCGCAGCGAATTTTGGAACGCGATGTAAGGCCCGCGGAACTTGGGCTTGCTCGTGGTGCCTGCGAAGGCAATCCACTCGGGCACCGTCAGGGGCGCCCGGCTCGAAGGCGGAGCCTCAAGGTAGTAAAAGGGCGGAACCTCCAGGGTGATACCGTTGGGCGGCGGGGTCGGGTTGGGCTGGCCAGGAAGGTTCAACTCGATGTTGTCCAAGTCCTCCAGCCTCACGAAATAGCCCGTGTCGGCCTTCACCAGTTGCTCGGCTTTCATCAGGCTTGTCAGGTCGGCGCGTGCAGCAGCGATCTTCGCCTCTTCCACGCGATTGCGAAACAGGGGCAGCACGAGCAGCGCGAAGATGGCGATGACGGTGGCCACCATGGCGATCTCGATCGCAGTGAAGCCCCGCCGCGCCGCCGGGCGACCGCGGAAACTCCCGCCGGGGGAGAAAGCGGCTGTGCCGATCATTTTCATGATTCGAAGTCCCAACCTCGTTCCCTCAGAATTCAAAATACCGGTCATCGGATCCCGTGTCGCGGATGCGCGGCCGCGCCGGATCAGGATTGGCCGGCTCCGCCACAATCTGCGACACACGCGCCGCGTCGTACTCCGCCGGCGTCAGCGCCAGATACACATTGAACTGCCCTGTCTCCTTGTACAGCCGCAGATCCTTGCGAGCCGCCAGATCTGCAGCCTGCGGCGACTCCGTCAGACCGGGCACCCCGTTGCGGCCGTAACTGACGATGCCCGCGAAGTAGTCCGCCTTTTCACCCGAACGATTGATGAAACGCTGCGTCACATTGAGGCTGTTGGGATCCCGCTGGGTCTGAACGAAGTACGCCACATACGGGTTGCGCCACGGGTCGGCCGGCCACTCGTAGGGCTCACCCGGATCCCCCGGGATCCGCATGTAAGCCAACTTGTCGAAATTGAATGCTGCGTACTGCCCCTGCCGGCTCCATTGATTGGTCAGGCGGGTCACGATATTGCCCACCGGAAGCCCGTGGTATTCAAACTGGTCCAGCGGCAGCGTCTGGATGCGGTTGACCAACATATTATAGTTGAACCGCAGGAAACAGATTTTCGGGAAGAAACCCAGATCCTGAAGCGCAAAGGTCATGGCCGTCCCGATCTGGCGGCACTCCGCGACCGACGCCTTCTGTTTGTTCAACTCGTATTGTTGCTGGATGTTGATCACGGCGAGCCCGGCAAACAGGGCGATCAGGGCCGCCACGATCAGCATTTCCACGAGCGTGAAACCCTTCTGGCGGCTGGTTCTGATCCTATGTTGACGATGTTTGTCCATGATTGCGGTTCGCGCGTGTCGTATATGACGCCTCTGCTCCAGTGTCAACCCGCCCATCCTCAAACGCAAAGATTCGTGAGTGGTCAATAAGCGCTTGTCCACAGTCGTTTCAGGGCTCCACGGAATAGCCGATCAGGCTGAATGGCTGGCGGTCCAACGCCACGATCCACGCCATGCGGGATTTCGCGCCCGGCACAGCACCCGGCGCGGCGCGCAAAGCAGACGGATTCGCAAGATTTTCTGACAGCACTTCAAACGAGGTCGAGCCGACTGTCACCTGCTCCAGCAGCGCCGCGATCGTCTCCGCGTCGGACTCGGTCTTAAGCGTCGGCACCAGCATCAGCACGAATTCACTGGGAGTGAGGAAAGGGGTTTCCCCGCGGGCCAGACGGTTGCGGCGGTGGGCCTCAATCCGCTCCATCACCGCGGGCGGCGCCGCCTCGGGCGTGTCCTTGCCACCCGTCAACGAAGCCAGCGCCGCCTTCACGCAGGTGTTCACATTCAATTTGCCATACGAGTACAGCAGCGTCTGCGTCGGTTCCTCGTCGTCGTTCGTCCCGCCCTCCGGTGCGGCAGCAACGAGCGGGCCGGTCGTGGCGGATTCCCCGGTCTGGGTCGTTGCCGCGTCGGCCAGTTGCTCGGCCGGAGCAACCGTCGTAAAAATATCGAGCAGTCGGGCGTCGAGATTCGACGGGTTCGCGTCATCCGCGGCCTTGTACTCGGGCATCTGCCAGCCCCGGGGGGCGAACAGGACCCGTTGGCCTGAGCCACGCAGCCCCGCATAAGCGGACGACACCCGGAACAAGTCCACGGCCGAAGCGAGCGGGCGGTTGCCTTTCTCCCACGCAAGGCGCATCACCGCCAGCGCCTCGCCGGATCCCTTGTAAACAGTTGTCGGCCCGTTGGAGAAGGGCGACGCCTCGGCCACACCAAAGGCGCGGACCCGCGGGTCGTCGCGCTGGTAACTCTGGCGCGAGTCCGCTCCCGCAGCCGAGGTGTAACTGAAAATGTCAATCAGGTGGCCCTCGCCATCCACCAGCGCGACAAAGGAATTCTCGTCCGGCAACGATAGCGAGCGGCTCTCGACCAACTGGCGCAGATTGTCGTCCTTGCGCGCCCCAAAAACGGACAGGAAGGATCCCGTCCCGGACGGAGCCTGCTCCGAGGGATTATCGTAGTTGTCCGTGAGGATCAGGAAACCGTTGGGCGGTATGACGGCGTTGATCGTCACGCCGCCCGCGCCGGTCGTCGCACCCACCAGAAGCCGCCACTGGCGCAAGACCATCGGTTTAGCCCACGGGTTGTGGATCTCGACAAACTGGCCGCTGTCGTCGCCTTCCAACCCGGGCGTGGCGTCCGGGTAAACCTCCGTGATGAGCGGCGTCTGCTCGACGCCAAGGATGGCATTCCATGGCTGCGGATGCTGTGGATCTGTGACGATCGTCGGCACATCGTCCGTGTCGGAAAAATCCGCGACATTGGCCGCAAACTGCATCAGCAGCCGCGGGTCGTGCTTCGGGAAAGCCTGTGACAGAGCCCGCCACGCCCTACGGGCGGTGAGCCCCGCCAGCGGAACGCGCGGCATCGAGGTGCCGTCGGGACGCGTGTAAACCTCCGGCGCCTGCGAGAACACCGTGGTATGGGCCGCCAGTACGGCCAGTTCCGCCCCGGTGAAGAGGTCGCTGGCCGGCTGCGTGCTCGCTGCCATCAGGTCATACACACTGCCAAGCCGGCGGAAGTTCTCCGGCGCCGTCGTGCGCGGGTCGCCGGCCAGAGCCGCGGTTGTGGTCTCGTCCAGATTTCCGCGCCACGCCATGACCGCCCGCGCGCGACGCTTGGCCGTCTGCGCGTCCATGGGCACCGAGCCGCTTTCCGAGAACGCCGCCACTAAGAAACGCGCCAGCGCGTCCTCGCTGCGAATGGTGTTGAGGTTCACGCGCCCCGACAAGTCGGCGATGGCCACCACAGCCTGCGCATTGTGCAGCCCCATCGTGCTCTGGGGGTCGTCCGGTTTGGAATGTTTTAGAAAATCCGTCAACGCACGCCCCGACGGCAGGGCGTTGGCCTGAGCCAGCAGCGACGGCCCGCCCGGGCGATCCGCCGTCTCATGAAGGCTCGTCAACAGAGGCGCCACACGCCACGGTTGCATGGGCGTCGTCACCGAGGTCGCCGCCGCAGTCAGCGACAGAGCCAGCGGCAAACCCGTGGCCGCCGCCGTCCGCGCCTGAACCACCTGCGCGTAGTTGCGGCTCGTGATGCCCTCAAGGCGCGTGGTGTACGACAACACCGCCACGAGAAACACCAGTATGGACAAGAGCGCCAGAACCAGTATGAAGGTGGAACCGCGCGCCCGGTGACCGAGCCTCATCAACCTCGCCTCACAAAATCTCGCGACCGCCCGCGCGGCCAAAACTCAACACCGACAGCCACACGCGCCCAGCCAAAGCAGCCGGACGCCAACCGCAAGTCTATAACAGAACCCCTCCCAACCGCCAACCGACATCGCGGCAGTTCTTGAAACTCTTCATTTCGCACCCTTCTTTCGCCGACGCCGCGATCAAGAATCAAGCCCTGCTTGGCCCGGGAGAGCCTCCGCGTTGGACATTGCCGAGTACCACAAGATGCACGCCCTCGAAAGCACCTACTGGTGGTTTCAGGGACGGCGCGACATCATCCTCAATCAGTTGGGCGAACTCCTGCCGCGGCTGCGACGCGAAACGCCCGGCCGACCCCTGCGGCTGCTCGATGTCGGATGCGGAACCGGCATGCTCCTCCAAACGCTCGAGCAAGAGGGGCTGGCCGTCGGCTTGGATTTCTCACCCGTGGCCTTGCGTTACTGCCGCGAACGCCGTCTGCGACACTTGGGCCGCGCCGATGTCCGTCACCTGCCCCTACCGGCCAACCGCATAGATCTGATCACTGCCCTCGACCTGATCGAACACATCCGCGACGACGCGGGGCTGCTCGGTGAATTCCACCGCGTGCTTCGCCCCGGCGGCCTCGCCCTCATGAGCGTCCCCGCCCACAAAAACCTCTGGAGCAGTCACGATGTGGCTCTCCATCATCACCGCCGCTACGAAAAGGCCGAGTTCCGTGCCCTTGTGGAAGCAGCCGGGCTGCACATCGAGCGCTACACCAGCGCGGTCGCCACGGTCTATCCGGCCGCCGCACTGTTTCGCCGCCTCAAACGCCGCTTTGTCAAACCCGACACGCCCCCACGAACCGACGAGTTTCCGCTCCCCCGCTGCGTCAACACGGTTTTGCATCGCATTCTGACCTTGGAAGCCCGCTGGCTGCGCCATCACAACCTTCCCTTCGGCCTCTCCATCCTCTGCTTGGCCCGCAAACGGGAGTAAGACGGCAGGAGGCGCCGCGGAGCGACGCCCGAGGAACGCCGATCTAGGAATGTGCGGCGGGGTGACCGTCCACCACACCCCTCTGGAGCAGGCCATGCGCGGGCCGCTCCACGGGCGACCCGCGTCCAAGTCCTGCGCGGTGAGGCCTACTTGCGCTTGATCTCAAAGCCGGCTTTTGCCCGGGGACCTTCCTGAGGCTCGACCTCGATGTAGAGCCTGTCGGCAGGCGTCAGGGTTTTCGGCGCCTCGACATGAAGGTGCCAGCCGCCATCTTTCTCTTTGTCAGCCTTACCCTTGAGAGCGCCTTTGCCGTCGGCGGTGCCGATCCAGCCGCGGATCGCCTTGGGCGCGGCACTGCCCCCGATGGCGATATCAAACGCCACTTCTTTTCCGGGTTCCGCGAGATTGCCCTGCACAACGGTCACTTCCACGCCGGCAACCGTCGTCGTGCCAAGATCGGCCTTGAGCGACTCCGCGCCGTGAACGGCGCCGTGGGAATGGCCGGCGTGCGGATCCGCCGCAAATCCGACAGTGGGCACGGCCAGCAGCGCCAGCACGGCGGCAGCCGCGAGTCCGGTGCGTGAGAAAATCAACATCTGAATGGTCTCCTTGCTGATCGGGATGGGATGCGAGAACGGGCAGATACAAAGCGAAGCAAGTACACGGATTACATGGTATCATCCTCCTTCAGCGACTCCGGTTGCCCGACCCGCCCGCGGAAAAACAGGAAATAGGCGGGTGGGACAATAAACAGGTTGAGCGCGGTGGATGTGACGAGGCCGCCGAGAACGACGACGGCCAGGGGGGCGAGCAGTTCGCCGCCCGGCTCGCCCGCAGCCCGCACGAGCGGCAGCAGCCCGAGGATGGCCGTCAGCGCGGTCATCAGGATCGGCACAAGCCGCTCCATGGATCCCTGCACGACAGCCTCGGCCAGCGTGCGCCCCTCATGCCGCATCAGGTAGTGGTAATGGTTGACAAGCAGGATGCCGTTGCGGACGGCGATGCCGAAAAGCGTGATGAAACCGACCATGCTCGCGACAGAGACAACGGGCGCCGTGTAGGGGCCCAGCCCCGCTAGCCCCGCCAGATTGGCGACCAAGCCCGGCGATTCGGCTATAAAGATGGCCACAATGCCGCCAATCAGCGCGAGAGGCAGATTGACCATCACAACGAGCGCGGCGCGCATCGAGCCGAGCGCAGCCCGTAACAGCAACAGGATGAGCACGATGACCCCGACACCCATGGCGCTGATGGTGCGCGCGGCAGCCTGCTGGGCTTCGAACTGGCCGCCGTAGTGCACAGAAAATCCGCGTCCCGCCAGCACGGGATCCACTTTCGCGCGCACCTCGCGCAGCAAGTCGCCCAGGTTGGAGCCAGCGGCGACATTGCACGACACCGTGGCCTTGCGCCGGCCGTTTTCGCGGGCAATGAGGTTTGAGGTCTGCTCGACGCCGATGGTGGCGACATCGCCCAGCCGCACCTTGGCGCCGCCGCGCGCATGGAGAATGAAATTGCGCAAGTGGGCGATGGACTCGCGCTCCTCGGGCGCGAGGCGCACAGCCACCTGCATCCGGCGGATACCCTCGTTGACCTCGGCCACCACGCGACCGCTGAAGGCGAGTTCGATCTGTCCTGCGGCTTCGGCGGGCGTCAGGCCCCATTGGGCCAGGTCGGCCGCGCGGAACACAACGGGCACGGAGTCAATCATGACCTCGCGGTTGGCCGCGACATCGCGCGCCCCGGGCAGCGTCTTGAGTTCGCGCTCGACATCGCGGGCCGCCGCGCGCAGCGCGTCAAGATCGTGCCCGTAGATGTCAATGGCAATGGCGGCGGGCGTTCCCGATAAAATATGCGACAACCGGTGCTCGATGGGTTGTCCGATCATCGTCGTGATGCCCGGAATGCCGGCAGTGGCCGTCTTGAGCGCCTGCCGGATATCTTCTTTGCGCACCCCCTCGGCAACGCCGAGGTCAATCTCCGTGAAACTCACCGGCTCGGCGTGCAGGTCGCGCTCGGCCCGGCCCGTGCGGCGCACCACATGGCGCACACCCGGCAGGGTGGCCACATGTCGCTCCACCCCCACCGCCAGCCGTTCGCTCTCGCGCAGCGAGGTGCCCGGCGGCGCCATCAGAAACAGGGTGATGGTCCCCTCATTGATCTCCGGCAGAAAACTGCTGCCGTAGGTCCAGCCCAGCGCGAGGCTGGCCAGCGTCGCCGCAGCCGTGACGCCCAGCAAAGAGCGGCGCCAGCGCAGCGCCCAGCCCAAAGCGGGACGGTACAACGCCTTGAGGCGGCAGACGAGCCAACTGTCGCGGTGCTCCCGCCCGGCGCCCGTTTTGCGCAGCAGCAGATAGCACATGGCAGGCGTGACCGTCAGCGCGACAACCAGCGACGCCAGGATGGCCGTGATATACGCGATGCCAAGCGGGCGGAAAAACCGCCCCTCCAAACCTTGCAGAAACAGCAGCGGCACGAACACAATTATGATGATCACCGTGGCGAACACGACCGAGGAGCGGATCTCGTTGCTGGCGTTGAATACGACCTGAAGTGCGCCCACGCGCTCATCCGGCGGCAGCGCCGCGTTCTCCCGAAGGCGACGGTAAACATTTTCCACATCAATGATGGCGTCATCCACGAGTTCGCCGATGGCCACCGCCAGCCCGCCGAGGGTCATGACATTGACCGTCAGCCCCAACACGGGAAACAGCAGCAGCGCCACGGCGATGGAGAGCGGCAGCGCGGTCAGGGTGATGATGGTTGTGCGGACATTCATCAGGAAAAGGATGAGGACGATGGCCACCAAGACCGCCGCGTCGCGCGAGACATGGATGACATTGCGAACCGACAGAGAGATGAAATCCGCCTGCCGCATCACATGGCGGTTCATCCGGGCGCCGGGCGGCAGCATCCGCTCGATTTCGTCCAGCGCCTTGTCGAGTTCGCCCGTCAGGCGCAAGGTGTTGGTTCCGGGCGCCTTCTGAATGCTGATGACCACGGCATTCTGACCACCTTCGCCGGCGCTGCCCCGCTTGGGCGCGCCGGCCACGGCCACATCCGCCACCTGCCCAATGGTCAGCGGCGAACCATGATGATATTTGACAATGGTGTTGGCGATGTCGGCGGCCGAACGGATCCGGCCAGACTGGCGGATGGGCAGTTCCCGCCCCTCCACATGGGACAGGTAGCCTGCACTGGCCACGCTGTGCGCCTCGCCGGCTGCCTCAGCGACCTCGGTCGCGGTCAAACCGTAAAGGAGCAATCTGTCCTGGCGGAGATTCACCTGATACTCTGGCAGTTCGCCGCCAATGGCCACAACCTGGGAAATGCCCGGCACGGCGAGCAGGCGGTTGCGGATATCGAACTCGGCGAGAGCACGCAGTTCCAGCGGACTGACCTCGCCGCCCGGAGCCGTCAGGGAGATCAGCATGATTTCGCCCGTGATGGACGACACGGGCGCAAGTTCGGCGTGCGCATTGGGGGGCAGGTTCTCGCGCGCAGTTGCAATGCGTTCCGACACGAGTTGGCGGGCGCGGAAGATATCCTCGCCCCAATTGAATTCCACCCAGACAAACGACAATCCGAGCGCGCTGGCGCTGCGGACCCGGCGGACGCCGGGCAACCCGTTGACGGCGCTCTCGAGCGGCATGGTGACGAACTGCTCGACCTCGTCCGCGGCGAGGCCGCCGGCCTCCGTCATGATCACCACTGTCGGCGCGTCGAGTTCCGGAAAAACATCCACCGTCATCGAAGGAATGCGCCAGACCGTCGCGCCAAGGATCAGCAGAGCGGCCGCAAGCACGAGGCCCGGGCTGCGCAAAGACAGGGCGATGAGGTGTTTGAGCATGGCGCCGCCCCTCTCCCGTCAGTGCTCGTTGCCGGCGTGGAAAGTGCCGTCGGCGTGGAAATGTCCGCCCGCAGCCGCCCCCTTGCCAGAGCCGCTCAATTTCAACTCGTAAATGCCGTCGAGCACCACCTCATCACCCTCGCGAAGGCCGGACTCGACGACCACCCACCGGCCATCATCAATTCCCAAGTCGGCCTCGAGGCGGATGACCTCGTCCGGGTTGTCCGGATTGCGGCGGAAGATGACCATGGCGAGACCGTCTTGGATGACCGCGGCGCGCGGCACGGCCAGTTGCGGCTCCTCTGTCTCGTCAAGAACGGCCTCGGCGTGTGCCGTCACGCCCGCACGCGCCCACCGGGCCAAAGCGTGCGGGGTCACGATGACATCCATGGTGCGTTCGTCCGGATCGGCCTCGAGTCCCATGTGCAGCGTGCCCGTCAGAGGCGCATCCCCATGACCTGCCGGCGGAACGATCATGGCCTTCATCCCATCGCGCAACCGGCTGCTGTCGCTCTGAAGAGCCACGGCACGGAAACGCACCTGATCCGGAACCACCGTGGACAGCACGAGAGCAGCCGCCTCGGCGTAGGCGCCATTGGTCAGCGCTACGCGATCCACCACGCCCTCGCCCGCGGCGCGAAACTCGAGTTGGTTGAGAGTTTGCCAACGGGGCGTGACGCCGTCCTCCGCGGTTTGCTCCAACTCCGCGGGCGACAACCCCGTGAACGAAGCCATCGTATTGAGCAGAAGCCGGGCTTTCGTGCCGGCCGATTCGAGAGTGACCTCAGCCGCGTGGTAGTTGGCCTCAAGGCTGGCAAAGTCTATGATGGCCTGAGCAAGGTCGGCCTGCACTTCAGCCAGGCGGTTGCGGGCTTCGGCCATCTCGGGGGTTTGCACGCCGACAGCAGCGGAAGCCCGCTCGAGTTGGCGGACACGGTCAGCGGCAGCCAAGGCCGCCGCCCGCAGGCTCTCGATGCGCTGCGAGCCGGCAGCGATGCCAGACCCGGATGGGTCCTTGTGAAGATGACCGTGCCAGATTTCGGCGGATTCCAGCGTGACCGAAGCGGTGCGGGCCTCAGCGAGCGTCTGGGCATAGTCCTGTTTGATGCGCCGCCACTCGGTCGAGTCGAGCCGGTAGAGAAGCGTGCCGGTCTCAACCCGGTCGTACTGCCGGACCAACAATTCCACGGTTCCGGCCAGCGGAGCGTGATATTCCCGACGAGCCTCGGGAGGAATCTCAAAGCGGCCGGGCATCCGCAGGGTCCGCCCGACATGGCGCATCTCGGCGCGGGCAAACGAGATGCCGAGGTTGCGCCGCACAGGCTCGGGAATGGCCACGCGGTTGGACGGTTCAGCCGGCTCGTCCGCGGGTGCCGCCGTTGCAGGCCCCGAATCGCGACGATTACAGCCCGCGAGGCACAAGACGGCTGACAAGATGGCAACAGGGCGCGCAAAACCGCGCGCAAGTGTCAATCGTTCCATGACAACCCTTTATAGGCAACTTTGGAGACGGAAGCGTGATGCAGCGGCAGAGACAGGCCGCGAAGACCGGCCCGGTGTGCCCGCACGGAACAGGTTACACGAAAACCCTAAACAAGGACTTTAGGCGGGACAAAAATGGGTGCGGGCGTCGCTTCCGGACGCCGGTCGTCTGCCGGACGCTCATCAGCGACGGCTTCGACAGGCGGCGACGGCGCTGTTACGGGTGCCGGAACATGAGGGATCTGATGCGTGTGCTCGACACACACCTTGCAGTTCTCAGCGCCGGACGGCGACGGCTCGGAGCCATGACTGTGCGCGCACTCGCCGTGCTCGAGTTCCGCGAGCATGTGAAGCCAGCACGCATCAGGTGCGCAAGGCACCGACAGGAGAAACGCCACGGCAAGGAAGACGGCGCCCGCCTGTCGCGCACAGTGGCAGAAAATGACTTGGCATCGTTTCAACATCAACGGTCTGAGACTTTTACCAAACGGTGCCGCGGTTAGTCACGCAGGGCGCACTCACGCGATTTCCGCCGGTCGTACCGCTGCCCGAACCGCAACGGTCGGCCGGCAAGAAAGATTCCGCGCCCGAAAAGAATGTTTTTGTGCTGGCAGGACGGAGACTAACTCCGACAGTGACACGCGGGATGAGGATCGAATGAGCGAGGCGTTTTTACCTTTAATGGGACCGTCGGGCAGAGTCTCGCCGCATTCGGCCCGGGCGTGGCCAGCATGAGCGCAGCACGCGAGATCGTCCTGGCGCTGGAGACCTCCGGCACCACAGGCGGCGCGGCCTTGCTCAGCGGAGAGATCCTGCTGGGCTCGCTCTGTTTCACCAGCCGTGCGCTCTATTCGCAGCGTTTACTGCCCGCCGTCGAATGGCTGCTCGAGCGCACCGAGACCGCGCTCGAGCAGGTGGGCGCAGTGGCCATCTCGCGCGGCCCGGGTTCGTTTACTGGTTTGCGAGTCGGGCTGAGCGCGGCCAAAGGCTTGGCCTATGCCACCGGCGCGGCCCTCGTGGGCGTGCCGACTCTCGAGGCGCTGGCGTTGCGCGCCGCCGGCGTCGCGGGCGGCTGTCCGGTCTGCCCCGTGCTCGACGCCCGTCAGGGGCTGGTCTATGCGGCGCTGTTTCGGCTGAAAGGGGAAGGTGGCGCAGGGCTGCCAACGGTGGTCCGTCTGCGCGAGGATTTCGCCGGGCGAACGGCCGAGGTGGCCGAATGGGTGACGGAACCCACCGTTTTTCTGGGCGAGGGAGCGCTGCGGTATGCGCGGGAGTTTGCAGCGCTGCTGGGCGACCGCTTCGTGCTGGCACCGCCACATCGGCGGCTGCCATCGGCCGAGGAGGTGGCCGTGTTGGCCATGGAACGCTGGCGGCGGGGCGACACAGACGACCCCGCGGCGCTCCAGCCGGAGTATGTCGCCCGCAGTTATATGGAGCGGGCGAAGCCCAAACGCGTCTGACGCAAGCCGTACCCGCTACAAAAATTGACGCGCGATGCTGAGGACATCCGCCTCGCCGGCTTGCGCACGAATCCTGTTGGTGATGTTCTCGACCCGCTGGCCGAGCGTGGGTTCGATCCGGCGATGGATCAGCCCGAGGGGGAAACGATCGCCCGCGTTGCGCAGCAAACGAATCGCCGCCTCGAAATCCGAGGGGTCCCAGTCGGGCGGCAAGGGGTCCCCATGGGCTTTGAAGTACTCTTTGTCCATGACTTCATTGAATGTCACGCAGGGCGACAGGCAGTTGACAAAGGCCATTCCGGGGTGGCGAAGCGCCTCGAGGATGAGCGCCGTCATCTGGGCCGGATCGTGCGATGCCGTCTGCGCCACGAAGGTGGCGCCCATGGTCAGCGCTGCCCAGCAGGGGTCCACCGGCGGCTCCACATTGCCGTAGGGTGACGACTTTGTCTCCATGCCCACCGCGCTGGTGGGCGCCGTTTGACCCTTCGTCATTCCATAAATCTGATTGTCCATCAGGATATAGGTCAGGTCCACATTCCGGCGCATCGTGTGGAAGAAATGGTTGCCGCCGATGGCCAGCGCGTCGCCGTCACCGCCGGTGCAGACCACCGTGAGGTCCGGGCGCGCAAGTTTGAGCCCCGTGGCGACGGTCAGGGCGCGGCCGTGCGCGGAGTGAAAACCGTAGGTGTTCATGAAAAACGGAAAACGGCTGGAGCAGCCGATGCCGGAGACAACAACCACCTCCCACTCGGGCCGCCCGTAGGCCTGCAAGGCCTTGTCGAGACACGCGAGGACTCCGTAGTCGCCGCAGCCCGGGCACCAAGTGGGGCGGGAGCCTTTGTAAGAGGATTTCGCGGCTGCAGATCCGGCCGCCGGCGCGGCCGTTGCGGTGTCGGGTGTCATACGGTTACCTCCTCGGGCGTCCAGTTGCGCGCGGCAAGCGCATTGAGGATGCGCTGTTCGATTTCTCCGGGTGTGAACGGCAGGCCGTCATCCTTGATGATGCTGATGACCTCGATGTCATGCTTGACCAGCGTGGCAGTGTAGCGCGCGCGCAGCATTTCCGCGAACTGCCGCGTGGCATTGAGTTCGCACACAAAAAGGTATTTCAAGCCGCGCGTGAGGAAGCGCTCGATGATGACATCGGGCATCGGCCACAGGATGCGCGGCATGAAATAAGTCATTTTGATGCCTTTGGCTTCCATCTGCTGGAGGGCCTCGAGGGCCACGGAGGCCGACGCCCCCCAACTCATCAGCCCGAGCGGGGCCGGCGGCGGCAGCGGCTGTTCGGTGGCAATGTCCTCCTCGAAGTGACGCGCAATGGCGTGCATGCGCAGGCGGCGCCGCAAAACCATTTTGCTGCGCACCTCCGGGTCGAAGTCAGGATTGCCATACTCGTCGTGCTCGAGTCCGCCCGTTCGGTACATGCCCCCCGGCGTGCCGGGAATGGCGCGCTCGACGGGCATGCCATCATTGCGCCATGCATACCGTTTATAAGGTTCCGCCGGCTGACCGCCGCGCCCGTCCGCCGGCGGTTGGTAGAATTTCTCCTCAAACGGCTGGATGGTCCGCAGTTCGTCGGGCTCGATGGTCTGCATGCGGTGACTGAGCGATTGGCTCGAGAGCAAGATGACGGGAATCTGGAATTCGTGGGCCGTGTTGACGGCCCGCACCGTCTGCTCGAAGCAGTCGGCCACCGTCTGGGGGGCCAGCACGACGCGCGGCACCTCGCCGTGGGTGCCCTGCGCGGCTTGATGCAGGTCTCCCTGAGCCTCCTTGGTGGGCATACCGGTTGAAGGCCCGGCACGCTGAACATCCACCACGACCATGGGAATCTCCGCCATGCCGGCGAGGCCGAGCAGTTCGATCATCAGCGACAGGCCGGGGCCGCTGGTGGCTGTCATGCTTTTGACGCCGCCGAACGACGCGCCGATGCACATGCCCACCGAGGCGATTTCATCCTCGGCCTGAAACATGATCCCGCCCACTTTGGGCAGTTCGGCCGCCAGCCATTCCATGATTTCGCTGGCAGGCGTAATGGGGTAGCCGGCAAAAAAGCGCACACCCGCGGCGAGGGCGCCCAGAGCCACGGCCTCGTTGCCCGAGAGCAACATGCGCGGGTGCGGCTCCGGCGGCGTGAAACGCAGGGCAGCGGCGGCATTCGCGGCCGCCTGCCCGGCATCAAAGCCGGCGGCCAGCGCCCCCCGGTTGGCCGTGATGACATCCTCCCCTTTGCCGGAAAAATGCTCCTCAACCACAGCCGCGGCCGTGGCCTCGTCAAATCCCAGCAGGCCCATCGCCACGCCCGCGGCCACCATGTTTTTGCTGCGGGGCGAACCCGTCTCGCCCAAAGACAGTTCCTTATAGTTCACCTCCAGCGCGGTCACGCCGGCACCGATAGCCTCGGGCTGGCCGTCCCACGGCGGATGAATGACGATTCCGCCCGGCTTGACCAACGGCCCCACATCTTTGACAGCCTGCCGGTTGAGCGCCACAAGGATATCGGGCTCGTTGCCCTGCGACACAAGCGGCTCTGCGCCGATGCGCATCTGGAAGGTCACCTGACCGCCGCGCACGACAGCAAGAAAAGTGCTGTAAGTGTAGACATGATAACCCAGACGGGCGGCGGTGCGGGCGGCCACCTTGCCCATGGTGATGATGCCGTCGCCCGAATCCCCCTCGAACCGTACGGTGAGGGATTTGGAAGCACTCATGATGTCAAACTCTCTCCTGACCGACGGGCGGTTCTCCGATACGCTCCCGGCGGTTCGACCAGCGTCTGTGCGGCATGCCCGGCGTTCGCCGAAACACCTCGCGCCGCGAACGCACGATGCTCCGGGTCAATTCCTTGACGGCTGTGAAGCCAAGTCGCAAGCACGAATGCATCCGTCCGCTCGCAGCGGTCCGACGCTCAAAAGTTATGCAGGTTCCAACTGACCCGGAAACGGGTTTTAAAATGGCCGGCCTTTCAGGGTCATCCCGGAAATGCGCCGATTAGGGCTGACAGAGCCGCAGCGAACCTTCCTTCGCTACCCGCCATGCTGAGCGGTCTCGCACGGCTACGGGCCAGCCTTTTCCACGAGCATTTAGAAAAGAGTTCGATGCCCGTTGCTTATGGAACCGGTGACTCCAATGGTGGCAGCGGCTCCACCTCCTGCTCACCATGCCCGTACGAGATAATTTCGCCCGCCGAGACTGACCCGTTGGTCGGATCGTACGGGATAAATGGTCCCTTGATTGGGTGATCCATCATAAAGCCTATGCGCGCCCCCCACCTGCCGTCTGGTCCGACGCTGCCAAGTATATAGCGGCGTCTCAGCCCAACCCCCTTGGCCGGAGGCTTATCTTGCGGAAGGTCGGCGAGGCTAAGGTAAATCGGCGGTACGGAAACGCTCTGAAAGATATCCCGCGGTAAAGCGCGTGCGAGATATGGAATCGGCGTTGTCAGGACTTTCAGATCAAATCCAGAGAGTCCAAGCACGGGATTATATGTTTCCCCGAAACCATGACCAGATGGGAATAACCATGCTGAGTTGCCGGGGCGCTTGGCGAAGGCCGGGTCGTTTTGTCCCCACGACACAGTAGCCGTGGAGGGGGTGGCCATGGCGAGCACCTCGGTTGTAGTCATCTCGAGGGCGGCCAGTTTGAACTCCCGCAATTCTGCGTTGTTCGACGGATATTCGTTGTAGTCCGCATAGTAGGCGCGCAGCGCGGCCTCGATGACGGCCATGTCCGAACGGACAACCGCCCTCTTCGAGCGCAACTGTGCCTCGAGAAAATTGGGCACGCCGATGGCCGCGAGGACAGTCACGATGACGACTGCTACCAGCAGTTCGACAAAGGTGAAAGCGCGCCTCCGTGAAGTGCATGCGTTCATGGGACCACCTCCAGCCGGTCGAGTCCCCAGCCGCCGTCGCCGCGCGGTAGGAGGCGTGCCCGGTAATGCTGAGTCAGCGCCGGCCGTTCACCCGTCCGATACACATGGACGGTCATAGCGACGGTGCGTCCGCCGGCGTCTGCGCGTGCCTCGCCGTAGGTTACCCGGCAACGGCCCAAGGCCAGCGGTTGTGTGGTGGGCTCGCCGTTGGCCGCGAGCAGCGCGACCACAGCGCCCTCCGCCGCAGCCAGTGCTTGCAGGCGCATCTCGCCCCGTCCCGAGGCCGCGTACGAATCGAGCGACCGCAGAAGCACAGCAGAGCAAAGCAGCCCGAGCATGACCGTGAGCGCCGCGAAGCCGAACATGGTCACGGTGCCACGAGTCGTGCGGGACCTGACAAGAGAGTCCGTGATCGTCTTCATCGTCCACCTCCCGCCCAAGTCTTGCCGACGGCCACAGTGATTGTGTGATCTGCGCTCATTTTCCGGCCGAGCCGCGTCGTGGCCGTCCGCAAGGTCACGCGCCAGAGGCCCGCGGATTCGTCGTGGCTGGCCGAGAACGCCTCGATGTCTTCGAGCAGTGCCGCGCCCGCCGCTCGTCCGCGCAGATCCTCCCAAGAGGCGCCCGCCGAAGCCTGCGCCCGGCGTAACTGCTTCGCTGTGTCCACAAAATACGCGATATCGTCGCCGCCCGGCGCCGCACCCCGCAGGACGAATGCGCCGTCCGGCGCCTCGGCGGAGGCCGCCGCATGCGCGTCCGACACCAGCGCCGGCAGCAAAGTCGCCAGCCCGGCCTCGCGCGGTGCCTCGATGTCTGCGTAGACGCGCTCGTACATCGGGGCGGTCACCATCACCAGCGACGAGGCCGTGAAGATGGCCAACATCGCAACGACGATCAGAGTTTCGATCAGGGTGAAGCCTGCATGGCGTCGAACCTTGGGCTGAAAGTCTCTCATGACGGGCCTCCGGGGCGGATTGTGGTGAGGCGAACCGAAGGTCGGCCCTCAGCGCCGTCACGCGTGACGGTCACATCCAAAAGCCATGTGCCATCGGGGCGCGGGGCGAGTTCCACTGCGGCTACCGTGCCTGATGGCCAAGAGGGATCGCTTCGCTCCACGCGCCCGCCGTTGAGGTTGCTGGAAGGCATCGTCCGCGCACGCTCCAATTCGCTCAGGGCGATGGCCGTCATGACCGACCGGTCGCGCGCGTTAGCCCGCAGCAGGCGCCCGTCACCAATGCAACGCATGGTCGCAACGGCCAGCAGCGAGAACACACCCAGGAAGATCATCAGTTCGAGCAGCGTCATGGCTCGCCGACTGCCAAGGGTTGTCTGTTCCGTGTTCATGTCGCATGCCCCCATGGATCTCGGCAATCTGGAAAAACCGGCAAATACATAGACAAAATGGTGATTCCTACCGACCAGGATTTAATCAGTGCCCGCGAATAAGTAGCACCCGGGAATCCGGAAAATTGGCAAATAGATGGACAAAAGGGTAATTCCTACGACAAGGGAAACACACAGCAAAAGGACCGGCTCCAGGATGGCGAGGCTGCGCTTGCTGACGCGGTCGAACCGATCCTCGCAATACGAGGCGATGCCCGCGCATGCCGCAGCCAGCGAGCCTGTCTCTTCCGCCTGCCGGAAAAGCCAGGCGGCCGTGGCGGGAATTCGTCCGGCCAGCATAGGCCCAACCTTGTGCCCCTGCGCGGCGGCCTTGGCCATGCTGCCCAGCATCGTACGCGACTGCGTCGTAAACACCGCGAGGCTCGCCGCCGCCAAGGCATCTGGCAGTGGCACGCCCCGGGAGACGGTACTGGCAAGGAACTTCATGCTGACTGCCGTGTCACTCAGAGAGACGAGGATATCGAAACCCGGCAGGTAGCCGATAACCCGCTGGAGCCAGTCATGATAAGCGCCCGAGAATAAGAGACCCGCGAGCGCCAGCAACACGATCGCGAGGACGGCAACACCGAGCGGACCGTCCAACAACCGGGAGAGATCAATCATCATCTGGGTCAGGCGCGGTATTTCCATACCAACAAGTTCCTCGACCCTAATCTCGATGATCGGAATGATTGTGGCAAAGACGAAGGCCATGGATAAAATCAGCATGGCCAAAACGAACACCGGGTAGATCAGCACGGTGAGCAGCGCAGAGCGGTGGCGCTCGATGCGCCGGGCGTGCTCCACGGCGAAATCAAGCAGACCGCGCATGTCGCCCGACATTTCACCGCAGCGCACCAAGGCGATGAGTTCGTTGCGTACGCCCTTGCCGGACGCGCTCAACGCCTCGGACAGGGGCATGCCCTGTTCCACCTGCGTCGCCACTGTCTGGGCCAGTTTTTGCAGCGGGCCCGGGCTCAGCGAGAGCGACAACTGTCGCAGTCCATCGGGAATCGGAATGCCCGCCCGCGCGAAACTCGCCAACTCGCGCGCAAGAAGTTCTGTGTCCTTCCAAGTCAGCCTACTCATGGTTCATACCCTCCGTATGGCAAAAGGCGGATCTGCAGATGGATGAGATGCGACGGTGCCGGCGAACGGCCTCATGACCGGAGCCTGCGAACTCAAGGGCGCGAAAATCCTCGGGATATTGAACAGAGGCAGGTAGATCGCGATCACAGCGGCGGCCATGACACAGCCCACAAGCACCTGCCCGGCCACCTCGGCGATGCGCGCGGTGCGGCTGAGGACTTGCTGCGCGTTGTCGCCGGCGTCCTCAGCAATGGCCTGCAACGCGTTCATAAACTGCGGGCTGCGATCGGCCAAGACAAGACGATGATTGAGGCGCGGCTCGAGCACACCAGCCCGAACACAGGCACCGCCGAGGGACAGACCCTGTAAGGCCAACGAGGCCGCGGCCTCTGAGCGGCGACGATAGACACCCCCGACGGTGGCTCCAGCCATCCGCAGGGCATCCGGAGCAGGAACTCCTGCCGACAGCGCCGTGCTAAGCGCCGCAAGCCAACGGGAGTCAGCCTCGGCCTTAGCAGCCTTGCCGAGGGTCCGGCCGAGAAAAGGCAGCCAGGGCAGCAGGCGACCCGAGGCGCGTTCGATGGCCAAGATCCAGACCTCGACGCGGGCCAATAGGTAGGGCATAATCAGTGCGGTGAAAAACAACACCAGAGGTATGACTCCAACGATGGGTTGTCGGGTCGCCCAATCCCACGGAAACAAAGGCATGACGCACCACACCGGAAAAAGGACACCGCCGGGACTGGCAAACCAGAAACCAAAACTCAGGATGCCAAGACCTATGATGTAGCGAGCCATGAAGTTGCCGTTCATGACAGCCCGGACGATCCAGAAAAGGATAAGCAGCCACCAGGCAACTGTGGCGAGAACGATGGGGAAACTCGTGGGGTTGAAGTTCATGAGCGCCCGTGTCAACGCGGGCACATCGGCCTGCAGTTGGACATATATGTCTGCAAACTTGGGAAGCAGCAGGATCTGGATGAACCCAACAGGAAACAGCAGGACATAGGCCAGAATCACCGGGTACATAGCGCTAACGCCCGCGCCCGTCAGGGTTTTCTCCGTCACCTGATAGGCCGAGAGGCGTTGGATCGCCTCGGGCAGGTTGCCCCATTTCTCGGCGTTCTCGACGATGGCTACCTCGGCGCGATCGTAGTCAGGGTGGCAGCGGCGCATGGCTTCTGATAGCGGCACGCCCCGCACCACAAGTTTGTGGAGGCGGTTGGCCATAAGCCGTGCGACACGCTCCGGATCAGTGTAGCGGAATGACAGTGCCGTGTAAATCAAAAACACGACGAATCCGATTCCGACTATGAACAGAGCCGTGAAGCGCTGCACGATGCTGTGGCGCGAATCCGCGCCGCGCCCAACGCCATGGCGCTTGCGCCGCCAAGATTCCTCAAGGGTCTGCGAATTGGCAGCCAAGGCCTCGGGCAGCGGCATTTTCTGACGCAACGCCTCGGCCAATTCGCCGAAGAGCACGGCCTTGGCCTCGCGGCGCACCCTCAGGTTGGCCATGATCAACGAGCGCCACTTCCACACCCACCAGCGAAAGATCGAAAGATCGAACAGGTCATAAACCGGCGCTTCAGGACCGGCAGACCCGAACCGCCGTTTGAGCCAGCGCAAACCCGGCAGATCCAGCAGGTCATAGTTTAAGATGGATCGCTGGCCGTCGCCGGGCTTAGGCGTGTTCATGCGTCATCTCCTCCTCCTCACCGGCCAGCAGGTATTCGAACTCCGCACGCGAGATCTCGCCGGTGTCGGCGAGCCGGCGACCCTCGGCGACGAGGTCGCCCACCTGTTCGCGCGCGGCCTGCGCCGCAATTTGGGAACTGGTGGCGCGGGCTAAAATGAGTCCGCGCAACTCCTCGGTGACGATAACGGCCTCGAACAGGCCGCGTCGCCCGCGGTGACCCGTGAAGTCGCACTCCGCGCACCCGCCGGCCGTCCATTCCGCCGCTGCGCCCTCCACACGACGGCAGGCCGGACAGAGCCGACGCGCCAGCCGCTGCGCCACGGCGCCCGCCATCGCCGAGGCGACAAGATAAGGCTCGACACCCATGGACAGCAGCCGCGTAAACACGCGGGAGGCTCGCCCCGCATGAAGCGTGGAAATGACGAGGTGACCCGTCATGCCGGCTTGAATGGCGACGCGCGCCGTGTCCGCGTCGCGAACCTCGCCGATCATCAACACATTGGGGTCCTGCCGCAGCGCGGCCCGCAAGGCTCGCTCATGCGTCAACCCCTGCGGCTCGCTCACCTGCACCTGCGACGCGAAGCCAAGGTCGCGCTCGACCGGGTCCTCGATGGTCAGGATATTGAGCCGGTCGCCGCGCCGCTCGTGCAGGCGCGACAGCATGGCGTAAATTGTCGTCGTCTTGCCGCTGCTGCTGGGGCCGGTCAGCATGAGCGTGCCCTCCTGCCGGGCCAGCAGCCCCTCGACAGCGTCCAAAACCGCATCGCTCATGCCGAGAGCGCCAAGGTCAAGCAGGCGCGCGCTCGGTTCAGGAAAACGAATGACAATACTTTCGCCGTGGATCGTGGGCAAAAACGAGGCCCGCAGCAGGATGGGGCCGGCCGCATCCGGAGGCTGCCACTCGATGCGGCCGTCCTGCGGCTCGTGGCGGATGAAGGCGGGCACGCGGGCCAGCACCTTGAGGCGGGCGATCAGCAGGTCGCGCCGCACGGCTGGGATCCGCGCAAGAGCAAAAAACCCGCCGTCGCGCCGGCCGCGCACAACCACAGCGTCGCGCACGCACGCCAGATGGAGATCAGAGCAGGCGGACCTAAAGGCCGCGCCTAAGAGAAGGTCTGCAGCCTCGACGGCCCAGTTGTCACTCTCGCGCAAAGCCTCCAAGCGCTCTTGCAGAGCCATGCCCTCGGTTGTGCGGGATTCGGACATCGCCATCTCAGCCCCTTCGAAGGCCAAAGACGGATTGGCGTGCCGACTTTTGCGTGCGACGAGAAAAAAAACGATCAGCCCACGCGGCTTTCCGGCCCCCAACTCTCGAACAGACGGCGGAAACGATTCGGGTAGATCATTTCGAACAATTCGAGCCTGTCGGGGCAGTGCTCGCGGCAAAATTCGCGCATTTCGTTGATCTGGATCTCGATGTCAATCCATTCGATGTCCATATGAAAGATCATGTTGCAGATGCGCGTATGGTATCGCTGCAACCCGGCAAGAAACTCGCGATCAGTCATGCTTTGATCTACCAAATAACGGTCGCCGCATGCCGCCGTCGCCCCCCCGGACTGACCGTTCCCTTATTCCCGGCCGTCGGATGTCGTTTTCCTGCCATTGGAAAATGATCTCCGTTTCCACCTTGAATGACCCTTCGAATTCTCTTGAGACCAGGGTATCATCCACAAATGCCATTGCAAATGTCGGCGCTCATCAGGCAGAGAATGGGCTCCAAGTTTTATGTCACCGGACA
The DNA here is from genome assembly GCA_026418615.1 of Candidatus Sumerlaeaceae bacterium. GTDB lineage: Bacteria > Sumerlaeota > Sumerlaeia > Sumerlaeales > Sumerlaeaceae > JAOAAY01. The sequence continues at coordinate 31,537 of JAOAAY010000017.1, read as the reverse complement.
AATCGGAAAGGGGTGTCAGCAAACCATGAAAGCGCTTGCCATCTTCGTTGCGGTCATCATGATTCTGTTTGACGCCGTTGCCCCGAAAAGCGCTTGCGCCGAATGGGTTCGCAAGCGCCTGATCCCTGTGGCCTACGAGTCGTGCTCCACACCCGAGACCATCAAAAGCCCGGAGGCCCTGTGGGACGGCAAGATCACGCTCGAAAACAAATGGACATGCTTCCATCTCGGGCTGAGCACCGAGCAGTCGCACTATGTGGCAGTTGATCTGGGCAACATCCAACCCATTGCCGAATGCGTCGTCTACCACGAGGGTTACGCCTCGCCCCAGAGCAACCACCTGAACACGGAAGACTTGGCGATCTATGCAAGCAGCAACAGCCTGCGGGGGCCCTGGACGAAAGTCGCCGAATCATTAGACAATACGCGCCCGGTGTCGGTGCTGCCGCTGCAAAACATTCAGGCGCGCTACCTCAAACTCGAGATTGCAGACCCGTGCAGCATGAACTCGCCGGGCAAGCCCAACGACGACTGGGCCGCGCGCATCCTCGAGTGGGAAATCTCGGGCTATGAGTGGCAGGGCGACGGCACGCCGGCCGGAGCCATGCCGTCGCTGCCGGCCTCGACGCCCGTGCCGGCTCCGGCAGCCGAGCGCAACACGCTCTACTTTGTTTATCTGGCCACCCACCAGCCCTCGCGGGATTATTACTCGCGGATGGTCTTGGCCCGCGACAAGTGGCCCGCGGTCATGCGCTTCAACATCGTGCCTGTCGAAATGCAATCTGAGGCCGACCGCGCCCGCGCTTTAGGGGTTTTCCGGTCGCCGGCCTTTGTCATCGCCCGGCCTGACGGGACCGTCAAGGCCACCCTGCCCGGCATCGCCGAGGAAGCCGCATTCTTGAAATTCTTGGATGAGAATGTACGCTGAAAGATAATGGCGCTAAAACTTGGCTTGCAGGTGAGGATCTTCGGAGGCCTGCAAGAACCTCCGACGGGGGGACCGCATGACTTCCAAGCGCATGTGGCTGCTACTTGGGCTGGTCATCCTTGTCTGCGCGGCGGGATTTTTCGCGCTCAGCCGCTGGACGGACCGGCGGCCGGGGCTCGCGCGACCGACGACATCGGCCGACTCGACGACGAAAAACGCGGCCGATAAGGTCGCCGCCGAGCGCAATAAGGCCATAGCCGAGGCCCGACAGCGCGATTGGCAAAAAGTCTGGGAGCAATTGCCCGAGGAAATCAAGAAACCTCGGATGCTCACACTCGACGACCTCGTAACCTCGGCCGAACGATTCCCGCTGCCCGAGACCGCCGGCCTGCTGACCGAGCCTCCGCCACTGCCGGAGAAATTGGCCCCGCTGCTCTTTATCGCACCCTTGCGCAACCTCAAGGATGCTCGCACGACCGCTGTCGAAGCAATCGAGTTCTTTCTCGCTACGCACCTGACTGCTGCTTCACCCGGGAAGGTATTGCTTGACCTACCCCCAGGGCATTACTTGGCGCAGGCCTGCGAGGTGCCAACGGGGCAAGGCGAATGGACCGACCGAACCCCCGCCGAGTATTTTGAGATCGCCCGCAACTTTGGCGCCGACATCTTTGTGTACGGACGAGCCGATGTTACCGACGGGCAAGTGACCATCCAACTGGGCCTTTCCGATTTGAATGTCACGCGGACGGATACCTTTTCGGTTCAAGCGCCGCTGAGCAAGATTGGCGATGCAATAGGTCAGGCCGTAGTCAAGGTTGCTCAGTTTTCTGGCGTGTCGCAGGCCGAAATCGAGGCAGCCGGAATGCTGCAAGGGCTCCCCGGGCCAGCGTCGTTCGAAGCCTTCGTCTCCGAGGAAGTGGCCACTCCGGAATTGTTCCGCAAATACTTCGCCACGGAACCGGACAGCCTCTGCCTTCATGTGCACGCACCATTGATGTTGTCATCGCCCGAGGGTATCGAGTTTGCTAATGAGTCGCTCAAGCGATGGCCAAACGACACTCGACTGATTCAGGTCAAGCACGCAGCCCTGAGGGATTCGGGAAATCCCGTAGCCGCTGCGCTTTTTGCATCCGAGTTGATTCGCCGATACGGTCTGACAACTGCCTGGGCCGTTGACTTGCAGAGTGACATCTACGCCATGTACCAATTCGATCTCCCGAACACGAGCGCCACGGCTCACGCCCTGCGCAAGGGACTGGAGGACTACTTGCGGTTACGGCCAAGAGCATGGCAGATGCGACGGCTTTACGGTGTGCATTTGTTGACCATAGCGCATTTAGATCCCGCGAGTTTCTCCGTTGATGTATCTGACACTGAAACAATCCGTCTTGCCCAGAGTCGGCTCTATGAATTGGCGCTGGATCAACTGACACAAGCCGCAACGGGCCACATGGCCCCTCTCGCCCTTCTGGAAGATATTCTGCGCGTAAAGGTCGGCAAGGGCGATCCCCCGGAATCTCTCATGCCCATTCTTGCTCGAATGCAACTTATAGACCCCAAGAATATTGAAGGCGACCTCATCGTGGCCGCGTATGTGGGCACACGCGCACCCGCCGGGGATATGGCTTATCTGGACATCATCAAAAAGGCTGTCGAGCGGGTGGGAACATCACCCCAAGTGATGCATGAGGTGACTTACGCCATGGCAGGACCGCTTTCAATGACCATCCGGCCTTACAACTCGGAAAACTATCTGCGGCTCAAGGATCGCCCCGATGCTCTCTATTACGGCGAGGCTATGGAGGTCGCTTTATCCGACGGAAGATTGGTCGCACAGGAACAAATGAGAAATTTCTTTTATGTGATCAAGGCAAACAACGGCTGGGTTCCCAAATGGAAGATATACAGGCAATATTTGGACAGGAATCTCAAGCAACTAAAGGAAGCCATGGATGCCGGTAGATGGCGGGAAGGCCTGAAAATCTCCACCGCGATAGGACACCTTGGCGGAGACAATTCCGGGATGTTCGTTGATTATGCTCGCGTCAAATGTCTATGGAAACTCAAAAGATGTCGCGATGCCCTCTATTACTGTGAACAATTTCAGAATAACTATCCCGACAAGCACACCTTTTATTACATGTTTGCCGTGATTGCCGAGGATGCCGGCGTCCGCCTCGAAGAAGCCTACGAAAAGGCCAAGATCGCCGTCCCGCTTGATCCAACCAATCAGGGAATCAAAGATGTCCTCGCCCGCCTCGGCCAGCGCCTCGGCAAACCGACCACACTCTAACCCCATCACCCCCTCAAGCGCGCCCCCTTAAAGCATGAGGATGCTGGGCAGATAGACTCGCCAACCCTTTTCTTAATTCTCCAAATTCGGGGACGGTTGACAAAATGCGCGCCGGCGGGTGGGTTCTCGCGACTTGGACTCGGTTCCAAGAACCTGCTGACCAGACATGCGAACAGGCAAGCCGACCAGAGGTCTTCGCCCAAACACTCGTGAACTCGTATGGATGCGATGCACAACAATGCAAGGTCACGGGGTTTCGGATGGATTCGGCTGAGCCGGTACTGCTGAGCGATTCATCAAAGCCGTTTGCAAGGTCAAGCGGGATGACAGGACGATGAGGACAGAACTCGAGACCATACCGGTCCGAGAACGGCCAAAGGGGCTTGACAGAGGGCGACTCATTTGGCAAACGCATGACCGGCATTTAGTCAACCGGCCCCATATCTCCTCGTCCCAGAACCGCCATGGAGTTATTGAAAAAGAGCAATCGGACACTCAGGTAACGGATAGGTCAGGCTGAGCCCGTCGGAAGTCCGTCCCGTGGCAGCCATAGAAACCGCGCGTTGTTCACGAGCCTGTAAAAATGACGAAACCGCCCTCCCTTTCGTGTGGATCGGAAGTTTGTCTGTCTTAAACTCGACCGCATAAACTGGCTCATTGGCAAATGGCACAGACTTAGTGATATTCAAATGACTGAGTAATATATCAATCAGTTTCGAGACTTTCTCGCGATCCGTTTTACTTGTGCTGTCAAACCGGCAGGCGCGCGCCTTAGAGCCAAAACCCGCAGCGCTCACCCACTGCTGCACATCGTTGAGGAGACCGAGTGCAGCCTGAGCTGGAATTCGAGAAAGAAGCGCACAAAACCGCTCGAGACCGGGGGAAGTGCAGTTTGATCCCATCCAAGCAAGCCACTGGAGAGCATTGTCCTGATAAACTGCCGCGTTCGTGAAGGAAGAATCCACATGGAGCGCGAGGGCTAACCATGTGCGCGAGACATCGAATGAAGCGTCGCGTGCGGCAGCACCGGCAAGCAGCATTGGCAAAGTACCAAACGGGTATTTCCGCTGAAAACCGTTTTCGACATGCAACCCTTGCCAGAGATTCGGATTGGCACAGTCTGGCAGGTTTGCGGCAAGTTGGGCAGCGTCCATGTCGTTCCATGTCAGCATGTGGTTTCCAATAGAGCGCGTCTCACGCCGCAACACCTCGACATCAACAAATACGACGCGAGGCCAATCTATCTTAGTTACAGGTTCGAAGAGACATAGTTTGTATCCATCGTAGGTTCCCACTGCGCGCCACCCCAGAAGCGAGATCTGAAGCAGCGCGCACGCAATCCCGTCGAGATCGGCACTGACGATGCAAGGCAATTCATATTCAGATAACCATTTATATCCAGCAAACCACTTGTCAAAGGGCGCGGGACTTGATTGCTCTGCGTCCACAGATTACCTCCCAGGCGTGAATTTTTACGAGAACGGCAAATCAGGAGCGTGGTATTTGGCTGCGGCTTGATCGAGAGCCTTGATTATCGCCCATTCGCCTCGCTGAAACTCCTCGCTGAGTACTTTAACGGCGCGTTGCTTTGTAAAACCTTGATTGACCAGCGCCTCGTGGCGGCGAGCCAGGCGGTTGCGTTCCTCGGCGGACCCAGGGGCACCCTGCCGCCCACGCCTGACGATCAGCGGCCGCCCCAAAGTGCTGATAAGATGTCCTTCTATCCAATTCTCCGACTCGCGCCGATAATGCTCGAAAATAGTTTTGCTGATTTCGAAACCTACGAAGCGGCGACGAAGCCCGATGGCAACGCGTGCTGTGCTGAAACTGCCCATAAACGGGTCGCAGATCAAATCGCCCTCGTTGCTGCTGTACTGAATCATTCGAACAAGCAATTCTGTGGGCAGGTGATTCTGGTTCTTAACCGTGCCCGGCTGATACTCGCGATTGATCACCCAGACATCCTCGCGGTCGCGATAGTTGAGCGACTCGCCGCTCTCGCCCTTCTCCGTTGGACCATACCGGCAATGCGTATGGAATGTCCGGCGCCCGTTGGGTTTGGCATAATAGAGAATGTGATAGTGGGAAGAAATATATTTTGTTTTTGTGTAAACCCCAAAATTGAACTTCCAGATGATATGATTGATCTCTTCCAGCCCGCATGCCCTCAGGGCGTTGAGCACGGACGGAAGGTTGGTGTAACCCGACACGACATAAATGGCCCCGCCGGGCCGCAGGATGCGGGCCGCCTGTGCGATCCACTCGCGGCTGAACTCGTCATAGCGGTTAGCCGGAACCTCGACATAACCGTCTATCACGAACGATTCCTTGCGATTGTAATGCTTTTGCAAGGTGTCGCCCGCTATTCCGTATGGTGGATCGGTGACCACCAGATCCACGGAGTTGTCGGCAACATGGCGCGCCATGCCCGTGATACAGTCTTCGTTGTAGAAATCACGCATGATAAAATTTGACTCCGTCGTTGAAAGCCACTCGAACGGGCCGACCCCGTTGGCCATGGCATATTCAAGATTACCGGGCGGCGCGCGTCAACTCAATGCCGAACAGGTTGCTGCAATGCGTCAGATGACCGTCACTCAAAGATTATTGATAGACGCCCTCGCCGTGGCGCATCAGGTGGCCGCCATGCTCGAGACGGTCCGCGCACTAGACCGCGCCATGTACACCTGCACACCTATCTTGCGCCAGCCATCGCAACGGACGCGCAGCCACTGCAGTTCTTGCACTTCCGCGTGTCGCACCCGACGGCACGACTGCTGCGCCGGCCCATCAGCATCCTTTGAAGCGACGGGACGCGCGCGCGCAGATGCGGGATAACTGGGATATCGTTCAAAATTCTGGTCTCCCTGACACTTATCACCCCCATCATCGAGCGGATTCTCGGGAAACATGCCGGATGACTGGGATGGCGGACCCGCGTCCTCTAATATCGCCGTTACGCCCGTTCCCCTACCGACAGAACCATTTCCATGTCAGCACCCTCCCGCGAACCGGCCACCCCGCTGTAGTTGCGCGCAAAAAAAACACCATGAAGATAGAGTTCTTGTCGCCCGGTCCCGAAGGCGACAAGGACACTCCGGCTCAACTCAGGAGTACCGCTTCGCTCTACCATCGGATCTTGTTCAAGTTTATCACCTGCCCGGCTTGCCCGTTCAGCCAGAGCCCGGGGCACCGGAAGCGAGACCTGACCCCCAATCTGGTTAGCCCGCCGTACCATGCTCACGGGCGCTGGTGGGCGTGTCACCGGCCGCGAGCGCGTGTCACCGGCCGCGAGCGCGTGTCACCGGTCGGGCTTGCCCGTTAGGCTGCGTCGGCAAACAGGCCCGGCAACCGGGGACGGGTGGACATTGTTTTTTAGGACTATGACAAGCCGTCGCGAGGCAGGTTAAGTTTTGAGCCTTGCGAGGACGGCATGGACGAGCGCTCGGAAGCGTTGCTCGGCGATGCGCGAGTTTTCGATGACTTCTTCGTGCGTAGTCGGCGCGGCGGAGGGGACGAGGTTGGTGATGACGGAGATGCCGAGGACCTTGCGGCCCATCTGGGCAGCAACGAGGGTTTCGGGGATGGTACTCATGCCGACGGCGTCGGCGCCGCAAACGGCGCGCAGCATGCGGATTTCGGCGCGCGTCTCATAGGAGGGCCCATGGACGCCGACATAGATGCCCTCGCGCAGCGGGATGCCGGCCTCGCGGGCGGCTTCGCGGGCCGTCTCGCGCAGATGCTGCGAATACAGGTTGCTCGCGTCGGGAAAACGCGGTCCCCAGTCGGGCGGGTTAGGCCCCACGAGCGGGTTGCGAAACATCCAGTTCACCTGGTCGGCGATCAGCATCAAGTCGGCCACCTCAAAGCATGGATTGAGGCCGCCGGCCGCGTTGGAGATGATGACGGTGTCCACGGGCTGTTCGAGCAGAAGCGCGCGCAACAGCAGGGTGGCGCGACGGGGCGCAACGCCCTCGTACAGATGGCGGCGGCCGTTGAGGACGATGAGCGCCACCCCGGCCACCTCGCCGCAAACAAGTCTCCCGGAATGACCGGGGATCGTGGTGGTGCCGACATGGGGCAGTTCGTCGTAGGGCACGGTGCATCGAACCCCGATGGTGCGGGCAAACCCGCCAAGGCCGCTGCCCGCAATGACGGCCACGCGCGCCCTCACCCCTTGGAGCCGCCCGGCCAGGGCCGTTCGCAGGGCCGCCAGAGCCTCGCCGTCGTGGGGTGTCAGCATTTTATTCGTCATCGCCCGGCAACATCTCCAGCGGGGTGACAAAGATTTCGCGGATGCGCTTGGGCGTGGGCGCGAACATGATCTGTTTGCGCACGGCTTTGCGTTTCAGACGCAGGACGAGTTCGGCCAGCACCTTCAGGAACTCGCCCGACTGTTTTTCGTTGGCGCCGATCATGACGACGATGTAAACCGGTTTCCCGTCTATCGAGTCGAAATCAATTCCGCTGTGGGAGCGGCCGACGGCCATCACGAAATCTTTGACAGAGGCTATTTTGACATGGGGCAGGGCGACCTCGACGCCGACGCCGGTCGAGATGAGTTTCTCCCGCTCGATGAGCCCCCGCAGCAGGTCGTCGCGATCGGTGACGAGCGGCGAGGTGGCCAGCACATCGGCCAATTCGCGCAGCGCCTCGTCCTTGGTTCTGGCCTCGAGGTCCACGATGCGCGACTCGTCGAGCATCTTCGCGAAATCGATCATGATTGTTCCGCCGTTCCAAGGGCGACATGGGGGGCAGTCGCGGCCAGCGAGTCGAGACAATTCCGGCCCGTCATCCGCCTACCGGTGAATGCGCGGCGGCAAAACCTCCCGCCGGAGCGTCTCGGTTCGGAACGAGAACTGATAGGGCGTGTTAGCCAGCGACTGGTTGTTGAAGGCCCGCACGCCGCGCCCGATGGTGACGGTGTACTGTTCGCCGCCCTGAAGCGGAAACTCGATCTCGGCCGTGGTCCACCCCGTGCGCGGGTCGTCGCGGCAAATGATGTTGGGCAGGATGTCGGTGTCGGGCCGGATGCGCACGGTGCGCTCCTTGAGCGACTCATGGCGGATGCGCGTGTTGAAATAGACGATGATCGGGCGCGTGGGTTCGCCCGTGACACGCAGCACCTCGCCGTCGGCGGGCCGCGTGCCGATAATGCCGGGAGCGCCGGTGGTGAACCGGAACGAGTAGTCCTCCTTCATGCGCAGTCCGTCCGTGTCGGCGGCCGCCTGCGCAATGCGAATGACATAGTCGGCGCGAAATTTGATGGGCCGCTGCTCGTCCATGTTGTCGAGTTCGATGACGAGCGTCGAGTCGTCGGCCTGCGGATGGCTGCCCGGCCCCATAAAAGTCCGGAAGTTGGTTTCCGGCTGTATCGAAACAGCCCCGCGAACCGTATCCGCATTCATGCGTTTACTAAACTTCACCCGAACCAGTAGTTTCTGCCCTACCACAACATCGCGCGTGCCGTCGGCAGGCGAAGTGGAAATCACACGCGGGTAATCGAGTTTGGGTTCGAGAACAATCTCGCCGACATCCACCGTCTGGCCGCCGCCCACCTCCACACCATCCACGGTGGCGTTGGTGTATCCGTCCTTGGCCGCAACAAGGCTATAGGTGGCCGCTGGCACTTTCGCCAAGCGGAACGCGCCGTCCCGGCCGGTCAGCGCCGTGATGTTGGTGCCGGCGAGGCCAATCGTGACGCCCTCAGCAGAAGGCCCCGACTCGCCGTTGGGCCCGGCCAGCACCACGCGGCCTGTCACGGTGCCTTCGCCCTCAGGCTGGCCGCCGGGTCCGCCCAACGCAAACTCCACGGAAGCCGTCGCGGCAGCGACCAGATCCACGCGCTTGGTCACCGGCTGCCCTTCGTCGAGCACGGCGATCACCGTATAAACGCCGGGCGGCAGGCCATTGAACTCGAAGCGTCCGGTGGAATCCGGCGAGATGACATAATCGGAGTTATCAATGGAAACACTGACTCGTTTGAAGTCGGTGATGGGTGTTCCGCCGGGTTCGCGGGCTGTGACCAGACCCGTGATGGAGCGGTTGCCACCGGCCGCCGCGCGGTCGAGTGTCGCACCGGCGAGCCGTGCCACCGCCGGCGTCAATTCGGCGGCTGGGGCGGCTTCTGTCTCGGGTTCCATGATCAGGTCCCGCACCTGAGCCGTCTGACCCGGGGACACGCGCACGGAAACCTGCTGGCGACGGTAGCCCGACTTGGTCAATTCGAGGACATAGGCGCCGGGTTCGACATTGAAGAACTGATAATACCCGGCCTCATCCGTGACAGTGACCAGCGGCGTTCCCTCCACGGCAACCCGTACGCCCTCGCCGCTGCGCGCCCCCATCACCGCCAGCGCGCCGCGGATGCCGCCCAGTTGATTTTGAGCCGGGGGCGCCGTGGACGCGTTGTCGGCGCGCTCGAGTATCGCCGTCTGAATGACCAGTGGATTTGGCCCGGTATGCACAGCCGGATCCACCTCAGCACGACCCAAGGAAACGGTTTGATAGCCCGGCTTCTCCGCCATCACGGAATACTGTCCGCGCGGCACGCCCGTCATGCGATAGGAGCCGAACTCGTCCGTGCGCGCAGAGAACGAAGTGCCCCCAAGGTAAACAAGGATGCCCGCGTGGCCGTTTGTGCCGCCGTCGGCGAGCAGGGCTTGGCCTGCGATTTCCCCCAAAGCCGGAGTTTCGGAACTCCCACGGCGCCCTGAACCGCAAGCCGCAAGCACGAAGGCACCGCAAACTGCAACCAACAGCAGTGTCAGTCCGCGCCGTATCACCGTGGGGATTTCGCCTCCGGGAAGCACTGGCCGGCATCATGGCGGCAGGCCAGTCCCGTCGCAAGCAGATTTGCATCTTTACAGCCCGGCGGGCGGCTGTCTGCCTGAGCAACGCACCGACCGGGAACAGGAGGTTTCGCGTGTCCGACATGCCCAAACTGCTGCTGGCCACCCGCAACGCCCACAAAGTCAGGGAATTGCGCGACATGTTGGGCGCGCACGGCGCCATTGAAGTCGTGGACGCCGCTGCCTTCCCAACAGTTGCCGACCCGGAGGAGACCGAGGAGACCTTCCTCGGCAATGCCGCCGCCAAGGCCCTGCATTATGCCGCGGCGACCGGTTTGACGGCTCTGGCCGATGATTCGGGCCTCGTGGTGGATGCCCTCGGCGGTCGCCCGGGCGTGTACTCGTCGCGTTACGCGCCCACAGACACCGAGCGCATCGCCCGCGTTTTGAAGGAACTTGACCAGGTGCCGCCTGCACGCCGTAGCGCCCGGTTTGTCTGTGCCATGGCACTGGCCGCACCCGGCAAGGTACTCGCAGCCACCATCGGCACGGTCGAGGGGCAGATCGCCGATACGCCGCGCGGCACCGGGGGGTTTGGCTACGATCCGATATTTCATGTCGGCTCTCTCGACCGACGGCTGGCGGAACTGAGCATGGCCGAAAAGAACGCCGTGAGCCACCGCGGCCGCGCGCTGCGCGCCATGCTGCCCCTGATACGGGCCGCGCTCAGAGCCTGACAGCCCTCGGGAAGCGGGCGCTCCGACACACCTGTCACGCCGTTTTCTCTTGGATTCGGGCCGCGCAGCGCCTCAATGGTGTATCTCCTTAATCGGGGCGGGAAGCGGAAACCCGTGGCAGAGTTCAGGCGCCTGTGTGCCGGCGATATCGGCAGCAATGCCATCAAGGTGCGCGTCGTCGAGGTGGGCGATGCGTACCGCAAGACGCTGTTCGAGGCCCGCTACCCGATACGGCTGGGCGCAAGCGCCTTCGAGAGCGGGATTCTCAGCGACGAGGACATCGAGACCACCGTCAGCGTCTTCGAGGAGGTCGCCGCCACTTGTCGCAGTTTCAGCGTTGACCAAACCCGCGTGGTGGCGACGAGCGCCGTGCGCGAGGCGGGCAACCGGGATGTATTGTTGCGAGCCATCGAGGAGCGCACGGGCTTTCCCGTGGAGGTCATCAGCGGGCTGGAGGAGGCCCGGCTTCTGGCCTTGGGCTTGCGACCCGACCTGACGCCGGGCCTTCACCATCTGATCATAGACATTGGCGGCGGCAGCACAGAACTCATTTACACGCGCACCGACCTCGAGATCGACACCATGCACAGCCTCCGGTTAGGCGCCGTGCGGCTGCAACAGATGGTCAAACCGTCCAACCCGATGTCGAAAAAGGAGTTCGCCCTCAGCCAAATCTGGGTGCGCAACATGCTGGAAAACAGCCACCTGCCCGTGATCGCCCGCACGACCGAGGCGGTTGGCGTGGCGGGCACGCTGCGGGCGGTGTTGGACGCCTGCGCCGGGCGCAACAGCCGGTCAGCCAATTCTTTCACACACCGCGAGGTGCGCAAACTGCTGCGGACGCTTCGCGGCATGACCATCGCGGAAATGGAGTCGCGGCTGGGGATCGAGCCGCGGCGCGGCCAGATCATCATCCCCGGCGCTCTCATCGTCGAGGGCCTCATGGAATTGTACGGTCTGGCGAGGATCACGGTGTCGCAGCGGGGCCTGCGCGACGGCCTGATCGAAGACATGGCCAGCGGCCACGACGCGTCAGCGGATGTTCAGGTTTTCGATTTTGCGTTGAGGATCGGCGACAAGTACGGATTCGACCGGGCCCACGGCGAACAGGTGGCACGGCTTGCCGTACAATTGTTTGATGCACTGCAGCCGCTTCATCAACTCGATCCAGAGTACCGCGAATTACTCCGGTGCGCCGCCGCGCTGCACGACATCGGACAGTTCATCAGTTACAGCAGCCATCATAAGCACTCGTGTTATTTGATCCAGCACGAGGAATTTCCCGGCCTCGAGGACGCCCAGCAGCACATGGTGGCCGTCATTGCCCGCTACCACCGAAAATCCCTGCCGTCGGAAAAGCATCCGGAATACCTCGCCCTGACCTCGGATCAGCGCCGGGCTGCGGCCTGCTGCGCCGCGCTCTTGCGCATTGCCGACGCGCTCGACCGGCAGCACCGGCAACTTGTTGACTCCGTCTCGGCCCGCATTGATGATGCTATGGTGGAGTTGGAAGTGACCGCCCGGGCGCCCGTTTTGCTGGAACTCTCTGCAGGCCGAAAGAAGGCCCAGATGTTCGAGAAACTGTTCGGGCGGAAAATAGTCTTCCGGCTGTCGCATACGGGGGTGGAGCGGCAGGAGGCAGTGGTGTAGCCCCCGCCCAAGAGAGAAAGCATGTCGGCCAAAAAGACCACTCAGAGCAGCAACAAGATCAAGGACAACGCAGCCCCTGCGCCTAAGCAAGACAATCACAAGCGCAAGCCACAAGGCCGCCGGCGTCGCTCTGAGGCTTTGGCCGAACCGGAAATGTATTTCAACCGGGAATGGAGTTGGCTGGACTTCAATTCGCGCGTTCTGGCTTTGGCAGCCACGCCGTCCATTCCGCTCCTCGAGCGGGTGAAATTCCTGTCCATCACGGCCACCAATCTTGACGAATTCTTCATGGTGCGCGTGGCGGGTCTCAAGGAACAGGTGCGCGCCGGAACGCGCAAGGCTGGCGCGGACGGCTTCTCTCCCTTGGAGCAACTGGAGGGCATCTCGCGACGCGTTCGCGAGATGGCCGCGCAGCAGGCCCGGCTCTGGCTCAAGGATCTGCAGCCGCAACTGGCCCGCGCCGGCATCGAAATTGTCACCCGCAGAGATCTTGCCGAGGATGAACTGGCCCCTCTGCAGCGTTACTTCGTCAAACAGGTGCTGCCCGTGCTGACGCCTATGGCGGTGGATCCGGCGCACCCGTTTCCACACCTGCCCAACAAGAGCCTGAGCCTTTGCGTCATGCTGCGCGCCAAGGACAACGGGCGCGCTGCCAAACCCCTGTACGCGTTCGTCGAAATCCCGACCATCCTGCCGCGCTTCGTACCGCTCAAACAGACGCGCGAGCGCTCGCGCTTCATCCTGCTGGGCGAGGTCATTGCCCAGCACATTGACATGCTTTTTCCCGGCTCAAAGGTCATCGAAACCTTTACCTTGCGCGTCACCCGCGACTCGGACCTCGAAATTGACGAGGAAGAGGCCGAGGACCTGCTCAAGGTCATCGAGAAGGAATTGCGCCAGCGGCAATGGGGCAATGTGGTGCGGCTCGAGATTTCCAGCCGGGCGCCCGCCGAGGCCGTCAAGTATCTTGTAGAAATGCTCGACATCGAGCCGCGCGATGTGGTCGCCGCCGAGGGACCGGTCAACTATGGCGATTGGATGGCCCTGACGCGCCTGCCCGGATACGATGACCTGCGCTACCCGCCGTTTACTCCGCAGATCAGGCCGCTGTGGAGGGCCGGGCTCAATGTGTTCGACCTGATTGCCGCGGGCGATCTGTTGGTCCACCACCCCTACGAGTCCTTTGCGAGCGTGGCCGAATTCATCGAGAGCGCCGCGACGGACCCGCATGTTCTGGCCATCAAAATGACCCTCTACCGAACCTCGCCCGAGTCGCCCATCATGCGTTCGCTCATCAAAGCGGCCAACAACGGCAAACAGGTTGTCGCCTTGGTGGAACTCAAGGCGCGTTTCGACGAGGCCAACAACATCCAGTGGGCGCGGCTGCTCGAGCGCGAAGGCGTCCATGTCGTTTATGGAATCGTAGGACTCAAAACCCATTGCAAGGCATCGCTCGTCGTACGCCGCGAGGGAAAGCAACTGCGCCGCTACTGCCACCTCGGCACGGGCAACTATAACCCCACCACGGCCAGCATTTACACGGATCTGGGCCTGTTCACCGCCGATCCCGCCATGTGCGAGGATGTGGCCAACCTGTTCAACATGCTCACAGGGTTTGCCAATCCCGCCGAGTGGAAGCGCATCGTACCGGCACCCAACGCCATGCATGCGCGGTTGCTCAAACTCATCCGCAACGAAATCCAGCATGCCCGGGCGGGGCAAAAGGCCCGCATCATCTGCAAGATGAACTCCCTCGTGGAGCCGGCCATCATCGCGGCCCTGTACGAGGCCAGTCAGGCCGGCGTCAGCATTGACCTGATCGTGCGCGGCATTTGCTGCCTGAGGCCGGGCGTGCCGGGCGTGTCGGAAAACATCCGCGTGATCAGCATCGTCGGCCGCTTCCTCGAGCACTCGCGCATCTTCTATTTCTCCCAGGGCGGAGACCCGCTGATCTATTTGTCATCCGCCGACTGGATGCAGCGCAACTTCTTCAGCCGCATCGAGGTCATGTTTCCCGTGGACGACCCCGACTTGCGCAAACGCATCACGGACGAGATCCTTGCGGCAAACCTGAACGACAATGTGAATGCTTGGGAATTGCGGCCCGACGGCACCTGGAAACGGCGGACCCCGCCGTCGCCGGCTCAGGCCTATGACTCGCATCAGCGCCTGATAGCCGCTGAGGAGAAAATCGCGGCTCAACCTGCAGTCATCAAAGGTGCCAAAACATGACAGTGCCCCAGCCCGCCGCTTGGCGCATTCCCCTGTGCGACCTGAATTATGACTCGAGGGAGGAGGAAGCCGTCCTCGCGGTCCTCCGGTCCCGGTGGCTCACGATGGGGCCCCGCACGGAGGAGTTCGAAGCCCGGGTGGCCGATTATCTCGGGGTCCGACACGCCGTGGCGGTGGCCAGCGGAACCTGTGCGCTGGAACTGGCGTACGCCTTCGCCTTGCGGCGCTTTCGCGAACAAGGCGGCCATGGCCACATTCCCGCATGGGGCATTGAAAACCCTTACATTCTTGTTCCCGATGTGACCTTCGTGGCCACGGCTGCCGCCGTTCTTGCAGCAGGGGCCGAACCGGCACTGGTGGACATCGAACGCCATGACAGGCCTTTGCTCTCCGCAGCCGGCACCGCTGCCCTTGCCGCTTCGCTCGGAGCCGCGGCTGCCGCCGTCTGCGCCGTCCATTATGCCGGCTACGATGCCCTGTCGGATGGCCTCGACGCCGTCGTCGCGGATCAACGCCTCATGCTCATCGAGGACGCGGCCCATGCCATGGGCGCCACGGCCTCCGACGGCCGGAAACTCGGCACACTCGGCCTTGCCGGGTGTTTTTCTTTCTTCTCAAACAAAAATCTTGCGACAGGCGAGGGCGGACTGATCGCGACAAACGACGGCGACCTGGCCGGTTTTGCGCGGCTGGCCCGCTCGCATGGCATGACGGCCGCCACCTACGACCGCCATGCGCGCGGCGCGCAGGGTTATGATGTCGTGCTGGCCGGCCACAACTATCGCTGCACCGAGATCACCGCCGCCCTGGGCCTCGTGCAACTCGACAAACTCGACGCGGCCAACGAACGGCGGCGCGCCCTGTCACGGCTCTATCGCGACACGCTGAAAGGCACGGGCATCGCGCCCGTCTTTTCCGACGACGAAGCAATCGCCCGGTCCGCCTGCCACATCATGCCGGTCCTGTTCGAGTCCGGCGCCGCACGCGACCGCGCCCGGGATGCCCTGACGGCGGCAGGCATCCAGACATCGCACCATTATCCGCCCATCCATACCTTCTCGCATTACCGGGCCATGTTGGCAGCCAGTTGCGCGACAGGCGAGCCCGACTCGCCGCGCGAACGGGCCCTGTTGGCCGCCGGATGGCCCGCAGCGGAGGACTTCTCCACACGCACCCTGACCCTGCCGCTGTACCCGGCTCTTCGCGAGGAGCAGGTGGCCGAGATCTGCGCCGTGGCCGCCGACGCCAGCCAGCGGCCCGACACCGCACCTTGAAACTGTCGGTCATCATTCCCGTTTACAACGAAGTGGCCACTCTTGCCACGGTCATTGCCGCCGTGCGCGCCGTACCGGTGGACAAGGAAATCATTGTCGTGGACGGCAACTCCGACGATGGAACGCGCGAGGTGCTGGCGCAGGAGGAACAGCGGGGGGATGTGCGCGCGATTTATCAACCCGGCCGCAACGGTCGCGGCGGCGCGTTGCGCGAAGGGCTTGCCGTGGCCACCGGCGATGTCGTCGTTTTTCAGGACGCCGATCTCGAACTCGATCCCGCATGCTTCCCCGTCCTGCTCGCACCCATTGAACGCGGCGAGACGGATGTCGTCTTCGGGTCGCGCTTCCTGCGCGGCCGCCCGCCGATGACTTTTCTCCAGTACTGGGGCAACCGGGCTGTGAACGCTGCGCTCAACCTTCTCTGGGGCACACAACTCACGGATGTGGAGACTTGCTACCAGATGTTCCGCCGCGAGGCAGTGGCCGGAATGCCGTTTGACCGCACCGACATGTCGTTTACCGTGGAACTGGCCGTGCGCCTCATCCGCGCCGGCCATCGCATCGTGGAGGTTCCGATTGCGTACACCCCGCGGTCACGAGCCGAAGGGAAAAAACTCTACTGGGCCGACGGTTTCGTGTCGCTGTGGGTGGTGCTGAAGTATCGCCTCCGCAGTTGACTGAATGCCCCCTGCAACGGGTTAATAAGGTCGGCTTGACAGCGGCTGCGCCCGTGTTGCGCGCGGCCGCAGACAATGTGATCCGGGAGGTTTGACATGGCAAAAAAGGTTGCTGTCCTGCTCTCGGGGTGCGGCGTGTTTGACGGCTCGGAAATCCACGAAGCCGTTCTCACCCTGCTGGCCCTCGACAATGCAGGCGCGGAGGCCGTCTGCTGCGCGCCGAATGTGGATCAGATGCATGTGATCAACCATTTGACACACCAACCGGTGAACGAAAAGCGCAATGTGCTTGTCGAGTCGGCCCGGATCGCCCGCGGCAAAATCAAGGATCTGGCAGAAATCCGTGCTGCCGATTTCGACGCGCTTTTCCTGCCGGGGGGATATGGCGCGGCCAAGAACCTGTGCACCTTTGCCACCGACGGCCCCAACGCCATCATCCATCCCGAAGTCGCTCGCGTTGTCCGCGATTTCGCTGCCGCCCGCAAACCCATCGGCGCGGTGTGCATCGCCCCGGCCACTTTGGCCGCGGTCTTCAAGGGCACGGACATCAAGCCCGCCGTGACGATCGGCACGGATGAGGCCACGGCATCCGGACTTCGCGCGATGGGCGCCGAGCATGTGTCGTGCGGCGTAAAGGATTTCCATGTGGACAAGGCCAACCGCATCGTCACCTCGCCCGCCTACATGCTGGGCCGGAGCATCGGCGAGGTGTTTGTGGGCATCGAAAAGACCGTCAGGGCCGTTCTTGACCTCTGCTGACCCGAGGGTGTTTCGCACGCAACCGCTCGGCTTTGCTGCGGGCGGTTTCCGGCTGGCTGCATCGCTGGACCTGCCCGCGGACGCGACGCCGGGCTTGCGCGTGCCGGCAGTCCTGTTTTGCCACGGCTACACAGGCCACCGCGTGGAAGCCAAGCGGCTGTTCGTCCTGCTGGCCCGGCGCTTGGCGGCCCGCGGCATTGCCTCGTTTCGCTTCGATCATCGCGGCTGCGGCGAGAGCGATGGAGATTTTCTGGATTTCACCGCCGACGGCTTGCTGGAGGATGTGGAGGCAGCCATTGATCTTTTTGACAGCCTCCAAGCCGTGGATCCGTCGCGCACGGCCGTTGTGGGTTACAGCCTTGGCGGCGTCGGGGCATCCCACGCCATTCGCCGGCGGCCAGCATTTCGCACGGCTGTCCTGTGGGCGCCCGTGGCGCGGCCGGCCATCATTCACGCGCGCCTTGCCCGAACGGCCGAATACGAGGGATGGAGAGAGCGGGGCTATGTGGACGACCGCGGCTCGCGCGTCAGCGCGGGATACTTGGCACACTGCGGGGAGCGGCTGACACCCGTGGCATGGGTCAGGGATTTTTCCGGACCGATCCTCTTCATCCACGGCACGGAAGACACCGTCGTCTTGCCGGAGCACACGGACGAGTACCGGGCCGCGCGCGCCAACCCGCAGGATGAAACCCTCATGCTCGAGGGGGCAGACCATGCCTTCTCAACCCATGCGCACATCACGGCGCTGCTCGAACGCTCCGAACAATGGCTGGCTCAGCGGCTGCTGGCCGGCTGAGTCGGCTCGCTCACACCGGCCGCTTGCACAGGAGAACACGGTCTTCGCCGTCGGACTCCGTCAGGCGCACCTGTACGACCTGCGTCAGGTCAGTCTCGACCTTCAACGCCGTGTAATCGGGCTGGATGGGATACTCGCGCAGGCCGCGGTCTACGAAGGCCAGCAGCCGGATCAGGCGGGGGCGGCCAAAGTCCACGATTTCGTCCAACGCTGCGCGAATCGTGCGACCCGTGAAGATCACATCATCCACGAGAATGATTTTTTTGTCAGTCACATCAAAATCAATGGCGGTCTTGCCCACCACAGGCTGAGGCCCGAGCGTGGAGAGATCATCACGGTAGAGAGTGATGTCGAGCACGCCCACCAGCACCTTCTGATTGTGGGCGGACATCAATTGGCGGCCGAGGCGCTCGGCGAGGTAAACTCCGCGGGTCTTGATGCCAAGGAGAACCAGTTCCTCGTCGTGCGGGAAATCGCGGTGCAGTTGCGCTGCGCATAACCCCAGTGAACGCTCCACATCATCGGCCTCCATCAGCACACGGATCACCGGAAAGTTCTCGGCCATGGCAGTTTCTCCCGCGTCAAAGGTTTTGGGCGGCTGTGCCGCACACGGTCAGGCACAGTCCGGCGGGTTCCCGGCGAACGCAAGACCATTCCTGACCGAAGTACCGGCGCAGAGAGGACTCCTGAGAGAACGGAGTTGCGAGTCTTGTCCGTCCGCTCTCTCGTTGGCCCATGAAGATTATCGTTTTTGGCGCAGGGCCCATGACGGGCGAACCGGCCTATGCCGTGATGGCCCCGGGCGCGCGGACCTGGCAAATAGCAGCCACCGTGGCAGGGGCGCTCGCCCGCACCCATCCCGACCAAGGCCAAGTCGTGGTGTGCGGCCTTGAACCTCACGCGCGGACGACTTCGCCCGCAGGCATCGAGTTTCGCGCGGGGGGCAGCCCGCTGCGCATGGTCGCCGCCGATGGCCGGGATCCGGTGACCGGTTGTCTGGTGCAATACCACCCATTTGATTACGAAACCTACTCGCGCTTGCCCGAGACAGGCCATCCGGCCTTGGACGGGGATCTTGGGGCGGTCATCGGATGCGCCTCCGCCCAGCCCTGCGCCACGGCGGCGGCCTTTGCCGCCGCACGCCGCGTGCCGCTGTGGATAGATGTTTTCGGCGACCCGTTGGCGGAGGTGCAGACCAAGGCGCAACTCGAACCGGAAAAGGCACACGACAACGACATGCGCTCCACGCATGTGTGGAAACTCATGCTGCCGGCCTTGCTGCAAGGCGACCGGTTCTCTGCGCTGAGTTCCCGCCAGCGCCAAGCGCTGATCGGCCAGTTGGGCTGTGCAGGCCGGCTGAACCGGCATACGACGGGCTGCGACCTGGTGTCGGTCCTGCCCTTCGGCCTGCTGCCCTGCGATGCACCGGAGATGCCCCCCCCGACCGGCACCCGACGCAGTCAGGTCACCATCATGTGGTGCGGCAGTTTCAACACCTGGATGGATGTGGACACGCTGGTCGAGGGCCTGATCCAGGCGTTTCGCGCCGAGGAACGGCTGCGCCTGCTCGTCGTGGGCGGGCGCATCCCCGGATATAATGAGACGAGTTACGAACGCTTCTCCACCGCCATCGAGAACGCCGGCCTGTCGGCGCGCGTGCGACTCAATGACTGGGTGCCGTTGGCCGAATTGCAGCGCCTGTACGCCACCTGCGATGCCGGCCTCAGCATTGACCGGCCCAGTTACGAGGCCTATCTGGGCAGCCGCACACGGCTGGTTCACTTCCTCGCAGCCGGCAAACCGGTCATCTCCACCGTTTGTACGGAACTGTCGGAAGACCTGGCTGCCCGCGGGTTCCTTCTCCCCTTCCGGGTGGGCGATGCAGAGGATCTGTCCCGCGTGCTGGTGGAAACCGTTGGGCGCGCCTCGGATCTGCCGGACCTCGGACGCTGCGGGCGCGACTTCGTTCTGCAGCAATACAACACCGAGACGCTCGGGACGCCCCTGGCCTCCTGGTTGGCAAACCCGACCTTCGCGCCAGACAAGCAGCCGGACGGCACACACTTGCCAGATAATCCTCTGATTGCCTACTGGACGAAGGCTCTCTCAGTCCTGCCCTGACCGCACCGCGGTCGGAAAAAACGCTTCACATGCCCGGGCTTCGGGCGTGTATGTCACAATCCGGGTTCTTGATCCCCCTCGGTCCCGGACCGCATCTGAGTGAAACGAGGCAACCAACGACACATGACGAGTTCGAACCTGCTCGAGCGCATTGACCGGCTGGTGGCGCAACATCGCGAGGATATCGTAGCCGCGTTGAGCACTATCCTCAAATTCCGCACCGTGAGCGGCGGCTCAACAGATGAGGACGAACAACTTTACCGCTCCGAGACCGAGCGCTGCCTGAAATGGCTCGAGTCCGAGGCCAACCGCATGGGCCTCGCTTGGCGCAATCATGACAATCAGGTCGCCGTCATCCAACTCGGCGAGCACGACCGTTTCATCGGCCTGCCCGTCCACACCGATGTCGTGCCTGTCGGCGAGGGATGGAAGCACGACCCGTTTGGGGGAATCGTCGAGGATGGCACGATCTGGGGGCGCGGCTGTCAGGACGACAAAGGACCTGTTATCCAAACACTGTACGCCGTCTACCTGCTCAAGGAACTGGGGCTGCCCCTGAAGCGGGGAGCGCGGCTGATCATCGGTACCAAGGAAGAAACCGGCCCGTGGGATGACATCCGTCACTATTTCACCGTGGAGCCGGAGCCGGAATACTGCATCGTGTCCGATGCTGGTTTTCCGGTGATTAACGGCGAGAAAGGCATGCTCAATGTCTCGGTGACAGCCACGATCCCGGCGGATGAACTCCCGACGACCGGGGGACTATGGCTTCGCTCGGCCCGGGCCGGGCAGCGGGCGAATATCGTCCCCGAGCGCGCCGAGGTGCGCTTTGGCTGCGCCGTCGGGGCCGATACGGCGGGCCTCGAAAGAGAACTCGACCGTTTCCTCGCCGGCAACTCTTCGGCACACGCCACCTTGGGGCTGCCCTCTGAGGAACAGGGCGAGATTGTCATCGTATTTCACGGAAAAAGCGCCCATGGCAGCACTCCCGCCGAGGGACACAACGCCGCCCTCGACATGCTCCAATTCATCTCCGAGAGCGCATTCGTAACAGACGACGAGGCGGATCTTGCGGGCTTCCTTTTCGAATCCTGCGCCGACCTGACGGGCGCCTGCCTCGGCATCGCCGCCCACCACCCCTTTATCGGGGAAACCACGGTGAATTTGGGCATCCTCGAATGGGAGGCTGGCCGCTTGCGCGCCGTCCTCAATATCCGCCACACGATGGGGCAACGGATTGATGGGGTCGCGGGGCGCATCGCCGCCAAAGTGGCGGCTTTTGCCGAGGAAACCGGATTCGAAGCAAAATCCGCCGTCGAAGGGCGGGCCTTGGATCCCATCTTCCTCGACCCTACCGAGCATCCGTCCTTCATTGCCGCCCTGATGGAAGCCTACCAAGCCGTCACCGGCCGTGAAGGGCGGCTTCTGTCCATTGGCGGCACGACTTACGCAAAGGCGTTCCCGCGAGCGGTCTGCTTCGGCCCGGTGGACGAGGCTGACGGCGAGGTGGAACTCGCCCATCAGGTGGACGAACGGGTGAGCATCGAACATCATCTGCGCAATGTGCGCATCTATGCTTACGCACTGGCCCGGCTCTGCGCCGACTGACCGGCAGCGCTCGGGGGGAAGGCCTCGGGGCGGACTGTGGAAGGCCATGGTCCGCAACCGCAACGCCTACCTTTTTATCGCCCCGTTCTACCTGATGTTTTTGGGATTCATGGTGTTTCCCATCGCCGTCTCGTTCTTTCTCAGTTTGCTGCGGTGGAATGGCATTATGGCCCCCCGGTTTGTCGGATTGGACAACTACCTGCGGGCCGCCGGTGATCCGGGGTTTCACCATGCCCTCCTGAACACGGTCATCTATGCCGTGCTCACCGTTTCGCTGGCCGTGTCGGTGGGCTTGGGCATGGCGCTGTTCCTCAACAATGTGCGGTTCCTCAAGCGTCTGTACCGGGGCATTTTCTTTCTGCCGTCCATTGTTTCTCTGGTCGTCGTCTCGCTTCTGTGGAAACTCATCCTCAATAGCGAGGTCGGGCTGATCAACGAGGCGGTGCAGGCCGTCGGGCGCGCAGTGGAATGGTTCACGGGCACGCTGCCCGGCTGGGCCGCGCGCCGCTACCGTTTCCTCGACAGCAGCGTGCCGTTCGTCCCCCTGCTGACGATGATCATGGTCAGCATCTGGGCGGTGGTGGGTTTCAACACAGTCATCTATCTGGCCGGGCTTCAAGGCATCCCGGCGGAACTTTACGATGTGGCCCGATTGGACGGTGCGACCGCCCTCCAGCGCTTCTGGAATATCACGCTGCCCATGCTTCGCCCCACGACCTTCTTCGTCGTGCTCATCACCACGATTGATGCTCTGCAGGTTTTCGTTCAGCCGCAAATCATGAACCGCGATAGCGAGAGCACGATGACCATCGTGTACTACCTCTATCGAAACGCCTTTGAGTTTTACAACATGGGGTACGCGTCGGCCATCGCCTACATCCTGTTTGCCCTGACGGTGGTGCTCGGGCTTGTGATCCGGCGCTTCATCGGTCGTCAGGCGTCGTGGGCGGGGGTGGACTGATCGGGGGCGTCCGCGTCCGGACCGCCGGTTGAGCCCAGTCGAAAGACAAGGTTGTGGCACCCGCCGCCGTAAAACACCGTCACCATGCCCCCGACGCCCGCGATCTCAAAGGGCACCTCAACGCTTCCGTCCCGGTCGAGCAACTGCAGCCCAACCGCATCGAGCACGGCGAGGGCAAACGCCTCGGTGGTGCGAAAGGGCAGCGGCACACTGCCAAAAGGAGTTTGGATTTCGCCGCCCACGCGCACACCCGGCGGCTGGTTGGCCACCAAGAGCAGACTGCTGGCGCCAGCCCCGGCAGCGCGCGAAAGGTAATCGGCAAGCACCGCGAGCGCATCCACGGCGTCTGGTTCACCCCTACAAAAAAGCCGCGCGGTCGGCGCCCAAGAGGTCGAGATCTTCGACTTTACGATAAAAACCGATCTCTAAGGGCATCCGGGGCTGTCGACAGTCGTCGTTGAGGCCCCGGTGCACCCGGTTATCGGATTGCTTCCCGATCCAGGACGCCGCCGCGCTTTGCTGAGTTGAGGATCCTCTTCGACCTGCCGGCCAAGTCAACCGGAAAACGCGCCAAGGCCGCCGCAGGCACATCGGAATTTCGTTGCGTGCACCCGGCCGTGGCGCGCATTCTGCTACGCTTAGTTGCCCAACCGCTGTCTGATGGATTTCTGCCCCCGATGAATGTGGAACTGCGGTCCAACCGCACATGGCTCATCTTTCTGTGCACCATGATCCTGGTCACTTTCGGAATCGTGATGGTGTACAGCAGCAGCGCGGCCATTGCGGCGCGCGATGTGCACCAGCGCGAGACGGCAGCGCTGCTCGACGAGCACGATCCCGACTTTGCAACCCATGTGAGCATTCACAGTTATCATTACCTCAGGCGGCAGGTTGTCTGGGCCATGATTGGATTGGTGGCTCTTGCTCTGGCCTACCTGTTTGATTACGACCGCACCCGCAAACTGGCCGTGCCGCTCATGGCGATCAGCCTGCTGTTACTGGTGCTCGTTCTCATTCCCGGCCTGGGCATGGTGAGAAACGGCGCCCGACGCTGGCTGGGCTACGGATCCGTTCAGTTCCAAGTCTCGGAATTGGCCAAACTCGCCATGGTCATTTATATGGCCAAAAAAATGAGCGACAATCCCGCTCGTATACGGCAGTTCCTGACAGGATTCCTGCCGTTGCTCGCCCTGCTGGGCGTGTTCGCCCTGCTGATCGTGGTCGAGCCGGATTTGGGGGCCGCTGCCGTCATCGGTTTGATTGTTTTCACCATGATGTTTGCCGCCGGTGCGCGCCTTGTCCATCTCGGGACCCTTGTCGTTCTGGGGCTCGCATTCATCGTCATCGCGATTATCGCGGAACCCTACCGCGTCGCGCGTTTCTTTGCCTATCTTAACCCCGAGAGCGACATCCGTGGCAAGACTTGGCAGATTTATCAGTCGCTGGTAACCATTGGCAGCGGCGGAGTGACCGGGCTGGGCATCGGTCAGGGGCCCCAAAAACACCTGTTCCTCAGCGAGGCCTACACAGACTTCATCTACGCCATCATTTGCGAAGAGACAGGCCTCATTGGCGCATCGCTGGTCGCAGGGCTTTATGTGTTCTTCGCGGTTCAGGGCATCCGCGTGGCCGTCGCCGCCAACTCCCCTTACGCGCGCCTGCTCGCCGTCGGGACAACCATGATGATCACCATTCCCGCCTTCATCAACATGGGCGTGGTCACCGGATTGTTGCCAACAAAAGGATTGACTCTGCCCCTCGTCAGTTACGGCGGCAGTTCCCTCGTCTTCAATATGGCCGCCGTCGGACTGCTCATGAATGTCTCGCGGGCCGTGGAAATCGAGTCGGTCCCCGTCCGCCGATTGCGTCCCGTTTTCGGGTAAGCCCCCGTTGCAACCGCCGCGCTCGGGCCTGCACGGCACACAACCGCGCGACCGTTGGACACGGCGAATCGGGGGCGCGGCCAAGGCGCCCTTGCCTTTAACCTTTTCGAGCGCTCGCCTGCCCGCAAACAAACGGAGGAGGAAACAATGATTTACACCCGCCTCGGCCGCACCGCCCTCAAGGTCAGCCGGCTTTGCCTCGGCACCATGAACTTCGGTCCCGAGACCAACGAGGCCGACAGCCACGCGATCATGGACCGGGCGCTTGAGCACGGCATCAATTTCTTCGACACCGCCAATGTGTACGGATGGAAAAAGGGCGAGGGCGTAACCGAACAGATCATCGGCCGCTGGTTTGCCTTGGGCGGCGGGCGGCGTGAGAAAACCGTGATTGCCACCAAGGTGTACGGCGACATGGGCGACTGGCCCAACGAGGGGCGCCTGTCCGCACTCCACATCCGGCGAGCCTGCGAAGGAAGCCTGCGCCGCATGAAAACGGATTACATTGACCTTTACCAGATGCACCACATCTGGCGCGACGCCCCGTGGGAAGAAGTGTGGCAGGCCATGGAGCAACTCGTCCGCGAAGGCAAGGTTATCTATGTCGGCTCGTCCAACTTCGCCGGTTGGCACATTGCGCAGGCCAACGAGGCGGCGCGCGCACGCCACTTCATGGGGCTCGTCAGCGAGCAGAGCCTGTACAACCTGACGGCCCGCATGGTGGAACTCGAAGTCCTGCCGGCCTGCGAGAATTACGGCGTGGGCGTCATCCCTTGGAGTCCGTTGGCAGGCGGCCTGCTGGGCGGCGTACTGGGCGGCGCAGGCGGCAGCCGGCGCCTGCGCGAGCCGGCACAGAAGCGCCTCGAGAAACTCCGCCCGCAATTCGAGGCGTGGGAAAAACTCTGCGCTGATCTCGGCGAACGACCGGCCGATGTGGCCCTTGCCTGGCTCCTGCACCAGCGCGCCGTCACTGCACCCATCATCGGCCCCCGGACCATTGAACAGTTGGACCAGTCCCTGCGCGCCCTCGAAATCCGGCTCTCCGAACAAACGCTTAAGAAACTCGATGAAATCTGGCCCGGACCCGGCGGCCAGGCCCCCGAAGCCTACGCTTGGTAAGAACCGAACGCCGTCAGACCGGTCGCACGCGTGTTCCCGTGACATGGGTATAAATTCCCATGACATACGAAGATGATGGCCGAACCTTTTTCAACGGGGACGACGGTCGCATGCTTGCTGGTGGCGCTGCTGCTGGGGCTTTGTCTTGGGGGAGCGTTCCTGTGCGCGCGGCGCAAACGGCTGATTGATGACACGCCAACGCTGACGACGCGGGGCGTGTTCATCGGTCTGGTGGAACTCAAGGGGACGGCCGAGAGCGAGGCACCGCTACACGGGTGGTTGTCTGGGCAGCCCTGCGTGTGGTACGCGTGGAGCGTCGAGGAGCATTGGGAGCGCACGGTGACCGAGACCTACACCGACTCGGCCGGCAGGAGTCGAACGCGCACGCGCACCGAGAGCGGCTGGAAAACGGTGGATTCAGGAGGCGAGTCGCAACCTTTTTACCTGCGCGACGCGGACGGCGAGATTCTCATCCGGCCGGACGGAGCCGAGATCCAGCCGGAAACCACTTTATTGGAAGACTGCGGGCCAGAGCATCCGCTGTACTACGGCAAGGGGCCGGCACACGCCGTGGCAGACTCGACCGACCGGCGGCGGTTCAAAGAGCGCGCCATCCCGCTGCATTCGAATCTTTATGTGTTCGGATACGCGCGCGAGCGCGAGGATGTGGTGGCGCCGGAGATCGCCCAGCACCGCGACGCGCCCTTGTTCCTGATCTCGACGCACACCGAGCAGGAGGTGCGACTCGGATATGCCGCGTGCTCGGTGGTGCTCTTACTTGTTGGGCTCACGCTATTGCTGGGGACGCTCTATTTTGCGCGCGGGGGGCGCGATGAATGGCGCGACTGGCCGACCTACGCAGCGTTTACGGCCGGTTACACCGGCGCGGTGGCGCTGGTGTGGGCGTGGATGGTCTACAACAGTCTGGTCGAATTGCGCCAGCGCGTGGGACAGGCATGGTCGCTCATCGAGGTGCAACTGCGGCGGCGGGCCGACCTCATACCGAACTTGGTCGCCGCGGTGAAAGGCTATTCGATGCACGAGCAGGCGGTCCAAGAGGCCGTGGCGCTCCTGCGCGCCCAAATCGCAGCCACACCGCCGGGAGCGCCGGGTGACGACCCGCGCGGGCTCGCCCCTGTCCTCGCGGCAGTGGTCGAGCGCTATCCCGACCTTAAGGCGGACACATCGTTCCTGAACTTGCAGCACCAACTGGCCGACACGGAGGAGCGGATCGCTCTCGCCCGCGGCTATTTCAACGACATTGCCACCTTTTACAACCGGCGCCTCGATCTGGTGCCGGACATCCTGATCGCGCGGCTGTTTGGCTTTCGCCGCAGGCCCCTCATGGAGGCCGCCGGCTTCGAACGCGCGCCGGTGGCGGTCACACTGGCCGATGCGTAAATGAATTAACTGTTTTGGCAAAGCCCTCATGGAAACGGTGACCGTATCTCGCACAGATAGGGGCAAGAAACCAGTCCGGCCTTGCGCCACTAAGCCGGGGGCAACCGTATCCGAACGACCATGACAGAAAACTCCTTCCTCTGAGGCATCGCCCTGCCCGGCCAAGCGCGCGCGGCGGTTGGCGGACAACAACCAGCCTCCGCCATCACAATCGGCCGTTGCCATCGCGGTGTCGGGGGCGGTAGCCAGCGCGGGCAATGACACGCCGTCGCAAACCGCGCTATCGCTCCGCCAAGCCGGACGGTCCGCCGGCTCCGGTTCCGGAGACGAAAGAGGGGTCGGGCCGCACAAGCGCCGCGCGCCGCGAGCCGTCGGTTCTGCGGCTTGCCGCCTTTGCGCTTGTCACCGTGTTATTTGTCTTGGCCCTCGCCGAGGGCGGCCTGCGTCTCGCCGGTTTCGGCGGTATGCCGGCGCTGTTCGAGCCGGTGCTGATGATCGGCAGCCAGCAGGTCCTCCGGATCAGCAACCGCGGTGTCGGATTGTTTTTCGGCGTAGTGGACGAGCGCGCGCGCAAGTCCATCGGTTCGATGGTGGAGGAGCGCCTCACGATGCCCAAGCCGCCCGGAACCCTCCGGGTTTTCATGATTGGCGAGTCCACAGTCCAAGGATTTCCCTATCCGTCCAATCTTTGTGCGGCGTCCATCCTTCAATCGTACCTGCAGGAGCGGCTGCCCGCAGGGCGGCGCGCGGAAGTGGTCAACCTCGGCGTCACGGCCATAGCCAGTTACCCGCTGCGATACCTTGCGGCGGAGGCGCTGCGCTTCGATCCGGACCTGCTGGTGGTGTACGCCGGGCACAATGAATATTATGGCGCGTTTGGCGTGGCTTCGCGGCAGGGGGCGGGAAGCCGGCCATGGCAGATGGGGCTGTCCCTCGCCGCCCGCCGCACGGCGCTCTATCAGGCCCTGGCCGCTGCCGCTCAGCGCGCAAGTGCAGAATGGGGCGAGGCCACGGCCCCGCGCGGCACGCTCATGAGCCGCATGTTTGCCCGGGAGTTCATCGCCCCTGACGATCCGCTGCGCGAGCGGGCCGCGGCATCGCTGGACGCGAGCGTGCGGCAGATCTTGGAGATGGCGGCGACCGCCCGCGTCCCCGTCGTGGTCTGCTCGCTCGCCTCCAACCTGCGCGACCTGAAGCCGGTGCGAACGGTCGGCGATGATCCCGCACTCCGCGACGAGATCAACCGGCTGTTGCGCGACGGCGACACGACCGGGGCACTCGCCGTTGCCGGGCGGTGGGTCGGCGCCCAGCCCCAGAGCGCTGCCGCCGCATTTGCGCTCGGCCGTGCGCTCGAAGCCGACGCACGCACCAGCGAGGCGCTCGCCGCGTACCGGCTGGCGCGCGATCTCGACGCCATGCCGTGGCGCGGATCGTCGGCGTTCAATGAACGGCTGGCGCGGGCAACGGCTGACTTCAAACAGACGGCCGTCTGGTGCGATGTCGCGGGCGCGTTCGAGTCGTACGAGCAAAACATGGGCCCGGGGTGGCGGCTGTTCACTGATCATCTGCATCCGTCACTTGAAGGACAGGCGCTGATGGCTTGGACGATCTTCGATACCCTTGCCGGGCGGGGGTTGGTTGGGGATCTGCGTTCGCGCCCTCGCGAAGACTGGACTTCGACCGTGCTGCGGCTCGGCGCGAACCCATTAGTGGAGTTTCATGTCGCGCGGCGCATGGCCATTCTCATGGGGGATGCGCCCTTCGAGCACCACGACGAGGCGCGCCGCCACTGGGAGCAGATCGCGTCCGAGCGATTCGAAGCCCTTCAGCCCTACGAGAGGCGCGCCGCCGAAGCCTATCTCAAGCGTACCGCCACGCAAAGCGAGGCAGGGGCTGGCAGTCTGTCGCTCGCCGGCGGGCGCGAGGCCTTTGCCGACGGCCTTCACGACCGGGCAGCCGCTTATTTCCTTGCCGCAATGTACGAGACGCCCCAATTCAGCCCCCAGCGCTCAGAGGCCACTTATTATTATTTCCTCTGCCGCCGTCTCAGCGGCGTGCCGCCCAAGGCCGACGCGCGGGGCATCGCCGAGGCCCTATTGGAGGCGGAGGCCACCGAAAAGGCGCTCCGCCGCGGCCGCGAGCCGCTGCTACGCGCGCTGGCCGGCCTGAACGCGCTGGCAGGCCGCGCCGACGCCGCTCGCCAGTGGCTCGAAGAGATGGGCGCCAGCAGCGCCGAGGCCCAGCAACTGCGCGCCGAGTGGGCACGGCTGGCGACCGACAGCCAAACCACCGTAACCGTCGCCCCGTGACTGCGCCCGCCGACCTGTCTGAAATGATTTGATTTCAGCAAACGCGGGTGCCTCTTTGCCGCTTGAGATTGCCGAGGTTAGGGAGATTTCATTGCTTCCGGGCTGCTGATGGCGGGTGTTTGTTGGTTGTTGCCCGGCTCTGCCGACCATGTACGCAAAAAAGCGAACATCGAGAGAGGGAGTATCCAGATGAGCAAGCAACCGTGGGCATTCGCGGTCCTGCTGGCACTTGCTGCGCCTTGCGTGGCACAATCGTCGCCTGCCGAGCCGGTCATGGCGCGGCCGCGCCTGACCCCGCGCGGGACAAGCGTGGAGGCCTATCCGCGGCCGGCGGTGGATCCGGTCCCGTCAGGAGGCGCCTTAGGCCCCTACGGTCAAGGGTTGGCCGCAGCCGCCCCGATCGGCACGCCGTATCTGCGCTCGCCCGCCTTTGCCGGTCCGCCTATTATTTATATGCCCCAGACAGTGACACGCGTCCTCGTGCCGGGCATCACACCTTATCCGAACCAGATCATGCCGGTCGCTCAGTACGGATACTCGTCGGCGCCATTCACACGGACGGATATTTATGTGGATCTCCCCTACGGCACCTTCTATTGGCCGCAGGGTTACGCTGGCACCACGCCGGTGGAGCCCCAGGTGCCGATTTATGCGGTCGCGCCGTCCACGGCTTTGATGACCAACGAGGCCTCTTACGCGGTTCAGCGCTACGACGACACCGCCGCCGCACCTGAGCCCGAGGTTGTGACTCCGGCCACTGAGGCCACACCAGCGCCGGTCTTCGCCCCATTGACGGAGGCTCCCGCGCCGGCTGCAACGCCGGCTCCGGCAGCGACACCTGCACCGGCTGCAACGCCTGCGCCCATCGCCGCACCCACGCCATTACCGGCAGCGACTCAACCGGCCGCACCGACCACCCCGGAAGCGTTGCCGCCTTTGCCCAGCACCCCGCCGCAGACGCCTCAGCCCGAGACGCTGCCGCCGGGTGTCCCGGCCTTGGCGCCGCTGGCCGGCATCCCGACAGCGCCCGCCCGCGCCGGCGCCAAGCCGGCCATCGAACCCGGTGCCATCGTTGTGGACGACAAAACCCCGGGCGCCATCGAGTTGGATCCCCCCACAGGTTGGCAGCCGTCGGTGAATGTGGCAGATTCCTACGACGGGTCTTCAATCGTCACCGCGGTCGGCGCGGAAAAACGCTCCGCCACTTTTGTCGCCGACATACCCGAGGCCGGCGAGTACGAGGTTTCCATGTGGTGGGTGGCCTCCAGTTCCCAGTTCCGGTCTGCGGCCGTGCCCGTTGTCATCAACACGGCCGACGGTCCGGTGAAGACCACTGTGAATCAGACCTCCGGCGGCAACACTTTCAATGTCCTCGGCAAGTACAAGTTTGCGGCAGGGCCGAAACAAAAAATCCTGACCATCACGACGGAAGGGATCGAGCCGGGGCCGACGCTCAATGTTTCGGTGGATGCCATTAAATTGGTGAAGGTCCAGTGACAGCGCGCCCCGCTGCTATCGTCGCCGTCGTTGGGATCGCCCTCGCCGGAGTCGCCGCGGCTCAGGATGCCGGCTGGGAGCAGACCGCGCCGCTGCCCGCGTACATGGAGCAGGACGCACCGCCTCCGGGCAGCCTGTTCAAGGAGATGGACTGTTACGGGCCCGTGGTGAAGCGCTCGTTTGTGCCGGCCACCGTGCCGGCCGTGACGCCGCGCTTTCTCAATCCCAGGACCTATCCGTATTCCATCGGGGCGTTCAACCGCCCGTTCCTTTTCGACCACCAGTCCGTGTGGTACCCCGGCTATTTGCCGGTCAACTACGACAACACGGCTGCCCCGCACGGTTCGTTTGCGCTGGCCTACCTGCGCGGCGAGACGGGCGTAACGGCCAATCTGTCGCGTGGTTATCCAGAAGGGCAGCGGGTTGTCGAACCGGTGCTCGTGCCCTATGCCCAAGGGTGCCGGCGCCGTGGCGTGTTCCTGTCTCTTATACACATCT
>JAOAAY010000016.1 GCA_026418615.1 Candidatus Sumerlaeaceae bacterium | reverse complement strand
AGATGTGTATAAGAGGCAGCCCGGAGGATCAAACGGCACGAACAAGGGATAGCCGTTGGCATCGCGCGGGATGGCCGAGCCCAGATTGGTATCCCAAGGACCCGACCCGTCTGCGTTACGGGTGCACCAGGCGCGAGACTTCTTCATCAGATCCACAAACGGCCAGTCCGTGCCCCAGTCTGAGACGCCGCCAAGATTCATTCCCACATCCATGCGCGGAGCGGGCCTCGGCGCGAAGGTCGCCGTCACCACAAGATCGCGGTCAAGCGTCAGAGTGACCGGATTTCCGAGCCCGGTGACATCGCCGGTCCAGCCGGCGAAGCGATGGCCGGACGCCGGCTCGGCAAACAGTCGCACCGTTTCGCCCCCCCGCACGAGTCGGGCATCGGGGTCTGACTGGGCACGCCCCCCGGGCCCGCTGCCGACCGTCAAACTGTAAACCGGCCCCGGATAGTCCGTGATGCTGAACGCCGCGAGTGCCGTCGCATGATTATAATTGGCTTCGGTGGCATACAGCCGAAACTCAACAGGGGTGGTCAGGCCGTCATATCCTGCTGCGGGAAGGAAAAAACGGAAATGCTTTGGGCTGAAATCGCCGCTGTCGAACCGGCCGGTACTGAACACCTGCGCGCCCTCCGCAAACCCGGCGACGCTCGTAAACATCACATAGCGCCTTGGCGCGTGCCAGGTGACGCGTCGGACGGTGAACGACACCTCGCGCCGACCGAGATTGAGCGCCCCGGTTGTCGGCGTCAGGGTAAATCCAATATATTCATTTTCCGCGAGCGCCTCGGCAAGGGTGGATTCGGTCGTTGCCGGGGCGTTGATGTTGAAGCCAAACGCATCGTCTATCTCGCCGCGGCCAAGCGCGCCTGCGCCGCGCACCCAACCGGAAAATGCCAAACCCGGAGCCAGCAGCGTGTGGCTGGTCCACGGCGTGTGGGTGCCCGGCGCGCGGCCAATGAAATCGCAGACCAGAACATCCGCATGGCAGCGTGTGGCAAAACCTGCGAGCGACAGCAGCACTGCCGCAACCGTCCGGCGCATCCAAACAACCCGGGACATGTCATGCGCTCCTCAATCTGTTGCGGTACCGTTCCGGATAACCGGCTTCCTGCTCAAGCCTAACTGCAGCGCTCCGCGCACCCGGGCGTGCAACAGGAACGGGGCTCTCGCCGCGAAGACAGACCGCCCAACAAGTTCGGACAGGCTCCGCGGAAAGTCGCAAAACTTGTTGGGGCTGAGAGTGGCGGACTTGGACGCCGAGGTTGCGCGCTTAGGGCACGATCTGCGTTCCGATGCCTTTGACCGTGAACACCTCGAGCAACAAAGAATGCGGCAACCGGCCATCGAGGATGTGGGTTTTTTTCACGCCGGCACGCAGGGCGTCGAGACAAGCGCGCACTTTCGGGATCATGCCGCCCGCAATCACCCCCTCGCGGATGAGCGCCTCGGCCTCGTCCGCACGCAGGGATTGGATAAGCGAAGTCCGGTCGTTGCGGTCGCGCAAGATGCCCTCCACATCGGTCAGGAGAATGAACTTGTCCGCCTTGAGGGCGCCGGCAATATCCGACGCTACGGTATCGGCATTAATGTTGTAGGTCTGGCCGGACTCGTCCACGCCAATGGGCGCGATGACAGGGACGATCTCGTTCTTTTCAAAGATTTCGATGATGGCAGGATCAATGCTCACCACATCGCCGACGAAGCCGATGTCCACCTCGGAGCCGCTCTCGCCGTCGCGGTGAAGGAGTTTTCGGGCGAGGATCAGTCCGGCGTCCTTGCCGCTGAGGCCGCAGGCGCGCGCGCCGGCGCGGTTGAGTTGCAGGGTGAGTTCGCTGTTAATCTTGCCGGCCAACACCATTTCGGCCACATCCAGCGTCGCAGCGTCTGTGACGCGCTGGCCGGAGACGAACTGCGGCTCCAAGCCAAGTTTTTTCATGAGACGCGAGATCTCCGGCCCGCCGCCGTGGACGACCACCGGGTTCATGCCGACGATGGACATCAGCGCTATGTCTTGAATGACGAGAGCCTTCAGTTTCGGGTCCACCATCGCCGCGCCGCCATATTTTATAACGACATTGGCCCCCCGGAACTGGCGGATGTACGGCAGCGCCTCGACAAGCACATGGGAGCGCTCGATCAGCGCATCGAGCGGCAGGTGGCGGAAGTCCACCGGTTCGGTTGGCAGATCAGTCATCGTCAGGGCCTCATGGCGTGTTATGATTGCAGCCACGCTCGTTGGCAGAGCGCCTCGGGCACGGCAAGCACTACCTTGCTCGTCTGCCGCAAATGTTCCTCAATCGGATTTGTCCTGTTTTGCACCTGCGCGGTGCGATCTCGCGTCGCCGCGCCACATCGCCGCTGGAGGACTCAAAAATGGACCACCCGAAGACCTCACGCCGTCGTTTTCTCGCCACCCTGACCGCTGCACCCGCCATGCTGGCGGCCGCGCCGTCGCTTTTGAGCGCGGCGGACAAACCAACCACCGCCCCCGCGGGAGCAGCAACACCGGACGGTCCCTTCTCCCTCGCTCCCCTTCCGTATGCGCCGGACGCGTTAGAACCTCACATTGATGCGCTAACCATGACGATCCACCACGGCAAGCACCACGCTGCGTATGTGGCGAACCTTAACAAGGCAGTGGCGGGCAAGCCCGACCTTGCGGGTAAGACCCTCGACGATCTGCTGCGAAATCTGGACAAGGTGGCCGACGAGGCCACGCGGACGGCCATTCGCAACAACGGCGGCGGGCACTATAACCACACGATGTTTTGGGACCTCATGACACCCGGCGGCGCCAAGCAGCCTAAGGGTGATCTGGCCGACGCCATCAAGTCTGCATTCGGAGATTTCTCCACCTTTCAGCAGCAATTTGAGGAAGCCGGCCTCAAAAGGTTTGGCTCCGGTTGGGTGTGGCTCGTGGCGGACGATTCCGGAAAACTGGAAATCGTGTCATCGGCCAATCAGGACAATCCCATTATGGAGGGAAAGCGGCCTCCGATTTTGGGAAACGATGTCTGGGAGCACGCCTATTACCTAAAATATCAGAACCGCCGAGGGGATTATCTCAAGGCTTGGTGGAATGTGGTGAATTGGGACAAGGCGGCAGAGCGTTTTGCGGCCCAGTTGAAGAGTTGACACACGCAGTCGCTCCTCTCCGGATGCGCAGGTGCTGAAGCATTGCCACCCCATTCCGCGTCTGGGACAATAGCGTGACGAAACCGCCCCATACGACGCCACACAGCGTGGAAGTGACCGTTAGCGACGATTTCGGCAGCCGCTACCGGCTTGGCGAGAATGTGGCGGTTTTGAGCATTGGCATCTCGGCCGCGTTGGCAGCCCTGAAAATTTATACTGGAGTGCTATGGGGCTCCACGGCGCTGACGGCGGACGGATTTGAATCGGCCTCGGACATCGTGGCATCCATAGTCGTGTTGTCGGGCATGTCCAAGGCCCGGCGCGCGCCCGACGCCATGTATCCTTATGGCTATGGTCGCGCGGAGAGCCTTGCGGGCCGGACGGTAGCGACCATCCTGATCATCTTTTCAGTGCTCATCGCATTCAAATCGGTGCGGGCCATGTTCGATCCGGGTGAAGCGCCGCCGTTGATCGCCCTCGCTCCGCTGGCTGTGTCGTTTGCCGCCAAGGGCATGCTGGCCGCCTGGAAAAAACGGTTGGGGCAGCGCCTCGGTAGCACCTCGCTCAAGGCCGATGCTGCCAACGATCTGGTGGACATGTTGTCGGCCACTGTTGCCGGCATCGGCGTCACATGCGCCGCGCTGGCACCCGGCAGGCTCGCTTTTGCTGATCCCCTCGGCGGATTGGCTGTCGGCGCTATCATCTTTCTGATTGGCTACCGTATCTTCCGCGAAACCTCGCGCGAACTGATGGATGCCATGCCCGAAGCGGATTTCGTCGAATGTGTCCGACGGGTGGCTTTGTCGGTGAACGGTGTGCGCGATGTGGAAAAGATTGTCGGGCGCAAGGCCGGCATGGATCATTTTTTCGACCTGCATCTGTGGGTAGATCCCACGATGCCGGTGGCCGAGGCGCACTACCTCGGACATCAGGTGCAGGATGCCATTCTGGCAGCATATCCATCGGTTCGTCAGGTGCTTGTGCATCTCGAGCCGGACCTGAACGATCCGCGAACCCCGCAGCGCAATCCGACGCAACGCTGACAACCGGCACGATTCTTGGGCCGTCAGCCGTTCACTAAACGCCTTTTGTGTCGGGTGGCCAAATGTGCTTATGCATCTGCAACTGCATCCGAACCTCCGTGAGTCTGTCTTCGATGATCCATCGGGCCAGGTCGGCCGGCGCGAGCAGGCCGTGCGCGGGCGAGAACAGGACAGCGCGGCATCGGCCGGTCAGTCCCTCCCGGCGGGTCACCTCGCGAGCCCATTCGTAATCCGCGCGATCCGCCAGCACGAACTTCACCTCGTCGTGCGGGCGCAAGGCGGCGATGTTTTCCCACAAATTACGGTGCGACTCGCCGCTTCCCGGGCACTTGAGATCCATGATGGCGTGGACGGCGTACGGCAACGGCGCGATGGGATAAGCCCCGCTGGTTTCCAACAAAACTGTGTATCCGCCGCGGACCAACGCCTCCAGCAAAGGCAGGCACGCCGGCTGCGCCAGAGGTTCGCCTCCCGTGACTTCGACCAGTTGGCACCCCAACGCCTTGACGCGAGCGACGACATCGTCCAGGGCCATGCGTTGGCCGCCATAAAAAGCGTATTCTGTATCGCACCAGACGCAACGGAGGGGACAGCCTGTCAGGCGGACGAAGATGCAGGGTCGGCCAGCCCAAGTGGATTCCCCTTGGATGGACAGATAGATCTCGGTCACGACCAGCACGGAGCCGGTCTCGGTTTTGGCGCTGCTTCGCGTCAGACGGTTGTCCCGTCGCCCGCGTCGCGGGCCCTCATGCCCATTTCGCCGTCGAGCGGCACCCCCTCGATCTCCACGCCGCCCGTGAGCGCGCTCATGCTGACCGGCGCGGAGGTTTTCGCCTCGGCGGGTTTGAGAGGTTCGCCGATGGTCTCGCGCAAGAGCGCTTCCATCTCCTTGCGAATCTGCTCGGGCGTCTCGCGTGGCGTATGACGCGCCACTTCCTCGAAGGTCGTCAAACCGATGCAAATCTTCAGCCAGCCGTCCTGACGCATGGTTTTCATGCCTTCTTCAATGCCGGCCGCCTGAATATCGTCTGTTGTGGCTTTTTCCAGAATCAGGTCCTTGATGCGGTCGGTCACCATCAGCAATTCGAAGATGCCGATGCGCCCCTTATAGCCGGTGTTTCCGCATTCCTCGCAGCCCTCGCCCTTGAAGAAGGTCAGATCCGCAACCTCTTCCGGAGTCGTGGCGAAATCGGCCAGTTCCTCCGCAGTGGGACGATAGGGCACTTTGCAGTACGGGCAAATCATGCGGACAAGGCGCTGGCCGATGACGCCTTCGAGTGTCGAAGTGATCAGGAAGGGCTCGATGCCCATGTCCACAAGGCGTGTCACGGTCAGCGCGGCACTGTTCGTGTGCAAAGTCGAAAACACGAGGTGGCCGGTCAGCGAGGCCTGAATGGCGATCTGAGCGGTTTCGACATCGCGCACCTCACCGACAAGAATCACATCGGGATCCTGACGCAGAATGGCGCGGAGACAGCGGGCAAAGGTCAGTCCCACACTCGGGTTCACGCTCACCTGCACGATCCCGTCCAATTGATATTCGACCGGATCCTCGGTGGTAATGATTTTTTCCGTCGGATCGTTGATCTCATTGATCGCCGCGTACAGGGTCGTGGTCTTGCCGCAACCCGTCGGGCCCGTAACGAGAATGATGCCGTTGGGACGCTCGATCAATTTCAGGAACTTCTCGAGCACATCGGGCGTCATGCCGATCTGCTGCACGCCCAGCAACATGACGCTCTTGTCAAGCAAACGCATCACGATGCATTCGCCATGGACGACAGGCAGTGTCGAGAGACGGACATCGATCTCGCGCCCCTCGACGGTCAGCCGCATGCGCCCATCCTGCGGGCGGCGTTGCTCGGCAATGTCGAGGCCCGCCATAACCTTGAAGCGCGAGATGATGCCCGCCTGCCAGGATTTCGGCGGCGAGGGAATCTCGCGCAACACACCGTCCACACGGTAGCGGATGCGGATGATGTGGGAGAACGGCTCGATGTGAAGGTCGCTGGCCCGGTCCTTCATGGCCTGAAGCAACAGGAGGCTGCAAAACCGTATGACAGGCGCGTCCTGCGCGATCTTGTCGAGGTCGGACAGATCCACCGCCCCTTCCGACGGGCCGAGAGCCGTGGAGGTATCCTCCTTCTCAAACTCATCCACCATCTGATCCAGCGTCTGGTCGCCAACGCCATAATAAAGGTTAATATAGTCAATGATTTCCTCTTCATTGGCGACCACGGCCTCGATTTCCCGGATGTTCGACCCGGCGAGGAACAGGCGCAGGTCATCCACAATGCGGACATTCAGTGGGTCGCTGATGGCCACGACCAGAGTGTTGTCCTCGCGCTGGTCCACGGGAAAGACGCAGTACTGACGCGCAATCTGCGAGGGAATCAGCCGCAGGAGTTCCGGCGTGATATTGTGCTTGGGATAGTCGGAAAGGTGGACATACTTCAAGCCCGCCTGCTCGCTGAGCAACTCGAGCATGTCGGCTTCCTGCGAGACCTGCAGGTCAGGGGTCTCGCGCTCGACGGTGCGGATGCGTCCGCCGGCCTCCGTCGGATCAGCCAGCGGGTCGCCCACGCTGCGCCGCGCTTCCTCGCCTTGCAGACCGGCCTGCATCTCGGGAACGGTTTTGACCCGGCGGGCTGTCTCATGAGCCGGGGTCAGAGCGTTGCGACGCGGTTGAGTGGCGGGCCGGCCAGCCAATTCGGATGGATTGACGGGCGGCGCCTGCTTGTCCTTGTCGTCGTCTTTTTCTCCCCCCTTGCCGGGGATGAGTTTCTTGAAGAATGCCATCGAGGGCACCTGCCATCGGCTGAAATCCGGAGTCCGGTGAATAAGATAGCAACTATATGCCAGCAGGAGGCCGGAAGGCTCAAGAATAATCGTGCCAGATAAACCATGGCAAACACCGCCAAGCCCGTCTTTTCAGGTGAAAAGACATTCTCCAAGGCATCAAGTTGCCCACTTGCCCCATGAATTTCGCGCGCGAACCATCTTATGACGGTTTCGGTTTAGCCAAATCTCGCAGCGGAGCCCTATGAAAGCCCACGATCTTCGAACCCGGTTTATCGAGTTTTTCGTCGAGCGCCAGCACCGGCTGGTGGCTTCCAGCCCCCTCGTGCCCCCGGACGATCCCACGCTGCTGTTTACGACGGCCGGCATGGTGCAGTTCAAGCGCCTGTACTCGGGTGCGGTGCCCCTGCCCTACACCCGGGCTTGCAGCGTGCAGAAGTGCCTGCGGGCAGGTGGAAAGGGCAGCGATCTCGAGAATGTCGGCCGGACGCTGCGCCATCACACCTTCTTCGAGATGCTCGGCAATTTCTCGTTCGGCGATTACTTCAAGCGCGAGGCTCTCGCTTGGGCTTGGGAATTCTCGACGAAAATTGCCAACTTGGATCCGGCGCGCCTGTACGCCAGCGTTTATGAGGACGACGACGAAGCGTGGGACATCTGGGTCAAAGAGATCGGCATGCCCGAGAGCCACATGGTACGCCTGGGCGCCAAGGATAACTTCTGGGGGCCGGCCGGCGAGACTGGCGCCTGCGGTCCCTGCAGCGAAATCTACTTCGACCGCGGCGAACAGTACGGTCCCGGACTGTCGTTCCAACATGCGACCCTTCGTGACGACGACCCGAACACGCGTTACATTGAGTTCTGGAACTGCGTCTTCCCGCAATTTGACCAACAGAAGGATGGCTCCCGGCCACCGTTGAAGAACCGCGGCGTGGATACCGGCATGGGCCTCGAGCGCCTTGCCTGCATCACCCAGGGGGCGGCCTCGCCGTTTGAGACGGACTTGCTGCGGCCGATCGTGGATCGGGTGTGCGAGTTGACCGGGGTCGGACGCTACGACGCGCTGCCCATCGAAACGCGCCAGTGCGTCAATGTGGCTGCCGACCATGTGCGCGCGCTGGTCTTCGCCCTGTCCGAGGGGATTTTGCCTAGCAACGACGGCCGGGGCTATGTGCTGCGTCGCCTGCTGCGCCGCGCCGCCCGTTACGCACGCCGCATCGGGCAAGAAACACCTTTCCTCTTTCAGGCTGTGGATACCGTCCTCGATGTCATGGGAGATGCCTATCCTGAAATCAAGGAGTCGCCCGATCTGATCCGGCGGGTGATCCGGCAGGAGGAGGAGGCCTACGATCAGACCCTCGGAGCGGGCCTTCAGCGGTTGGAGGCTCTCTTCGAAAAGACCGCGGGCCAATCGCTGGCCGGATCGGATGTGTTCAACCTCGTAGCGACCTATGGCATGCCCTTCGACGACATTTGCGAGATTGCGGCGGATCGCGGATGGAGCATAGACCGCGAAGGCTACGCTGCCCATGTGGCCCGCCATAAGGAAGAAAGCCGTAAAGGGGCAAAAGGGTCCCGGTTCGAGGGCATCGCCGAGCGCCTGAAGGAGATCTTTCAAGAATTCGGGAAGACGGATTTCGTGGGCTACGCCGAGTTCGACGACGGGGATGAAGAACTGGCCTCGGACGATTACACGGATCACATCCCCCTGCCGCCCGGAGCCGAGGCCAAGGTGCGCGACCTGCGCCTCGGCCGTTTCGATCACGACGAGGACGATGACGAGTTTGACGAGGAGGATGTCAGTCCTGAGGCTTGGGAGGAGACCTTCGACGACGAAGCCATTCAGGCCGCGCTGGAAGACTTGTTTGAGTATCCCGTGCTCACGGCCCAAGGCATTCAGATTTACGCGATGTTTCGCGGCGATGAGGAAATTTCCATCGCCCACAAAGGTGACGAGGTGGCGCTCGTCCTCAGCCACACTCCTTTTTATGCGGAGGCGGGCGGCCAAGTGGCCGACACCGGCGTAGTCATCACCGACTCGGCACGAGTCCGGATCACGGATGTCCAGAAAACGCCCGAAGAGATTTTCGTTCACTTTGGCGTGGTGGAAGAGGGCATCCTGCGCCAGTCCGACCTCGCTCGCGCCGAGATTGATGCAGAGCGCCGCTGGGCCATCATGCGCAACCACACGGCCACACACCTGCTCCAAGGGGCGCTTAAGCGGGTGGTGGGCAAGCATGTCACCCAGCAGGGGTCCTATGTCGGGCCGGATTACCTGCGGTTCGACTTCACCAACCCCGAGGCGCTCACGGCAGCCCAACTGGCCGAGGTGGAACGCCTCGTGAACGAACAGATCATGAAGAACCATGTTCTGGAAGTCACCGTGACAACGCTTGAGAAAGCGCGCAGCATCCCGGGCATCA
Source organism: Candidatus Sumerlaeaceae bacterium (assembly GCA_026418615.1). Classification (GTDB taxonomy): domain Bacteria; phylum Sumerlaeota; class Sumerlaeia; order Sumerlaeales; family Sumerlaeaceae; genus JAOAAY01. The sequence goes on along the minus strand of JAOAAY010000016.1, from coordinate 41,462 downwards.
TCGCCCCGTTCGGCGAAAAATACGGCAGCACGGTTCGCGTGGTTGATGTGCCCGATTGGGATGTGGAGTTCTGCGGCGGCACCCACATGCCCGCCACGGGTGGCATCGGCACCTTCGTCATTCTGAGCGAGAGTGCCATTTCTGCGGGAGTGCGACGCATCGAAGCGACGACCGGCGCCGCCGCCGTGGCCGTCATCCAGCGCGAGCGCGGCATTTTGAGATCGCTGGGCGAGCAGTTGAGCGTGCCCGCCGAGCGCGTGCCGGAACGCTTGGCCGCCGTGCTCGAGGAACTTCGCAACGCCCGCAAGCAGATCCAGCAACTGCGGGCCAAATCCAGCGCCGCGGAGGCCGCCGAACTGCTGACCAGCGCGCCGGAGCACGGAGGCGTGCGGGTGGTAACCAAACAGTTTGATGGCATGGAGGCCGCCGAACTGCGCGCCGTGTATGATGGCCTCAAGTCCCGTCAGCCGGCCGGATTGGTCGCCGTGCTCGCGTCCGTAGCCGACGGCCGCGTCACCGTGATCGCCGGCGTTACCGAGGATGTGACGAAGCGCGGCGTCTCTGCTGGCGAGATCGTCAAACAGATTGCACCGATTATCGGGGGATCGGGCGGCGGCAAAAAAGAAATGGCTCAGGCAGGCGGACGCAACGCCGCAGGGGTCGCAGAAGCCCTTGCCAAAGCCGCCAGAATGGTGGCTGAAATGCTCGCTGTGAACGCCTGACGGCTCCCCGTTGATAATCCTGAAAGGACGCTGTGGATGAAGTCGCTGCTCGTTGCTGTTGTTGTCGCCGTTGCGCTGATGACTGCGGGGTGCTCCGCAACGCCCCGCCGGCCGGCTGTGTCGTCATGGGGTCAGCCCGTGACCAAAGGATTCAAGCCTCTGGATCAGGTAGCCCCTCACGCGCGCCCGATGGTCATGGGCAAGGAAACCCTTGCCGAGTGCATGAGACGCCCGGAAAGCCTGGCCGACGGCGGAGCCGGATGCATGAACGCCATTGAGGACCTGCCGGTGAGGTAGGAGGGAGCCGCGGCGCCACGCGGCCGAATCGAGACAGCAGAAGGACCTGATGTCCATTCGCAAACAACCGACACCTCTCAAACAACCGACACCCGCCTCTGGGGAGCGACCGCTGAGCGTGGGCGAATTCACGAGGCGCCTACGCGAACTCATCGAGCGGCAATTTGCCGAGGTTTTTGTGGAGGGCGAAATCTCCAACCTCCGACCAGCAGCCTCCGGGCATGTCTATTTTGTCCTGAAAGACAAGTATGCCACGGTCAATTGCGTGTTGTGGGCCACGGAAGCCGCCCGATTGCAGGTGACGCTCAACGAGGGCGACCAAGTGGAACTTCGTGGCCGCGTAACAGTCTACGAACCCCGTGGTCAGTATCAGATTGTGGTGTCCGCCGTGACGCCTGCCGGTCTGGGGCGCTTGCACATGGAGTTTCTGCGTCTCAAGCAGCGGCTTGAGCGCGAAGGGCTTTTCGATCCGGCCCGCAAGCGCCCTATCCCGCGTTTGCCGAGGCGCGTGGGCGTTGTCACTTCGCTGACGGGTGCGGCCGTGCGCGATATCCTCAAAGTGCTTAGCCGGCGGGCTCCACAGATTGAGGTATTTATCTATCCGGTGCGTGTGCAGGGCGAGGGGGCGGCAGCGGAGATCGCGCACGCCATCCGCCGTATGAACGCACTCCAATGCGTTGAAGTTTTAATTGTCGGCCGGGGCGGCGGTTCGCTGGAAGACCTGTGGGCGTTCAATGAAGAGATGGTCGCGCGGGCCATTTACGAGTCGGCTCTGCCGGTCATCTCCGCTGTCGGCCATGAGGTGGATTTTACAATCGCCGATTTTGTGGCTGATTTGCGTGCGCCCACGCCCAGTGCCGCGGCGGAGATCGTGTCGGCTCACAGCGGGGAAATGCTGCGCGAACTCGGACATCTCAAGTCGCGGCTGGAGGCAGCGATGCGGCGGCAAACGCATTTTTTGCGCGAGGCATCGCACCTGCAGGCGCGTCTCGTGGCGGCCATGCGGCCGCGCGTCGAGGTGTTTCGTTCGAGCCTGCGCCGGTGCCATAAGGTGCTCGAACTGGCGCGGCCGCTGCGCCGCGTCAACGAGATGCGTCAGCGCCTCGACGACACGCTGCTGCGCCTGAGCAGCGCGCTGCGCAGCCGCCATCAGGCCGCTGCCGCCCGCCGAGAGCGGTTGGCCGCACAACTTCAGGCCCTCGATCCGAGGGCGATCCTCTCGCGCGGATACAGCATTACCTTTAACAGGCGGACCGGCGAGATTGTCCGGCGGGCCGCCGGCGTCACGGCCGGAATGCCGCTGCGCATTGTGCTGCACGAAGGCGAGATCAATGCCACCGCCGTCAACGGGCACGCGCCGCCGCCGCCCGCGCCCCCTCGCAAGGGCCGGGGCACCGCCCATTCAGAAAGCGCGGAATGGTTCGGTTTAACCGATCCGGATCTGCGCCCGGACACCGGCTCCGGAGCACCGTGAAACAGCAGCCCGAGGACGATCTGGTCGCCAGCAAGTCGCCGGCTGGGATCCGGGCGATGTTTCACGCCATCGCACCGACATATGATTTTCTGAATCGCCTGCTGAGCCTGGGTATTGATCAAAGATGGCGGCGGCGCCTCGCGCGACTGACCATCGGCGCCGATACACGCCGCGTGCTCGATGTTTGCTCTGGCACCGGGGATTTGGCCCTCGCTTTGGCGGATCGCGCCCGCTCGGCGGGCGTCGCTGCTGCCGTTTTTGCCTGCGACTTCACCCCCTCGATGATGTCGCGCGGCCGCGACAAATTTGCCGCATCCCCCCACGCACACTCCCTGCCGGGCACACTGGTCGCGGACACCATGCGGCTGCCATTCCCCGCGGGCGCTTTCGACGCTGTCACTGTGGCGTTTGGAATCCGCAATGTTGCCGATTACCAAACAGGTTTGCGCGAGATGGCACGCGTGTGTCGCGACGGCGGGCGGATTGTGGTGCTCGAATTCAGCCGCCCGCGCAACCGGCTCTTTGGCGCCGTGTATTCCTTTTACTTTAACCGGTTGTTGCCGCGGATCGGACACGCTATCACGGGCACGCGAGCCTATCGTTACCTGCCGAAATCCGTTGCCCGATTTCCCGAAGGTCCGGAATTTGCCGCCGCCGTCGCGGCCGCAACCGGAGGCCCCGTTGAGATCATCCCCCTCACCGGCGGCATCGCCACGATTTACATTGGACGCAAAGCCTCGGGTTAAGGCTCGGCTATTGTGCCGACCCTGCAGCGTCGGAGATGGCGAAGGTGATGACGGCTTCGCATGCCACCTCCCCGTTGACGAGCACGCGGCCCGAAGTCCGGCCAATTTTGCGGCGGCGCAAGACCTCGGTCATCTCGATACGCAGGACATCGCCGGGCCTCACAATCCGGCGGAACCGGGCTTCGTCCACACCGCCGAGCAGCGCCAGTTTGCCGCGGCCGTCGGCGTGAGCCAGAGCCAGCACAGCGCCGGTCTGGGCCATGGCCTCGATCATCAGCACGCCCGGCATGACGGGATTGCCGGGAAAATGGCCGACGAATTGCCACTCATTGATGGTCACGGTCTTTTCTCCCACGATGAAACCGGGACGCATCTCCACAATCCGGTCCACCATGAGAAACGGATAGCGATGCGGCAGAATCTGCATGATCTGAGCCGCATCGAGCGGCGCCTCGAAGAGAAGTTCGTTGGTCACAGACCGAGTTCCTTTCGCAGGAATTGCCCGAAGGCGGCATTCGTCCGGTGGCCGCCGCGGGCCACCAAAAAGTGCCCCGCAACGGGTCTTCCGAGAAGCGCGAGGTCACCGATGAAATCAAGAATCTTGTGGCGGACGGGTTCATCCGCAAAACGAAGCGACTCATTGAGAATGGCTTTGCGCCCGATCACGACGGCAGACGCCAGGGTGCCCCCGCCGATGAGTCCTGCGCGTTGGAGCGCCTCGATTTCGCGAAAGAAGCAGAATGTGCGCGCCGGCGCGATGTCGCGCGCAAAGACATCCGGGGTGACAATCAGACTGGCCGACTGGCGGCGTAGCAGGGATTCATCGGAGGCAAAGAAAAAGGTGACTCGCAAGTGTTCGGAGGGCAGCGCGCTGTAATCGGCGTCGTCGAGGCTGAAGGCGACCGGATGTGGCAACGCGACGGCTTGGACGGGGGAATTTAACTCGCATACGCCTGCGGACTCAATCATCTCCACAAACGGTTTGGCACTGCCGTCAAGAAACGGCGGTTCCGGACCATCAAGTTCCACGATCAGGTTGTCTATGCCAAGCCCGTAAGCGGCCGAAAGAATGTGTTCGACAGTGTGGACCCGCGCCTCGCCAACCGCGAGGGTCGTCCGCCGCTGCAATTCCGCGGCCATGACACTGTCGAGCGTTGCCGGAATATCCGGCGCTCCGCGCATGTCGGTGCGCCGGAACACAATCCCCACCCCGTCTGCCGCAGGCAACAGTCGGAGATTGGTCAACCGGCCGGAGTGCACACCGCGCCCCGACGCTCCAATGCTCTGCGCGATGGTGCGCTGCGGCCGGACTGCCGTTGCCAAGGGTTCGATCACGCAGTCGCTGACACCTGAGAGACGATCAGCGCTCGGGCTGCCGATCCACAGGCCGCTCGCCGCGGGGCGCAGTCGGCTGGGGTTGGGCTCCTTCGCGCGGACGCGCAGTGCGGATGCGCGGCGCCCCCCCCGCGGGCTTCTCCTCGGCTGATGCGGGCTTGGGCGTAGGCGACGCTTCCTCTGGGGTTGCGGTTGGAGCCGGCGTAGCCTCCGGGGTCGCCACGGCTTGCGGCTGCTGTTCCGGCGTGGCCGCGGGCGTCGGTTCTTCCGGGGCCTTTGGTGCCTGAGCCTTTGGAGCGGCAGCGCCCGTGCCCTCGTTCAACTTGGCAATCACTTCATCGGACAGGTCTACAGCGGTGGCCCCATAAATGACGGCCTCTCCGCGCAAAACGATGTCCACCTTCTTTTCCTTCGCGACATCCTCGATGACAAACATGATGCGCTTCATGAGCGGTTCAAAGACGGTGGAATCCATTTCGCGCATTTTGCGCCGCGCCCGGCCTTCCAGTTCATCCAGTTCGTTCTGAAGGCGCAGCACTTCCTTGCGCTTTTTGTCCTGTTCGTCTTTCGACAAAATTCCCTCGGTGCTTTGCGCGTCGGCTTTGAGTTCGCGCAATTTCTTCATCTTGGTTTCGATCTCGCTCTGCAGACTTTTGACCTGCTGCTCGATGTCGGTCATCATCGCGCTGACGGGCTTGGCCTTACTGGTGATGCGTTCGATGTCCACATAGGCGACCTTGGTCTGAGCCATGGCCGTCTGGGCCATCGTCAGTAGCAGCGCGCCAAAGGCAGTGATCAGTAAGCGTTGAGTTCTCATGTTTGGCTCCAATTTGGCGGGCTCCAATCAGCCCACAATTCGCACAGTTTAGAAGGCTCGATTACGCGCCTGCGCCCGGTTGCGGGTCAATGACTTGTTGGGATGGGACGCGCCGGCCGTGGAGCCTCAGAAGGCCGAGGTGATGGTGAAATGGAAGATTTGCGTCTGGTCTCTTGATTGGCTGACCACCGGCACGCCGAGGTCAAGCGACACGCGGGCGATCGGCAGGCGCATGCGCACGCCCGTGCCGAGCGAGACGCGCGGCGGGCCAATCTCGAGCGGATTCTCACCCAAGAAACCGACATCCGCAAAGGCTACGCCGGTCAGGTTGTCCGTGATGGCACGGCGCAGTTCAAACTGTGAAAGGATTTTGGTGGCGCCGCCGAGCGGAATCTTGTCATTGCCCGTGTCAAAGGGCCCCGCGCCATACAGTTTGAAACCGCGCATATCTTGGGAGCCGCCGAGGAAGAACCGCTCACCGTAGCCGACACTGTCTGCACCGAACGGCAGCAAACCGGCCGTCGTGTTGTTGGCAATCACCCATCCGCTGCCGAGGTTGAAGTATTGCGCATACTGCCCCTCGAGTTTCAACAGCGCTCCCCCGGCCATGCCAGCCTCGATGCTGCCCGACATCAGGTTGCCCTCCGTGGGGAAGAACAGGTCGTCGCGCGTGTCGCGCGCAATGCGGTAGCGAATGGTTGCCGCGAGATAACTGCTGATGTCCGTGTCGGGTTCGTCTTTGAGACTAGCCGTGTCGTAACCGACGCTTTCCAGTCTCAAACGGATCGCGTCCTTCATGCAATCATCCAAGGGCCGGGTAAACTCGGCAATGCCGCCGAAGCGGGTCTCGCGCAGGCCCCCGAGGCGGCTGAAACGCCGGTGGAACAACTCGAATTGAGCCGCGATGTCGGTCCCACGGAAGTACCTGTCCATGTAACCGATACTAAAATTCAGGGCTTCCGTGCCGAGCATGGCCGACACGCGCAGGTCGCGCGCCATCCCGAACAGGTTGCGCTCAACATAGTTTGCGTAGATGAACCCCCCCTCAACATCGCCAAATCCCGCGCCAAAAATCAGGTTTCCGGTGTTCCCCTGCATCACCTCGACCACCATGTCGCGCACGCACGGATCGGGAGACAGTTCGTCGCGAACCTCGACCGTTTCGAAGACATTGAGGCTTTTCAGACGCTCGCGTGTCCTGACCTCGTCGAACTTCCGATACACCTGACCCGGGCGCAGGCGCACCTCGCGCTGGACCACCTCATCGCGCACCGGCGGCGAATACCGCGAGTAGAAACGCCGCAGCCAGCCCATTTCCATGTCGTCGGGATAGGCTTGAGCGAGAATCTTCACATCGCCCACATAGATGCGGGGACCTTCAGTCACCTCCACCTCGACATCCACCATGCCGCGCGAGGGGTCCTTTCGCAGGTCAGGCTTCACACTGCACTGGAGGAACCCTTCGTTGCCATACATATCCTGGACAGCCTTGGCCGCCTCGTCAAACTTGCGGGCATTGTAGGGCTTGCCCTGCAGGTCGCGGAACGGCTTGAGCACTTCGTCGCGGGAAAACACCGTGTAGCCGCGCGCCTCCAACCGCCCGACGCTGTAGCGCGGGCCTTCGACAACCTCGATGACGGGACTCACCCAACTTTGGTCAGGAGCATAGACGAAATCGCCGCGGCGCACCTCCACATCGAGAAAACCCTTGGAAATGTAGTGGGCCTTGACGGCTTCAAGGTCCTCGGCGAACTTCGACTCATTGTAATAGTTTTTTATAGGACCAAGTGACCCCTTGTTCTGGGCGCGCAGTTTGATGGGCAGGTCGCCGAGCGAGCGGTTTCCCCGGATCACGAGATCCTTGACGAGCATCTTGGTGCCTTCGTCCACCGTGATGGCCAGATCCACCGAATTTTGGGGGCCCGGACGCTCCTCCACGGAGATCACCGCGCTGGAAAACCCTTTTTCTTCATAATAGCGCCGCAGCGCGTCGCGAATCCGGTTCTGCGCCTCAATCGAGTATACTTGCCCTGACTTCACGGGCAGTTGGGCGAGCAGTTTTTGCGTATCAATCTTCTGGTTGCCGCTGACGCTGATCCCGTTGACCTTCGGGTTGGGCTCCACAATGTAGCGCAGTTTCACGCCATTGGGGACGGGATCGGCTTCCGCGATAATGTTGGGCTTGAACAACCCTGTTTCGTAGAGGCGGCGGATGTCCTCGCGCTGTTTTGCCGGATCGAGCACCTCGCCCGCCGAAGTGCGGATGGCTCGCAAGGCCTTGGTCAACTCGTCGCCGCTTGGACCGACGATTTCCACCCCGCGCACAATGGGCGCATTCGGCAGAGCCGCGGAGGCAACAGTCCGTTCCGGGCTGCCCCCTGCCTCAGGCTTGGCAAATTGAGCGTCGTCTTCTGCCGTGCGCGGGCGCTCCGGCGGATGATAAGCGTTGGGCGCGTCGTCCTCCATCGCTTCCGCGGGCCGCGCCTCCGGCGGCACAAACGAGAACCAGTTTCCGCCCCCTCCCGTCGCTGCGGCCATGTCCTGCGCCCTCAATCCCCAAGTTGCAGTCATCAGCACGAACACGACCCATGCTAATGCACGACGCAGTCGTGAGAGGGAGAGGGAACCGGCAAACCTGGATCGCTGCGTCATCGTAATCTGTCTGCTGTCTTATCCTTGCCAGATGGGACCGTGCGACGGTCTGAACCGACTTCGATAATTCGATGGCCAGCGTTAGAAGCGACACCTGCCGCTTTCAATGTAAATCTACCGGTACGCCGGGTTGATTTTAATGTTCTTGGCAAATTCAGCCCGCCGGTCGCGCATGTACTCGTGCAAGGTCGTCATGGCCCGGCGTTCGCGCAGTTGCTGAACGGTCTTGTGGATGGCTTTCGCGAATTCCGCCTGAGCCGGCTCCTCTTTGGAAACTACCCGCCAGACAATATAACCTGTTGGTTCGGAGGCCGTCCCCAAGGTGGAGAGCACCACATCGCCAACACGGGCCGCCTCGGACTCGGTCTCAAAGTCCACCACGGGACCGACGACCGTGGCGACTTCCGAGCGTTTGAAGGGCTGAGTGGTGGTCACAGTGGTTCCGGCGGACACGGCCGCAGCCTGCATACCGGCGGGGTCCTTGGCGGCCGCTTTCACGGTCTCGGCCGCACTCCGCGCCATTTCGCGCGCCCGCTCCTCGCGCCATGCTGCCTCGACCTTCGCACGGATATCCTTCAACTCCGGGTCATGGGCCGGATATTCCTCGGCCACCTCAATCACCAAGTGGCGCGATGAATCGCTGAGCACCTCGCTGCGCCCGCCTTTGGCGAGTTCGCGGATGGGCTCGCGGAAGTCGCCCAGCAACCCGATATTGGGAATGAACTGCGCCGTGCGGTCTACACGCCCCGTTTTCTGGACGGTGAGCGAGGTGACCTCCGCCAGTTTGTCGAGACTGGTATAGCGGGCGGCATTCTCGCGGATTTGCTGCCCCATGTCTTCGAAAAGCGGCCCCACCTTTTCGTCCACGACGCGTTCGCGCACCAAGGTGCGCACCTTGTCGAGGTCAGGGATTAGGCCCGGCCGCAGTTCCTCCAACTGCACGATGTGGAATCCGCGCCGGGTCTCGATGGGCTGGCTGATGCTGCCGGGTGACAGGCCAAAGACCGAGGAGGTCCACTCGTCGCCGTAAAAGGCCGTCGCGTTCGTCTCGGAAATCAGCCCGAGGTAGCCCCCGGCGGTCGTCTGCGCGTCGGCGTCCGTCGTACCTTCGTCTTCGCGCGGTGGGAAAATGGTTTCTTCGTTGGCTTGGTCGGCCAAGGTTGCAAACGATTCGCCTTTGGCGATACGCTGGCGCAAGTCGGAAGCCTTCTGGCGCACCTGTTCAATGCGGGTCGTCAGGTCATCCTCGGACGCCCCCGGCTCCGCGGGTTGGGGTTTGAGCAGCGTGATCTGACGCACCCGCGCCAAACGCGGAGAACGAAAGTCCTCCTTGTGCGTCTCGAAGTATGAGGTGATCATGTCATCCGTAACGGTGACCGATGTGCGGAGATCGCTCTTTCGGACAAGGATATAGTTGTACTCAACCTGGTCCGGCACACGGAACCGGGCGCGGTTTTCCTCAAAGAACCGTGTCAGGGCCGCCTCGTCCATCTCTACCTTGGGCAGGTAGTCGCCCACATCGAACCGGGCCACATCGAGCACCAGTTTTTCATTTTGCAAACGGTAGTGGATCCAGGCTTCGTAAAGTGACACGCGAGTTTGTTCGATCAGCAGGCTGCGCACACGCTCGAGAAGCAGGTTATACTGATCCTCCAGGACCTTCTGCTCAAAGGAGATCCCCCGCCGCTGCAATTCCGCAATCAGCATGGGGCGTTGCTCAGGAGGCACCTGCCGTTGATACTGGCGGATGACCTCATCCACCGGCACGACGATCCCGTTTCGCCGGGCAAAATCCTTGAGAATTTCGAGATCAATGGCGCGTTGCACCACAAACTGCGTGTCAAGCATATTGTCGGCAGCCACACGGTCAATGGGCCGATCTGTAACGGCCGCGTAGCGAATGACTTCCTGACGCAAATCGTCTTTGGCCCGCATGAATTGCGGCTGAAGAATCTCGATTTTGCTGGCTCCGGGCAGTTCAATGGACGCGGCCGCCTGCGGCGTGAAGTCGCCGCTGCCGGGCGCCTTGGACTGCCAGCCGTAAAAGACGACGAACGACGGGATGACAATGATGGACAGCCCGATCCACAGCGCGGTCTTGAGGCGCGGCGAACGCAGTTGTCTGAGCATTTATTCCAATTCCTTCATCAGGTGAGTGGCGGTGGTTGCCGGATTGGCACCCCGCAGCGTGCTGCCCGCAGCCGGCGTCATGCGATGATCGCGCCACGGTCGCCGCTGGAGGCGATACCGGCAATAAACCGCTTGTATGCGTAAAAGTCTTCGCAGTACAGCGAGCCCTCTTCAAAGGTGATCTTCTGGGCGCGTACCAGATCCGCAAGGGCTTGATCGAAGGTCTGCATGCCGTCCTCCCGGCCCTTGATGATGCTAAAAATGTCGGTGATCCGGTTGTCCTTGATCAATTTCGCTATCGTCGCGTTGACGACCATGATCTCCATGGCTGCGATGCGGCCGCTGCCGTCAGCGCGCTTGACAAGGCGCTGAGTGATCGAGGCGCGCAGGTTCAGCGACAGTTGCTCGCGAAGCAGGTCGTGTTCGCTCTCGTCAAAATAGCCGATCATTCGCTGGACTGTATGGACGGCGCTTGTCGTGTGGAGCGTGGACAGGACGAGGTGCCCCGTCTCAGCAGCCTTGATGGCCACTTTGATTGTCTCCGCGTCGCGCATCTCCCCCACAAGGATGACATCCGGATCCATGCGCATGGCCTGCCGCAGAGCAATGTTGAAGTCTGGGATGTCCTTGCCCAACTCGCGCTGGCTGATGATGGACTTGCGGCAGGTATACATGTATTCGATCGGATCTTCGATCGTAATGATGCGCAGAGCCTCCATGGCGTTGATGTAATCAATCATCGTCGCCAGCGTTGTGGTTTTTCCGGAGCCGGTCATGCCTGTCAGCAGCACGAGTCCGCGCGGGTTTCTCGCGATCGTGCGGATGACCTCAGGCAGTTCGAGTTCCTCGATGGTCGGGACGGTCAGCGGGATCAGACGCATCGTGATGCCGAGTTTGCCCATCGCGTAGTAGGCGACGCAGCGGAAGCGGACTTCGTCGGAGTGCTGGTAACTAAAGTCGCAGCCGCGTTGGCTTTCCAACTCGCGCAGCAAATGGTGCGGCATGATCTTGCGCAAGGTCTGCTGCATCTCGTCGTGCCCCAAGACTCCCATATCCACCTTTTTCAGGTCACCGTGGATGCGCAGAAATGGCGCGGAACCCTCGATCAGGTGAATGTCCGAGGCTTTCACCTTCTTGGCGCCGAGCATGAGTGCTTCAAAATTCATAAGTGCATGTCCGTTGAAACATCTCGCCCCCTGCAAGCAAGGAGGCTGGTGTTAGAGGCGGCGACCGGCCGGTTCAACGCTATTTTTCGCGCGAGAACGCGGTCATCCGGAGCCCTCAAATCGGGCTTGGCAAAGGCAATCGAACTGCTATGGAAAAAGGTACTGAAGTACCGGGGCGCCCGAGGCGGCCCGCCGGCGCGAAATTGAGCGAGAGACGGATAAGCCGAAGATGCCAACTTTTACATATGTCGCCCGCAACCCGCAGGGGCAGATGGTCACGGGACGGCAGGACGCGCCCACTCAGGCCATGGTGGTCAAAATTCTCAAGGAACAGGGTCTGACGCCCACCTCCATTCAGGCTGGCGCTACTGTCACGGCACCATCCGCAACCCGACGCCGACGGCAGCGGCTGCGCCGCGGCAAGGTCAACATTGACGACCTTGTGCTGGTCTCGCGCCAGTTGGCGACCATGATCCGTGCTGGTCTGCCGCTGGTCGAGGTGCTCAATATTCTCGGTGAGCAGGTCGAAAAACTCGTTCTGCGCAATGTGTTGCGGCAGGTTGAGCGCGATGTGCAGGCCGGCTGCTCGTTCTATGAGGCCCTCGCCCGTCACCCCAAGATCTTCAACCAGTTCTTCCTAAGCATGGTCAAGGCGGGCGAAGCCAGCGGTTTGCTCGACGCGATTCTCGATCAGATCGCGGTTTACCTCGAAAAGGCCGCCTCGATCCGCCGCAAGGTCAAATCGGCTATCATGTATCCGACGGCCGTCACCATCTTTGCCATCATCATCATGATCGTCATCATGACCAAGGTCGTGCCGGTATTCGAGGAGATTTTTGAGGATCTCGGCGAAGAACTGCCCTTGCTGACCCGGATTGTCATTGGGGTCAGCCGGTTTGTGCGCGATCGTTGGTATGTGGCCCTCGCCTCGGTTGTGGGCTTGGTCATCGTGTTGGTGCAATGGGGGCGTACGAAGAGCGGTCGTCGGATTATAGACTCGTGGAAACTGCGTGTGCCGATCTTCGGCCCGCTGTTGCTGAAAGTTGCTGTCGCCAAGTTCAGCCGCTCGCTCGGAACCCTGATGCGGGCCGGTGTCAACATTTTGGGTGCACTCGAAATCGTGGCGAAAACGGCCGGCAATGTCATCATTGAAGACGCCATCCTCAAAACGAAGATCAGCATCCAAGGCGGTGACAGCATTACCAAACCCCTTGTGGAATCCGGGGTGTTTCCGCCCATGGTGACCCGCATGATCGAGGTCGGTGAACGCACCGGCGCGCTGGAAAACATGCTCCATAAAATCGCGGAGTACTATGAAGATCAGGTGGATACAGCCGTCGCTGGTTTGACCTCGTTGATCGAACCTCTGCTCATTGCTTTTCTTGGTATCCTGATCGGATCGGTCGTCATTTCGATGTTTCTCCCCCTCATCAAGATGCTCGAAGCCATCAGCGGACCGGGCGGAAGGGGCTGAGCGCCAGCCATGGCGACGGATTTCTGTTGTCAGACCACGACAGCGCAACAAAACCACGCACCAGATTCGCCATCTACGGGCTGTGCTTGAGGCAATGCCATGATTGATCCAACCGTCGAACGCCACTACGCCGACTGCAAGGAACTGCTCGACCTGTGGAGCACCTTCCACGATTATTATGTCATGGGCGTCAAAGGCGAGAACATTACGCCCGAAGCCGAAAGCCAGTTCCTCGACATCAAGAGCCGCATTGCGATGCTGCACGACAGTTTCATTGATGCGCTCACGCACGACCAGAACATCGGTCAGGGCATGCTCAAGATCGTCGAGAGCGCCATCACGCTCAAACACCTCAACCGCCAGAGCCCGGCCGAAACCAAAAAAATGGAGATCGAGTGGCACGAGGCGTACCTGCTGCTCAACCAGACCATCGGCGCCCTTGAAGACCGGCGCAACGAACTGGCCAACATGAGCGCGGCGCAGGTGCGCGCTCAAAAGGCTGCAGGCGCAACGGCCCAGAATGTCCGCAAATTCCTGACCAGCGGATACTTCAAGATCGGCGTGGGGGCCGCCGCAGCCTTGTTCCTCACCGTGGGCGTGCAGTTCCTCGGCATTTTTGACTGGAACACGGTCGCCAACATGCCTGCCCTTCATGCGCCGTACCGAATGTTCAAAGCGATTTATCGTTCGGTGATCGATGCCGAAAGCCCGTGGCCCAATATTGCCGTGATGTCACGAAAGCCTTTCGCCACGGCCGGTATGGTCTACGAGCCGCCCGAAATTCGTAACGACCCCCCCGACCAATTCATAAGTACAGTCCCGGACCCCAAGATCAAGGAATTGCTTGGCAAAAAGTTGGAATATGTCAAAGAGATGATCAAAACCAAGGCCCGCGAAGGACAGGGATCCAAAACGGCGTATATCCACTCCTTCCGCATGCCTGATGTGAAAACGGCCCGGGAAATTCGGGACGCGTGGGTCGCCTATCGCGACAAGAACCCCGAGATCACCCGCAGGCTGCAGTTTGTTCAAGACTCGACCACGGTCAATATCGTCGTCTTTATTGAGTCCGACCAGAGCGATGTGATCAACGACCTGTGGGTGAAGGTGTACGGCCAATCGTAAAGCCGCCTGTCGGGCGATTTTACGCCGAATTGGCGGACTGCGTGCCGGGCTCCGAAATCGCCCTGTCGCCTGAGGAATCGCACCATCTGTTGCGCGTGTTGCGCGCGTGTCCGGGAGATGCGCTGCGCGTTTTTGGCGATGGAAGAGAGTTTGCCGCAAGCCTCGTGCGCAGCCAACGCGGCATTGCCACGGTTGCCCTTGAGCCCCGCCTCGAGCCGCCGCCCCCGCCTCGCGTGGCCCTCTGGCCCGCTGTGCCTTTCCTCAAGGGTGGCCGTACGGAGTTTCTCGTCGAAAAACTGACCGAGATGGGGGTGGCCGGTATCATAGCCTACAGCGCTGCCCGCGATGTAGCCCGACCGGGACAGGACAAAGCCCAGCGGCTGCAGCGCGTCGTGTTGTCGGCCAGTAAACAATGCGAGCGGGCCGACTTGCCCGCTCTGGTCATCGCGCCCACCCTCGCAGCCGCACTGGGCGCGGCCCCGGGCACTGCGCATCGTGTCGTGCTGATTGAGCGCTCCGAAAGCCAACGCCTCGGCGAGGTGGCTGCAATCTTGGCCACGCCAGCCAGCCCGCATCCTGCAATCGTCTTCGCCACAGGCCCCGAGGGCGGGTTTGACCCGGCGGAACTCGAAGCGTGCGGACCGTTCGCAGCGGCAAGCCTGGGCCCCCGAATTTTGCGCGCCGATACGGCCCCGCTCGTGGCCGCAGCAGTCATTCTCCATGCTTATGGGGAGTTTTAACTGGCCCGCCGTCTCATACTTCTCAGGCCGCATACCCTGCCGCGAGGAAACGATGGCCGCGACATGTTGCGAGTTGTAACGATAGCATTGCTGATCGGACTGTTGGCTCCGTCGCACGGCCTCGCCTCGGGCGTGTATCGCAATCCTCTGGCTGGGATCTCCAACATCGGCGATCCGTGCGTGTTGCACCACGGAGACACCTATTACTTATACCCAACCTCCAACCTCACCGGGCAGGGCCCCGACGCCGGCGTCCGAGTGTGGACCTCGAAGGATCTCGTGCAATGGACGCCCCGCGGATGGGCGCTGCTCAATCACACCACTGACTGGGGGCATGAAGGTTTTGTCGGGCCGCAGGTGTACTTCCGGTTCGGACAGTTTTTCATGCTCTATGCGGCGCGGCGTGCGCCAACGGAGCCCTATCAGATCTGCATCGCGCGCAGCCCGTCCCCGCTGGGACCGTTCCGGGAGTGGCGCGCCCCGCTGATGGAATCAACCAGCGATCAGTTTGACGCATTCCTCCTGCTCGACAGCGACGACCGATCCTACCTTTATTATGCCTCCTATTCAGGGGGCGCCGTGACGCTCTGGGTGCGCGAAATAGCGCCGGATTTGTCAGCGTTTGTGGCCCCCGCCGCCACCCAAGTGTTGGGACCGCCGTTCTCCGCATGGGAGGTGAACACCACCGCGGGCGTTGCCGTGTGCGAGGCTCCAGCCGTGCTACGACTCCGGACAGGATATTGCCTGACATACTCCGGCAATATCTATTCGGCGCCCGATTACGCGATTGGTGCTGCGTACGGCCCCACGCCCGCAGGTCCGTTCAGCCGGTTTGCCGGCAATCCTCTGCTCAAGGCAAACCTGCTTGCGGCTCCACCCGTCTCCGGACCGGGATCGCATGATTTTGTGGCATCCCCGGATGGCACGGAGTTCTTTGCCTTTTATAACATTCACACGCGCCCCGCCACAGGCGGCGGAGACCGATCCCCCGCCATGAATCGCGTCAGTCTCAACCCCGATGGGACGCTGCTTTTTCAGGGGCCGACGACCACGGCCCAGCCATTGCCGGCCCGCGCGGAACTCGATCGGATCTCGCATACGCTCCGAACCGACACCTTCGCAGCGGACCCCCTGACGACTCCGGGTTCGGCCGCGGGATGGTCCTTTTTCGGAACGCTACTGCCGCAACTGGCCTCAGCCGACCATGAGGCGTCGGCGGGGGCTGTGAGGCTCCGCGTCGCCGGGGATCCCGCTCGCTACCGTATCTCCGGCATGTTGGCCAATCAAGCCGAGTGGCTTCCGTACTCGGACTGCGGACCGGAACGGCATGTCAGGGCCAAGTATTATGTTTACTTTGGCGGAGTGGCAGACGCGGGTGACGGCAACCAGGTGCCCAATTTACGGCTCCGGGTTGCCAACCGGTTTGCCGTGTCCTCGATGCTGGAGGTTTTCCACCATCTCACAGCCGACCCGGGCAACGCCGCCCTGGCGGCTGAGTTGCGGCCATCCGCCAACGCGGCCACGCCATCCCTGTATACGGTGGACATGGATCCTGTGGATGTGCCCTTTCTTGCCGGGAATGCCTCGGCCGAGGGCATGCTCCGCGGCGCAGAAGCCTACGCGCTCGAGCCGCAGGAAAACGGTTACATTGCCATCGCCGAAAGCCACATCGGCGTCTATGCCGCGCCGCAATGGCCGCCGCTCACCGACACAAACTTCATGCCCCGGGTCTATCAGCCTTCTCCCTCGGGAGCCGGCTCTCTGAGCGCAATCAACGCGGCCGCGGAGGTTTCGATCCGAAACCTCATTCTGTCACCAGATCCCGGCGTGTTCGCTACAGAGGACACCAACCCGGCCACTCCCCGTCCGGCCTACGGCGAGTCGGCGGCCGGCATTACCCTCGACACACTGGCCGTGCCGGCCGACCGTTGTGGGATTGTCAGCCGTGAGTTCAACCCGGGTCCGCATCCGGGGCTGCCGTCGTATGTGCGTGTGGAGGAGGGCAGGCAGTACGCCGTGCGCTTTCACATCACCTCCACGCAACAGTCCAACCGTCAGCCTCAGATGCGCCTGCGCGCCCGCGCCGCAAAGTTTGCCTGGTCGCAGAAATGTGAAATCGGAGGGGCCCAGGCTGCGGGAACCACAAACAACACGATTGCCGCTCAGGCGCTGCCGGGCGTTGGCTGTCAAAACCCCGAGCGCGACGGCAACGAACAAGGCGGCTGGTACAACCTGCTGCTCATGACGCCGCTGGATCCCCAAATCCGGCCGGAATTCCCACCCGGTGCGCCGCTGACAGTCCGGATGCCGCTTCTTGCATCGCAGCCGGGCCCGACCGTGCCGGCGCCCTCGCGGCGCGATCTCCTTGTAGGGTTTGACATTGTGGACACCATCAGCGGCGGCGTGCTGCGCCATGTCGAAGCCGGCCACGCGCTGATTGACCGCATCGAGATCCGCACATTTCGCAGGGTGGCAGACTAATGTTGGGCGCCCGCATCCGAATTTCTGTTGTCACCGCATGGCTGCTGTTGACTGCGTGGGTCGCCGGCGCAGCCCGCATCATCCCGCCACCCATGGGCTGGGACCGGCCCGCTCTGCAAGACGCCGACCCGTTTACCACCTTTACCTCCAACACCTTTGACACGGATGAACTGCGCCCCTTCGGCTCGCTCAGCGGATGGTCCGTATTTGATTTTGACACGACGGGACTGGCTACGGCGTTTTACGATCCCGGACCGGGGGCCTATGTCGCCCGCATCTGGCCCGACCCCAACCGTTACCGGATCTCCGGCGTCGTTTCCAATTTCTCCGAGTGGCTGCCCTACGGCCTTATCGGTCCGGATCGTATCGTGCGCGCCAAGTATTATATGTACCACACGAATCAGACGGATCCGCTGGATGCCTCGCAAATCCCCAACCTTCGCGTCCGCGTATCGTTTCGTTTCGCGGTTAACTCGATGCTGGAGGTCTTCCACCACCTTTCGCTCGACCCGGCCAACGAGGCGCTCTGTGCGGAACTGCGCCCGTCCTCCAACCCTTCGGCTCCGTCGCTCTACCGCGTAGACATGGATCCCGTGGACATTCCCGCCCTCTGGGCGAACCCGGCCGAAGGGGTTCTGCGCATCTTCGAAGCCTACGCACTCGAACCGCAGGAAAACGGCGATATCGGCATGACCGAATGCGTCATCGGAACCTATCCGGCAGGACTGCTGTTCGACCCGGCCAGTACTGGCGTGCTGCGCCGGGTGCTCGAACCCAATTTGAACGATGCGGGCTCTCTGGCCCTCGCGACAACCGCCACGGAACTCACCATTCGCAATGTGATCTTCGGCACTTTTCCCGGCGACAACCCGTCGCCTGATTGGTCCGACCAGCCACGCGGAACCTACACCGAGGCAGGCCTGTTGTCGGGTGATGTCGCGGCGGGCATTACGCTGGACACGCAGGCGGTTCCCACCAGCCGCGTCGGCATTGTCAGTCGCGAGTTCCATCCCGGCCCGAACCGCGCCGCGGCTTCGTATGTTCGCATGGAACCCGGGCGTCAGTATTCCATCCGCTGGCATTTGACCTCGACCCAGCAAGCCAACCTCAATGCCCAGATCCGCCTACGCGCCCGCTCCCTGAAGTTTGCCTGGTCGCAGAAGTTCGAGATCGGCGGAGCGCGCTCGGCCGGAGCCGCCAACAATTTGATTGCAGGCCAGTCGCTGCCGGGCATTGGGACCGGCAACGCCGACCGCATCGGCACGGAGCACGGGGGCTGGTACACCCTGCTCATGCACACCCCGTTGAGCCTGGAAATCCGCCCGGAGTACCCGCCCGGGACGCCTCTTCAGGTGCGCATGCCGCTCATCAGCAGCGAACCCGGCCCAAATGTGGACGCCCCGTCGCGACGCGACCTTTTCCTCGGCTTGGATCTCATCGACACTTTCAGCCAGAATCCCGCCGCCCGCGAAGAGCGCGGGCGCGTGAGCCTCGACCGCATCGAGGTGCGCGTCCACGACCTCGTTCCAGACTGACAGGGCGACAGAAACCTCCTCAGAACAGAAGCCGAAACTGCCGCCGCAAGTTTTCCCACATCTCAACCGGATCTGTCGTGCCAAGCCAGAAGTAAAGCGCCACAACGATCACGATGACAAGGATCACGACCGTAAACAAGTACCGGATCGTCGCCCGCAGCGAGAATCGGCGTCGCGGCCCGCCATCCGCCCAGATTCGACTCTGAAAGTCGCGAAACTCTTTCACGCAGGCCATGCTGCAAAACGCCCCCTCGGGCATCGCCAGTTTGCATTCGGAGCAAATGGGTGCGGAACAGCGTTTGCAGGAGGTCACGGCGGGCTTGGTGGGATGCCTGCGGCACATGGTGCGGGCGGACACCGTTCAATCTCCCCTTTCAACGCTGGTTATTTCTTGCGGACCTCGCCGCGTGCCCGGCGCATCAGAATATCCTCATACAGCAGCGCGGTCGGATTGCCGGGGTCCACTTCCAGCAGTTTGCGCCATTCCTTGAGCGAATCCTTGTAGTTGCCCTCGCTAATCAGATCCAGCGCCCGGGTGCGGAAATCGGCGATGGCCCGTTCGCGCACCGCATTTTTCTCGCGCGCATCGCGCCGGTCGGCCAGCACCGCTTGCTGGCGTGCGAGGGCATCCATCGCACGGCCAATGTAGCGGTCATTCTTCACCTTTGCGGCGTCGTTGCCAAGGTCGCTTTCGGATCGGCGGGCGATGGCCACGCGCAGCAAAACCGCCACTCGGGCGTTGTTTGCATCCAGATCGCACAGCCGCGACCAGTAATCGAGCGCCGACATGTAGTCGCGCCCGTTGAACGCCCGCAACCCGGCCAGATAATACTCGTCCATCATGCGCTGTTCGGTGATCGAGACCTTCTGATCGGGGTTCAGTTCCAGAAAAGCCTTTTCTAACTCGTCGTAACCCGCCTGCAGCACTATTTTCTGCCCCGCAGCATCGTAGAAATGCCGTCCCAGGTACTCCTCCATCTGGCGCCGTTTGATTTCCTCCGTGCCCGGGGTCGCCTGTTTTTGCGGCGCATTCGGATCCCAGAACGGCACCTCGTCCGCGCGCACGATCCACATCGGCTCAAAGCGCGGATCGAAGGGATTCTTCAGCGGCGCGCCAAACGCCGGCTTCAGGATCAGGAACGCCGCAAAGTCGCCCGTACAGAGAAACCGAACCGCCGTGGCCCGCGAACTCGACGAAGTCTCGTTGGGCAAACCGCCCGTGGTGACGAGGTCCTGCGACTCTCCTCCCCCGCCGGTCAGCATTTCGATCTTCGGGCTATAATAACCATAAACATACATCGGCGACATGCTGGTGCGAAAGCGTTTCAGGGAATCCGCTGACACAGGCTTGAGGTGTTCCGTGAGGAGTTCGTCCGCGAACTGCGCCGCGCGCCGCTGGATTGCCTCGAAATTGTCGCCCCGCACGCCGGACAAATCCCGGACAAGAACGATGACATGGTTGTGCGCCTCGCACAGGCCGATGACATAGCGATTGGAGACAAACTTGGTGAGAAACACATCCACCCCGCCGTGCGTGCGCCAATCGTCATAGAGCACGGCCCACCGGCTCAGGGGAATCAGCCGGGCCTCAAAACCCTCCGGCAGGTTAGCCGGATTCACGACCTGGGTAATGGACGCGGCGGCCTGCCTGCGCACTTCCGCTGTGGGCGCACCCACATGGCGGGACAACTCGGCGGGCGCGGGAAACGCCACGAATTGGCGGATCCATTGCGGCGCTTGGACTTTCAGCCGCGACAAGTCCTCGGGATTGGCAATGAACGGCGGTTCGTTCGAGTTGAACCGGGGATATTCCTGCATCGGCTTGTAAGCCTCGGGCAGGGCGGCCGAACCCGTGCCAGCGGCCAACGCTTCCGTTCTGGGGGGTGAAGCCGGGGTCTCCACAGGCGCGATGGGTGTGGGAATCGGCGCCATGTTTCCCGGTGCCGTCGTTTGCGCGATGGCACCCACGGCCAATGTCCCCAGCGCCAAAATCATCGCGCCAACCTTCGCACCGCAAACCGATCGTCCCATGTCTATGGCCCTTGCCATGCAGTGTCGCCTAACTGGCCTGAAAAGTATGTACACGCCTTGGGATAAATCAAGCCGCGGCATGTGATTCCAGAATAGCGCCGAAAAACCCCTGTACCCCTCACGGGACACTTGATCGGGTCCCCAAAGGACGGGCGCGTAGCTCAGAGGTAGAGCAGCGGACTTTTAATCCGTTGGTCCTGGGTTCGACTCCCAGCGCGCTCACCACTCTCGGTTCTGCACCGGTGGCCGGAGTCGGAACAGGGACACGGCGCGCTCCACACAAAACCTAGACGCGCCGCGATGAATCGCGCATGACCACCGGTTTTCAACGGGCGTTTCGCGGCTGGACAGCCGATCGAATCAGCCGCGGTGCTTGAGCGCTTTGCGATTGGCCAACCGCCGGTTCAACCGATCCAACCGTCGCCGTAGGTCGGCCTCCTGCCGGTCCAGCAGGGGCAGCGAGTCAAGGGACCTGCCCCCTGCCAGAGCAACCTGCCGCGTCAGAGCCAAGTCTCGCAGCGCCTGCTCTACAAGGTCCCGCGCGCCAGTCAAATCGCCGAGGCGCCATTCAAGGACCTTGGCCAATTCGACGACCGCTTCGGCGCGGTGCCCCCCGCGGCACTGGATTTCCGCGCGCCAGATGGCTGCCTCCGCCGCAAAATCACCTGACTTGCGCAACAGCCGGGCGAGTGCGCGGCGCGCGTGGCTTGCACCTTGGCGGTCCGCTGAGCCGACGGCCCGCTCGAGCCAAGCGCGTGCCTCGTCCGTGCGGCCGCACCGCCGCAGCATCTCCGCCGCTCCGATGCAAACCCAGGCATCATCCGCGCCCGGATGAATGGGATCCGACACCAGACCTGCCAGATGGGCCAGCAGAGCGCCCATTGAGATAACATCCTGGGCATTGTGATCGAGCACAGGCACGAGGCGATCCGCACGCCCGCCCCGCACATAATCCAGGTAAATAGCCGGGATCAGGCTGCCGTCAATGTCGTGCATGCGCCGCACCCCCAGCACAGCCGCCTCAACATTGGACAATGAACAGGAACCTATACGCGGGCGCAACATGCGCCGGCAGGGAACCAGCAGATCGAGATGGGGACGGTCGAGATTCACACGCATCCGGTTCATGATGAAGCGCGTCTGGAGGAGGGGCAGGTCGTAGGCCCGGCCGTTGAACGACACGAACGCGTCGAACTCGCGCAATCGCCCGCCAAGATGGTCCAACATGGCGGGCTCATGGCAGAAATCCTCCATGAAATACTGCTCGCAAACAAAGTCATAGCCATCGCCTGACGCGCGAAAATACCCGAGCCCAACGAGGAATGCGTAGGTACCGGTGTTGCCCATGAGCCCCGTGGTTTCGGTATCAAGGAAGGCAAGGCGCTCGAGGGCGACCCCGCGGATCGAGTCTTCGCCCGCAAGGACAGCCATGGCATCGCCGGGCACAGGCAGGCGCAGCGTGCGCACAACCGTTTCGCCAGCAAAACAATAGCCGCGCGGGTGCGCCACCGGCGGCTCGATGGGGCGGGCCGGCACAACCGCCGACGACGCGAGCAGTCGCCCGCCCCCTGCCGCCGTGACCGGTTTGAGCGACGGCAGGAGTTCGTGCAGCGGAGCACGGCTCAGCCGCAGATGATCGGTTTCCGGCGCTGCCGAAAGTTCGCTGGCACGCCGAAGCACCCCCGGATTCGCCGCCAACAGACGCTCAATTTCCGCGCGTCGCGCGCGCTCGCGCTCGCCTAAAGCCGCCAACTTCTCCCGCAATCCCATCAGTCACACAATCCGCATGAGCCTGAAGGCATTCTCACCTCAGCGGATGTCGCACCGCAACGGCGAATGAGGCCGGCCTGCCACCGTATTTTGCCGTGGCCATGGATCAGTCTCGCATACGCAATTTTTCCATTATCGCCCACATTGATCATGGAAAGTCCACGCTGGCCGACCGCCTGATCGAGCACACTCAGGTCGTCAGCCAGCGGGAGATGCGCGACCAGTTGCTGGATTCCATGGATCTGGAGCGCGAACGCGGCATCACCATCAAGGCCCAGGCCGTTCGCCTGCCGTACACGGCCAAGGACGGGCAATCCTACGAATTCAACCTGATTGATACGCCGGGACATGTGGACTTCACCTACGAGGTATCGCGCAGCCTCGCCGCATGCGAAGGCGCCCTGCTTGTGGTGGACGCCGCTCAGGGCGTCGAGGCCCAGACGCTAGCCAATGTTTATCTGGCCATCGGCAACAACCTCGAGATCATCCCGGTCATCAATAAGGTGGACCTGCCCAGCGCCGACCCCGAGGGGGTCAAGGAGCAAATCGAGCAAGTGATCGGCCTCGACGCATCGGGAGCCATTTTGGCAAGCGCCAAAACAGGTCTAGGCACGGAGGAAATTTGCGAGGCCATCGTGGCGCGGATTCCGCCGCCGTCGGGACAGCCGGACGCCCCGCTGCGCGCGCTCATCTTCGACTCGAAGTACGACAGTTACCGCGGCGTGGTCACTTATGTGCGCGTAGTGGACGGGTCGCTGCGCAAAGGCGACAAAATCCGCATGATTTCGACTCAGGCCGACTACGAAGTGGACGAGGTCGGCTACTTCAATCCCAAGTTGTGTCAAACCGACGCGCTGACCTGTGGCGAGGTCGGCTATGTCATTGCATCCATCAAGGAAATCGCCTCGGTGCGGGTGGGCGACACGATCACCCACGCGCGCCGGCCCGCCAAGGAACCGCTGCCCGGCTACAAGGATGTGAAACCCGTTGTCTTTGCCGGCCTCTACCCCATCAACGCCGACGACTACGACAATGTCAAAGACGCGATCGAGAAACTCAAACTCAACGACGCAAGTTTCTTTTACGAGCCGGAAACCAGCACGGCGCTCGGCTTTGGCTTCCGATGCGGATTTCTTGGGCTGCTCCACATGGAAATCATTCAGGAGCGGCTCGAGCGCGAGTATAACCTGAACCTGCTCACCACGGCACCCAGTGTCATCTACCGGGTCACGACGCGGGGCGGACAGGTGCTCGAGATAGACAATCCGTGTAAATTGCCCGACCCCGGCCACATTGACAAAATCGAGGAACCATACATTGAGGCACGGATCATTGTGCCGCCCCAGTACATTGGCCCGATCATGACCCTCTGCCAGAGCCGGCGCGGGATCCAGAAGCACCTGCATTACATCAGCGACAAGCGTGTGATCCTCGACTACGAGATTCCGCTGGGCGAGGTCATCCTCGATTTTTACGACCGGCTCAAGTCGCTATCGCAGGGATACGCGTCCTTTGACTATGAGATCCGCGACTACCGTCCGGCGGACATGGTCAAGTTGGACATTCTCATCAACGGGGAGTTGTGCGACGCGCTATCGAGCATCGTACACCGCGACAATGCGTATCACCGCGGGCGCCAGTTGACGGAGAAACTCAAGGAATTGGTGCCACGGCAGATGTTTGATGTCGCCATTCAAGCAGCCATTGGCGGCAAGATCCTCGCCCGCGAAACCGTGAAAGCCTTGCGCAAGAATGTCACGGCAAAGTGCTACGGCGGCGACATCACCCGCAAACGCAAATTGCTGGAGAAGCAGAAAGAGGGCAAGAAGCGCATGAAGCAGGTGGGACGGGTCGAGATCCCGCAAGAGGCGTTCATGGCCGTCCTGAAAGTGGATTGATCCGCGGCTCAACACCGACGAGTCGAAGGCAAAAACAAAGCCGGCCCCGGACTCACACCGTCCGGGGCCAGTTCGTTTTGCAGATTGAGGAAGTGCTGCGATTAGAGTTCGTCGTCGGCCTCAGGCTCGTCCGCCTCATAGTCGTCATCCGGAATCTCCGGGGCTGTAGCCACCGCCACGCTGCCTCGGTCCTCGACCGGTTCTTCCACCTCGTCTTCGAGACGGTAACCCGGCTTCGGTTGCACTTGGATGGTACGGTAGCGTGGCAGGCCGGTGCCAGCCGGGATAAGGAGGCCCATGATGACATTCTCTTTCAGGCCCCGCAGGAAATCATAGCGCCCCCGCACCGCCGCATCGGTCAGCACGCGCGTTGTCTCTTGGAAACTGGCCGCCGAGATGAACGATTCGGTCTCCAGCGAGGCCTTCGTCAGACCCAGCAGTTTCGGCCGGCCCTTGGCGGGGGTGCCGCCCTTTTCGATGGTGATGCGGTTCTCTTCCTCGAACTCCCATTTATCCACCTGCTGACCGTAAAGGAAGCGCGTGTTCCCGACTTCCTCGACCACGACCTTCTTGAGCATCTGGCGAACCATGCACTCGATATGCTTGTCGTTGATGGTCACCTTCTGCACCCGGTAGACTTCCTGAATTTCGGAGACAAGGAACTCCATGACCGCCTTTTCGCCTTTGATGGCGAGGATGTCATGCGGAGACAGGGTGCCGTCGGTGATGACATCGCCCGCTCTGACGCGTTCACCATCGCGAACGATCAAGTGTCGGGAAATCGGAACCGAATACTGACGCTCCTCACCCTTGTCTGGAACAATGGTGAACTTGCGCGCCCCACGGGCCGACCCCTTGATGTGGATCACGCCGTCAATTTCAGCAATGACCGCGGCATCCTTTGGCTTGCGCGCCTCGAACAGTTCGTCCACGCGGGGCAAGCCGCCGGTGATGTCCTTGCTCTTCATGCGGGCACGCGGGATCCGGGCCAGGACCTGGCCGGCTACCACTTTTTCGCCGTCATCAATGTCCTTGCTCAAAAAGGTTCCGGAACTGAGTGCATAGCGCGCCAGTTCGTCTCCCTTGGCGTTTACCACGACGAGTGAGGGATGACGCTCCTCTTTATGCTCGCTGATCACGCGCTGCATCTGCTCGGAGACGATATCGAACTCCTCGGACATGGTGACGCCCGAGACGATGTCGACAAAGCGCACAATCCCGTCGTGCTCTGTCATGATCGGCGTGAAGTGCGGATCCCATTCAACCAGTCGCTCGCCACGCTTCACCCGCGCGCCGTCCTTGACCAGCATACGAGCCCCGTAGGGGATACCCGGCATGCGCTGCAGCACGACGCCGTCCTCGTCCTCCACGGTCAACAGGCCGGACCGGTTGATCACCAACCGCTGATCGCGTTGGACATTCAAGACTTTGATATCGTGGTACCGGGCGATACCCTCATGGGCCGACTGGTACCACCCCTCGACGGTAACCGACGCCACACCGCCGATGTGGAAGGTGCGCAGAGTCAACTGTGTGCCCGGCTCGCCGATGGATTGCGCCGCAATGACGCCAACTGCCTCGCCCAATTCCACCATCCGACCCGTCGCCAAGTTCAACCCGTAGCAGTGCGCGCAAATGCCGCGGCGGGTTTTACAAGTGAGGACACTGCGAATCTTGACCTCCTCAATACCGGCAGTCTCGATCGCCTTGGCTATTTCATCGGTAACCAGTTGATTGCGGCTAATGATCAGTTTTTTCGTTACCGGATGAATCACATCCTCAGCCACCACGCGCCCGGCGATACGGTCGGCCAGCGGTTCAAGTTCCCGCTCACCCGTGTGGACCAGTTCCGTGATGGCACGCACACTGATCGAGTCGGTCGTTCCACAGTCCTCTTCGGTGATGAACAAGTCCTGCGCCGCGTCCACGAGACGGCGCGTCAAGTAGCCGGCGTCTGATGTCTTGAGAGCCGTGTCGGCCAGACCCTTCCGGGCACCGTGCGTGGAGATGAAGTACTCCAGCACGCTGAGCCCTTCGCGGAAGTTCGACTTGATCGGGTTTTCGATGATTTCGCCGATGTCACCGGTGATCTTTTTGGTCGGCTTCTGCATGAGACCGCGAATGCCCGCCAACTGCTTGATCTGAGCCTCGTTACCGCGAGCGCCCGAATGGGCCATCATGTAGATGGGGTTCAGACCGTTCTGGTCGCGGGCCATTTCGCGCATCATGATTTCGCTGATGCGATCGGTCGCGCGTGTCCAGATCTGAACAACTTGGGAGTATTTCTCGCTCTCCGTCAGGTTGCCGACATTACGGGCCGCTTGAACTTTTTCCACTTCGCGGGTGGCATTGGCAATCACCTGATCTTTCTCAGCCGGGATGACCATGTCGCGCATGGAAATGGAAATGCCACCGCGTTTGGCGTGGTAATAACCAAGCGACTTCATTTCGTCGAGCATGCGGCTCGTGGCCACTTTGCCCACCAGTTTGTGCACCGTCGCCACGATCTGACCTAACTGTCCCTTCGTCAGCACGGTGTTGGCGAAACTGAACTTCGGGTCAAAGAAACTGACCTCGGGAGGCAGCACCTTCGAGAAGATCACACGACCGGGGGTGGTTTTCACCATCCGTCCCGGCTCAAGGCGCACCAAGACCTCCTCGTGCAAGGTCACCTGTTTGTGATTGTATGCCAAGATGCACTCGTCGGTCGAGGCAAAGCGCGGCATCAATCGCTCGCGGTCCTTGTCGGTCTTCGCCTTGGCGTAGCGCTCCTCGTTCGGCACCATTTTGGTCATGTAGAACAGGCCGAGAACCATGTCCTGAGACGGTGTGGCCGTGGGACGGCCGTTGGCTGGCGACAGGATGTTGTTCTCGGCCAGCATGAGATTCTTGGCCTCGAGTTTCGCCTCGGTAGAGAGGGGCACATGGACGGCCATTTGGTCGCCGTCGAAATCGGCGTTGAAAGCCGTGCAGGCCAACGGGTGCAACTGAATGGCCTTGCCCTCGACGAGTTTTGGCATGAATGCCTGCACGCCGAGCCGGTGCAGCGTGGGCGCTCGGTTGAGCAGCACCGGGTGATCCTTGATGATATCGTCAAGGATGTCGTAAACCTCGGGTGCCTCCTTCTCCATGATTTTCTTGGCGCTCTTGATGGAGTTGACATAACCGCGCTTTTCCAACTCGCGGATGATGAACGGATCGAAGAGTTCGAGCGCCATTTTCTTGGGCAGGCCGCACTCGTTAAATTTCAACTCGGGGCCGACAACGATAACCGAGCGGCCGGAATAATCCACGCGCTTGCCGAGCAGATTCTGGCGGAACCGGCCCTGTTTGCCTTTGAGCATGTCGCTGAGGCTCTTGAGCGGTCGGTTATTATGACCCTTCGTCGGGCGCGGCCGACGCGAGTTGTCGAACAGCGCATCAACGGCTTCCTGCAACATGCGCTTCTCGTTGCGCAGGATCACATCGGGCGCCTTCAACTCCATGAGTTTCTTCAGACGGTTGTTGCGGTTGATGACCCGGCGGTAGAGGTCGTTCAGGTCGCTGGTCGCGAACCGCCCGCCGTCGAGGTGAACAAGCGGTCTCAACTCAGGCGGGATAACCGGCAGGACATCGAGCACCATCCATTCCGGTTTGTTGTCGGAACCGCGGAACGCTTCCACGACCTTCAAGCGCTTAATGATCTTGGTTCGGCGCTGGGCGCTGGTCGCCTGCCGCATTTCGATGGCGAGCCGGCTGGCCAGTTCCTCTATGTCAATTTCCTTAAGTAGTTCCTTCACGGCCTCTGCGCCGATCCGGATATCCACCTTGTCGCCGTACATCTCGCGGTAATTGCGCGTTTCCTCGTCGGTCAACAGTTGCTTGGGCTTCAGCGGAGTGTCGCCGCCCCGCACAACAATGTGGTTCTGGAAATAAATGACCTTGCCCAGGTCTTTGACGCTGATATCGAGCAACTGCGAGATGCGGCTCGATGTGCCCTTGTAGAACCAAATGTGGCAGACGGGGGCAGCCAGTTTGATGTGCCCCATGCGCGTGCGGCGGACTTTGCTCTCGATCACCTCAACGCCGCAACGGTCGCATACGATGCCCTTGTACTTGATGCGCTTGTATTTACCGCACGAGCACTCCCAATCCTTCGTGGGGCCGAAGATCCGCTCACAAAACAGGCCGTCCTTTTCGGGCTTGAAGGTACGGTAATTGATGGTCTCCGGCTTTTTGACCTCGCCGTAGGAGGACAAATCGACATCCTCGCCGATCCGCCCCATGCCCAACCCCAATTGGCGTTCGCCCGCCCGCGACTGGCGGCGACTCCACTCCAGAATGCGTTCGGGCGACGCAAGCGAGATGCGGGCCACGACTTGCAATCGGTTCAAGTCGATCTCATCGTCCTTCTCGCTGCCGAGCAGGATGGGTCTGTAATTGGTGTTTTTCACCTCATCGCTCTCGCGAACGCCTTCGAATGCGAAGACTTCCGAGATCTGCCGACCGGCGCGCGCGCTGGTCTTCGCCTTGGCGGCAGGCTTGGCGGCCGGCTGTGAATCGGTCGCCTCGTTCGTTTTCCTGGTCTTCTTGGTAGCGATTGTAGTGGGCCTCGCTTTCCCAGAATCAGCCCCGCGGGCGGGGCATCGTTTTATTCGTCTTGTTGTGGATCGTTAAACCGTTTCGGCAATCATCGCAGCGACGGACGCAGGGTCAGAGTTGATCGTCGTCCGCGTCAAAGTCGTCCGCTCCGGAGTACATGTCGTCATCGCCTACCGTGGCCATCATGTTCTGAGAGAGACCTGTCTCTTGCATGGCCGACTCGCTCAGGCTCGACTCCTCGGTAAGCAGTTCCATGTTCAGACCCAAACCCTGCAATTCCTTCACGAGCACATTGAAACTCTCGGGAATACCGGGCTGCAGATGGTTGTCGCCTTTGATGATGGACTGGTAAATCTTCGTGCGGCCGGCCACATCGTCGCTCTTCACGGTCAGCAGTTCCTGCAGAGTGTAAGCGGCGCCGTAAGCCTCGAGCGCCCAAACCTCCATCTCGCCGAACCGCTGGCCGCCAAACTGGGCTTTTCCTCCCAGCGGTTGCTGGGTGACGAGCGAGTACGGGCCGGTTGACCGCGCATGCATCTTGTCGTCAACGAGGTGAGCCAGTTTCATCATGTACATGTACCCGACGGTCACGGGCCGGTCGAACGGCTCCCCCGTCGCCCCATCGAACAGCGTCACTTGACCTGTCGGATTGACATCCAGAAGCGCTTCCTCGGGTGAGAGGTCTTCGAATTTGCGCTTGTCGCCGGCCTCTTCGAGTTTTTTCTCGCGGGCCAGACGCAGGAGTTCACAAATCTCCGGCTCGCGCGCGCCGTCGAAGACGGGCGTGGCGACCTTGACGCCGAGCGCCGTGGCAGCCCACCCGAGGTAGGTTTCCAGAATCTGGCCAACATTCATGCGCGAGGGCACACCCAGCGGATTGAGCACGATGTCAACGGGTGTTCCGTCCGCCAGATAAGGCATATCTTCGATGGGCAGAATGCGCGCCACCACGCCTTTGTTGCCGTGACGGCCCGCCATTTTGTCGCCCACCTGAATCTTGCGCTTGGTGGCCACATACACCTTGACCTGCTTGATCACGCCCGGCGGCAACTCGTCACCCGCCTTGATCCGGTCAATCTTGTTGCGGGCGACCTCATCAATCGTGCTGACGCGCGTGTGGTGGTCGCGGTAAAGTTGCTTGATTTCATGAGCCACCGAACCCTCGACGGGCAGCATGCCCGTGCGCAGGCTGCGCTTGACATAGGTCAGGCAGTTTTCGTGCACGCGTTGTCCCGGTTTGAGTTCGACCTCGCCGGTCTCGTAGTTCACGATCGGCTTATCAATGCGCCCCAGCAACTCGCGCAGCCGCTCGGTGAAGTCGTCATCAGCCTGCGCCAATTCCGCGTCGCGCTCGCGCTCGATTTCCGAAATGCGCTGCTTGTCTTCCTTCTCGGTTTTGCCGGTGCGCTCTTTGCGGCTGAACACCCGGACATCCACGACCGTGCCGTAGGTCCCGGACGGAACTTTGAGCGAGGCATCGCGCACATCCCCGGCCTTTTCGCCGAAGATGGCGCGCAGGAGTTTTTCCTCTGCGGTCAATTCCGTTTCGCCCTTGGGCGTCACCTTGCCGACGAGAATATCCCCCGGCTTGACCTCGGAGCCGACGATGATCAGGCCGTTTTCGTCCAGTTTTGCCAGCGCTTCTTCGGAGACATTGGGGATATCGCGCGTGATCTCTTCCTTGCCGAGTTTTGTGTCCCGGGCATCCACATCAAAGTCCTGGATATGGATGGAAGTGAACACATCGTCCGACACCATGCGCTCGCTCAGCAGGATGGCGTCCTCGAAGTTGTAGCCGCCGAATGGCATAAATGCCACGAGCAGGTTGCGACCGAGCGCCAGTTCGCCATCCTTGATTGCGGGACCGTCGGCGATGACTTGGCCGGCCTTAATCTCGTCGCCTTCGTTTACGATGGGTTTCTGGTTGATGCAGGTGTCCTGATTAGACCGCTTGAGTTTGACGAGCGGATAGGTCTCCAACTGTTTGTCGCGCCTCTCCACGACAATCTCAGTGGCGGTCACGCGCTTGACCTTGCCGCTGCTGCGCGCGATAACGCACGCGCCCGAGTCCACGGCGCATTTGCGCTCCATGCCGGTTCCCACCACGGGCGCTTCGGTAAACAGCAGGGGCACCGCCTGTCGCTGCATGTTCGAGCCCATCAGCGCGCGGTTTGCGTCGTCGTGCTCGAGGAAGGGAATAAGCGCGGCGCTCACGGAAACCAACTGTTTCGGCGACACATCCATGAACCTGACCTTGTCAGGCGGCACGATGGGGAAGTCGTCGCGCACGCGGGTGAGCACGCTCGATGCCATGATCCGGCCGCGCTCATCCAGCGGCGTGTTGGCCTGCGCGACGATGTACTCGTCCTCTTCGTCGGCCGTCATGTACACGATGTCCTTGGTCACCACGCCGTCCTTGACCCTGCGGTAGGGCGACTCAATGAAGCCGTAATCATTGATGCGTGCGTAAGTGGACAGCGAGGAGATCAGGCCGATATTCGGACCTTCCGGGGTTTCGATCGGGCAAATGCGGCCGTAGTGCGTGTGGTGCACATCGCGCACCTCGAAGCCGGCGCGGTCGCGTGACAGGCCCCCGGGCCCAAGTGCGCTGAGACGGCGCTTGTGGGTCAGTTCGCTCAGAGGGTTGGTCTGATCCATGAACTGGCTCAACTGCGAGCGGCCGAAGAAATCCTTGATGGCGCTAGCCAATGGCTTCGAGTTGATGAGGTTGTGCGGCATCAGGTTCTCGACATCCACAATGGCCATGCGCTCGCGCGCCGTTTTCTCGATTTCGGCCAGACCGGCACGGACCTGATTTTGGAGCAACTCGCCAACGCTCCGAACCCGCCGGTGGCCAAGGTGGTCAATGTCGTCAATCTCGTCGTCCGTTTGCGCGATGCGGGCCAGTTCGCTCATGATTCCGACGACATCGTCACGCGACAACAGTCGGTACTCGTTCGGTGCCTTCAGTTTAAAGCGACGGTTCATCCGGTGCCGCCCGACGAGACCAAGATCGTAGCGCTTCTCCGTGTTGAACATGTCGTCAAACAGGCGGCGGGCGCTCTGGATGCTGATCGGGTTGCCCGGACGCATGCGCTTAAAGAACTCAATCAGCGCGTCCTCGACGGACTTAGATTTGTCCTTGGCCAGCGTGGAGAGGATAACATTTTCTTCCTCGTTCAACGGCTTGATCAGAACTATGCTGCGGAGGCCTGCGATAGCAAAACGCCGCAGCAGCGTGGTCGAGATCTTCTCAAAGCATTCGGCCAGAATTTCGCCGGTTTGGGGGTCCACCACATCGGCACCCAACCGGCGGCCCAAGACATGATCGTAGCCTTCGGCCACATTGAGGTGCACCTTCTCGATTCCGTGCGAGCGGAGCATCTCGGTGGCCTTTTTGGTCACACGAGCCCCACGGGGCACCAAAACCTTTTTCGTCTTGGGATCGACGATCTCCTCGATGAAAGTGAATTCGCTGCCAAGGTACTTCTCGATGAGGTCCGAGACTTTGACCGCACCCTTCGAGAAGTCATCGAGAGCAACCTTCTCGGTCTCGAAGAACCGCTCGACTATCCCCTGATCATCGGCTACGCCGAAGCACCGCAAGAAGGTGGTCGCCGGGATTTTCCTTTTGCGGTCCACCATGACATACATGACATTGTTGATATCCACCTCGAACTCGACCCAAGCGCCACGGTAGGGGATCACACGGGCACTGTAGGTGGTTTTGCCGTTGGGGTGGATCGAGGAACTGAACGACACACCGGGAGACCGGTGCAACTGGGAGACGATCACGCGCTCAGACCCGTTGACGATGAAGGTCCCCTGTTCGGTCATCAACGGGATTTCCCCAAGGTAAACTTCCTGCTCCTTGATGTCCTTGATCGTGGGCCCCTCGCTCGTCTCGGGGTTGATCTCACGAACAACCAGTTGGAGTTTCGCCTTGAGCGGAGCGCCGTATGTGAGACCGCGCTCCATGCACTCCTTCACCGTGTATTTCGGGGTGCCAAAGGTGTATTCGAGAAAGTCGAGCGTGCTGGGGGTGTTGGGGCTGGTGATGGGGAAGACGCTTTTGAATGCCTCCTGTAAACCCACATTCTTGCGCATGTCCGGCGGGACATGGAATTGCAGGAACTCGCTGTAACTTTTTTTCTGGGTTTCGAGGAGGTATGGAATCTCCATGATCTCCGGAATCCGGGCGAAATTCACACGCCCGTTGGAGTCGGTGGGGAAGGGGATGCGGCCATTTGACTTAGCCATCAGACGGATTTTCTCCTCGTCGAGTGTGGGTCAAAAGCAAAAGCGGCGCGCCCCAGCAGCGCGAAAGCGGCAGGGCACAATGGTAATGCGTCGAAATGCGGAAGCGGGCACCTGATCGAGACACTTTTCCCAAGGCGCAATAAGAGCACGGCAAATGTTCAAATAGTGCGTACCGAATGGTTTATTCGCAGCGAGCAGGCACACTACTCATCCAACTTGCACACCGTCGCCAGCCCGCACTCGGGAAATTCGCGCGTTGGCGAATTATTCAGACATCTCGAGCCGCGTTCAGCCACCTCAGCACCACGCGCGCTCCCACTGCGCCGTTGACATCGCCTCGCCGACCGTGGAGATTCAAATTTTCGGCATTCAGGTCGGATTGATCATGCGCGAGCGACACAGAGTCTCTGTCGAATGAAGTGGCTGGAGTTGGTTGAAAAACTTGGCCACCTTCATTCGTGGGGGCTCGGTGTGGCGTTAGTCGCGCTGATTGGCCTGTGCGATCTGCTGACGGGTTACGAACTGGCCTTTTCGCTCTTCTATGTTGTTCCGGTCGCTTTGCTGGCATGGCGCTTCGGTCGCCTCCAAGGGATGCTGGCTGCAGCACTCTGTGCAGCGGTCTGGTTGTGGGCTGACCTCGCGGCCGGACATGTGTATTCGCATGCCTTCTATCCGGTCTGGAATGCGCTCATCCGTTTTTCCTACTACGCCCTGATCACCCTGCTGCTAACCGCTCTCCATTCAGCCCTGCTTCGCGAGAAAATGCTGGCTCGAGTGGACAGCCTGACGGGCGCCGTCAATGCCTACTCTTTTGAGGAACGCCTGCGGGAGGAATTAGAACGGCTCAGCCGTTATCAAAGTGTTTTTACGGTCGCTTTCCTGGACCTCGACAATTTTAAGAGCGTCAACGACAGTCTTGGCCATGCAACGGGCGATCAAGTGCTTCGCGATGTGACGGAATCCATCCGACGGCATCTGCGGCGGACGGATGTCGTCGCCCGGTTGGGTGGAGACGAGTTTGCGGTGCTATTGCCGCAAACCGATGCCGAACTGGCGCGCACCGTTCTGGAGAAACTGCGGCGCGCCACGCGTGCCGCAATGCAGAAGCACAATTTGCCGGTCACCTGCAGCATTGGGGCCATCACCTGCGAGGAATCCCCGCCCTCCCCCACCGTGCTGATCAACCTCGCCGACAATTTAATGTACACGGTCAAGCGCAGCGGCAAAGATGGCCTGCGGATGGCGTCCTTCCCCGGCTGAGGAGTTGGCGACAGCCTGTGCTGTTGCGCTACTTTTTTTCCGGTGCGATTCGCGTCAATTTCCCGTCAGCGGTCAGTGTGTACCAAGGTTCTTTCCGCGGCGGCTCATCCTCGGTTTCAAACACTTCCTTATCCACTTGCAGCGTCCGGGGATTCTTCCATTCTGTCGTGAAACGGTAACGGTCGGCCCATCCGACCTCCACTGAGGGCTCGGTTGTGGTTTCATCGGCTGCCGGCGGCGTCGTTTGAGCATCCTCATCCTCGGTGACGGGATGCTGACAAGTCAGTTGGACATCGTCAGCCAGCCGGGCAAAAATCGCTGCCTCCAACGCGGCTTTCGGACTGGCAGCACCGACAGGAACGATCACCGCAGCCGGCGCCCCATCTGCGCAAACAAGCATCCCGGCCCGCTTGCCGTCCTCTGTGAAGGTTTCGCTCCCCTGCTCTACCGCGATGGACGCGACTTTTTGTTTTTCCAGCAGGCTGCGCAGGGCGGCGAGCGACTCGGTCAACTGATTCAGAAACTCCTTGCCGTGCACGGCTCCCTTGTACTGCGGGACCGACTTGATCGGCAGCGGAAAGACGGATCCGCTTCCGGAAACGAGGTTCTGAAGCGCCGTCACACGGTCGCCATCATATTCCGTGACATCGAAACTCATCAACTCAAACTCCTCGGCGCCGGTTCCTCCCATCCGGCGCAGCACAGCCACCTGTTCGGCGACGAGGGCGCGACCTGTCTCTGTGTCAAAGTATACCATGCCAACGGCATTTTTCGAAATGTTGTACGCGTAGGCTACCCATCGGTCGTCGAGCCATACGGGACTCTCGATGATGCGAGCCTGGGACCCCTCGACGAGCCGCTGGCGGACGCCGCCTTGCTTGTCGGTCACTCGGATCAGCATCTGACCCGAGTAAAGATCAGGGCGTCCGTCACGGACGGGCATCCGATGATCTACGACAACCGTTCGCTGCCCGTTGGGCGATCCAACGGCACGGGTGCTTTCGACTTTCATGGGGGCAGCGCCGTAAGCCAAACTGCTTAGCAGGCATGCAAAGGCCCATGCCCCAAGGGCCACGCTCAAGCGGGACAATGTTCTTCTCCTAACCCGATCCCAAGCATCGGACAGCCGTTCGGGAGGCGTCAACCAAACTCGCCACCTCTCCTTACCGCGACGCGTGAGATTTGCTTTGAACTGCGGTTGAGCCTCGTCCAAGCCCTTGGCTCCATGCATGAACTGACCCTCGGCTACCGCGAAACGGTGACCCACGAGGCCACCGCCCGCGGGCGTTACATCAGACCGGGCGGCGAAAAGCCCCGTTACGGCGATGTGGAATTGCGGGTGGAACCGCTCCCCCGCGGAGCGGGCTTCGAGTTCGCCTGTGCTCTCGAGCCTGCGAGCGGCCCGTCGCCCGCTTTTCTACCTCATATCCTCCAAGGCGTGGTGGAAACGATGGAAGAGGGCGTGATCGCCGGTTTTCCCTTAGTGGATCTGCGGGTGATTCTGACCGGCGGCTCAGAGCACAACGCCCACTCGTCCCCCCTCGCCTTTCGCATTGCGGCGTCCATCGCGTTGCACGACGCAGTTTTGGCGGCTGGGCCGGTCATTCTGATGCCGGTCATGCGTGTCGAAGCATGCGTTGAGGCCGAGGCGGCCGGCGGACTTCAACGCGAGGTGGGGCGGCGCGGGGGGCTCATCCTGAGCGCGGACCCGATGCCCGGCGGTGCAACGCGCCTTACCATGGCGATACCGTTGCCCGCTTTGCTGGGGGGATCATCCGGGACGCCTCCCGTAGCCGACTGGCGCACGGTTGTATCCGTGCGCTTTTCCCACTACGAACGCGCGGACCCCGATCTGCAGGCTGCGCTCCTTGCGGAAGCGCGAAAGGCGGCTGACTCCTCGCAGGAGAGTTGACACACTGCCGCGCAGCCTGCTGCGTCAGGTGTTGATGCACTGTCGGAGGAGACCCCCAGCATGACCCAAAAGTCGCCCGCGATGCCCCTCGCCCGGGCCCGGTTGATCGTTGTCAAACTTGGATCTGCCGTGCTCACAACGCCGACCGGCGAACTGGATTTGGCCGTGATCAGCGAAACCGCCGCCACCGTGGCCGGCGTCATGCGCGCAGGGCGGCGCGTCATCTTGGTCAGTTCCGGAGCCGTCGCCGCCGGCCGCGGCGCCCTTGGCATGCTGGGCAAACCCGCCACAATCGCCGAGAAGCAGGCCTTCGCGGCTGTCGGCCAGTCGAGACTGATGAGCATTTACAGCGATGCCTTCGGCCAACACGGCGTTATCGTCGGCCAGATGCTCTTGTCGCGCGGCGACATGGAAGACCGCCGGCGCTATGTGAATGCCCGGTACACTCTCGAGGAACTGCTCAGACGCCAGTGCGTGCCGATCATTAACGAAAATGACACGGTCACTGTGGACGAGTTGAAATTCGGAGACAATGACGGGCTCGCGGCCCTCGTCGCCGTCAAGATGCAGGCCGACGCGCTCGTCCTCCTGTCGGATGTGGATGGCCTGTACGATTCCAATCCCAAGACCAATCCGGACGCGCGCCTCGTGGAGGTCGTCGAGCGCGTGACACCCGCTATGCTGGAGCAGGTGAGCGGAGCCGTCTCAGGCGGAGTGGCTATCGGTAGCGGCGGCATGAAAAGCAAATTGCTCGCGGCCCAGTTGGCCACCCACGAGGGTGTCTGCGTGGCCATTGCCAACGGAAAACGCCCCGGCAAGTTGAAGAATATTCTTTCTGGAACCTTCCGAGGAACCTTCTTTCCAGCCCATCCCCGACGCCATTCGTCGCGCGAGCAGTGGATACTCAACTCGCGCAGCGCGGCCTCGCGTCGGATCGTGGTGGATGACGGAGCGCGCACCGCCCTGCTGGAGAGAAAAAAATCACTGTTACCGGCGGGGATCGCGCGCGTGGAGGGCCAGTTCCGCGCAGGCGATGTGGTGGAAATCGTGGACTCGGCCGGCCGCGTCCTTGGACGGGGAGTCGTAAACTACAGCGCCGCCGAACTCGATCGCATCAAGGGGCGGCGATCCGCCGACATCGCACGGGTGCTTGGCAGCAAACCTTACGACGAAGCCATCCACCGCGACAACATCGCCATCGTGCACCGCGGGGCATGATGCCGCCGTTGTTGCATCCGCCGGCCGGCCATGCTCGCCTGACTGTCAACCGATGACCGCAACCATCCGCATCCTTCCAGATAACCTTGTGAATAAGATTGCCGCGGGCGAGGTCATCGTGCGCCCCGCGTCGGTGGTCAAGGAACTGCTGGAGAACGCTCTCGACGCCGGCGCCTCGCGTATCAGCATCGAGGTGGGCAACGAATGCTGCGATATTCGCGTGCGCGACGACGGCTGCGGGATGTCGCGCGAAGATGCGCAATTGGCCCTGGTTCGCCATGCCACAAGCAAGATCACCGAGTTTGACGACCTTTGGACCTTGCGCACGCGCGGGTTTCGCGGCGAGGCGCTGGCGTCCATTGCGGCTGTGGCGCGTGTGCAAATCCTGACGCGCCGCCGCGGCGAGATGGCAGGCACCCGGATCACCGCCGAGGGGCCTGCGCAACCGCAGGTCGAGGCCGCCGGCGCCCCCGAAGGCACCGATGTACGCGTTCGCGATCTGTTCTTCAACACCCCCGCGCGCCGGAAGTTTCTCAAGACGCCGGCGGCCGAACTCCAGCAGGTGTTGGCCGTCGTGACTCGTCAGGCGCTCATTCGTCCCGATGTGGGCATGACCGTGACGGGCGAGAACGGCACGCTCCTCGATGTCCCTCCCGCGCAACCGTGGGCGGAGCGCATCGCCTCGCTACTCGGGCTGCCGCGTCTGGAGGACTTGTTTGACCTCGACAATGAAATTCACGGCGTGCGGGTACGCGGCTATATCCTCAACCCCGGCATCTCGCGAAAAGACCGCCGCCATCAGTTCTTCAATGTGTGCGGACGCCCCATCGCAAGCCGCACGCTGTCTTATGTTTTGCAGGAGGCCTGCAAAGGACTCATCATGGTCCAGAGGTTTCCAGTCGTAGTGATGGATGTCACGGTGCCCCCGGGCGAGGTGGATGTGAATGTGCACCCCACCAAGGAGGAGGTCCGCTTCCGCCGCGAACCTATTGTCATGAGCGCCGTGCATCACACCGTCATTGAGCGGCTTCGCATGGCGAATCTCATGCCGACGCTCGATCTCGGCACGGGCAAGGCGCCGCTGCCTCCGGCGACTCAGGAGCAGTTGCCGTGGCGCGTGAATCCCGCCGATGCATGGCCTAAGGCCTCAACGACCATCCCCGGCGATTTTACGGTGTTTACTGGCCCGCCGCCGGCCGTGTCGGTTGCTGCATCGGCCGGCACCCAAGCGCCGCTGCCGCAAGCGCCGCCGTCACAACCGGCACCGCACCCGCAGACCAGCGAAGGCCCTTGTGCGGTGCGTCCCCTCCAGCACTCGCTCTCGGGTATCAGCGAATCGGGTAACGACCCGGTGGCGGCTGCTGTGCTTCTGCGCGCGGGCGAATTGCCGGAGCCGCTTGGGCAGGTCGGTCTGTGCTACATCGTAGCGCGCGCGGGCGACGACCTGCTGCTCATCGATCAGCACGCAGCCCACGAGCGACTGCTCTATCTAAAGTTGGCAGCCCGTACGGGCAAAGTGCCCTCTCAGCCCCTCCTCATCCCGGTGTCCGTGGATGTGCCAGCGGTCGCAGTTGCTTACATGAACCGCCTGCTGCCCGTGCTGGCGGAATTGGGGATCAGTGTCGAACCTTTCGGCGGACAAACATATCTTGTCCAATCAGTGCCAGCCGATCTGCCCAGTCTGGATCCCGCGCTGCTCCTCGCGGACATGCTCGACGACTTCGAATCACTGGGTCGCGTGGAAGAGGTTGCGGCGGTACGCGACCGCGTGGTCACGCGCATGGCTTGCCGCGCCGCGATCAAGGCCGGCCAGCCCTTGTCGCTCGACGAGATGCGCGCCCTGATTCGCGATCTTGCCGGCGCTCGGCTCAGTTTCACCTGCCCCCATGGCCGGCCTACCATGATTCTTCTCACCCGCGATCAGTTGGATAAACAGTTTAAACGCAAGGTGTAGCCGCAGCAGCCAGAGGATGACCCCGTGTCGCCGTCAGATGCGCACACGGACCCAAAACAATCTGATTTCTTGACGCACACGATGACGCCCTCACCAGGGCCCGCTCTTTACCCTACCGTTCGTGTTTCCACGGACTCCATTGAACACTTTTACCTGATGGCTGAGCGGCGGGGGGCAGTCTATTTTCGCTGAAAGAAGCGCCGCAGCGAGAGCCGGCCCGGCGGTTGTTCGGGCGGCGGGGCAGCGGGCAAGTAGGCGGATGGCGCGGGGGGCGGGGTCTGGGATGCGACCGGATTGGATCGAGAAGTCGGTGAAGGGTTCGGCAATCGGTCGGCCGACACGGTGCGCACGCTGGCAGCCGGACCCGTAGCGCTGACTGCGGGGATCACAGGAGATGCAGCAACCCGTTGGTCAGCGCTTGCGCGGCCCCGGGATGGCGTCCTGCGTTCCTGCTCAGCGCGCGCCACAAAAACCTCTGGCGCTGTCTCGCGATCGCGGCGGCCGGTGCCAAAGTAGCGCAGATGCCACGGTTCGATCACCACATCACCTCGCTTAACGGTCGCGACAAAGCCGTAGCGCGCGGCGTTGCGTTTCAGCCAGCGTCCCTCGGGCGTGTCGGCCAGTGAGCGTTTCATCAAGTGGCGCTCGCTGTTCGTCAGATCCACGGTCGTGCCGAGTTGATGCTCGCTGGCGCCCGCCCGGGCCACATTGCCGCCGCCGCGCTTGAGCCGCGCCTGATGGCGGTAGTCGCGGTAGCCGCTGAAAACCAGCAGTGTGAGGCCCTCGCGGCGCGCATCGGTGATCATGCGCACCACCGCTTCCGCAGCCTCCGCGCGCAGCCAGATGGGCATGCGGTAGTAGCACATGTCGCGCGGCAGCAGCACCAAATCCGTCGGCATGTAGTCCACAGGCATCGTCTTGCGGAAATTGTCCTCGCCGCCGATGGGAAGGTTGCGCCCGTTGATTCCGGGCCCGCACACAAACTGCGGGATGGGTGCGTTGGCAGGGCGCGTTTTGTAATCGGTATTCACGGTGGTCGCCATGCTGCCGTCGCCGGAGCGCAGCAGCGCCGATTGCAGCGGCGAGAAGACGGCTTTGACGGGGCTGAGCACACCGCCGGACCGCGGTCGCGCAAGACCCCGCGAGTGAAACGAGTACACGCGGTCCGCCGGCGTTTCGGTCGAGTAGCCCGCGTTGCTCAACTGATCACGGCTGAACTCCGCGGCTGAGCCGTCTTCCCCCACATAATAATTTGGTGTCAGCGCGCCGCAAGCGCCTGCGTACGCCGCCACCAGCGCGCAGACCAAGGCCCGCATGGGCAGGAGGCTACGGCGCTTCCCGCCGATCATTTGCCGGCGCGCACCGGGACGGGCTGCGGCTCCTGCATGGCGAGCCGGAAAGCCTCCGCAGCCTGCAAAAGATCATTCGTGAAGCCCATGGCCACCTGCACACATTGCTGCGCCAGCACGCTGGCCCGCTTGTTGAGATTCAACCGAACCAAGACAGGCGCGTCGCCGCCAAGATCGGTGGGCTTGATGTCGAGTTCGTTGCCACAGTCCGACGGCACAAGGATCAGGTCCGTGGTCTCGCGGCTAAACAGCCGGCAATCGGCCAGGTAATCGCCCACCATGCGCCGCACATCAGCGATGCGCAACTGCCCCTGCGTTAGCAACTCGCCAAGCCCCGCCCGCGAGTGTTCCACGCGCACGCCGATTTCGGCAAAGAAACGGTCAAGTTTCTCACGCATGGCGTAACTGGCCGCCGTGTGGGCAATGATGATGCGACGCCGCGCGGTCTCCAGCGACACCGGCCAGCCGGCCGTCGGCCGCAACTGGGTCAGTTGCCCTTTGAGCATCTCCAGATACCTGTCTCTTATACACATCT
>JAOAAY010000015.1:81215-81499 GCA_026418615.1 Candidatus Sumerlaeaceae bacterium | reverse complement strand
TTGCACCGTGGGCGCCGGTTCCTTACTCGAGGGCGTTATCTCGGACAAGGATGCTGACTTTGCCCCCGGCTGCCGGGTTGGAGCGGACCGCGTGGACCTCCCCCGCGACCCCGACGCCGCAAAATTCTATGGCCTTTTAACCCTAGTCGGAAAAGGCGCGCGGGTGGGACCCGGCGTCAGCGTGCCCAAGACGATTCAAATCGCTCCTGGCGGTCGCCTGCCTGACCAGCAAACCGTTGATTCCGAGATCGAGGCTCTCGAGGGGCGCATCGTGGCCACAGGCG
>JAOAAY010000015.1:0-81205 GCA_026418615.1 Candidatus Sumerlaeaceae bacterium | reverse complement strand
CGGAGATGTGTATAAGAGACAGAGTCCGTACTTCATGCGCGGGCGCGCATAGTTCGTTTATCAACGGAACTTACGCGCGGAGGATTCCGCACAGCACCGCGTCCGATGGGAGCAAGGTTGCGGGGGGACTAACCCGCCTTGGGACCTGCCATCCGAATGGCTTCTGAGGCCCCCGGGTATTTTTCAAAGTTTTTTATAAAAGCCTCAGCCAGCCTTCTCCGCGCCTCGTCATAAGCAGCCTTGTCAGTCCATGTATTGCGCGGGTTAAGCACCTCCGGTGGCACGCCCTCCACCGCTTTCGGCACCAGAATGCCGAAAACCGGATCCGGGACCACTTCCACCTCATCAAGTTTTCCGGAAAGCACCGCATTGACGATAGTGCGCGTGTGCGGGAGGCTAATGCGCTGTCCAACTCCGTACGGGCCGCCGATCCATCCCGTGTTGATCAGGTAACATTTCGCCCCATGCCGGGCCAGTTTCACACCCAGCATATCCGCATACACCGACGGCGGCAACGGCAGGAAGGGGGCGCCAAAACACGCGGAAAACACCACTTGCGGCTCCGTCACGCCTGTCTCCGTGCCCGCCAGTTTCGAGGTGTAACCGCTCAGGAAATGGAACATCGCCTGTTCGGGGGTCAGCCGCGCGACGGGCGGCAGCACACCCGTCGCATCCGCCGTGAGAAACACCACATATTTCGGGTGGCCGCCGACCGACGGAATGACAGCATTCTGAATGTAATCCAAAGGGTAGGCACACCGCGTATTTTCGGTGATGAAACTGTCCGAAAAATCCGGCTCGCGCTCTTCGTCCACGACCACATTCTCGATGACAGCACCAAACCTGATCGCGTCGTAGATTTGCGGCTCGCGTTCGCGGGTCAGGTTGATGCACTTCGCGTAGCACCCGCCCTCAAAATTAAAAATGCCATTGTCACCCCAGCCGTGTTCATCGTCGCCAATGAGCCGGCGCGCAGGGTCGGCGCTGAGTGTGGTCTTGCCCGTACCGCTCAGACCGAAAAACAGGGCCGTGGATCCGTCGTCGCCCATGTTTGCCGAACAGTGCATGGGCAGCACGCCCTGCTGCGGCATCAGGTAGTTCATGACGGTAAAGATGCTCTTCTTGATCTCTCCCGCGTAACGGGTGCCGCCGATCAGAACGAGCCGGCGCTCAAAATTGATGCAGATGAAAGCCTCCGAATTAGTCCCGTCGCGCTCGGGTTGCGCGTGAAACTGGGGCACGCAAACCACCATGAACTGCGGGCGGTGACGGCGCAACTCCTCCCGAGTCGGCCGGATAAACAATTGATGAACAAAGAGGTTATGCCACGCGAACTCCGTCTTGAAACGGACATGCAAGCGGTGGCTTGGGTCCGCCCCGCAGTATCCGTCGAAAACGAACATCTCGCGCTCCTGCACATAGTCCGCGACGCGCATGAACAGGCGGTCGAAAACCTCCGGCGACATAGGAGCGTTTGGACCCCACCAGATCCGGTCGGCACTTGGAGTTGACCGGACGATAAACTTGTCCTTGGGTGACCGCCCCGTGCGCGGTGCCGTCAGCGCTACTAAGGCCCCTTTGCTCGTGAGTTGAGCCTCGCGGCGTGCCAATGCAAACTCGACCAATTGCGGCACTGTGAGATTTCGGATGGCATGCCCGGGGGAAACTGAGCGATACTCGGTTGCTTCGTCCGTGTGAATTCCTTCCGTCATTGTTACCCCCTCCTCTTACTTGAGGACACGCTCAACTCGGTTGCGAAACGGCTTCTCCGAACACAGTGTGATAAGATGACCGGGGAGAATTCCAAGCGCAATCGGGGCGGAGTTACGCGCTTTCCTTCTTCTCGCGCGCGACAAAAACAGGTTCCGACCGGCGCTCGATCACGCCGGCATCAATTCGCACCTCGGCTATTTCTGTGCTGCGCGAGGGCAGATCGAACATGATGTCCAGCATGACATCCTCCAAGATGGCTCGCAATCCGCGCGCGCCGGTCTCCATGGCGATAGCCCGCTGCGCAATGACTTCCAGCGCATCGTCG
Source organism: Candidatus Sumerlaeaceae bacterium (assembly GCA_026418615.1). GTDB lineage: Bacteria > Sumerlaeota > Sumerlaeia > Sumerlaeales > Sumerlaeaceae > JAOAAY01. Next base: position 79,167 of record JAOAAY010000015.1, on the reverse strand, counting down.
GAGAACACCAGTTCCACGCCTTCCATCTCAAAGAATTTCTTGTATTGTTTGATAATGGCGTTTTTCGGCTCGACAAGGATGCGCATGAGTTCCTGCGCGCCGAGTTTGTCGAGGGTGGCCACCACGGGCAACCGGCCGACGAACTCCGGGATGAAACCGAATTTGATCAGGTCCTGTGGAGTCACCTGACGCAGAATCGCGCCGATGTCGCGCTCCTTGCGCGACACCACATTTGCGCCGAAACCCAGCGTGCGCGATGAGACCCTGTGCTCGATGATTTTATCCAGACCCGTGAAAGCGCCGCCGCAGATGAACAGGATGTTGGTCGTATCAATCGTGATGTATTCTTGATGGGGGTGCTTGCGGCCGCCGCCCGGCGGCACATTGGCCACCGTCCCTTCAAGAATCTTCAACAGGGCTTGCTGCACGCCCTCGCCGCTGACATCCCGAGTAATGGAAATGTTTTGCGTCGTGCGCGCAATCTTATCAATTTCGTCAATGTAAACGATGCCGCGCTCGGCGCGGTCCTTGTCCTGACCGGAATTTTGCCACAATTTGAGCAGGATGTTCTCCACATCCTCGCCCACATAGCCGGCTTGGGTCAAAGTGGTCGCGTCGGCGATGGCGAATGGCACATCGAGGATGCGGGCCAGCGTCTGCGCCAGCAAGGTTTTGCCGCTGCCCGTCGGTCCGATCAGCAGAATGTTTGACTTTTCCAGTTCCACATCGTCGCTGCAGTAATTGAACATGATGCGCTTGTAGTGATTGTGGACAGCAACGCTGAGGATCTTCTTGGTGGCTTCCTGCGACACGACATATTGATCAAGGATTGCCTTGATCTCACGCGGCGAGGGCAGGCGTTTCATGCCCCCGAGAGCATTCTCCTCCGAGCGCACCAACTGCTCCTGCCTCAGGCGCTCGCTGCATTGTGTGATGCAGTCGTCGCAAATGTAGACGCTGGTCATAGTTTCCTTGTTCGGCAAACCGCGAAACAAGGTTTTCACATTGTGCTGGTCTTTGCCGCAAAACGAGCAGCGCAAGCGCATGGGCTATCTCCCCTCGGTCGCACAAGTTGCCGCACCGGACCGACCGAACGAACCGGCGGGCGTCAAGATCTGTGAAAGAATGCACAATGTTGGCCGCATAGGTGGCGCTACAGGCTCCTGATGGTCTGATTCAGCAAAACCCGGGCCGTGGCGTCAAGGCTCCGTCGGCCTGTCCCGGAAGTGATCCACAATACAGTAAAACCCGAACGGCTCCGTGCTCTCGTTGCGTAACTGGTGAACCTGCAGCGAATCGATGTAGGCGATATCGTGCGGGCCAATCTCCCGGCGCTCGCCATCGGCCACAAGTATCCCCTTGCCGCGAACCCCTATGACGGTGTGCGTGTGCCTGTGCTTCTCGAGACTGGTGTAGCCGCCGGGCTCGACTTCGAAATAGCGCAGATCGAACGCCGTCGCCTCGCCGCCCCGTCCGACTAACTCCACGCGCGAGACTCCTCGGAAAGGCAGCCGCTCGTCGGGCTTGTAATCGGTCGCAGGCCGTCCCTCCCATCGGAAATCGCCAAGATGGCGCGCGAACGCGCTCGGTTTTGTCCCACCCGTGGGCTTCCATTCGCAGGCACCGAAGGCCACCGCATCGGACGCCGGCGGCAGGAGTCGCTCGCCGCAACACCGCACGATCTCCTCCCGGAAAACCGCAGTGCTCCACTCCAAATCGGCCGAGTAGGTCAGCAGAGCACTGCCTATCAAAAAGATGGAGTCCGCGCCGTAAACCTCCGCCATGTCAGCAATGCGCTCCAGACTCATGCCGCCCGCAGGGGCCGGAAGAGATGGCCGAATGTCGCCCAGCGGCTCGCGAAGCCGTCGCGTAACGGAGCCGCACGCCTCTTGCCCCAGGTCGAACCGGCCGCCCGGATTCGGGAAAATAACTGAGTCAGCGCCGGCCAGACGATAAAAGAGCCCCAAGGCCAAGCCCGCCTCCATTCCGTGCTCTTCGGTCGCCAGCGCCATACCAGCGAGGGATGGGTGCGCGAGAATGACAAACGGATAATCGGCAACCACCTGCTCCACCACCGAGAAGCCAACAGCGTTCGGGCAAAGAAGAACGGCACGGACGCCAGCCGCCGCCACGAAATCAAGACGCCGGCGCAGTTCCCCGCCGCCGGCCAACAGATTGGGAGCGTAGAGCGTCAAGCGCCCTGAGCGTTCATTCGCCTGCTCCACCGCTTGCAAGATACAAAGCACCCGCTCGCGAAACGCCTCAAAGTCTGCGTCCACGAGGTTGTGGTCGTCCTTCACAATGTCTCCGCCCCCGCGGGCAAACGCGGCCGCCATGGCGGCAAACTCCGCCGCCGAACGCCCCCGAGGTTTGAGCGCGGTCGCTAACAATGGCCTGTCATGGACTCCGGTCAGCGCACGCAAGCCGGCAACGCCCCACCGCGGCCCGCGCAACGCACCGGTCACCGCGGGCGGAAGCACGACATCGGCCAAGCGGATACCGCGGCAGAGTGAAATGTTCCCATAGAGAAGGTTGAGCACTTGAGCCAGTTGCCCGCTGGCGAGGTGCGACGGATAAGCGATCCGAATGCGCCAACGCCCCGGAGCGCCCGCAAGCGCCTCGACGGCGTCAACGCGGCCCACCCATCGCTCCCGCGCGTCCGCATCCAAAATCATCGTCTCGGGAACCTCGACGGTTTGCTCCCACGCGATGAACTTTGCCAGCGCCTCGACATCGCGGTTCGAGGCGGTGACATGGTACTCGGCGAGTATGCAATCGGTTGTCATGATCTGAGGCAAACGCGTGACAATACCTTCACGGGCTTGGTGTGTTCCACGGCACGGGGCCTGTGAAAAAGCGATGCCCCCGGATCCGAACCGAGGATCCGGGGGCGCAGGCTCTTTCGGGTCGCGTGTGCTTTACGCGAGCGTGATTTCCTTGCAGAGGTAAACATCCTGAATAGCATTGAGCAAGGCCACGCCCTCGTTCATGGGACGCTGGAAGGCCTTGCGGCCAGAGATGAGGCCCATGCCGCCGGCACGCTTGTTGATGACGGCCGTCCGAACGGCTTCGGCCAGATCACCCGCGCCGCTGCTGGCGCCGCCACTGTTGATCAGGCCGGCACGGCCCGCATAGCAGTTCAGCACTTGATAGCGCGTCAGATCAATCGGGTTGTCCGACGACAAATCCGAGTACACCTTCTTGTGCGTTTTGCCGAACTTGAGGGCCTCGTAACCGCCGTTGTTCTCGGGCAATTTCTGCTTAATAATGTCGGCCTCGATCGTAACGCCGAGGTGATTCGCCTGACCCGTCAGGTCGGCGGACACATGGTAATCGGTGCCATCCTTTTTGAACGCCGAGTTGCGCAAGTAGCACCACAGAATCGTGGCCATGCCAAGTTCGTGGGCGTACTCAAAGGCCTTGGAGACCTCCTGAATCTGGCGGCTCGATTCTTCGCTGCCGTAGTAAATCGTCGCGCCGACAGCCACGGCACCCAGATTGAATGCCTGATCAATGCTGGAGAACATGATCTGGTCATACTTGTTCGGGTACGACAGGAATTCGTTGTGATTGATTTTTACGATAAACGGAATCTTGTGCGCGTACTTGCGCGAAACGGCGCCAAGAACGCCGAGGGTGGAGGCAACGGCGTTGCAGCCGCCCTCGATGGCGAGTTTCACGATGTTTTCCGGATCAAAGTAGATCGGGTTCGGGGCAAAACTGGCCCCAGCGCTATGCTCGATGCCCTGGTCCACGGGCAGAATCGAGACATAGCCCGTGCCGGCCAAACGGCCGTTATCCAGCAGCGCCTGAAGCGACCGCAGAACCCGCGGCGAACGATCCGACGCACCGTACACCCGGTCAACATAGTCAGGCCCGGGGGCGTGGAGCATGTCCTTGGCCACCTTGGCCTTGTACTGCAGAAGGGCGTCTGCCTCGGCGCCCAACAGTTCGCTAATTTTGTCGATGCCGGCACTGGCGGCGACGGATGCTACACTCATGGGTTACAACTCCGTATGCTTGGTGATGGAAAAAACAGCGGTTGGCTGACAACCACTCGTCAACCGACTTGCGTATATCCTCGTACATAAGGTTAGCGCTCCGCAAGCGAATTATTGCGGGCTTCATAAAAAAATGCGCCTTTGTCAGGCTCTCGAATTGCTTTGGTCCCACGCATTCGATTGCGCCTTGAAGAAAGCGCGATCGCCAACCCCACGGCGATCTTCGCAACGAATGGCGCAAACACGGGGTTGCGTTTGACCTCCGTGATGTGTCACATCGTACCTTGGGTTGCCCGGCTCATGGAGGTTCGGTAAGTGCTTTTCTGGACAATAGTGAAAGTCGCGTTTCGCAGTATCGCCGCCAACAAACTACGCTCATTCCTTACGATGCTGGGCGTCATCATCGGCGTCGCGGCAGTGATTGCCATGCTGGGTCTCGGTGCCGGGACGAAGGAAGTGATTACCGCCACTGTCCGCGCCATGGGCGCGAACTTACTGGTCATCCGTCCGGGCGCCCGCATGAGCGGCGGGGTGCGGGGCGCCGGAGCGGATCGCGACCTCACTCTCGAGGATGGCCAAGCCATCCTGCGCGAGGTCGCCGATGTCGTCATGGTCAGCCCGGAAGTCAGCGATTACGGCCAAGTCAAATACATGAACAAGAACACCCGCACGCGCATCCTCGGGCAGGCTGTCACTTTCTTCAAAGCCCGCAACTTTGAGATCGCACGCGGATCGCGTTTCACCGAGCAGGATGTGGAACGCCAGGCACGAGTCGCCGTCCTCGGCCCCAAGACAGCGACCGACTTGTTCGGCGACATGGATCCCATCGGCGAAACCATCAAAATCAAAGGAATCAATTTCCGTGTCATCGGCGTGACCAAGGCCAAAGGCGATCAAGGATGGATGAACCCGGACGATCAGGTCATCATCCCCTACCTGACTGCCATGCGCCAGATCCTCGGACGCGATCGGCTCAACGCACTCTATGTGACCGTGTCAGACAAGGCCGACATGGCCGTCGTGCAGGAAAAGGTGAAGGAGGTGTTGCGTCGCCAGCACCGGCTGCAGGTCGGCCAGCCCGATGACTTCAACCTGATGAACCTGCAGGAGATTAACGAGTCGCTGTCGCTCGTGGCCGGCGTGCTGACCACCCTGCTGGCCAGTGTTGCCGCTGTCAGTCTGCTCGTCGGCGGTATCGGCATCATGAACATCATGCTTGTCACCGTCACCGAGCGCACCCGCGAGATTGGCATTCGCAAGGCGCTCGGAGCGCGGCGCATTGACCTGATGTCGCAGTTTTTACTGGAAGCCGTAACCGTCAGCCTGACCGGAGGCGGACTCGGCATCGCGCTGGGCGTCGGCGCTATCTGGACATTCAATTATGTGGCATCGAAATTCCCCAACATCGGGTTCGAGGCCAAGATCGAACTCTGGCCCATTGTGCTGAGTTTCTCCGTCTCGGTGCTCGTCGGGGTGTTTTTCGGTTGGTATCCTGCGCGCAAAGCGGCCCGCCTCGACCCTATTGAAGCCCTGCGCTACGAATGAGGACGATTGTCGTTTATTATTATGGGATTTGCAGGACGCCTGAGGCGCTTCTGTGTTGACGAGCCCTTCTGCCGGCCCCATACGGGACAACCGACCATGAAGATCCGTGCCGCGATCATTATCGTGCTGACCACCGTCTTGACAGTGCGCATGGCGCCTGCCGAGGAGCCGACAGCCGCGGACAGCGGTGCCGCCGCGGACCGTGTCACGACGGCGACATCAGATTTTCTGGCTGAACCCGTGCTGAAAGCCGAGACATTCCTGCCCCCTGATCTCACGGTCACGCCACTCGATGATCTGATCGCCACATCATCCCTCGAGGCCATCGGTTCGACGATGCCCGAAAGTTTGCGCCTTGGCCTGCCGGCCGACCCGCTGCCCCCGGCGGAGTACGCCCTGCTGTCGGGGACAGGCAAAGGCGTACGGCTGGGGGTCCTCGAGGCCGTCTGCCGGGCGCTGGAGAGTAACCAGTCGCTCAATGTCGCCCGGCTCAGCCCGGAAATTTCCAACACCAGCATCGAAAGCGCGCGCGGTGAGTTCGACACAGTTCTCAACGCCAGTATCAACGCCCGCGAGCGCCGGTCGTCGAACCTCGGCCCGCTGCCCAAGAATCGCGACGACACTTATGTGCGGCCGGAGGAATCCATCACCGTGTCGCGAAATCAGGACGCGGCCGCCTCGCTCAGCGGACGCCTGCCGACCGGCACGGACTATAGCATTGGAGTGTCCGTCAACCGCAGCGAGTCCAACCGCAGCGAGCAGTTCTACACGGCCGAGGCCAATGTGCGGATCACGCAGAACTTGCTCAAAGGCGCCGGACGCGATGTGAACATGATCCGCGTCTGGACGGCGCAAAACAATTTTGTTATCTCCCTTTACCAACTCCAGAGCACGCTCATCAACCTCGTCACGGACGCCCAAGTGGCCTATTGGGATCTTTACTTGGCCATGAAAACGCTGGAGATCCGGCGCAAGTCCTACGATGTGGCCAAAGAGCGGCGCGTTCAGGCCGAAGAACTGTTGCGAGTGGGCCGCGCCACTCCCCTCGATGTGCTATCCGCACAGGCGGAGGAGTCTGCCCGGGTCAGCGATGTCATCTCGGCCGGTGCCGAGGTCAAGCGCCGGGGACTGCAACTGGTCCGGCTGCTCAACCCCGACGGCGACCCTCGCGGGTGGCAGTCGGTGTATTATCCGACAGACTCGCCCGCTTTGCCCGGCGAAAAGGTGAACGCCAACGAGCGAGTGAAACTGGCCAAGATGCTTCGGCCGGATCTGCGGCAGGCGCAGATTGATTTGGCCAACGGCGAACTCGAAGTGTACCGCGCCGCCGACGGACTGCTGCCGGCGCTCGATTTCATCGTGGAGGCGGGTTTGTCCGGGCCAGGCGACGATTTCGGCGATGCCCAGCGGCGGTTGCGCCATGGGGACTTGTCCACCTGGCGCACCGGCCTGCAATTTTCGATCCCGCTTCAAAATCGCAGCGCCCGGGCGGCTTACCGCCGCGCCAACTTCCAGCGCGCGCAGGCTGAAGAGGCCGTGAAAAACTTCGAGCAAATAGTCGAACTCGATGTGCGCACGGCCATCATCGAGATCGAGCGAACCTCGCGCCTGATCGAATCCACCAAGGTCACCAGCAAACTCCGACGCGAGGAGTACGAGGCCGAGGTGGAGAAATTCCGGCTGGGACGGTCAACGCAATTGCTGGTCAACCAGTCGCTGCGCGACATGACCGCGGCGGCGCTGGACGAAGTTTCTGCCGAGGTGGCCAACATCAAAGCCTACTTGCAGTTGTACAAAGCCGAAGGAAGTGCCCTGCAGCGCGTTGGTGTATTGCCCGTGATGATAGGGCCGGGAAGCGGAGTCGAAACCCGGTGAAAAAAACACCCATCGTGATCCTCCTCGTGGCCGCAGCCGTGGGTGGAGGAGGATATTATTATTACAAGGCGAAAGCCGGCAAAACGGCCGCCATGGCCGCAGGCGCTCAGGAAGCCGCGCCAAAGACCGTGAAAGTCGAGCGCGGCACGATAGACCTCAAGGTATCCACCACGGGGCGCGTCGCGTCCAATCTGGATGTCGAGATCAAGTCCAAGGCCAGCGGACAGATCATCAAGGTGCCGTTCGACATCAGCGACACGGTCACCTCCGGGGCGCTGCTGGCCGAATTGGATCCGGTGGATGAGAAACGCAATGTGTTGCTGCGCGAGGTGGCGCTGGATTCTGCAAAGGCTCGACTCGAACAGGCCCGTGAGGAACTGCGCATCGCCGAGATCAACCTTGAGACCCAGACCTCGAGCGCCTTGGCGGAACTGGCCTCCGCCCAAATCCGCAATCAAGTCACTCAGTCGCGCCTTGCCCGTGCCCAAGGCCTTTTCGAGAAAAACCTTTTAAGCAAAGAAGACCGGGACGCGGCGGAGACGGAAGCGGCAGCGGCGGCCAACGCCCTGCGCCAAGCCGAGATCCGCGTGGCGGAAACGAAAACCTTGCCGCGCACCGTCGGCATCCGCCGGCAAGCCGTGGTGCTGGCCGAGGCCAATGTGCGCCAGGCGGAGGTGGATCTCGAGAATGCTTTGCAACGGTTGCGCGAGACAAAAATTTATGCGCCCATAGATGGCGTGGTGACGGACAAAAAGGTGCAGGTGGGCCAGATTATCGCCTCGGGAGTCTCCAATGTCGGCGGTGGCACCACGCTCATGACCCTCAGCGACCTCTCCCACATTTACACGAATGCCAATGTGGACGAGTCGGATATCGGGAAGGTGCAGACGGGTCAGCGCGCCATGATCACGGCTGATGCGCACATTGGTAAGCGATTCTGGGGCAAGGTCGTGCGCGTGGCCACCAAAGGCGTGAACACAAACAATGTGGTCACCTTCGAAGTGAAGATCGAGGTGGAAGGCGAAGGGCGCAGCCTGCTCAAGCCCGAGATGACCACCAACATCGAGATTCAGGCCGACCGGCGCGAGGATGTTCTAACGCTTCCGAATGAGGTCATTCAGAGCAACCGGCGCGGATCGTTCGTGGAACTTGTCACCGGAAAGGATCAGACGACAACAGTTGCAATCAAGACAGGCCTCACCGACGGCTTGCGAACGGAAATCCTCGAGGGGCTTGAGGAGAATGCCGAGGTGGCCGTGCCGGCCATCGTTCAGAGCCGTTGGGCCCGCCAAGACGGGCAGCAAGGACAGCAGACTTTTGCGCGCGGTATGCAGCGCGCAGCCTTCATGTCCAGCCGTCCGGGCGGCGGTGGCGGGGGGCGGATGCGGTAGTGAGCACACCCATCGTCGAGGCGGTCAACCTCCGCAAAATCTACACCATGGGCGATCAGGAAGTCCGCGCCCTCGACGGGATCTCGTTCCGTGTCGAGCCCGGCGAGATGACCGCCATTTTAGGCGCATCAGGCAGCGGAAAAAGCACGCTCATGAACATCATTGGATGCCTCGACCGGCCCACCTCTGGCGAATATCGCCTCGACGGCGAGGATGTCAGCCGCCTCTCAGACTCCGCGCTGGCCCGGATCCGGAACCGGAAAATAGGGTTTGTCTTTCAGAATTTCAACCTGCTCCCGCGAATGACGGCCCTCGAAAATGTCGAAGTGCCCCTGCTCTATTCCGGCATGTCCCATGCCAAGGATAGGGCCATGGCCGCCCTTGAGCGCGTCGGGCTGGCCAGCCGCGCCCGCCACGAGCCTAATCAGTTGTCAGGCGGTCAGCGCCAGCGTGTCGCCATCGCCCGCGCCCTCGTCACCAACCCTTCCATGGTGCTCGCTGACGAGCCCACCGGCAACCTCGACACCAAGACTGGCGATGAGATCATGAATCTGTTTCGGGAACTCAACGAGCAGGGCGTGACGCTGCTCATCGTCACTCACGAGCCCGAAATTGCCGCACGATGCCGCCGCGCGATCGTCATGCGCGATGGCCACATCATCGAGGATCATCCGACCGCTGGGGCGTTGCACCCTACTCCGGCTTCATCAACGGGAACAGAATAACCTCCCGAATCGAGTGCGAATCCGTGAGCAGCATGGCCAGCCGATCTATGCCCACCCCAAGCCCGCTTGCCGGCGCCATGCCGCATTCCAGTGCCCTCACATAGTCCTCATCCATCTGGTGCGCCTCGTCGTCGCCCGATGACCGCGCCGCCATCTGCTCGAGAAACCGCTCGTATTGTTCGCGCGGATCATTGAGTTCTGAATAACCATTGGCAATCTCCATGCCGCCCATGTACAGTTCAAACCGCTCGGCAACGAACGGATCGTCCGGCTTGGATTTCGCCAGCGGGCTGGAGGCCTTGGGGAACTCCGTGATGAACACCGGGCCGGTGAGTTGCGGCTCAACATGGTGCTCAAACAATTCGCTGATAATCCCGTGCGTGGTGGCCGTCTCGGTTTTGTAGCCGAGCGACGCGGCCTTGGAGCGCGTGACTTCAAGGGGGTCCGACCACGAGAATCCGACCGCTGCAGCCGCCGGATAATAGCGCGCCAAGGCTTCGAGATAGGTCAGGCGCTCGAACGGCGGGCCGACATCAATCCTGCGCGGGCCGAAGGTCAGTTCCGTCCGTCCCAAAACCTCGCGCGTCGTGTGGCGCACGAGATCCTCGGTCAGTTCCATCGTGCTGCGGTAATCCCAGTAGGCCGTGTACAACTCGAGCATGGTGAACTCCGGGTTGTGCCGCGCCGACAGGCCCTCATTGCGGAAATTGCGATTAATCTCAAAAGTCTTTTCCATGCCGCCGACGGTCAGACGCTTCAGGTACAGTTCCGGGGCGATTCGCAGGTACAGGTCAATGTCGAGCGCATTATGATGGGTCACGAACGGCCGCGCCGCCGCACCGCCGCAAATCGGATGCATCATCGGCGTCTCGACCTCAAGGTAGCCGCGCGACTCGAGCATGGTGCGGATCGCGGAAATCATCCGGCTCCGGATGACAAACTTTTCCCGAACCGCCGGATTGACGATCAGGTCCACATATCGTTGCCGGAACCGCGTCTCCACATCCGTCAGACCGTGCCACTTCTCGGGCAGGGGGCGCACGGACTTGGTCAGTATCTCGAAAGTCTGGGCGAGGACAGTCAGTTCACCAGTCTTGGTGACAAAGACTTCTCCGCAGACGCCTGCAATATCGCCCATGTCAGCGAATTTCTTGAAAACCTCGTAGTCCGCCGCCCTGGTCACATCGCGCTTGATATAAATTTGAATGCGCCCGGCGCCATCCTGCAGATGGAAAAACGAGGCTTTGCCCATGTGGCGCACGGTCATGATCCGTCCCGCCACACGCACGGGTGTCTTGTCGGCGATTAGCGCCTCGGCGTTGGCGCGAATGTCCGACGAAGCGTGGGTTGGCTGCCACGCGTTTACATAGGGGTTCAGCCCCTCGGCCCGCATGGCGTCGGCCTTGGCGTACCGGTTGCGAATAATCTCGTTGTGGTCTCGAAGCATCAGTCAGGGCCTTGCGGTCAGGATGCCGTGCGGCGGCGCCACGCGGCCGCACGGTTGCGGCTCACAGGCTGCGAAGCGATTCGTCGAGGCGCTGCAGCAGTTCGTCCACACGCCGGCGACTTTCGCTTGTCACGCCGTCGGCCGTGGCGATGTCGTCCATCAGTTTCAGGTAGTCACGCGAGATGAGAAAGGCCGCCTGCATGGCCAGGCGTGCCGTATCCGGAGAAGTCTGCGACACCATGAGTTCCCGCATGACGCTGTCCACATGCCGGGCCGCACGGCGCAGACGCTCGTGCTCCTCCGGCGGCGCCTTCAACTTGAAGGTAAGGTTGAAAATCTCAACCTCCAGCCTCTGGGAATCCCTCGCGTCGCTTTCGCTCATGCTTCCTGAGTCTCGTCGAGTTCGGCGATCTCCGCCTCGATGGTATCTATGCGGTTAAGGATCACCTTCAACCGGTCCTTCACAGCCGTTTCTTTATCGTCGCGAGCATTGAGTTCCGCCTCAAGTTCTTTGATGCGCTCCTGAAGAGTCACATTTTCGCGATCGGTGACCTTCTTTTGCTCCGCAATTTGCATGAGTTCGCGATTCTGGCGTTGCAGTTCCGCGATACGGCTTTTTGCTTCATTAATCTTGGCAACGAGGGCGGTGATTTTCTCCTCGAGAGCATCGAGGCGATCGATCATCATCATGGTCTCCACGGGTACGATGGTATCTTGAGAGCGTTGGGCAGGCTGGAATGACGGTTCAAGCGAAATTCATGGCGAGGCGAATCTGGCTGACATGAAGACAGGCTATCCCCAAGCGCTCGAGCGTCTGATCCGCGAATTGTCGCGCCTGCCGACCATCGGCCGCCGCAGCGCCCAGCGATTGGCATTCCATCTGCTCAAGTCGCCGCCCTCCGACGCCCGCCAACTCGCCGATGCGATCGCCGCCCTGCACTCCGGCGTCAGGTTTTGTTCGCAATGTTTCTATTTGACAGAGTCCGGGCTGTGCGCGGTTTGCTCCGATCCATCCCGGGACCAGCGCGTGATCTGCGTCGTTGAGGAACCCCAAGACGCCGCCGCGCTCGAAAAGTCAGGGTCATACTCCGGCCTATATCATGTTTTACTGGGACGCCTGTCGCCCCTGCAGGGTGTCACGCCCGAGGATTTACGCATCAAAGAACTGATGGCACGGCTTGAGACGCAGCCGCGAATCGTAAACGAAGTGATCCTCGCGACAAACCCCAATGTGGACGGAGACGCAACGGCCCTGTATCTGCACCGACTCATCGAACCGCTGGGTCTGCGTGTCACGCGGCTTGGCTTAGGGTTGTCCACAGGCAGTTCCCTCGACTCCTCGGATGAACTCACCCTTCAGCGCGCCTTCGAGGGCAGGCGCAGTCTGTGAGTCACACTGCCGAAACTCCTATTCGATGATCTCAATCCCGTTATTCTTGAGAAGTTTCTCCACCCGTCCGGGCGTCTGAACACCGAGAACAGCCACCACCTTGTCGCCGCGCGCAGCGGGCACGCATGTGTATATGTAATCCAAATTTATCTTTTCATCTGCGAGGATACGCAGCGCGCGATCGAGCGCGCCCGGTTCGTCTGTCATCAGAACAGCGACCGCTTCGCCGGTTTCCACTGAGATGCCGCATTCCTCCAGCGCTTCCTCGGCCAGTTTCGGTTTATCCACAACCGTACGAACCCAGCCTGTCTTGCCAGCACTGGATGCCGTGATGCCCTGAATATTGACGCCCGCTTCGGCCAGAATCGTGGTGATCTGCACAAGTTGACCGGGCACATTCTTGATTTGGACTGCCAGTTCGGAGACGGACATCAGTTTTGGTAACCCCTATTTGCGCATATTTTATCCAGACCTTGTGCCCATCGGGAAATTCCCGACAAGAAAAAATTTCCGGGTGGAAGCACACCGCCTCGGGCTGTTGCAAAAAGAGTCGAGGAGAACATGCACGCCTCGTTTTCGGACGCCGTTTCGAAATGACTGAGAAATCGCCATCCGGCACGGCAGTTTCTTGTTTACAAACGAACAAATCTGTGACGGACAATTACTAATCATAGTATCTAACACCAAGGAGAAATCAGATGAGGATATCGCTGGAGAAGGGCGAGGTACTCGATGTGGCAATTACCGAGGGCGACCGTGTCGTGGGATCATTGTCTCTGACATTGCGGGATCTGGTCCCCAGCGCTCCCAAAGCAGCCGCCAAGGCACCTGCCGCTGCTGCGCCCGCCACTCGCAAACGCCGCACCGGAAAGCGTAATGTGTCACCCGAAGCCCGCGCGCGCATGGCGGAGGCTCAAAGGCGCCGCTGGGAGGCCTACCGGGCTAGCAAGGCTGAAAAGACGGAATAGCCCGTATCTGCGCGGACCCCGGCTGAGAAAAATCTCACCGTGGGTCACCCATGGTCCCCCGCCGCAACAACCTGCGCGCGGGGGTTTTTTCATTGTGATAGGGCCGTTCCTGCAGTAGGGAAGAACATGTAAGCAGAGAGTAGGAGACCCATCAAGACAAGACCCAGGCTGTAAAAGAACAATTTGAACAATAGGGCGTTGATGTCCAATTTCAGGTAACCGCAAATCCACACATTCTGCGTCGTGGTTGGATCCTGAAGCATGCCGACGGACTGAATTGCCCCCATCGTTGCCGCGGGCGGCATAAACTGCTGAAGAATTCTAGCCACGCCCACCCCAAGTCCCCACTCATTGAGAGGGCCGCGGTAGAGCGAGAGCGGCGACGCGAGGAAAAAGAAAATAACATAGTTTACCGCATCACGCGGAAGGTAGCGCGCGAGAATCGGCGTCAGCAACGCGTCGGTAGTGGGATGTCGCGCCGCCGCAACCAGCATGCCGATACCAAGCATTAAGACCACAGGGGCCGCAACATCCGCAACCCCTGTCATCATGGCCTTGCTCAATCGTTGTACCGCCCGTTCCCGCGGTGTTGTCAGAAAGCCAAACCCCAAGGCGGCAAGAAATGCCGGGCCGTAGGCTTCGCCAAATCCAAGCACCAGGATGAATACTAACGGTAGCAGGGGCGTGATCATGTTCCATTGCGAGGTCACCCGGCCGGTGACGAAATACTGCCCCAGCGTGTGTACCAACGCAAACACGATGACCCCGCCACAAAACCAACGAAATCCGGTCCACAAAGTCTGCTTGGCACTTTGAATTTCCGCGACCTGCGATTTGGATGCGCCTGCGAATGAGGCCAGATGATCCGCAAACAACAGACAGCCCGCAACCGCAGCCACAAGACTGATAGCCACAATACTTTTTATCACTTTTCCCGGTGTCACCGTGGTGCGCTTCAGACGCAGAAATTCCACAGAAAGGAACAAAAACAGCACAAACACCTGAACGGCCGCCCAAGTGAGGAAAAACCGCGCGACCGTCTGCGTTTGGATGCCGTACATTTCAGCCTTCACAGGCCACTGCGCAGGCGACAAGGAGATCCCGATGGGAAACGCCAAGACCAAAATACAGCCGCACACCACCGCCGGCACACCCAAAGACATCAGAATCGGGAACATGACTGTCCCTAACATAATGATGGCCGGCAGTCCGCCAATCGCCGTGAAGATCACGATCGTTATCAAAGACATCAGCAGCGACATTAAAAACGGATCCTCGCCGCCAAACTCTGCCGCGTATTTGACAATTCGCTCCGCGATACGGGCATCCGCCACAAAACGCGCAAACATACCGCCAAGGATCACATAAATGATGGCCTTATAGAGAAGAAACGAACCTTCGGGAGATGGCGAGGTGCGCCCCTCGATGATCGTGGCCAACACACCATCCTTGCCTTGCAGAGGAATCCCGGCAAGCAATCCAATGCCCAAAGCCATCAGAGGCAGTGCGATCAGCGCCGGCAAACGACGAGTCGCGATCAGTGTCGCAATGACTCCGAAAAGACCGAGGATCAACAGCGACCGAGTCACCATCTCGGGCGTAATAGGAACCGTGAGCGGATCCACCGCAGGTGTTTTACCCGCTTGAACGACCGACGCTGTCGTTTCGGCACCGGCCGCCGCCGCCAACACACACACGGCTAACATGCACAACATCAACAGATAGGATGCGAGGCGAAAAGCGTTAGACTTTCTCATGGTCACTCCGTCCGTCAGCGCCTTCGGTCCGCAGTCGCACCCGTACTTTCTCGAAAAACGCCAGCGCCTCCGGCGTCCGGTAGTCAGGATAGGTCCATGGCCAAGGCTCAAAGCCAATGCCACGGCGGTAATGAAGTGTTACTTCTTCGTAGATACCTCGCCCGACATAAATGCGGTGGGCGTGGTCTTTCGTGGAGGCCAGGACAACCTTTGATGCAGACACATAACCGGGGTCAAGGTTGAGCCGGCGGTGTCCGTCATCGGCGTAGACCTGCTCGAGCAGATTCGTGTGCTGCTTGATATCCACCAGTTCGTCGGGAAAAATCGGCAACCTTACGGAAAACCATTTTCGCAGGATCCTGCTGCCCATTTCCTTCGCATAATAATCCGTATGGGAAAACACGGTTACGGGCGACTCATCCTCCACCTCGGAAAAATCCAAACCCAAGCGCCGTCCAGCCTCCGGAATCAGGTCCTCAGAGGACGCAAGGATCCCGAAAAACAATTTGACCTTGTCATGCATGACTCGCGCGTGACCCATGGACCACTCGTCTCCCTCGCAATCAACGCAACCGTCCGCGCGTTGGCCGTGCAAACAAAAAACCGCGCACCGACCCCATACTCCGGCGGGGAGGCCGAACCTGCTGGACTTTTCCGGGCGAGTGGATCCTGAACATGGGAGACACTGCCTGTCCGTTTGGGAGGAACGCGTGAGAAACATCCTGCAAATCGGCCCGACATTGATCCTCATCACCGCGGCCTTGCCACTCGTGGCCAAGGACTCTGGCACGACAAAACCCCTGATCGCCGAAAACCCGCCCATTCGCGTGCTCATCGCCGATTCGGTGTCGTCTATTTGCGTGACCCCCCAACCTGCCTGGCGCCTGACGGAACCGGGAGGCCGCGTTGTTGCCGACTTGCCAGCAGACATACCCACCACAATAGCGGTGTCACAGGGTATTTTATACTTCGACGCGGATCGTGAAAAAACTCAGCCCCCCTCCTTGGGGCCGGGTCCCCTCATTCTGGAATCACTGGAATCGAGTGCCGTACTCGGAATCCGGCGCGTGCCCTACGGCGTGGGTTGGTGGTGGGAATCGGCGGAAGATCGCATATACTCCGGCCGCATCGAGGTGCGCGCCGGTGCCGATGATCGCCTGATCGTCATCGGTGTGCTGCCCCTCGAGGAGTATTTGCGAGGGGTTGTCCCGTCGGAAATCGGAACGGACTCGCCCCACGAAGCCCTTTGCGCACAGGCCGTCGCCGCGCGCTCAGCGGCCGTGCTGGCTCTCACCACCAAAATCTATGCCGGTCAGCATTACGATATCTGCTCCGATGTTGCCTGTCAGGCATTTTCCGGGCTCACAAAGGCCAACGCTCGCACTGATGCCGCCGTGAGCGCGACGCGCGGGCTGGTGCTCATGTTTGAGGGCAGGCCGGTGTCGGCTTATTATGCGTCGAATTGCGGCGGGCACTCGGAGGACATCCGCCATGTTTGGCCGGATCGTGCCGACGACCGCTGTTACTGGAATACGGCCCGCATGGATGGAGACGGCTCCTCGACCTTGGACCTGACCACTGAAAAGGGCATGCGCGCCTGGCTGACGGCCAGTCCGCCCGTCTTCTGTAATCCGGAATTTGCACAAGTTTCCGAATGGTCGAAAAAGAATTTCCGCTGGACCCGCGAAGTCTCGGCGGACGAATTGACAACACTTGTCGAGGCCCAGCGCAAAGGGTTGGGGCGCATCACGGCCATTCGCCCCCTCAAGCGCGGCCCTTCCGGCCGACTCATCGAAGCCGAATTTGTCGGCGAACATGGAACTCTGCGGCTTTCACCCGAACTGGCCATCCGCCAAGTTTTCAAGCCGCCTCTAAAAAGCGCCGCCTTTGTCGTGGACACCCGCGGTGATGCCGCCCGGCCCGAGGTTTTCGTCATTCGCGGCGCCGGTTGGGGTCACGGGGTCGGCATGTGCCAGACGGGCGCCATCGGGATGGCCAATGCCGGCCGAAAACATCCGGAAATTCTGCGCCACTATTACCCGAACGCGACCATTGAGCGGCTTTACTGACGGTTTGGACCGGTGATTTTAGGCGATTTCCGTGCGGGAGATCCGGCCGATCTCACGCACACCTTTTACCTGTTTCAGCAGCGAAAACAGATGATCGCGCTGAGCCGTGCTTTTGACCTCGATAATGAACCGCAACAGTGCCGTGTCGCCGCGGCTTTTCGTGCTGCTCTCGTGAATGAAAACATTCTGCGCCTTCATTACGGAGGTGACATCGGCCAGCAATCCTTCGCGGTCGGTGCATTCCAGACGAATCGTCACACGCCGAACCGGCAGGTTCTGACTGTCCCACTCGGCGGGGACAAGCCGGCTTTCCGAGCCGTTCTGAGCAAGCGCATTTTTCAGGCTGGGGCACTCGCTCGTATGTATGGCCACGCCGCGCCCGATCGTCACAAAACCGACGATGGAGTCCCCCGGCACCGGCGCACAGCAACCCGCAAACCGGACCATCGCGTTTGCGATACCATCCACAATCACGCCCGTGGTCGAGCGCCGGCGGCTAATGCGGCTACCCTTGCGCGGGGTGACCTTGTGGGCCGCCTCCTGTTCGGGATATGCCCGCGCCACCACATGCTGCGCTAGCAATCCGCCGTAGCCAATTTCGCCAAGTAAGTCCTCAAACGACGAAACCTTGTAACTCTTGAGGAACGGCTTGAGGCGCGCCTCCACATCAGCCCAATCAATGGACAGGCCCCGCGCACGAAGGCAGCGGGCGACACTTTCGCGGCCGCGTTCCAGATTCTCCGCATAATTCTTCGTCTTCAGCCAGTGACGGATGCGCGTGCGCGCGCGGCTGGTTTTCGCGATCTCCAGCCAGTCCGAGGTCGGATGGGCCGACTTCGAGGTCAGGATTTCAACGAAATCGCCGTTATGCAGAACATGCCGGATTTGCACGAGCCGGTCATTGACCTTTGCCCCGCAGCACGACTCGCCCAGTTTCGAGTGGATGTAGTACGCAAAATCGAGCGCAGTGGCCCCCGCCGGCAGTTCGATCACATCACCTCGCGGCGTGAAAACAAACACCGTGTCGGAAAAAACATCCTTTTGCAGAGCATGCATGAATTCGCCCGGGTCGCGCACCTCATTGAGCCATTCTGTCAGTTGTCTCAACCAGACGAGTTTGTCCTCCAAACCGGTCCGGCCGGTTTTCCCCTCCTTGTACTTCCAATGCGCGGCGATTCCCTCCTCGGCGAACTTGTGCATTTCGTGGGTTCGGACCTGCACCTCGATCTTTTCACCGCCCGGCCCCACCACCGTTGTGTGAAGGGACTGGTACATATTTTCTTTGGGCAATGCGATGTAGTCCTTGAATCGGCCGTGGATGGGCCGCCAGAGGTTGTGGACGATCCCGAGAACATCGTAGCAGGTCGGAACATCGTCGCAGATCACGCGCAACCCGATGAGATCGTGTATCGCTTCGAACGGCAGGGCCTGTTTCTGCATCTTCAAGTAGATCGAATACAAATGTTTGGAACGGCCGCGGACCTCCGCCTTGATCTTGTGGTTCTGAAGTTCGGCCTGCAGCAACTCGATGGCGCGCTGGACGATCGCGTCGCGCTCGGCTTTCTTCATCGCGATGCCGTCGGCGATCATACGGTACTCAGCCGGATGCAAGTAATACATGGCGGCATCCTCGAGTTCGCTCTTGATGCGCGTCATGCCCAGCCGGTTGGCCAGAGGGGCATACACCATCATCGTGTCGCGTGAAATCTTCACCTGCTTGTCATGGGGCAGAAAGCGCAGAGTCCGCATGTTGTGAAGGCGGTCGGCCAATTTGATGATGACCACCCGGATGTCCCGCGCCATGGCTAAGATCATCTTGCGCAGGTTCTCCACCTGCTCCTCGCGCCGGGAACCGAAGTGCAGCGACGAGATCTTCGTTACGCCCTCGACCAGACTCGCGATCGTCTTGCCGAACCGCTCCGCCAGCAAATCATGGGTCACCCGGCAGTCTTCAACCGAGTCATGCAGCAAGGCCGCTGCGATGGTCTCCGCATCGAGGCGCAGGTCCGCCAAGATACGCGACACTTCAATACAGTGGGTGATATACGGCTCGCCCGAAGCCCGCAATTGTCCGTCGTGCGCCGAGCGGGCGAACTCGTAGGCGCGACGGATCAACTCGCGGTCAGACTCACTCCATTTCCCGGGCGCGTCACCGAGAATATAATCGAGAATCCGGTCGGTCTCGCCTATGTCAAAAGCCAGTGTGGACAAGCAGCACCGTCGTACATCTGTGCAACGACAATTAGCCAGATGATGTCACGATATTTCCATATCCTGACCAAGGGGATTTGATGCAGGGGAGACGCCGCCTGATGGGCCGTCCGTCCCAAAATGCCTCTCCAAGGCGCGCAGGATTTCCCCGGCCGTCGCCCAACGGTTCGAGCGCTTCTTGGCGAGGCACTTCATGATGATGTCGCTTAATGGCTGAGGGATATCCACCAACGGAGGCGGCGGCACATTGACATGCTGGTAGGCCAAATCGCCGCCCGAAAACGGCAACCGGCCCGAGAACAACTCGTACATCAGGACCCCCAGCGAATAGATATCGGCGCCATTATCCACGGGGTGGCCCTGTACCTGCTCCGGACTCATGTACAGGGGGGTGCCGACAATGGCCCCGGCGATGGTCTCGCTTGTGCTTTCCAGCATCTTGGCGATGCCAAAATCGCTGACCTTCACCACCATCTTTTTTGTCAGCATGATGTTGGCGGGCTTGATGTCGCGATGGACGATGTTCATGGCATGCGCATAATCCAGAGCGCTGCATATCTGCTTGACAATCTCGATGCCTTCGCCCACCGGCAAGGGCCCTGAAGTTTTCAGGTGGCGCTTAAGGTCCGTCCCGTCAATGTACTCCATGGAAATGAACTTCCGCCCGAGTTCCTCGCCGATGTCGTGGATCCGGACGATGTTCGGGTGGGCCAGCCGCCTTGCCGACCGGGCCTCCGCACGGAACCGATGCAGCGCCTCCGGGCTCTGCGAGAGGCTTTCCGGCAGGATCTTGAGCGCGACGATCTCGTCGAGTTCCTTGTCCTTCGCCTTGTAAACGATGCCCATGGCGCCGCGGCCCAGTTCCTCCAGCAATTCATACCGCCGCTTGGCCTTCTCGCCCAGTTGCGTCAGGAGTTCCATCCGGTCCAGTGTCATCGGATCGCTGGTGGAGCCTGCCAGTTGGTCAAATTTTTTCTTTACATCCCGGTAGTTAATGTCTGCCGCATACAAAACCTTGTAAACCTGCTTCGCCCCCACAATATCGTTCTTGGCCTCGTACCGATGAGCGAGGTCGTAAAGGATTCCCTTCATCTCCTCGTCCACAACGAGTTTTCTGAATTCCTGAAACGCAAATTCGAGCATCCCCTTGCCAACAAAGCACAGGCCGAGGTGTTTGATGGATTCGTTCTCGTAGCGGAAGTCCTGAACCGTGCGCTGGAAGTGGCCGATGGCCTTGTCGTATTCCCCGAGCGTGTAGCAGAGTTTTCCGAGTTCAAAGACAACCTGGATGTCGTCCGTCTCCTTCGCCAGCCGTACATACAAATCTTCGAGTTCCTCGGCGGCCTCTGCGTGCGACGGATTGGCCCTGTGCGCGCGCTCAAGGAACGGCCGCGCTTCCTCGAATCGCCCTTGAGCCTTCAGAAGTATCCCTTTCTGGAGGTTCGCCCCCTGATTCGCCGGATCTTTGGCAAGAATCCGGTCAAGCGCCTGCAAGACCGCCTTCATCTGCTGGGGGTCGGCCTCGAGGATGGCCTCCAGTTGATCCAGCGCCTCGCCGAGACGAAATCGGTCAATGAGAATGTTGGCAAGGAACCACCGCAGGTCGGACCGGTCGGGCGACGCGGAGATGAGCACCCGTATCTCATCGGCCACCCGGTTCTCGCAGCGCGGGTCACTCCGGATGGCCAGCCGGTACTCCTCGATCCCGCGCGCGATGCGCCCCGACTCCGCATGATGCCGGGCGTAGGCAAGCCGGACGGGGACACAGTCGGGATCCGCAGCCAGAGCCTCGGCGTAAATTTGCGCAGCCGCCGGATCCATATTTTGCTTTTGCGCGTATGCAATGGCCAGTTGCCGCGTCGCCTCGCGATCATCCGGGTGCAGCCGATGGAGCGTCTCATACTGCCGGATGGCTTCATCAATCCGGTTTCCGCGCAGCGAGGCCTCGGCAAACAGACGCTGAACTTCGGTGTCGTCCTTGGAGTGTTGGAGCAGCCACCGGCACAGTTTCGTCGCGTCGTCGTAACGCTCGTTGCTCATGTATGCGCGAGCCAGTTGCCGCCCGACCATCGGATCCGTCATGCCCGAGCCAAAAGCTCTTTCCATCATCAGCATGGCGTCTTGCCCCGTTTCGCCCCGACGCGCCAAAATGACTGCCAGCAGCCGGACGAAATCCTTGTTGTCCGGCTGCGTAGAGAGCGCTTCCCGGTAAACAGGTTCTGCTTCGTCGGCCGTCACCTCGGCTGCGGCATAGGCATTCGCAAGGCTCAGGGCTACATCCGCGGTATCAACTCCCAGTGCGCGAACCCGTTCAAGGCATTTGATGACCGTCTGCGTCTCGCCGCGTTTGCGGGCTGCATCTGCAAGACCGAGCAGCAGATGCGTGTCGCGACTGTGCGTCATGGCTGCCTGTTTGAGAATCTGATAGTCGGCGTCCGACACTGAGCCGGACGCGACAATCGCCCCGCCCAAGGCCCGAAGGATTTCAGGTTGACCGGGGGCCACCTCCAGCGCCTCGCGATAAACCGAGACGGCCTCCTCATCCGTTCGGTTCAACATGACAAAGCATTGCGCCAGGATCTGGAGTGTCTCCGCATCCTTCGGCATGATGCTGCGCGCTTGCGTCGCGAATTCGGCAGCCTCCGCGGCCCGCCCATCTTTGAGTTCACACTTGGCTAATTGCCGGCGTGCCACCACCGATTGCGGATTGGCGGCGAGCAAGGCTTCATAGGCTGCCCGCGCTTGGTCGTCTGTCCGGCGTGCCGCTGCAAGCGCCCGGCATAAACCATCGAGGAAACGGATGTCTCCGGCATGACGATCCTGGACGGCTTCCAAGTGCGGCAGCATTTTCTCGGTGAACTGCGCCGTCTGAAGAGCGATCTCAGCCAGCCGTTCGTGAATCTCCAGATCGTTGTTTCCGTCGCGGACAGCAATTCGGTAGGCTTTCTGAGCCAGAGTCAGGTCGCCCCGGGCCATCAAAATATTGCCCGCATGGAAACCGATCTTCTGGCGGCCATGTTCGAGGGCGGCGAGCGCCACCTGATATGCGTTGAGGGCCTCCTCGGATTCTGTCCCAGCGGCCGCGTAAGCATGCGCGAGAGCCACGAGCAATCCGGGATGCTCCGGATCCGCGCGAAACGCTTCCTCCAGCACATCCACGGCATCGGCCCCAATCTCCCCCGCTTCGATGTAGGCATCGGCCAACGACAGGAGCACCTTGCGGCTTCGGTCGCCCGAGGCCAGAATCGCCCGGTACTGAGCAATGGCGCCCCGGTAATTGCCCGCCTGCATGTATGTGGCGGCGCGCGTGTGGCGCGTGCGCTTTTCGTAGGTTCGGTATCCGGCGAACGCGACCGCCCCCAGAATAACAAGCGACAGGAAGGCGAGCGCCGCCTTTTTCAGCCAGGCGAACCGGCCGGTGGTCTGTTTGACAAGGGCCAGCGTTTCGCTGGCCGCAGGCCGCAAATCCGACATCAGAGTAGCGATGCGAACGGCCTCGGTGCGATCCGTTCCCAGCGCAGCCTGACCTCGGGCGGCCAAAGCGGCAAACGCGGCATCCGCCCGCGCTTTTACCCGCGCCGCAGCCTCAAAAGTGGCCGTCGTGAATTGTGAATTGCGCTGGAAGTTGACCCCGTAAGCCTGAACAGGCGGTACCCCTGCCTCTGGTGCCGGCGAATCCAACTGGGCAACCGCAAGCCGCTTACCGTTGCCGGTCACATAGGCAACCTCGATCCGCCCGGCCCCGGACAAATCGCCAGCCAGACAAACACCCGAAATCGGCTCCTTGCCCCGGAAGCGCTCTCCCTCGTCCTTAAGCAGAGGATTGAGCAGGATCACGCTGCCGGCCGAGTCCCCAAACAACAACCGAAACTCTCCGCCTGCCACCCTGACGAGTGACAGGGCTGACAGTGGTGTCGCATGCGTTGCAAAGGGCTGCGAGCCAAAGTTGGCCATTTGCGCCGCACCGTCAAAGGTGGCAACCGTGGCGTTCGATGCCCCCGCGATATCGAGGTAGCCATCGCCGTCAAAATCCGCTACAAGCAGCGGGCCGTTGGCCGGTCCAAGCAATCGCTGACGCTGAACCACGCGGAAATATAACTGCTTCTGCTGGCTCGACTCAAACTCGAGCACATACAGTTCGCCGCCGGTCGTGCCGAAGGCCAACTGATCCATGCCAGTCTTGAGGAAATCCGCCGCGGCAATGCTGGTGCAAATGTTTGTACCCTGCGGCGCACGCCACCAGAAGCGCAGGTTCGGGTCGTGGACCGGTGTCGCCTGAACCCCGCCGGAGACCGTGCCAACCACGATCTCAGGGATTCCATCCCCATTGACATCCGCCACGCTCGGCGGGCGCGAGATTCGGCCAATGTTGACATTCCGTTGCTGGCCCGTGTCATGAACAAATTCCGTGAAAGCGTTCGGAACAGAAAATTCCTCAACCGGCTGTCCGTTTTTCAACGAGAGCAGGCGAACGGCACCATCGTCGTCGCAGAAGACAAGACCGTCGCGGTCGGTGCCGTCGCGGCGTTTAAGCGGGACGATGGACGGGGCAACCGAGATGGCCGTGCCGGCGTGGAAGCGCGAGTGAATGCGGCCCGACCCGGGCCAGAGGAAATAAATATGCCCGTCGGTCGCTCCAAGCGCCACCAGCGGTGTCCCATCACCAAGAAAATCTCCGACAACCGGAGGCGTGATGCCCGTGGCGCTGACCTGAACCTCCCATAACGGGTCCAGCGTTTTGCTGTTATAGGCCGCCAAGCGGCCGCGAGCGCCCGATACAAGAATTTCGAATACGCCGTCGCCATCAAGGTCAGCCGCAACCGGATCCCCCGGGTCCGCAACAGAAAGTCCGGTGGTCCGGAGCGTCACTTCAAAACCCGGTGCGCCCAAAGTGCTGGCAATGATCACCACTGCAAGCGCGGCACGGCGCAACGCACCGAACCGCTTTGCCAATCCCTGCAAGGCATGATACATAAGCATCACGCTCCCGTAAGCGATCTGGACACAAACGGGCAAGCGGTTTTCGGGTAATGAGCCTGCCGCGTCGCTCGGACTCTCTGCCAAATCCTCCCCTCCCTGAGTCGCGGATCGGTGCTTGCGCTGGAACCTGCGATCACTTCTGATTTTGAGCAAAAGGGTGCAAGCACGATGAGACTTCCTTTTACGCGTCCGCGACCAGCCGCGGCCCCGCCGGGTGTTGTTGCCGGTTCGGCCCGCGCCGTGGTGTTCGTCGAACCGCGCCGCGTCGAACTGCGTGAGGTCGCGCTTCCTTTGGCGGGCCCGACCGACCTGATTGTTGATGTCACAGCCTCGGCGATCAGCCCCGGCACGGAGCGGTGGGCTTTGCTCGGCCTGCGGCCGGATGTCGTTTGGCCGTGCATTCCCGGCTACCTCGCTGTTGGCCGCGTCGCCCACGCTGCAGACGCCGCACCACACGGCCTGCGCGCCGGTGACCGCGTTTGCTTCCTCGCGGCCCGGTGCCCTGAGGGCTTCGGCGGCAACTGGATGTGCGCGCACCTGTCGCGGGCCGTTGTGTCCTGTGACCCGTCAGCCTACATCCCCGGCGCAGATCTGCCCTATTGGCTGCCTGTGCCCGACGCCGTGCCCGATGCCGAGGCCGCCTACGCGGGGCTTGCCGGAGTCGCCATGATGGGGGTCAACATGGCTTCGTTGCGCCCCGGCGAAACCGTGGCGATATTCGGGCTTGGTATGGTTGGACAGTTCGCCGCACAACTCGCACAGATCGCCGGCGCGCGCGTTTTTGCTGCGGATCTCGCTCCGCAACGCGCTGAACGCGCCCGACAGTGCGGGATCGAGCAAGCCCACTCGGGCGAACCGGCCGCTCTTGAGGCGGCGGCGGCCAGTTTTGCACCCGGCGGGTTTGATGTCATCATCGACACAACCGGCAGCGGCTCCGCCTTGAATGCCGAGGTGAAAACCCTGAGACCCCACGGGCGCTTCGTTCTCCAAGGCTGGTACCCCGGAATGACCGAACTCAACTTGCATGAATTCACTGTGCGCCAAGTGAGGGTTTTCTTCCCGTGCGGGGTGCGGGGTGGCGATGTGGCGAGAGCATTGGCGCTCATGGCTTCCGGGCGGCTGCGGTGTGCGCCGTTGATCACCCACCATTGGCGCCCCGACGACGCCCCTCACGCCTACGAAATCTTGCTGTCCGGAACACTGGATTCGCTCGGGCAAGTGTTTGACTGGCAGCCATGAAGGCGCTTGTTGTAGATATTCCTGGACGCCTCGTCCTGGCGGATATGCCGCGCCCCGTGCCGGGCGATTACGATGCACTCGTCCGCACCGAGGTTTGCGGCATTTGTAATTCAACCGACAAGCGCGTCATTGACGGCACCATGTGCTTTCACTCGCAGTACCCGGCGATTCTCGGTCACGAGGGCGTGGGCGTCGTGGTTGAAACGGGGCGGCGGGTGCGCTCGCTCAGGCCCGGCATGCGTATCACGCGGCCTTTCGCTGTGCTGCCGGGAGAATGTCGCAACGGATTATGGTCTGCTTGGGGTGGCTTTGCCGAGTATGGCCTCGCGCGCGACCGACTTGCGCTCGCCGATGACGGCTACCACACCGAAGCCTCGCATTTCCTTGTGCAGCGGCAAAACCTTGTGCCGCAGGGGCTCGACCCGGTGGATGCCGCTCTCGCCATCAGCATGGCGGAGATCACAAGTTTCCTCGACAAACTTGGCACGCTCGACGGCAAAATCATGGTCATCCTCGGCACGGGTATCGCCGGCCTCGCGATGGCTGACATTGCCAAACGGCTCGGTGCGAGGCGGACAATCGTCTTGGGACGCCGCCCAGAGCGCCTTTGGCAAGCCCGCGCGTGCGGTGCCGACGAAGCGTTTCTCTCTGATCCCAGCCAAATCCCCGCCGTACGCGAGGCGACCGGAGGGCTGGGCGCAGATTGGCTTATCGAAGCCGTAGGCGATCCGGAGGCCCTTGTTTCGTGGCTCGGGTGCCTGCGGCCCGGCGGAGGAGTCGCCGTGTACGGTCTCTCGGATCACCACGCTTATAACCTGCCGCTGAGGGCTGCGCCGGGCGATTTCCATTTCCATGTCCCGGCGCCCGAGGACCAACGCACCTATCATTGGGTTTGCGATCTGATGCTATCTGGAGCGCTCAACCCGCGTCTGTTCAGGTCTCATCTGTGGCGCTGGCCCGACGAGGTCCTCGCGGCTTTCGACGCTGTTCGGCGTCGCGAGGTCCTGAAAGGCTTCGTCGTCTTCCCATGATCCGCTTCGAAAATGTCTCCAAGTGCTACCGGCTGCGCCGCGAGAAACGAGGTTCGATCAAGCGCGACCTGCTGCGAATGCTTCTCAACCGACCCCGCGTCAGCGAACACTGGGCCCTGCGGGATATCACGCTCGAGGTGCCGAGCGGCTCGTCCCTTGCCCTCATTGGCCCTAACGGTAGCGGCAAAACCACCCTGCTGCGCCTCGTGGCTGGCGTGACACGCCCTACGACAGGAACACTCCGCGTGGAGGGGCGTGTGGGCGGTCTCGTGGATCTCGTCGCGGGGTTCCATGACGACCTCTCAGGAATCGAGAATATCTTCCTCAATGCGACGCTGATGGGATTGCCCCGTGCTGAGATCCGTCGCCGTCTCGACACCATACTCGATTTCGCCGAATTGGGACGCTTTATCCACATGCCCGTTCGCCATTACTCGTGGGGCATGCTGCTGCGGCTGGGGTTTGCCGTTGCGGTCCATACAGACCCGGACATCCTGCTCGTAGATGAAGCGCTGGCCGTGGGTGACGGCTATTTCCAGTGGAAATGCCTGCGCCGCATTGCCGAACTGAAGCGAGATGGGGTGACGGTGCTGTTCGTCAGCCACATGCCCGACCTGTCCGAATCGGTATGCGAGCAGAGCGTGTGGCTCGAGGCTGGCCACATCCGGGACATCGGGCCGACCAGCCGCATCGTCGAGCAGTACAACCGCGAGATTTTCAACCGTCTCTACGGCGGCGAACCGGGCAAGTGGCTGCCCGGCCTGTCAGCATTGGTCCCCACCGCCCGTGTCGGATCCGGCGAGGTCATCATCCGGGCCGTCCGGTTTCTTGACGCCGCCGGGGAGCCTTGCCATGCCTTTGCGCGCCGAGCGCCCATGACGGTCGAGATCGAGGCCCTCGCTCGAGGTCCGCAACGCGGGGTCTGTGTGGGCTATGTTATCGAACGACAGGGTCAGTCGGTCACGGTGGTACACTCGAGCGAGCGCGGCGCCACCTTCGACCTGCCCGACGGCGTCAGCAGAATCCGAGTCATCCTGCCCGAACTGCGTTTATATGCAGGCCCCTATTACTTCAGCGTGTCTTTGTATCGCGAAACAGGACTCGAAGACCTGTTTGACTGCCATGTGCGAATGTACACATTCACCGTCACCGATCCTGAACCGTCGCGTTACTCGGCGCGATTTCTCGAACTCCCCGCACGAGTGGATTGGCAAACGCTGGGCGAGACGGATTGATCTCGTCGTTCTTCTGCACCGGTTCTATCCGGTTGGATGCTCGTATAGGGAAGTGCGGAGACGGATGTACCGGCCTCCGAAAGCATTCGGTTCCCGAACAGTGAGGTTCGCCCCGACGCTGTCCGTCATGCGGACAGGTCAGCCGACCCCCGACGGCCGGAGCCGTCGAATGGACGCATATAAACTGAGCAGAAACAATAGTGTGCATGAATGACAAGCCTCTATGCACTTCCCCTTGAAATCCGGCATGAGTTGTGTTTGCGCCATCATCCTGCCATGATGATTTGGCTCAAATTGAGTTTTCTGGCGTGCGCACTCGCTTTCGTCGCCACGGCGAAGGCGCAGAGCGATTCGTCCCCACTTGGCCCAACTCACAAAGGCGAAGAGGAACGCCGCTCGCTCTTGCCGCGCATCCTCAACCGGAGTTCAGGCGAATCCCGGCCCGAGACAGTCCCGCCACCAGCAGACTTGCGCTCAGGGTCTCTATTGGCTGAGACACCCCCCGCGCCCGATGAAAGCGACACCGCGGTACTGGAATCAGCACGCCCCCTCTCCGACAAACCTGCAGGCCCACTGCGCCGCTTGACCCGCCGATTCACCCCCGACAGATCCGCTGCCGGAAAGCCTAACAATCAGCGGGACTCCAACCAGCCGGCGCAAGAGGTTTCCAGCCGACCGCAGACGCCTGCTCAGCCGGCTGACACGCCGGGCGGCGTGGTCATTCAGGACGGCACACACAGCCCGCTCAACGCGAACATCAGCCGCATCCTCCCCCCGACGAAAGGTGCAAAACCGCTTCCGCCGTCTCAAGCCCACATCGAGTTCCGCCGGGCCGCCAACCGCATGGCCGATGCGTTGCGCGCCCGCAACAACGACGCGGCGGATCAGGAAATGGAATTCTTGCGCAGTCACGCGACCGACTTGCGCGGCTGCGTGTCCAATCTGCCTCTTGAAAAGCGCCTCAAGGCGTCTGCCATCTCGCGCATGTACGCCGAAGGGCTTCAACTCATCCAAGACGGGCGCGCCTCGGGCGAAGAATCGAAAATTCGAATGGGCTTCGAGCGCCTCGACGAAGCCCACCGTCAGATGAGCCAGTTAGGCTGCGAAAAAGGCGAGTAATCCGCGACTAGAGCAACCCCCCCTTGGGGACCAGAGTTCTGCAAACGCGTTCCCGGGGTTGCCCAAGTCACTCCGTAGCCATAATCCAGCGCAAAGCCTGTTGTTTTTGTTGCTCACGAGTTAAACATTATGCCGTTTGTCAATCACTTTTGCGTGGAAAGTGAGCGACAAGCCTGCTTGTCTGAAATAGGTGTGCCTCAGAACACCTCCCGACCCTCAACAATATTAACCAGTGCCGGGAACGCAAGAATGGCCGATCTCCGCCCCTTCCCAACTCGCAACCCCTTGAGAACATTCCATTTCCGAGCGCGCAGACAGGACGCTTCGTAAATCGTCAACGGCGAGAGCAGCACGGGAGCGCTCGGCACCGCCGCAGCGGGCCGTCGTAACGCGAGACGGCCGCACCGGCAGGTCCGGGCAACGGGATCATTGGCTGCCAGTCGAGCGTCGCGGGGCGGAATCGGTCCCAGAAAATACCAGTACAAAAGAACAGACGATACGGGAATGAGCCCGGTAGCGTCTCTAGCGCCGGCCCGCAGCGCCCGAGCGAATGGCCGAGGGGACGGCTGGTAGTTTCGCGCACCGCGTCCCGTGGGACTGCGGGAGTTTCGCAACCGAGGATCTGTGAGATGCTTCGCCGCATGATCGCCGCGCTTCTGCTGAGTCCCGCCGCCGCCGCGGCGCAGTTTACGCCCGCCAACCAGACCAACCCCGCTGGCATCTATGAGGTGCCCATAGAGCCAATGAAAACTTTTGAATCGGTGACTTCGAACAGCCTTGCGCCGTTCAAGGGCAAGGTGCTGCTGCTCGTCAATGTGGCCAGCAAGTGCGGTTTCACCTCACAGTATGAGGGTCTCGAGGCGTTGCAGGACAAGTACGGACCGCAGGGCCTGCAGGTGATCGGGCTGCCCTCGAACGATTTCATGGGTCAGGAGCCCGGCACGGAGGAGGAAATCGTCCAGTTCTGCCGGACAAAGTTCGATGTCAGTTTTCCTCTTTACGCGAAACTGCATGCCAAGGGCGATAACATTTCGCCGATTTACAAGTATTTGACGGACCCCGCCACCAGCCCCTTCCCGGGTGCGATCTCGTGGAACTTTAACAAGTTTCTGATTGGGCGCGACGGCCACATATTGGCCCGCTTCGGGTCGCGGGAAAAGCCCGACTCGCCGGAGATCATCGCGGCCATCGAGAAGGCGCTGGCCGCCAAGCCCGCCGGGCAGTAGCCGTCAGATATACTCTTTAAACAGTTCCCGGCGCGGCCCGGGGATAACGACTCGGTTGACCAGCAACCCGCTCTCGGCCGCCACGGCTGCGCCGGCCATGACGGCAGCATGACACGCAGACACATCGCCCGTGACGAGGACGAAGCCTTTGCCGCCTATGGCCATGGCGAGGTGGACGCGAAACAGTGTGACACTGCCCGCCTTGACGGCGGCATCGGCCGCCTCGACAGCGCTCGATGCACTGAAGGTCTCGATGATGCCCAGCGCGCGGATTTCGTCAGGACGAAGATCCACGGTGCCCGTGATGGCTGGGAACACAGCCGGATGGACATTGGGAATGACGATGTGGTCTATGATACCATCATGGGCGTGGGCCACACCGGTCTCGACGCTGCTGGTCACATCGGCCACACTGCCGCCAACCGCCACGAGATATTTGCCTGAACAAATGGTGCGCGCCACCAACAGTTGAACATCGGCGGCTTTCAGCATCGCGTCCTCCACATCGTACCCCATCGCGATGCTTGACACTTCGACCATCCCCACTGCCTCGGCCATAATCCCGATTCTCCTGCCTGTCAGGCTGAAATCTCGATGATGCTGTTGACGGCTGTGACCGTGCCGGAAATACTGGCGTGGATCAGCGCGCCCAACTGACCGTCGGGGGGCGCGGCCACAATGTCGCCGCGCCGGACACGGTCGCCCACGGAAACTTTCGGCACGCATGGCGCACCGGCATGTTGCTTCAGCGGCAGGCGCACTCGCCCCGTCTCAACCTCCGCCGGGCGCAGCGCGCCCTTGTTTGCATAGCCCTGCAAACCCAATTTCGTGATGAGCCGCTTGATGGGAGTACGGCGCGCGTCGTACATGGCATGCGGCTTGATCTCGCGTCCCGCAGGATCCCACTTGAGCCCCTGCTCGCGCACCACGGCCTTATCCTGCACGCAAACATTTTTCGGGTCGAGATCCTCCGGGCAGGCGATCATCGTGCAGATGTTACATTCGCAGCAGAAGGTTGTCCCGACGATGAGCGACGCCTTCTCCATGGTGAACCCGAGAGCACGCATGGCTTTGTGAGGTTCGATGGGATGCCCCAGCAGGTAGCGCGGACACATCTCGGTGCAGAAGGAACACTGGTCGCACGCCGAGCGACCGATGCGATTGATGGTCCTGTAGTCGTGGCGGTAGCGACGGACGAGGGGGTGGTCGTCCGGCAGCACATAAATACCGCCCGTGGTTTTCGTAACGGGCGTGTCGGGACCGTCCGCAAGGCGGCCCATCATGACACCGCCAAGCAGAATGGCGTATTTCGGCGGCAGCGCACCCCCGGCCGCCGCGATGCATTCACCCACCGTGATCCCCACGGGCACGCCCAGCGTGACCGGCTCGGCCACGGCGCCGGCCACCGTCAGATATTTGCGCGTCACGGGCTTGCCGGAGGCGACATTGAGGATGGTTTCCACATTGGTCACGATGCACCCGACATGCAGGGGCAGCCCGCCGGGCGGGATGACGCGGCCCGTGACATCGTAAACGAGGATAAACTCGTCGCCCGCGGGATAGGTGTCGCGCAAACGCTTGACCTCGAAGCCGGGCGGCGCGATGGATTCCAGTTCGGCAATAATCTCCGTGTACTTGTCTTTGATGCCGATGACGCATTTCGTGGCGCCCGTAAGGGCGGCACAAGCCTGCATGCCCGCAATGATGCGGTCGGCGTGGTGATGGAGGAGTTCCTTGTCCTTGTGCAGGAGCGGCTCGCATTCGGCCGCATTCAGAATCAGGTATTCGGCGCGGCCCTGCATTTTGACATGCGTGGGAAACCCGGCGCCGCCCGCGCCCACCACACCGTTGGCCTCAATCTTTCGAACTGTCAGACCCACTGGATGCTCCGGTTCTTGCGTTCGGTTTGTATGGACACAGCCCATGACCTGTGCGCAACGATCAACTGCGTCGGGCGACCCGGCTCAGATTCGATGAGCGGGCGTGCAAAGCGTTACTTCAAAGCACCGGAATGATCTGTCGCAGGGTCTTGGACGAAAGGCACAAGGCGTGAAAAGACATCGCGCGCTCCACTGGTTCGCACGGGTCGCGTCAAACGCGTTCTTAGCGTGCCTAACCGTGTCAGCCGCCGCCGCGACCCCCAGCCCCGCCGACTGGCGCGATGAAACGATTTATCAGATCATTACCGACCGCTTTGACGACGGAGACCCGTCCAATAATACGCTGGATGCCAACCACGATCCGGCGGCCGGCGCGCGCGGCCACGGCGGCGACTTTGCGGGGCTGCGGCGCCGGCTGGGGTATCTGCGGGGGCTTGGCGTGACAGCCGTATGGGTCTCACCTGTGCCAAAGAATGCTGATGGGGAATATCACGGCTATGCGGCCAGCGACTTCACCACGGCTGCGCGCCATTGGGGTTCGCTCGCCGAAATGCAGGCTTTCGTGGCCGACGCGAAGTCCACGGGAATCCGCACCATCCTCGATGTCGTGACCAATCACGGCGGCAATCTTATCCGCGATAACCCCTACCTCGCACCGCCAGCCCAATACACGCTCCAATACCGCAACGCGGCGCGCCAGCATGCCCCTCCGTTTACGGCGCTCAGCAACTGGCACGCCCACGGCTCCATCGGCAATTTCTCAGACCCGGAGCAAATCGTCGGCGAACTGTTCGGCCTCGACGACCTCAAGACCGAGGATCCCGCAATCCGCCAGCACCTTGCAGACATTTATACCACATGGATCGCGCTGCTGGACTTGGATGGCTTCCGTATCGACACGGTGAAGCATGTCGAACTGGGCTTCTGGCAGACATGGACACCGTTGATCCGCGGTAACGCCGCTGCCATGGGAAAGAACAACTTTTTCCTGTTTGGTGAGGTCTGGGACGGGAACGACTATTTTCTTGGCAAGTACACGGGTACCAAAGGCGGCGGGGCATTCGCGCTCGACTCGGTACTCGATTACCCGTTATACTATCAGACCAACTGGGTTTTTGCACAGGCAAGCGGCGGCGCCCAAGCCATCATAGACCATTACGCTCTTATTCCCGCGGCATATGATCCCGCCGCTCAGACCCGCCTCGTCACCTTCCTCGACAATCATGACAATCCGCGGTTCCTCAGTTCCTCGTTCGCGGCAAACCGCACGGGCCGCTTGCATGCGGCACTGGTGTTTCAACTCACCTCGCTCGGAGTGCCGTGCGTGTACTATGGCACGGAACAGTATTTCAATGGCGGCAGCGACCCCAACTGCCGCGAAGACATGTTCGACGGCCAGTGGGAGTTCGGGCCATCGCTGGGCAACAATTTCGACCAGACGGCGCCCGGATACCGGCTGATCCGCAAATTGAATCAATTGCGTCGCGATCACCCGGCCCTGCGCCGCGGCACCCTGACGGTCCGCGAAGTGCGCTCCAGTCCCGGCATTTTTGCTTACTCGCGCGTCCTTGGCGGCCAGGAGGTTTTGGTCGCGGTCAACACCTCGGACTCAACGCAAACCACCTCCGCGTGGCCGACAGGCTTTGCAGCGGGCACGACGCTGGTGGACGCCCTCAATCCTTCCGTGACCGTCCTCGTCGGCGCGGGCGGCGTGGTCGCTGGCGGCCGGTCCATGGGCGGAAACGGTTTTCATGTCTTTGTGCCGGCGGGAGCCATGACCAACATGGAGCCCGAGGTGGTATCCTCCAGCATCCCGTTAGGCGGTGCGCTTTCCGACACCACAACGCCGCTGGTGCTGACTTTCAGCGAGCCCATGAATCAAGCCTCGGTTGCCGGCGCCGTTGCAGTCGCTCCCGCTGCGTCCGTCACGCTTGGATGGAACGCCGCCGGGGACCGGCTGACCATCGCACCAATCACAGGATGGCCACCGCTTACACGCATCACCGTTCTTATCGGCGAGGCCGCCACCGACACAGCCGGTGCCGCGTTGCGGGGCGGCTTTGAGACAGAGTTCACAACCGGCCAGCCGCCGCCGGGCCCGGATGACGGCATTGACGGCACCATCATCGGCGATCCCCGCTGGGGGGTGCCCGTGGCTGTGCAGACAGTCCGGACCGGATTCGGCAACAACACGGATCCGACGCCCGACGGCAACAGCGGCGGCAGCGAGGCGGATGCGCTCTATCTTCACAGCGATTCGCAATATGTTTATGTGGCCGTGGCGGGCAACCTCGAGCCTAACGGCAATGCGGTCAATTTTTTCTTCGACCTCGATGGCGGTGCAGGCGGCGTCACAACACTCCACGGCGTGGGCGCGTCTTCTCCTTTTCTGTCTGGCAGCCAGAGCGCGAGCGGCACCGTCATGCCCGCCTGCATGACATGCGACCTTATTCTTCAGGTGCAGGCGTTCGGGCCCGGTCAACAGGTACGGCTTAACGCTTTTCGATGGAATGCCAGCGGCCAGTTGATCTTCGACGGACAGGTCGGTGCGCTGCCCCACACTCCCGGGGCGCCCACTGCTGGCGCTTTCACGGGCATAATAAACGGTATCCCTTACGGGTTCCGCCTTGCGTTGGACAATCGTCATACGGGGCCGGTCGCGGCAGGCTCCACTGCAGCCAACCCGACAGGCGCCGACGCAGCCACAGGCATTGAATTGCGCATTCCGAGACCCCTCCTTGGCCCCGGCCCGTATCAGGTGTTTTGCGGTATCTCGGGCGCAACGGGCTACTGGTCCAACCAATTTCTGCCGGCCATCCCGCCGCGGACCAATCTGGCATGGGCGCCCAACCTTGGCGCGCAGGGCGCCTCGTGCATGACCTATATGCCTCTCCCGGCGGCGGTGTCCGACTGGGCGCTTTATTAGCCACTTGCCCAACGCGTATGCTCCGCGAAGGGTGCTGGCATGCCCGCAAAACGCTCGCTTGGAGGGGGACTTTGACGACAACGGCGATGATTCGACTCGGGAATGCCGCAAGGCTTTTGCGTGCGATTGTTTGCGTGGTCTTGTTCGGCGCGGCACCGGGCATCCCCGCAGCAGAATGGGAGAGCACGGACACCCTGTCCGTTGACCTGAACGGCATCACTCTCAAACTGGGGACCTCC
Source organism: Candidatus Sumerlaeaceae bacterium (assembly GCA_026418615.1). Taxonomy (GTDB): domain Bacteria; phylum Sumerlaeota; class Sumerlaeia; order Sumerlaeales; family Sumerlaeaceae; genus JAOAAY01. The sequence goes on along the minus strand of JAOAAY010000015.1, from coordinate 43,913 downwards.
GACGGTCCCACTATTATTGTGGATGGTGTGCCCTTCATGTCCTACGGGCGGTTTTATGTCGTGAAGCCCGTGGTCTGGTTCCCGCGCTACTATGCCTACGAGGACGACAAAAACTATGTCGCCCGGGCGCGCGCCTCGTTGGAGTCCGAGACGGAGCCGGAACAAAAGCGCCGGCTGGTGATTCCGCTGCATGCCGGCCGCGACGAGTTCGAAGGAACGCAAACCATCGCATTGTCCGCCAACCGCACCGTGACATTCAGCGTGCAAGCGCGTCTGACGAGCGATGTCCCGGCCTTGCTTCAGGATCGCATCGGTTCTGTGTTCCCAGCCTCGGTGACGGGGCGCGAGTACTCGTTTGTCATGCCGTCCGGCGAAAAAGGCTCCGGCCGCGTCCCTGTCATCGCCAAAACCGGCGGCGCAGATGAAAATACTTTGGTTTCGGGTTTCCGGACCCTGCGCCTCGACTCGCGGCTGGGCCCCGTCGAAATCGAAACCTCCGGCTCGCTGCCGCTGGCATTCGTGGACTTCCGTAAAAATGTCTGGGGCGAACCGAATTGGCTCTTCTGGCTGGCCGTGTTAGAGACCCCGCTCAAGACGGGAGAGATGCATTCGTACGAGGTGACTTTGCGATTCCCGCCGGCGGCGGAACCAACGCCGGGGATCACGACGGGCACCGAGCGACCGGCGGAGTCGGATGTGGCAGCCGTAGCGCTGGAGCAAGCCGTGCTGCCTTACCGGGCACCAGACCGGATCATCCCGACGCCGAAACGAGTGAAATGGTCACGCTACAATTTGACTGTGCGTGACGGCATTGGTGTGCGGGCTGAGGGCGGCGCGGACGCCGAGCCCTTCGCGCGCGAGGCTGCTGAAGCCATCGAGGATGTCTGCGGCGTGAGAGCGCAGGTCGGCAAAACCGCCAGCAGGCAACAAGCAGGGATCGTCCTGCGTCTGGCGTCGGGAATGACCGGCGACCTCGCGCGTCCCGAAGCGTACCGCCTGCGCGTGGGGGTGGATGGGGCCACACTCGAGGCCGGCACCACGGAAGGCCTGGCCAACGCGGTCAAAACATTCCGCCAGTTGTTGCGCCACGAGCAAGGGGACACCTTTGCCCGCGGGTGTGAAATCACCGACTGGCCGGTACTGGCGTTTCGCGGTATCCACTTTTTTTCTGGTCGCAACGCGCGCAACCTGCAGGTGCGCATGGTCCGCGATATTTTGGGCGCGCTAAAAATCAACCGCCTCGTGTGGCAGTGCGAATACATCAAATGGGCCATCCGACCAGAAATCCACCATACAACCTTTGGCATGGAACTGGCCGATGCCCGGGCGGTCATCTCCGAGGCGGAGCGTCAGCATGTGGAGATCATCCCGCTGATCAACACTTTCGGACATAGCGAATGGCTTCTCGACAACCCCGCCTTCCGCCATCTTGCGGATGATCCGCAACGCCCGTATGCTTACGACGCCACCAACCCGGAGGTCTATCGGATCTGCGAGGGCATCTACGACGAGGCCATCGCCCTCATGCGCCCCCGGTTCATCCACATCGGGCATGACGAAATCACGAACGAGGGCTTTCCTAAGCGGGAGGCGGCGCGGGCTCGCGGCGTGACGCAATTGATCCTCGACGATATCGAACACTACCGGAATTTTCTGGCCGCGCGGGGTATCCGCACCATGATCTGGGGCGATTTGTTTCTGGGGCCGGGCGAGGGCCCCGACGCCCTGAATGCCGAGACCGTCGAGGAAGCGCGCAAACGCCGCGACGGGCTGTCGAAAGATATCATTATTACAGACTGGCATTACATCCCCGTAGTTCCGGAAAAATACTCGAGTCTACTTTTATTCTGCGGCGAAGGGTTCGACACGATCGGCGCACCGTGGTTTGCACCCGAAAACATCGTTCGCTTTGCGAAGGCGGTGGCGACAGAGGCCGCCCGCCCTCGAGACGAAGGGACCACCCGCGGCCGCGCGCTGGGCACACTCCAGACCACTTGGGCCGGTTTCTCGTTCGACGAAGGCTCGATGCGCGAGCAGCCGCGCCAATACGCGGCCTACATCCTCGCGGCAGAGGCGGCCTGGACCGGCGGATACCGCGATGCCGCAGCCGTGCCGTTCGATTACATCGAGGAATTCAACCGTCTCTGGCGCAACGAATTGTTTCCGAGAAACGGCGCAGCGGGCTGGACGCTGAACCTGGACGCTCACGCCCGACTCGACCTGCGTCCGCACAACGGCGAGTGGTTGGGATTTCGCACAACGAAAGCCCTTGCCGACTTCCCCACGGGTCGCGCGGCCTTGGGACGCTTCATGTTCCAACTGGCCGGAGTAGCCGGCCAACCGCGCGCATTGTTGTTGGCGGGGCGCTTCAATCCGCCCGGTGAGTGGCCGGGACGCGTGGAACTGCCCGTAGGCGACACGGCGACGACACTCACCTTTGCCGTGGCCGCCACGCTGAGCGCCGCGCGTCTGCCCGCCTTGGCCGTGACGAATGTCCGCTACGACGATGGCTCGCACGCGCGGATCTCGTGGGAGGCAGGCGAAACCGTCCATGCGCTCGACTCCACCGAGACAAACGAGCGAACACCTATCCTTTGGCGCCGCGACCGCGACCTGCCCGTTTGCGTTCACGCCTACATCTGGTCAAACCCGCACCCGCGCACGAAAATCCGCTCACTGGAGTTTGTCTCGAACCGCCAAGGCAGCGCGCTCCTCGTCTTCGGAGTCAGTGGCGCAAAATAGCGGGACGCGGCGCCTTGGCCGATGAAGGCTGCGAGGCTCGCGCGGCTATCTCTTCGCGTGGTCTCAACCCTGCATCAGGGCTGGTTCATCATGAACAAAACGGGCGTCACTTTCCGGAGCCTCGCAGTTGCGGCCTTCCTGGCCGCTCTCTGCGCAATCGGAATCGCCAAGGAGTTATCGGAATTGAGCGACGAGCAAAACGGCACAACAGTCTCTGCCATTGCAGGCATGCGCAAGGTGGAGGGCAATGCAAACCTGCTCGTCAGCGGCGTGCCCGAGGTGCCGGCCGAGGTGCGACGCCGTGTCATGCAATACCTCAACGCGCGCAGCGCGGGTCTGCTCGATGTGACCCCCGACGGACAGCAGGTTCTCATGACAACACGCTTCGGCGACACAGCGCAACTGCACCTGCTCGAAATGCCCATGGGGGCGCGCCACCAACTGACTTTCCATGAGGAACCGACGGACAATGGCGCGTTCATGCCGGGCGATCCTCAAACTATTTTCTATTTGCAGGATACCGGCGGCAATGAGTTTTCCCAAATCTACCGTTTCGACCGCAAGACGGGACGCGCGACTCTGCTGACCGACGGCAAGAGCCGCCATGGGGGGCTGATGTTCTCGCCTGACGGCCGGCTCATGGCCTTCCTCAGCACGGCGCGCAACGGCCGCGACATGGATGTCTATGTGGCTGAGACCGCCAACCCCGCCGCGGCCCGCCGCGTCGTAGAGGAGTCGGGTACCTGGTTTCCCGCCGGATTCTCGCCCGATGGGCGGCGATTGCTTGTCGGCCAATACCGGTCCGTCAGCGACGCCGATTTGCATCTGCTCGACCTGGACAGCGGCGAGCGCCGCCAGTTGACGCCAAAGACTCCGCCGGCAAGCGTCGCCGGTGCGGCTTTTTCGGCCGACGGAAAAGGCGTTTATCTGGTCACAGACCGATACAGCGATTTCAACCAGTTGTATTACCTCGATCTCTCCAAACCCGACGCCACGCCTCAGCCGCTCACCAAGGATATCCCCTGGGATATCGAGGACATTGCCGTCGCTCGCGACGGATCAGCCGTGGCCTTCACAGCCAACATAGACGGCATCGGGACGCCTCACCTGCTGAACCCCCGGACCGGCCGCATCCGCCGACTGACTGTTCCCGAGGGAATTGTCGGATCGCTGCTTTTTCCCGACAAGAACACCGGACGCCTCTTCTTCACGCTCGATTCCCCGCGGTCGCCGTCGGACATCTATCACATTGAATTGCGCAGCGGCAAGGTTGTCCGCTGGACCCGGTCGGAGGTTGGCGGCCTCGACACCTCCCAATTCGTCAACCCAGTCGTCGTGCGCTACCCCTCGACCGATGGCGTCACGGTTCCTGCCATCTACTACAAGCCGCGCGTACCAGCCGGTGCTTCAGCCCGGCGCCCCGTGCTGGTCATCTTTCACGGCGGGCCAGAGAGCCAAAGTCGCCCGGGTTACTCGTCGCTGGTCCAACTTCTGGCCAATGACCTTGGCATTGCGGTGCTGATGCCCAATGTGCGCGGATCCTCGGGATATGGAAAGGCTTTCCTTGCCTTAGACGACGGGGTGAAGCGCGAGGCAAGTCTTGCCGATATCGGTGCGACGCTCGATTGGATTGGAAAACAACCTGAACTCGACCCCGCACGAGTGGCAGTTTACGGCGGCTCATACGGCGGCTATATGTCGCTGGCCGCGCTCGCCTTCTATCCGGGCCGCGTGCGGGCGGGCATTGCTGTGGTCGCCATCAGCAGCATCCCAACATTTTTGCAGAACACGCAGGAGTACCGGCGCGACCTCCGCCGCGCAGAATATGGCGACGAGCGCGATCCGGCGGTGCGCGCAGTCTTGGAGCGCATTTCACCTCTCTATCACGCCGACAAGATCGAGGCGGCCCTGTTCGTCCAGCAGGGACGCAACGACCCGCGCGTGCCCCAGTCGGAGGCGGAGCAGATTGTCGAGGCCGTTCGCGCCAAGGGACGCGAAGTCTGGTACCTCTTGGCTCTGAACGAGGGCCACGGTTTCGCACGAAAGGAAAACCGTGACTATTCGCTCATCACGGCCATGCTTTTCCTTCGCGAACAACTGCTTGTCGGCGACCCGCCTGAGGGTCCATGAACCTGCAACACGATGACCTCACGAAGGTGCCCTACTCATGATGCCTCACGCCCAAGTTTTGCTGGTACCGGCGCTGATGATGGCCATATTGCTGCCTCTGCCGGCGCGCGCCGACAGCACGACGCCAACTGTCACCCTGACGGTACGGGTCGGCGTGCCGCCGCAAACGCCCACAGTTTATATGCCCGGAAGCCTGCCAGAACTGGGCCCGTGGGATCCCGCCCGTTTTCCACTGAAGGGCGACGGCACCACGCGCACGGCGGTCCTCAGCGTACCGCGCGGTTCGACCGTCGAGTTCAAGTTTACACTTGGCTCGTGGGAGACTGAGGCTCTGACTCAGGATGGGCGCGTGCCGGGAAATCATGTGATTGCGGCGGATCGGGACAAGGAGGTGGAATTTGTCGTGACGGCATTCAAACAAGGTCCGGACAAGTTTTTGGATGACATTGTCGGCTCTGGAGTGTTGGGCCGGCTGATCATCATGCGCGATGTGGAGTCCAAGCATCTCAATCGCCGTCGTCATGTCTCGGTCTGGTTTCCGCCGGAGTACGATGAAAATCCGGACAAGCGCTTTCCGCTCCTCGTTATGCACGACGGACAGAATCTTTTCGATCCGCGCATCGCCCACACGGGGGTGGATTGGGGTGTGGACGAATGCATCGTGCGCCTCGCTAAGGCCGGGCGCATCGAGCCGCCTGTGGTGGTCGGCGTTTGGAACACGGCCGATCGGGCGCTCGAGTACTCGCCGTGGCACGAGGGACCGGCTTACGCCCGATTCCTGATCGAAGAGTTGCTGCCGCGCATCCGCAAAGAGTACCGCATTCTGTCCGGCCCGGAAAATACCGCCACCATGGGTTCGTCCATGGGTGGCCTGATCTCCTTCTATTTGTGCTGGAAGCACCCGGAAACCTTTGGTCGCGCCGGATGCGTCTCGACTCATTGGCCGTTCAACGGCCAGCGCGACCTCGACGGCGCACCGCCGTTGATCCTTGATGAAATTGCACGCGATAGTTCCGTGCCAACAACCGTTACCCTTTATTTCGACTACGGCACCACTGGGATTGACGCCAGGTACGAGCCCTTGCAGTCACGGGTGAACGACTGGCTGACTTCGCAGGGACTCAAAATCGGGCGTAACTTTGTCGTGCATAAGTTTGACGGCGCCGATCACAACGAAGCCGCGTGGCGAGCCCGCTTGGACAAGCCCATGGAATTTCTGTTCGGCAAGCGCGATCGTGAACAGGGCGACCAACAGCCATAATCGCTCCCCGGTCGCCCGGCCAGCCTTACAGGGATTCGCGGCCCGCGCACTGCAATGCTGCCTGCCTGTCGCGCTCGCTGTTATCCGTTTAGCATCCCCATGAACTGCTTGGGGTAGCGCTCGCCGGCCGCTGCTCCCTTCGGAGCGATGGCCTCCAAAGTTGCAACCTCGGCCGCTGTCAGCATGATTTCAAGCGCAGCCACATTCTGCTCCAAATACTTGCGCCGCTTCGTGCCGGGAATGGGCACAATGTCCTTGCCGCGCGACAGCACCCAAGCCAGTGCCAGTTGAGCGGGCGTACAACCCTTCGATGCCGCTAGGTCGCGCACCGCATCCACCAGTCGCAGGTTGCGCTCGAAATTCTCACCAAGAAAGCGCGGGTGGTGACGCCGGTAATCGTCTGGCGCAAAATCTGCCGGATTTTTGATCTCACCCGTCAGGAAACCGCGCCCCAAGGGGCTGTATGCCACGAAACCGGCCCCCACCTCACGGCATGCCTCAAGAATGCCATCCTCCGGGTCGCGCGTCCACAGGGAATACTCCGATTGCACCGCGGCTATGGGATGAACCGCCGCGGCTCGGCGCAGCGTAGCCGGAGAAACCTCTGACAAACCGATGAACCGCACCTTTCCCTCGCGTACGAGCGCCGCCATGGCGCCGACAGTTTCTTCGATGGGAGTGGCCGGGTCCACCCGATGAAGGTAGTATAAATCTATTGTGTCCCGCTGGAGACGACGCAGGCTTGCCTCACAGGCCTGCCGGACATACTCGGGCCTACCGTTCACGCTGCGCACCATAGGGTCCGCCCCGCGCACAAAACCGAATTTCGTCGCCACCACGACACCCTCGTGTCGCCCGGCCAGGGCGCGTCCGACCAGTTCCTCGTTGTGCCACGGGCCGTACATGTCGGCCGTGTCGAACAGCGTGATGCCAAGTTCCAGCGCTCGATGAATAGTCGCCGTGGACTCTTCGTCGTTGCGGGGTCCGTAAAACTCCGACATCCCCATACACCCCAGACCCAGCGCCGAAACCCGCAGTCCGCTGCGCCCTAATTCGCGTTGCTCCATGTCCAGCCTTCCCAGCGATTGAAATGCCATGTCCGGTGCGGTCACGCCTGCCGCATCCGTCACCAATCCGCCGGCGCGTCTAAGCCTATTCTGTGACTCAGCACGCCAATCCGCCGGTTGACACCGCCACACCTCCGCCGTTGATCCTTGCGCAGGCGTGCAGCACAAACAAACACGATGACTGTCCGGCACATTCCAATCGAGCGAGAAATTGCGGCGAACCGCCGCCTGCTCCTGTCGTTCGTTGCGCGCGAGTTGCGTGCCCGCTACGCCGGATCAGCCATGGGGATCTTTTGGGCCGTCATTCACCCGCTCATCATCCTTATGCTGTACATCGCGGTCTTCTCCACGCTCACTCGCGGTGCCACGGTCAGCATTGGCGGCCATGCAGCCAACTACGCCGTCTTCCTCTGCCCCGCCTTGCTGGCGTGGAACTGGATGAACGAAAGCCTGCTGGGGGCATGCCAGTCCATCACCGGCAACGCCTCGCTCATCCGCCGTGTGGCTTTTCCCGTGGGAATCCTGCCGGCCGCCAGCCTCGTTGCGGGACTGCTGCCATTCCTGGTGGCCATGGTCTTGTTTCTCATCTTTGCAGCAATTGTCGGCGCATTTCACCCCGTCTCCCTCGTGCTCCTACCGCCTCTCGTTTTGCTTCAGGTGGCGCTGATGACAGGGCCCGCCTACCTGCTCGCCTCTCTTAATGTCGCCGTGCGCGACACGGCCCAGATCCTCATGGCCGGACTTCAGGTGTTATTCTGGAGTTCGCCGATCGTGTATGAACAGAAGACGCTCGAAGCCGCTTTACCGTGGACGCGCTGGTGGTTCGATCTCAATCCCGTTGCCCACCTGATGACAGCCTACCGCGATGTGATCGTCGCGCATCGGCTCCCGTCCGCCGGGCGTCTGTTGTACTTGCTGATCATCGCCCTCATACTCCATGATGCGGGCCGTCGCATCTTTCAGCATGCGCGCCGCCGATTTGCGGATGATGTCTGAGGCACGCCTTGCCGTTGAAGTCGTCGGCCTGACGAAGCGCTACCCCGCCGCGCGCGGGTCATGGGACCGCTTGCGTCGCCTCTTGCTGAGCGAGGCTCCGCGCGGGGAACGCGAATTCGTTGCCCTCGATAGCGTCTCGCTGGCGGTCCCCCGGGGCACGGCGCTGGGAGTCATCGGGCCAAACGGGGCTGGCAAGAGTACCCTTCTCAAAATTCTTGCGGGCATTGTCCAGCCGACCGCCGGCGAGGTCCGGGTGGCCGGCACGGTCGCCTCCATCATTGAGTTGGGCACGGGTTTCCATCCCGAATTTACCGGCCGTGAAAATGTTTTTATGAATGCCGCCCTGATGGGGTTCCCGCCCGGCCACGCCCAGACTATGTACGATGAAATCGCCGCATTTTGCGAACTCGGCCGCTACATGGACATGCCCGTAAAAACCTACTCGTCGGGTATGTTTGTGCGGCTGGCTTTTGCCCTCGCCATCAGTGCGCGGCCCGACATCCTCTTGGTGGACGAGGCTCTCGCCGTTGGCGATGCCGTCTTCGCCCATCGCTGCTTAGGCCGCATCAGCGAAATGCGCGAGGCTGGCGTCACCATCGTTTTCGTCAGCCACGACACCAACATGGTGGCGCAGGTTTGCGACCGGGCCGTGCTGCTCGACCGCGGACGAATCGTTGCGGAAGGCCCGCCGCGGGATGTGGTGCACGACTATCTGCTCCGCGTGGCCGAACGCCTCACGACCACCGGCCAGCCGACCGGACGACTCCCCGCACGCTTTCACGAGATTGGCGCCGTCGAAACGGGCGGAGAGACGCAAGAACGCCGGTTTGGATCGTTCGAGGCTCGCATTACGGACATTTCCATCGGCGACACTCCACCCGGCCAGATCCCGCGCCTCCCACCCGGCCAAACGACAGCCTTCCGGATGACCGTGCGATTTGACGCGCCCGTGCAGGCCCCCGTCTTTGGAGTCATGATACGCAACCGCGCAGGCCTCGAGGTTTTTGGCACCAATACCCATCTGCGCAAGACGCCGACCGAGCCGGCTGCCCCGGGCGACTTGGCAGAAGTCACCTTCGAAATGCCCGTTCATCTGACCGGCGGCACCTACACGGCCTCGTTCGCCGTCCACACGGCTGATGGACATTATTTTGACTATCGGACCGATGCGCGCATTTTCGAGGTGGCCGACACCCCCGAGGCGGGCGGCATCGCCAACCTGCCGGTCACGGTGACCATCCGACGACGCGCGAATACGGCAAGCGGGCCGGATGACATGACCGAGACACTTTACGCTGATGCCCCCGCCAGCCTATGCATGGATTCCACAGCCGAACCCTTCCTCGCCGGGGAGTGGTATGCCTCGGAACTCGAGGCTGGGCGCACTTACCGTTGGGCCGGACAGCATGCTCAAGCATTTCTCCGACGGCCGTCCGGGCGAGCCTGTCTCGCCATCGAACTGCGCAGCACACATCCGCGTGTGGATGCAGAACATCAAACGGTTATGATTCGCATCAACGGGGTCGCGGTGGGCACAGCCTGCCTGCGCGATCATGAGTGGCACCGTCTTGAGTTGGCTGTCCCGGCTGGCGATGGGCCTGTCGTTCAGGTTACGCTGGACACATCGCCCGCGTGGGTTCCCAGCGAATATGCTCCCGAGTCCACAGATACGCGCGTACTGGGCGTTATGGTGCGGCGGATCGAACTCTTAGCCCGGTAAGGATCCCAATCGAGCCAAAATTTCCCGAGACTACCAAGCATTTTTCTCCTGAATCGGTCCGCTGACGCACGCCACCATCACGCCTGTCTGGCCCGTGCCTTGCACATCACGGAACAGACCCTCCCGGAGCCGCGTGTTGTAGTAAATATCCGGACTGCCACTGCCACCATAACCGCCTTTACAGATCACGCTGCCATACACCGTGGCATTGCCCGTGCGCGACATGTTGCCCGTCAGATAAAGGATCCCGTCCAAATAACAGTTCCCAATCGCTTGCCCGGTGGTCTTGCCGGTCGGGTCCTGACGGTACTGGTCAGGATTTTTCATCCATACAGTCGGGAACGCGCCTCCGCCGGAGGTGGAAAAGTTCCCGTTGATGTAAAGCAGCCCCTTCCAGAAAAAGTCATCACTGGAATTGAGCGAAACATTTACAGGAGTTCCGTTCGCTGTTCCCTGGGGGGTATCAATAAACAACACCCGATCAGGGATGCCGTATGTGTTGAAAGCGTTTGGCCCACTGGTCGGCACCAACGGCTTCATGCTAATCTGCTTGATATTGGTCAGGCGAACATTTCCTCCGCCGGCCACGGTCGTGAGAGTTCTGTTGGGCGTCACATAAAGCGGACTTCCATTCTCGTTCACATACCCGCCGGTGCCTTCGCGTATGTAGCCGTTATTGGCAATCGCGAACGCTTTCCAAGTAACATAATTCATTTGCTGGAAAATGGCGTCCACCCAGAGATTCACCTGCGGGAAGTTCTGCACGAGGGCGCCGGAACCGGGCACCAACGAATTCGTAGCGGGGTTGGTGCTCCAAAGCACATTGCCGCCTGTGTTCACCCACGCCGTGTTCCGCAGGGACGGCACATAGTCACCGCCGAGATTCATGTTGTTAGACCGCGGCCCGGTAGAGAAAGCATTGCTCTTGACTTGAACAAAGAAATCGTTGACAACCGCCGACCCACCCGGAACATTGGCAAACACCGGCACCTGATTACTGCCGGTCTGCGTAAACAGGGTGCTGGCGGTCAGCCACCGAAGCCAGTTTTCCGTTCCGTTGCCGGAGTCAACGCCAGCGCCAACGAACTTGTTCCCAGCCGGGTTGAGACTCCAGGTTGTAACACCGTTCTTAGTGCTGGAGGCCACCTGCCCGATGCCAAGGAGGTAGATCGGACCTTTGGACATGGCGGGCGCCCAATGAATGTTTAGACTGCTGGTGCCAGCGGGCGTGATGGCAGCGCCGGCGATCAGCGAGGCATCAGTGCCACTGACGGGAGCCGGGGAGTCAGGCAGCCCCGGAACCATGAGAATTTTTTGCTGAATGATGCGGCGTTTCGGACGCCCAGCCCCACGCACTTCGGACTCTGCCTCGATGACCAGCGTCACTTTCCGCACATCGTCCGCCGTGTACAAATCGCCGTTCGCGGTCGTTCCCGAACTCCGGAACGGCGTGGTGATGCGAATTCGCTGAACCGTGGCCCGTCCGCCTGACCCGCCAAAAAGGCTGCCGGTCATAGTGGCTTGGGCATCGTTCGGATAGGTCACGACATTGCGCCGACCCGAGGCCGGAATCGAAAGCAACACGGCCCGACCATCCGGTAAACTTGAGCCCCCAAGCGAGGGCTCAAATGCAGTGTAGTACGGCACAATCTGAGACGAGGACAGACCCGCCAACAGGGAGGCATTGTCACGGTTATTGCGCACATAATTACTGAACGACAGAGCCCCGGAAGTAATGCCTTCGATTTTCGTTCCGATCTCGTTGCCCAACTGCGCTTTGGCCAGCGCCGGGTTCATGATCCATGCCTTGGCTGCGGTCACGCCGCCAAGGGCGGCATGATAGGCCTCCTCGTACGCCACCTTGTCGTTTCCCAGCCGGTTGAACTCGCTCACCGCAAGCAGGACGGCTCCAATGGCAAAGGCCATGATGCCGACTGTCATCAGGGCCACAATCATGGCAGCGCCGCGACGGCGCCAATCAGAGCGTCGCAGGGCCCGATGTTGTGAAGTCGAGCGCATAATTCCCTCCTGCTCCTTGATCAAGGAAATGGTTTTTTGCAATGACATCTGTGACGAACCGCCCGTACTGCGGCGGGTTGGGCGAGAGATACGCTGTCGCCCGGTAGCGGTAACCCGTCTCGATCGTGAGACGGTAGGATGACTCAAACACGATGGTCATATTTTCGATAAATGGGAATTCATAGGCCGGTGTGCCATTGACCTCGCCGTTAGGCCCGAAACTCACGGCGTTCTCGTTGCTGAAAATTTTGATGCTCCCGAGGCGGGAACCGGCTCTGGGCCGATCAAACGCGGCGACCCATTTGGTCACACCGCCCGAATTGTTGGGCATGGCGAACTTGATGCGCGTCAGCGAAGTCAGGTTGTCGCCGGAATACGCCTCGAAAAAAGCCGCATTGCGCGTCAGTTTGACGAGCCGCTCCTGCGCGGCCGCCGCGCTGGTTTGCGACTGCAGTTGCTCGTGAAGCGTTGCAAAGTTGCGGCCGGTGAAATAAGTCAGATACGCCAAAAACGAAAACATCACCATCACCGCTCCGGTCGCGATGACCGTCTCGACGAGGCTCATGCCCTGACGGGCGCGTGTCGGAAAGGCAATCATGTGGTTCCCGCCCTGATAATACTTGACATGCTGACACGCTGCGGCCTCGACAGACGACCCGAAGGCGTCCAAGTCACGACGACCTTGCACAGAGACGGCTGGGCACCCGGGGCCGTCGGCAGGGGCGAGTTCCAGTTCACAGTGCCATTCGGGTTGATTGGGTAGAAGTTGACCGTGACAGTCGCCCGGATCTCAAGCCCGGGCGTATTGAATGGCACCAGCGTCTTCGAGCCAGCGTCAATCGAAGCGTTGGTCTGCGCAGCCTCCAGAGCCTGCCGGCAGTAACTCATGGCCGCCAGACGCTGTTTGCTCAGTTCCATCGCGTGGCGGCTGAAGAGGACGCCCGCGATAATGGCAAGGCCCGCAACCGCAACGATCAGCACGCTAAGCATCACCTCGATGAGCGTGAAGCCACGCGCAGAGCGAATCCCCGGAGGGTTTAAGACTTTTTCCCGAGTGATCATCATCGGTGTCTCCAACAGCAAAAACTGTTGACTACACCGATACAGACCTACTCGTTCCTGTGCGGTGCCATGTTGCCGTCCTGTGCCACCCATGGATTGTTTACTGTACGCGATTCATAAAATGCAATACAAAAATCCTACTTAACGATAACTTATTTTGCACTCAAACTGGCTAGTGCGAAGCACACTACATGCCAAAATTGCAGATTATTGTTGATATTGAGTTTAAGATGATATATTGCCTGCCTATTATCGGCTATTGCAGCACAAATTGCGGGCGTGTACACAGTGTCGCGCACGGTTTAAGTGCATATATCTTGGACTATTGATGCAAAAGCGTTTGCAGTATGCGCCCAAGTGTGGTTGCGAGCCACATAATTTCGAGCCGATTCCTCCATCGTCAACCGTATCGCCTGCCGTCCCATGAGTTCCCGAAGGTACGCACAAAGCAACTCAGCATCATCAGGCCCCGCGTCGAGTTTCCAACAGCAGGCGTCGGGCAACTCCCGGTAGGCATCCACATCGTAGACGATCACCGGTCGCCCGACTGACAATGCCCGGTAAACGGTTGCGGAGGTCTCGCCGTGGGTTGGCAATCGGAGGTGCAGGACCACATCGGCGGCATGCAGACCCGCAAGGAATTCATTGTGATCCGGCAGAAAGCCCAAGAAATGAACCTGCCCCGCCAAACCCCGGCTGCTTGCTAATTGCGCTAACCACTGCTGGTGGATTCGCTCCATGGCGCCGGCCAGCACCAAATGCGGCATCAGGCCGTTTTTAGCCAAAAGTGCCTGCGCTTCGATAACCCGGTCGATTCGCCGGCTGGGTTCCAAAAATCCGCCGCAAAAGATCAGGAAATCTTGCGCTGTGAGCCCGAGTCGTTGGCGAAACCGCGCGATTCCCCCCGCTGGTTCCGGAATGGGATGCTCGATCCCAAACGGGAGGTAATATGCTCGCGCCGAATCCCCGTTGTTGAGGAGTTGCCCGACAGCCCATTGGCTGTGAGCCAACACAGCCATGGCCCGTCGAGTGAGCAGCCGATGGCACGGCAAGGCGGGGATGTTCGGCTCGACGCCGTGGCGCAAGAATGCATCGGCCGCCTGCGCTCCCGCTTCGCCGTGAGCCTCACGAAGCGCCTGCCCGTACGGATGGCGCTCGGTCCACCGGCTGTCGCGCCAGCGCGCCAAACGGCCGGGACGCACGGCGCCGCGCCCATAGTAGTCAAGCAAAAATCCGTGTATATTAAGGTCGTGAGCCACCACCAAACCGGGCCGTTGCCGCAGAGCCTCGAAAATCCAAGCACACTGCGCCACATTGTTGCCCATGTGATAAACGGCCAGTGCTGAGTGTTGAGGCCATGCCTCCGCCTCGGACGGAAGCACCGCTCGCAGCCGCCTAACCGACGCCGGCAAAACCTCGCGCTGGTGTGGGGTCACGAGGACCACCTCGAACAATTCGGACAACCGTTCGAGGAGGCAGACGGAATAAAGCGCAATGCCGCCCGGATCCGGTGGCAACGGCGAATACCAAAGCAGCGTCCGCGGGCTGGACTGTGATCCCTGCGCCATCACCCGCCAACCTCATGTCGGCCCAGGCCGGTGTTGCAAGTGCCAACCAAAGGGCTGAATACCTCGACTGACGAACGGCTAGCAATCCGCGACATCGGGCATCAGGACGGAGGCTCATGGTTTCGGCGTTGCGCGAGGCAGTGCGGTGGGGCAAACGGCAGCGTCTGCTGTTGCGGCTCTGGCGCGCCCGAGGCGAGGAAATCAAACATGCCAATGCAGCCCTGAATTGGCGCGAGTTCTGGCACGGCCGCGATCGCCTCGAAAGTTTCCCGCGCATCGTTCAGGTGGGAACCAACTGGACCTGTAACCTGAAGTGCAATTTCTGCCGGCTCACACTCGACTCAACCCAGCAGCAACTCAAGGCGCTACCCAAAAACGAACTCGAGATCAGCCCCCGGGTGCTCGAGCAGGTGCTGGAACTGATGCCCTACCCGGAAATGATGACCCTGACGCCGCTGGGCGAGCCGCTGCTTTACACGAAGGTCGGACGGATTCTCGAGCGCCACAGGCAACTCGGTTGCCGCAATCTTGCGATGACGACCAACGCCAACCTGATCACGGAGGATCGCGCGCGTCTGATCGTGGAGGGCGGAGTCAGCCATCTGTTTGTCAGCATTGATTCCGACGACCCTGAGATCTACGCCGCCATGCGCGTGCGCGGGGACTTGGCGCAGGTGGAGTCGGCCTTGGAGGCAATCAATCGCTGGAAGGACCGGTTGGGCTCGCCCACGCCCACAATGACGCTGGCCTCCACCTTTATGGAGCGCAATGTGCGCCAGATGCCCAGCCTCGTGGATTTCGCCGTGCGCCACCGCTTCAATTCCTACAGCGTCCAGTTGATGGAGGTGGAGAACCCCGAACTCGAAGCAGAGTTTCTCGGGCATCATGTGGAATTGACGCGCGAGATGGTGCTGGCCACCCTCGCGCGGGCCGAGGGGCGGCCCATCGAGGTCAAGATCCATCTCGCCCTGCGAAACCTTCTTACCAATGCGCTCTCCCTGCCCGAGCAGCATCGCGTGGATTCCTGCAGTGAAGGGGTCACGGATAATTTCTGGAATGGCGCGGAACCTGAGAGTGCCGGCAGGCGACTCGGCGAACTCTCCACTCGCGGGCGCCATCTGACGGAAAAGTGTCATTACCCCTGGTATTTTTTGCTGATAGACACGGACGGCGACGCGCGCCCGTGTTGCTGGGCGGCGCAGAGTTTTGGCAATCTCAACCGGGTGTCCTTTGACGAAGCATGGAACGGCCCCGAAGCGGTAGCCATGCGCCGAAACTTCCTGAACAACCATATTCCGAAATCGTGCCAAGGAAAACATTGCCGCGTGGATCTCGACCACGCCGGCACAATGGAGTGAATAGCGACAGGGCCTGCCAATACTGGATAACGCGCCAGACCAAGCGTGTGGGGGTATAGCTCAGTTGGGAGAGCGATACGTTCGCAACGTATAGGTCAGGGGTTCGAATCCCCTTACCTCCACCATTTTCCTTTCGCGACGCATTGGCGTCATTTTGTTAGCGCTGAGTCCTTCCCGCGGGTGGCCGTTCGTATCGGATAAGATGCCGTTTCGGCCTTAAATAACCGTGTTGTCCGGAAGCACCGCACCCTTGGGAATGATGGTGATGCCGTCCCGAATGAGAGCGGAGGGAGTCTCGAGGTCCCGCAATCCCGCCTCGTTCACAATGCGACAATTGCGCCCGATGCGGGCATTTTTGTCTATGATGGCGTTGCGGACAATCGTACCCGGGCCGATGCCGACGGGCGGGGCGCCGTCGGGGCCGATCGCGCCAGCGGGCTCGTAAAAGTCGGCGCCCATCAGAACAACATTTTCCAGGTCGGCCCCGTCGCGGATGATGGACCGAATGCCGATGACACAGTTCGCAATGCGCGCCCGGGTGACGAGACAGCCCTCCGTGATCAGCGCGCGGTCGAGATGCGAGTCAATGATCTCCGAACTCGGCAGCACCCGCGAGCGGGTGAAAATGGGCCGCTCGGTATCGTAGAAATCAAATTGTTTATCTTCCGCGGCCAGTTGAAGGTTGGCCTGAAAAAACGACCGGATGGTGCCGATGTCCACCCAGTAGCCGTCGTAGAGATATGCGTGAATCCGATGCGTGCCGGTCGCGCCGGGGATCACCTGTTTGCTGAAGTCCTCGGCCGTGCTCGACCGCAGCATTTCAAGAAGCACTTCCCGGTTAAACAGATAGATGCCCATCGAGGCCAGAAAAGGCTTGGTCGGGTCGCGCAGGCCGGCCTCGCGCAACACATCCGGATCGGCCACAAGAGGCGGGAGACATTCCGGCGCGGGCTTTTCGTGGAAGGATTCGATGCGCCGCGAGGCGTTGATGCGCACGATCCCGAACGAAGGCGCCTCCTGCTCGGTGACAAGTTTGCAGCAGACAGTCACCTCGGCGCCGTCGGCCATGTGCTGGGCGAGAAGCGAACGGTAGTCCATCCGGTAAAGCGCATCGCCCGACAGCACCAACACATGCGTGGCTGTGTCGTCGAGGATGTGATGAAGGTTCCGCCGCACAGCGTCGGCCGTGCCTTGGTACCATTGCTCGGTCTCGAGGGTCTGCTCCGCCGCGAGAATCTCGACGAATCCGCGTGAGAATGCGTCAAATTTGTAGGTGTCGCCGATGTGGCGGTTCAAGGAGGCCGAATTGAATTGGGTGACCACATAAATCTTGCGCAGTCCCGAGTTGATGCAGTTGGAGATGGGCACATCTATCAGCCGATACTTGCCCGCCAGCGGCACAGCCGGTTTGGAGCGGTAGCGCGTGAGCGGGTAAAGGCGGGTTCCGCGCCCGCCGCCCAGCACCAGCACGACGACATCCGTCTGCCGGTCGCCCAGATCGCGCCCGGTCATTCGCCCCCCTCCAGCACCTCACGGTAAAGCGCCTCCACGCGCCCGACCATGACGCCGATATCGAACTGTCCGGCGCTCCGGCGGGCCGCCGAGGCCATTTTGGCGCGCAAGGCATCATCCGACAGCAACCGTTTGAGGTACCGGGCCAACTGCCCGGCTCGCACGGCTGTCACGCGCCCCGAAGCGTCCCGGTCAACATCCACGATGTATCCGTTCACGCCACGGTCAATCGCCTCGCGATTACCGCCAACATCGCTTGCCACCACCGGCAGCCCGCAGGCCATGGACTCGAGAACCGTGTTGGAGAAGCCCTCCTTGAGCGAGGGAAGAACCGACACATCGGCGGCCCGCAAGATATCCGCCACATCGTCCCGAGAACCAAGGAAGGTCACCGACCGCGCCACGCCCATTTCCGCAGCAAGCGAGCGAAGGGTCTCCTCCATCGGACCTCCTCCCACAAAAACAAAGTGCGCCGTGGGCACGGCCGCGAGAATCTCGGGTGCCACCCGCAGCAGCAACGACTGATTCTTCTGAGCCACAAGGCGCGCCACCATGACGACGATCCGGGCGTCGAGAGGCAGCCCCAGTTGCCGACGGAGGGCCAGTTGTGTAGCGTGGGACGAAGCCGGCCGGAACTCGTCAAGATCCACCCCATTGTGAATCGTTCTCACCCGCGCCGGATCGAGAGCCAGACGCGAGATCACATCGCGCCGCACTGCGTCCGAAACGCACACATTGGCGGCACGACGGCGGGCAAGCCAGCGGTCCATGCGCACCTGAGCCGCCGACTCCCAAGTGTCCACATTGTGGTACTGTCCGATGACTTTCAGCCGTGGCTCCAACAGGCCCAGCACAGTGGCCGGAACATTAGCCCGATACATGTGCGCGTGAACAAGGTCGACCCCGAGTGACCGCACCATGCGCAGTAGCCGCGTTAGCGCCATGGGGTCCCAGCGGCTGCGAAAACGGACAACATGAACCGGCACGCCGAGTTTTTCCAGTTCGCCCGCGAGGGGCCCGGGCTCGCGAAGACAGCAAATGTGCGGCTCAAACAACTCCCGATCCAGACGCGGCAGCACGGCCACAATCTTGCGCTCAATGCCCCCTTTGGGGAGCCAGGTGATCAGACGCAGAATACGAAATCGGCTCATGACTTTCCTGGGCGCGTCGCTTCAGGATCGCGGACGGGACGGCCCCGAACCGAAAAGACCACCGAGCATGCGCTCGATTCCCGAGAGGTCAATGACGAGAATTGCGGCCGACCCACGCTGTTTGACATCGGTTTTTGTCTTGATAGGCGCATCATCGGCAGGTGCGGGCAAGACTTGTGCGGCCACTTCACGCAGGATGATCGCAACCTTTTTGGAAACATCCGCAGTCGAGCAGTAAAGCGCAAACTCAAGCCGCCCTGTGTCGGCGGAGGCCAGATCAATGCCGATCCGCGCAGCAGTAATATCGGCCATGCTCAACTTCTGAGCGTTCAACAGCCGATCCACCTCGCCGGGCAAATCGGGTTGCTCGAGCCACTTCGCAAGGGCGTCCATCAATGCTCCACAGGCTCCCGACTCATTGCTGACCACGACCGTTAAGTCCTCACCGGGTGGCGGTTTATCCGTGTCAAGCAAATCCAACTGCGCTCGGAGGCGATCCGAGACTCCACTCCCGGGTTTGTTGGCAAGGGAAGCCTCAACCGCGCGGCGCACACCTTCGGGATCGGTGCCAATCAGGACGGCCCGCGCCGCGGACGCCAAGGTCAGGGCATGCTCGCCAG
The DNA here is from genome assembly GCA_026418615.1 of Candidatus Sumerlaeaceae bacterium. GTDB lineage: Bacteria > Sumerlaeota > Sumerlaeia > Sumerlaeales > Sumerlaeaceae > JAOAAY01. The sequence goes on along the minus strand of JAOAAY010000015.1, from coordinate 24,707 downwards.
CGGGGCGTGCGGCGCTGATGAGGATCACACCGCGCGAGCGCTGAACCGCAAGCCCGGACTGCCCGCCCGGCGAATCCGCCCCCGACGCGACAGACCGGAAAAACATGCGGGTCATGGTGTGGGCAAACCCGTTACGCAATTGGGCCACCATGACCGCGCTCGTGGTGCCAGTGCGGTCGTCGCGATTCACGAAGAAATGCACATTCTGGTGAATCAGGAAGGTGGGGATCATGCGGACAGCATCGTCGGTTATGGTCTGCGGGGGAGGAGGTTTGTCCGGTGTTTGGCTGGCCAACCAATCGTTGATCGCGCGAATGCTGCGTCTCAGTACGGCCGCCACGCCAGCATCGTCCGGATTGAGACGCACCAGACCGTAGGCCACGGTGGAACGGTCGAGCCACTGATCACGCGGCCTCTCAGCGTAGGGTCGCAACAAATAGATAAACAGGCCAACGGTGCCGAAAATGAGCACCAGCAAAATGATTGCGCATCCGCACGCACAACCCCACCGGCGCCTTTTGCGCGTGGCCTCATGTTGCAGAAAGGTCTGGTTCATTTGGGTACCGGGAGGACTCTTGAGCGGGGGCAGGTGTTGTAAAGCGAAAACCGGGTTCTTTGACCGGACGCAAACCCGCAGCGAAAAAAGAAACCGGCAGCGGGGTAACCCGCTGCCGGTGAGGATGCCTTATGAACGGGCAATGATTACTGCTTCACGCGCCAGACATCACCCGGGCTGACCGTACCATTGGTCGGGTCATAGGTGAATGCACGGTTCGTGTTGCCTTGGCCGGCGATGAGGGTGTTGCTCGGCTGGGCAATAGCACTCTGGTACACCGTCTCGACTGCGTTCGAGGCCGCGACAAGACCCAAATTCGACCGAGTGGCCTCGTCAGCGTCCGGACCGCAACTCCACAGGATCCAGCCGTTCGTGTCATTGTAATAGTAGAACGTTGCCGAACGGGTATCCTTGAACGGATCCACGAAATAACTCGTGATGTACGAGATCGGAGTCGTCATGCTGGCCATTTTAGCAGCGCCACCCGGAACGGTAGCCTGCTGCGCAGAGAACGACCAAACATCGCTCGTGAAAGCCTGAGCACCCTGCACATACTGGTTGTAGGGGCCCACGCCTGCGGGCTGAGCCGGCTTCCAAGTCAGGCTGGAACCGCCAGTCTTCGCCGATGCCGGATACTGGTTGTTGTCAACATAGTACGACTCGATGCCTGTTGCAAGCGACCGCATATCCGAACGAGCGCGCGAAACCTTGGACCGAATCTGCGCCTCGAGGAAGTTTGGCACAGCGATGGCGGCCAGAATGGCAATGATCGCCACCACGATAAGAAGTTCGATGAGTGTAAAACCTTTCTTCACTACAATCCCTCCTTCCCTCTTGGGGAATGTGGTGTATTGAATGGCCTAAGGCCACGCAATGTTGTGACTCGGCAATAGCCTGCGCAACCCCGCCCCTGTCAACAACAAAAAAAAGCCCAATCAGCGGCTCAGCAGATAAACCACAATGGCCAGAACGGCGAGAACCCCGGCCAATTTTCCAGCCCGGCGCAGACTCTGGCGCACGATGCGCCCCGGCGGCGCAAACGCCTCCATGCAAATACTGTAAACCACTGAAAGCACAACGGTTAGGAGCACCATTGATACAGCGTAGGCGATTCCGACTGCGTAACTCATCCGGTTGTATCCGCCGTTGGGGCAATCGTGGCAGCCGACCGGGACTTGACCCCGTAAAAGTGATCGTATGTCCCGGTGAGCGCAAAATAGTTCAACCCCCCCGACACAAGCAGGTAAAAAGTGCCCAGATCCGACCACTGATTCAATTCATTTCCCGGCAGAAGCCTGACCGTTCCCCCCGTCAAGTCTGCCACCGCGCTGAGGCACGCTGCCAAACCATTAAACATCTGCGTGACAAAAGTCAGGATGGCCACGAGGTTGAACCCTTCGGCACGGTAGTTGAACTCCGGCACCAGCACCGCACCTTGAAACATCACGCCAACAAGAAATGTGGACTCAATGAGGACAAATAATATCAAGCCCCGGATACGCAAACCGTGACGGTAAAAACCGTAACCTGGAATCAACCAACTGAGCAGCAGCAGCACCAGTTTCGGTTCGGGCGGCGTCACTATGGAATTCTTTGGCGTCACAAAAGGAGACTCAGTCACGGGCCCGCTGACCATGTCAAACGCGAAACTCCTTACCGCTGGCCGCGGCCCGCAGCGTTGGGCATCGCGCTGGCCCTCGTCGCGCTGATTACCGGATGCGAGCGCCGCCCGCGCATTGAACCGCCGGGGCCGGGGACCGCGATTCGCGAGGTGGCTGCAGTGCCCATGAAAACGGCCCGTCAGATCGCTTTCCTTGGCACCATCGCTTTCGTGGCACAGAATCTCGAGGGCATGACCGCCTTGGATGTGAGCCAACCGCGCAACCCGCGCATGGTCAGGCACTTTGGACCATCCGAAATTCAACCCCTACACATTTGCCCCCTCACCCCAGACACTTTGCTCATTGCGGACCGGTTTCGGGGGCTTGTTGTCTGGCGCGTCAAGGGCGCCGACGACATCACAAGCGTTGCCAGCCTGAGATTGCCCGGCATGCTATGCCACCTCGAGACGTTCACCACTGGCGGACGAACTTTCGCGGCAGTGGCCTCAGGCGGTGAGGGGTTGTCCATCGTCGAAATAACCGACCTGACCGCACCATCCCTGACGGCCCGCTTTCTCCATAACGCAGATTTCACGCGTCAGGTGGCGGTACGCGGACGCCATGCCATCGTCGCGGACAATAAGGATGGAGGCATGAAAATCGTGGATGTGGCGGATCCTGCTGCGCCGGTGTTGTTGTTCAGGGTTTTGCTGCCCGGATTTTGTGACGCATTGGCGCTTCAGAACGATCTTCTATTCGCGGCTTACCGCAACTACGGCACCCGCATCTTTCGCATCCTGACTCCCGCCAACGCCGCCGACGAAATTCTGACGAGCCAATCGGTGGAACTGCTCTCGCAGGTCGTTCGCTCCACGGATCGCGTGCGAAATGTCCTGCCTCTCGGCAGGCTCCTCGTGCTGGCCAATGACAGTGCCGGCGTCGAGTGGTACGATTGCTCCAATCCGAGCCTGCCGGTGCTCATCGCAGAGTGGCGCGCGCCCGACGATGTCATGTCCGTCGCCGAGCGCGACGGACTGCTCTATGTGGCCGCATGGAACGCAGGGGTGCGGGTCATCGAGCCGGCACGGCCCGGCATGAGCCGTGAATTACTGCGACACTGAGGCCTCCGCCTGCAGAGCGCCGGAGGACGAACCATCGCCCACTTGCAAGGTTTCGGTGCGCGTAGTTCCCCCAGCGCCCCCTGTGGTTTGGGTGTCCTCGAGACTCGTCTCCGCTGAGACAGAAAAAACCTCTACCGCACTCCACGCAAAAAGCAAATGGGACAGTTCGGCGAAACTCACCCGAAACCGCACTTTAGGCGGGATGAAGCCTGCGGCCTTTCCGGCGGCACGCGCACGCGCCAATTCCTGGCGCGCCAATTCACCAAGTCGCGCAGGCATCGCACGCACGGCCGGATCCGACCGCAGATCATCAACATCAATGACGCCTCGGCGCAGCAATTGATAGTTGGCCACGGAGGTCCCCGCATCCGCCGAGGCAGTGCCCGTCGTCTGTCCCGCCTCGGTGCCTGACGACGCGGCTGTCAAGGGTCCGGCAAGGCTGAACCGGAAACCGTCGCGATACACCGCCCGCCGATACTCCACGAGCGCCTCACGCTGATCCTGAGGCAGAGCCTCGATGGATTGCACCCCGCGCCATAACTGCCAGCAGGTCACCGCCAGTAAACCGGCCAGTGTGGCTGCAAGCAGCATGGTGGACCGCCTCACGCGTGCCGCATCGGCATCCTCGCGAGCAGACCTGACAAACACTTGAATCTCCTCCAGGTCGGCATCCACCGTCGTGACGATCGAGCCGGACAGGCGGTCATAGAAGGTCCGGCCATGAGCATCAGCCATGGCGTAAAATAGGTTTCCGGATAACCAACCAATGGTCAGGGCAAGCCCAAGGAGCCAAACTCCCGGTAAAAGCCCGAGATTATCCGGCGCGTCGGATCGTTCGGATATTTCATTGAGAACATTGTACACGGCCAGCGGCCAGAGAAACAGGGCCGCCCGGAAGGCGGCGCGGCCAGCCGGCAGATCCGGACCGGCGACATCGGAAATGCGCAGGCGAAGAAGCGCTTTGCCCAGCGTGCGGCCGCCGCAAATCGCACTGCCGCACACGGTCAGATAAACCCACGCGACCGCAAGCCCCACCCACGCGCCGCCGTACCCGAGCCGGACTGTCTGCTGGGGCAGAAAGGTCACGGCCGCCATGAGCACGGCGTGCAGCGCCAGGAGATCGAGCGCCACCGCGGCGGTGCGCGCCAGCATTCCGGCCCGTGGCCCCCGCACGCGCGCCGATGGCGCCGGGCCGCCCGCAGACTGTGAAGGCCGGTCTTCCTTGTAGAGGGGTTTGTTGAGTTGGATTTCCGCCACGGTCTTTCAATTCCTCTCCTTCAACGGCACGGCACGCACGCCAAGTGTCAAGCCGTCATGCGGAAGTATTCACGGCATCATGCCCGTCTCGGCCAAGTGGCGCGCGCGTACGGCTGTATCGGCAAACTCGGGAACATCGCGAAGATAAACATGGTACCACGGCTGCCTGTCCTCGCCTTCAGGGGGATACGAAGCCACGCGCAGCCAGCCGGAGCCGGGCGTCAAACGCTCGTTCAGAGGCGCGTCGCGGCTCAACACGATAAAGTTGACGCCATACTCATCCAAAATGTCGCTCCACCCTCGACCCAGCACCGAGGAGTGGGCGTCCACGCCGTTGCGAACAACCTCGTGTTCGACAAAATAGCGGCTTCCCCAGACATCAAAACGGTTGTCAGTAAACAGTTTGTGGTGTTCCGGGCTGAGCCACCAGATGGCATATCCACAATAATTGATTTCGCTAAACATCCGCCCGGGCAGGTTTGCCCGGATGATGAACTTCATCAGCGGCTCCGGATAACTGACCGGGTCCATAACCTCGCCCCGAAGCACTTGCATATTGCGCCGGAAAAAGGTTTGAGGTGGCGGTTCGCCCACCGCAAATACAAACAGCGCAGCCAAGACTGGGACGGCGGCCGCCTGACTCAGCCGGGCTCCCGGACGGTGCGAACGGCTCAGCAGCCACGCCAGCGGCCCCGCGGCCGCGATGGCGAACAGCGGCAGCAGCCGCCAATGCATCACGGCTTGCCACGCAAAAAAGCCCGACAGGAGATAATCCGCCCCCCACGGCAGCCGCCCCCGGTTGCAGGCTAACAGCAGGCCAAAAGCCGCAAGGGCGACCCAGAACGCCGCGTATCCCGGAACGAAAACCAGCCGGCTGCTGCCGTCGTCCAGCGGCACCTGACGCAAGAAAAAGGGCGTCGGCAGCATTTCGGCGATAACCTGCTTCAGAATGGGGTCGTTTTTGAACTTCCCTCCAAGGAAAAAGATTTCCCAGCCGGACGGGCTGGCCATGGCTCCCACCACGAGCGCAGCCGTCAACCCTCCCAGCAGCGCTACCGGACGCATCGCCACGCACCGGATCCGTTCCGGACCATCCCCGCCGTTGCGGCGGCCGCCGAGCCATTTCGTTACCCCCTCCAACACTTCCCCGCCGGCAAATCCTGCGGCCGCCACAATGCCGAGCAGACACATACCGTGGAGATTGGCCCAAAGCACCATCAGCGGCACAAGCAGCCACAGCCACCGTCCCCGGAGCCGGCCGGACTTCCACTCGGCAAGAGCAAACAGAAACACGGCAAAGAGCAGATACGAAAAGATCGGCGGGCGGGGGTAGATGGTGCGTCGCGAAATCTCGGCGGCCACAAGCCCCACCAGAGCCGCCGCGGTCCACGAACCACTGCGCCTGAAGGCAGCGAAAGTCAGAAATGCGAATGTTGCGGCAACGATCACGGCCTTAAACAGCACCAGCGCCCGAACTCCACCGATTGCACGATCCTCGCCGGCCGCATAAACTCCATACAGGATGACTTGTGAAAGCCATTCATGGTTATGCCAAGGCGTATTCTCACCTGTGTAGGTAAATATGTCGAAAACCGGCAAGCGCCTGTTTTCGACGATCCAGCGCCCGGCCTTCAGGTGCCACCATTCATCCTGACTGGATCGCAGAGGTGTAAACGCGAAACTAAACGCTGCGAGCGCCACGATCACCACAAGCACCGCGGCCAGAACCGGCGAAGCGTCAGCCGTCCCGCCTGTCTTATGATCAGTTGCCGCGATCATGGGCCTTTGCATGAAGCGTTGCGCATGGCCGCGGCAAGGCAATTGCAGATGCCCTGACGATGGCGCGGCCGTTTGGCTTGCATCGCTCGGACTCCTTCCGGACAACCATGACTGATGAGCGAGTTTGTAGCCCGCATCGAAAGGGAAATGTTCGGCCGGCGCCGCACCCGCGCACAGATTTGGACGCGCCGCATCAGCGTCGCGATCCTGCTGATGCTTGTCCCCTGCCTCATCGCCGAAATCATTCTAAGGGCCTCCGGCTTCCAGAGGCCACAGATCCCAATGTCCGTTCAGGCGACAACCAACGCGGCAGCCGCCGCGGCGCTCAACAGCCGGCTTGAGACCGACAGCGTTGTGCCCGACCGCTACTTGCTGTGGCGACTTGAGCCCGCCGGAAACATCGGCGGCATCCCGGTCAACACCAAGGGATTACTCGGGCCGGAGACACTGGACCGTCCCGCCTCAGGAACCACGCGTCTGCTGACGCTGGGCGACTCGACGCCTGCATTACTCTGCCGAACTTGGCCGGAAATCACAGAAAAACTTGTCAATGCCTCGATCAAGGGTCGAATTGAGGTCATCAATGCTTCCGTGCCCGGATATACGACCGAGCAGGGCCTGAGATGGTTCCGCCACCTGAGACGCCTGAAGCCCCACATCGTGCTCATCTGCTACGGGTGGAACGACCGCTTTCCGGCCTTAAATCTTCCCGATAAGGAACTCGGCGCCCGCAGTGCGGTTTCGGCCCTCATGCACCGCATGTTCCACCGAATGCGTTTATATCAATACTTGAGTGCGCCGCGCGACGCAGTCGTCGCCGAGGATGAGCCGACAACGGCCCAGATGCGCGTCGGCCCCCGACAATACGAGCGGAACCTCATCGCTCTTGTCACGGCAGTGCGCGACTCGGGCGCTACAGCGGTACTCATGACCCAGCCGGCTCATCTGACCTCCGATAGCCTCGCCCATCTCGAACAGGAGGCTTTTGCCGACGCAGGCGAGGCCGTCACCCGCCGCCACGACGAGTACAATCGCATCATCCGTCGCGTGGCTGCGGACACGCAAACCCTTTTGCTGGATGTCGAGGAGGAATTTGACCGTCGCAACAAGCAGTTCCTGTTTGACCCGGACGGCATCCATCTGGCCGGTCCGGGTCACAACCATGTGGCCCGGCTTGTCATCGGACTGTTGCGCAACGCCGGCGTCATCTCGGGCGACGAGTTCAATCGCATTGTCCGCCTCGCCCGGTACGATACCACCGCCCCGGACAAGCCTCATGCCGCCTGGGCTCTCAACCCGTCCCAAGTGCAAGTCCAGACGACCGGCACGGCACAGGTCGGTGTCATCGCCACCAATACGGGCAACACCAAATGGCTTCGCAGCGATACCATTAAACGATTTGGCTCCCGAACCGATGTCAAATACGGCGGGGTTTTCATTGCAGGCCATTGGCGGACACAGGGGGCGACGACAGCGCCGACGGCCATCTCGCGTTTGCCGCACGATATCCTGCCGGGCGAAAGCACTTCGCAAACGCTTACCATCACTCCCCCGCCAGACGCCGGGGTCTACGAGATGGAGATCGGCTTGGAGGCCGATGGGGTAGGCCCGCTCAGCGCTCTCGGGGCCGAGGTCACAACACTGACGGTAACCGTTACCGCCCCCTGACCCGGCTCGGAGTCACGACTGTCGCGACAACGCCTCGTAATCGGCAACCGTGCCACCGTCCATGCAGCATTCGATAATTCGGCGGCCGTGCTCGTCGAGATCAGGCGTCCGATACAGTTCTAACTGGTGCTTGAAGAATTCGCTCAACTGCCGGGCGCCAGCGTCATAGGCCGTACGCCCCACCTCCGGCTGCGTCTCCACTTGCAGGAACCACGAGCCGATGGCTGATCCCTCGATCATGAGCGAATTGAGCGTGTAGCCCAGCAGGGGGCACCGGGTCGGCGTCAACTGCTCCGGGCGGAACTTGCTCGGGCCGCGGCGCGCCAGATATTCGCGGCACAACCATTGCGGCATGAAACCCACCCTCCACGCGCCGATGTGCTGGTTCGGTGTCAGAACATAGAGCGTATCGCTGGTGGCCAAAATTTGCTTGAGCAGCAGATTGGCGAATTCGACCCGCCGTCCCGTGGCAAACGGCCAGAAACTGCCCACCCCCTCGCTCGGGATGCCTTCGCCAGAGTAGACGATGCTGGGATTGTCGTGGCCGCGGGGGGCCGTCAGACGCCAAAGCCAAGCCAGCGCCGGCGGCAGGATGTGAAACAGACCCATGATGCCGTAGGTGGGCTTTTCGCGTGTGCAGGCAGGAGCGCGAACACCAAAACTGCGCACATCCACCGTCACATCACCCTCCACCACACCGGGAATGATGCGGCGGGGAATGACCACACGGGGATTCGGACAGCGCTTGCCCGGGGCGTCCTCCAAGTGCTCCCAGATCAGCGCCGTGCTGCCGGGCACCGCATCAATGCTCAAAAACACCAGCGGCTCGGGCGAATGAATGGTCAGACGCTCAAAGGTTGGATCGGTCCCGTACTCTTTGATATGATTGACGCGTACGAACCACGCCTGCTCCGCGTCGCATAGGTTCAACTTGCGCTGGTCCGGCGGCAGCGTGCGGTGGCACAAGCCCATGTCGTCCGTCACCGGCTGCAATTCGCAACCGCGCGGCAGCGTAAAGTAGCGGCGCTCATTGGTGACGATGTTGCGGCCCAGCAGGAGGCGCCCGTCGCTCTCGCGGTGCGGGTACTGGAGCATCTCGCTCTTGCCACCGCCACTTGCTCCCTCGTGCATGAAGACGACATGGTTATCGTACGGGGTCGTCACTTTTACCGTCGAGCAGTGAGCCGTGATCCAGCCCTCACTCTCGCCTTGGTGCAACAACATGCCGTACACGCCCTTTTTGGCACTCGGCCCCGGGTAAAGATTGTAACTGAATAACTCATGACAATTCTCCAGCCGGTTGTGGACAACGACCTGACGCCCCTTGAAATGCGTGTGACGAAACGGAGGGGCCACCAGGATGAATGCCGTCGGCGAGAACGACTCCGCGAGCGAGTCCAGCGGCAGGATGCCCTGAATGAGCGCCAGCGTGTAGGCGAAAAATCCGGCGTTGGCCGGGCAAATAGCCACCGCGTCGAAAGCCTTGGGCTCCTTACCGGGGCTGAATGCAAAGGCGGCCAGCGGTTGCCCTCTCAACCACTCGAGGGTCTGCTGACGCAATCCTTCGAAGGATTCGCCAAAGCGTTCCGAGTATCGCTCTTGGTCTGTCGGTCCATCGTCGCCGATGAGCATGCAGTCGGGATCCCGCCGGCGCATGTATGGCTCGGGATAAACCACATTGATGCCGTTTCGCACCCGACATACACGCGCCTCCACCACCCGTCCTTTTCCGGGCGTGTCATAGGCGACTTCAACCCAGTCCCCCAAATCGGGTGGCACGGCGAGCGCCAGCAGTTCTTCTGCGGTTCCCGCAAAGGTGACCTCAGGGGCATCCTGAAGGAGGGAAAGAATATGGTCGGGCAGTTGGCCAAACGGGATGGTACGGCTGGTAAGCATGGGCACTCCGTCACATAAGGTGGCGGGCAAAAGGCCGCGCGATTTCGAGGACTGAAGCGGTTACGGCCGCTGTTTCAGCGCCTCTGTTACCTGAAACAGACGCCCCAACAGGTTCTTCATGTTTTCGGCAGCCATCGCGTTATTAAGCGAACCGTCCGCGTTGAAGGCCTCGTGAGCGCGTGGAACATACACAAACGGAAACGGCACGATGAAGGCATTGAGAATGTTGAAAATGTTGCGCAGTTGCGCCTGAGCCATCACAGTGCCGAAATTGCCGGGCGTGGCGCCCATGAGCGCAAGCACCTTGCCATCCCAGCAGTTGCCTCTACTCGAACCCCAGTCGATGGCATTCTTGAGAACACCGGGAAACGAATTGTTATACTCGGGCGTCGCGATGACGATCGCGTCTGCCCATTTCAGTTCCTCACGAAATGCCGCCACCCCGGGCGGCAGACCGGCCGCCTCCACATCGCCATTGTACAAGGGCACATCGCTCAAATCGGCGATGCGCATTTCCCGCCCCATCTCGCGCGCCATGGCGGCCGCGCAGGCCAGGAGTTTCTTATTCAACGAGTCTTTTCGCAGGCTTCCGGCAATTCCCAACAAATTCATGTGACCACCTCGGCAAGTACTGGCGTTGCAGTATTTCCCAGTCTCGTACAGCCGGGCCGACAGAATGGTCGCCGCTTGATCTCGGCTCAGCGCGCACGGGCGACTGGCAGCAGACCATCCGGGCCGACAGTGGCGCGGAATACAGGATACTGATACAGGCCATACATCTGGCAGGGCTCGAGCAAAAGGGTGGCCCGGAGGCGCTCCACTGGCGGGAGCGCGCCAAGATCCACACGAAGCGACCCTGCAGCGAAAGCCTGCTGCGCGGGTTTCAAACGCTCCACAATGACCCGGTTCGCATACCGCTCGTATACAGGGTCTTCCTTGTCCTCCACGCGCACGAGGCGCACTCGCTCCACCTCCACCACCAGAGGCGTGGTCGTCACCTCAAAAGCAATGCCGTGGCGACCCAGCAGATCGCCGATGGGCGCCGCCGCCGCAACCTCGACGAGGTAGGCGGACGCCGCCGGGACGCTTTTTTTGATGACCCGTGTATCCATGTAATTGTAAGCTGGAACCTCGATCACGGCACTTGTGGCGGACTCGATTACCTTAATCATCTCGACGCCGGGTGTCGTTCGAGCCCAAAAATAGTTGGTTGGGACGACTGGGCCGGGCGGCCGCTGCCGGGCCGCGGCCACCGCAGCCATGTCAGCGTCGCGGTGAGTCCGGTCCTCAATGAAACGCCATAATAATTTCTCGTAGGCCGCAACCCGCAGCCCCAGATCCTGCTGAACATCCGCTTGCCCGCGTTTTTGCCCCGACTCGATGATAAACGACAGCCCGCCGTACGCGCCCAAACCGTTGCGGGCGTCGTCAATGTCCACCGTGCTGTGGCGCACTTCGCCATCGGGAGGGGCGTCGCCCACGATGTACCGGCAGTAATTGAAACCAGCCTCGGCCATCGCGCCCTTGGCATCGTTCACCCAGCGAAGCCCGGCCTCGTATAGAGCCGGATCGAAGAGCGGGTGGTTGGCTGTGTCCATCATGATCAAGGGCCACTCGTCCCAACCCCGCGCGCCATAATCGCTGCTGTCGCGGCCGAATTCGTGGCAATCCACCGAAACATGCGGCATCACCCGGCGGGCGATCCGGTGCAGGGCTTGCGTCTCCGGCTGGGATAACTCCACATGGTCGCGGTTGAGATCAACTCCGTTGGCGTTGCGGCGCGTGTCCGCAGCCGAACCATCCGGATTGGCCATAGGGACCATGTACAGGTCCACATCCTCTGGCAGCCTTTCGGGCTTGGCACAGATGTCCGTAATGAGTTTGAGGAGCGCATCCTTACCGGCATGCTCGTCTCCGTGCTGGGCTCCGATAAAAAAAATCCGCCACACGGCCTTGTCGCCGCCGCGATTCATGCGCACGAGCAGCACCGACCGCCCCTGCGTCGTCTTCGCCTCTTCCGAGACGGTCACGAACGGTTGTTCGTCGGCCTTCCTGAGTATCTCCAACATGGCCTCATACGACGCCGGCCGCAGCCCCGGATAAGGATTGGGCGGATCAACAGCCGCCTGACTGACCGCAGCGAAAGCCAGTGCTGCTAAAAGTATTGTTGCGTGCATCCTCATGGTGTGTCCTTCCCTGAGCCCGTTTGCAAAGTTAGCGGCGCTTACCGAGCCGCCCGCCGTCCGGCTATGTAAAGGAACAGGCAGGTGGCCAGAACAACAGCCAAACCGACCAGGTTACCCGTTGCCCCTTTGAGCGCCACCTCACCGCTTTTCTCGATAACCTTGCCGGCAACCAGCCCCGCGACCACCACACCAGCAAGTCCCTCGCCTGCTACGAGTCCGGATGCCGCCAAAACTCCCGGATTGCTCTCCTGCTCGCTCAGCGACGCGGGCTGGTTGCGGCGGGAACGCTCCACCAGAGCCCTCACAACACCACCCACAAAAATGGGCGCCATGGCTCCCAGCGGCAGATAGAGGCCGATTCCGAAGGCCAGCCCCGAAGCCCCGCACAACATGGCGCCTGCTCCCATGCCGGCACCCGTGAGGATGAACACCCACGGCAACTGCCCGGTCACCACAGCATCAATAACGGTTTTCATCAGCGTCGCCTGCGGCACCTTCAGCGCCCCGGGCTGATCACCGCCATAGCCGAGCGTCGTACCCAGCAGCAGCACCGTCGCCGCCACAAACCAGCAGGCCACCGCCGCACCAATCATTTGCCCAACCTGTTGGCGGTTCGGCGTGGCACCAACAAGAAAACCTGTTTTGAGATCCTGCGAAATGTCGCCGGCCTTGGACGCCGCAATGGACACGATTGTTCCCACAACAAGGATGGCCATGCGGGTTTCGGTGTTGGCCCAGCCGGCGAACACGAACACGAGGGCTATGCTGACGATCGAAAGCAGCGCGATGGCAGAGGTCGGCTGCGAGGTGACCCCGACAAGACCGACGATGCGCGACGCGACCGTGACAAAAAAGACTCCAAGCACCGCAACCGCGACCGCACACACCAACCGCTGCACAAAAGTCAGGGTAGCCGGAAAAACCCCCGGCACCAGCCACGACACCAGCACCACCAACAGGATGATGCCAACAATAGCCGACGCCGGAATGTCGCGCTGGGTCCTCTCGGCAACGGGCGCTCCCGCACCTGCAGACTTGCTCATACCCGACGCCACCGACGCAAAACTCCGGATCATCATCGGGAAGTTCTGAATGATGGACATAAGGCCCGCAAAAGCCACGGCGCCGGCACCGATGTAGCGGATATATCGGCTCCAAATGTCCCCGTCGCTCATGTCGCGTATGAGTTTCTGAGTTTCCGGAAACACCGGTTGGGGCACGCCCTCGCCCACCGTCGCAATGAGCGGGATCAACACAAAGGACGCAATAAGGGACCCCGAGACAATGACTGCGGACTGGCGGAAACCAAGGATGTAACCGACGCCGAGCGCAATGGGAGCAACCTCCAGCGCCGCATAAGCCTTAGGCAACACTGGCAGGTATGCGCCCAGTTCCAACGGGATCAGAAATAGGATGGACACCGCTACCTTGACCGCGGCACCGACGACCATGCCACCAAAGATCCACGCGCCACCGGAAACGCCCGAGACGGTCGTTCGCAGCACCTCGGCACACGCCGTGCCTTCCGGATAAGGCAACTCCTCGCGCTGCTCGACGATCAGCAAACGCCGCAACGGAACCATCGCCGCAATGCCAAGCAGCCCGCCCAGCAGGCAAAGAATCGCCACCTGCCAGAAAGCCGGCACGACACCCCACATGAACAGGGCTGGGATCGTGAACACGGCACCCGTCGCCATGCTGGTTGAGGCGGAACCAATGGTCTGCGAAATATTGGCCTCGAGAATCGTGCACCGCATTCGCAGCGCCCGGAAAAACGCCACCGTCATCACAGCCGCCGGGATGGAGGCGCAGACCGTCATGCCAAAGCGTGCGCCCGTATAGGCATTGGCAGCACCAAACACGACGCCCAGCACCACACCCATCGTCACCGCGCGCAGGGTAAACTCGGCAAGCGTTTCCCCTCCTGCGTGGCCATTCAAATTGTTTGCTGCCATGTTTCCCGCTCCCTCGCGCCGGGCTTGGCGATCGCGCCGCCGGCAGTCGCTTTACTGTCCGCTGTCTTTCTCCACGACATCCAGTCGCACGCGGTGCGCACTGACGACAGGCTTGCCATCCACCTCGTTCGTCCAAAAGCGCGTCTGATTGTCGCGCGTGAACCGGATCTCAAAGTTCTTATCCCGCGCCGTGGCCACCGGCGCTCCAGCCGCCAAGGCTGAGATGCACTTCGTCAAAGCAAAATCGCTCCACGCATCGTCGAGAACAAAAGGCTGCGCCACCGTGCCCGGCGGGGCGAGAGCCTTGCGTCCCTCCGCCGGCGTTACCTCGCCTGTATCACCAGCCACTTTGTCGCCGCTGCCAAGCAGCGACACGCGAATGAGGGTGCGCGAGTGGCCATTGCGGCGCATCTCCCCCATGTCGAGCAGCGCCAGCGCCTGCGACCCGAGCGTGGTCACCGTCGAGGTCTCAAGATCCACCTCAATGGCCCGCTGCTCATCCACCCCATACCCAAACCGTACCTTTGCTGCCTCGAGAGCGACAATGAAACGGCCGTAACGGCTGCGCTTGAGGAAATGCTGGTCCGTCAGACCGTACGGAAACAGGCCCATCCCTTTGCCAATGCCGACACCGGCGTCCTCTTTCGTCCCGACGCCTTCCTTGAGGGCGCCACTGCTCGTGCCCCAGGTCAGCATCGGGTCGCTCATCATGGCTGCGCCCGCCGAACTCCCGCCAACCGTGCCGCCTTTGGCCAGCACATCTACAACAGCCTTATAGGCAGGTGTGGGCTCGCCCCCGGGCAGAAAAACTTGCGTGATGCGTGACTGATCACCGCCCGTGAAGAACAGCACTGCGTGCTGGCGAATCCTCGCCGCTAAGGCCTCGTCACGGGCCTTCTCCGCAGTGGCCGTTGTAAGCGGAATTCCCTCGGCGCGCCCCGGCCCGAGGACCGCGCTGAAATCCTCCACATATCCTTTCACGGAATCCTCAGGATCAGCGCTGGCCGTTGGGATGATCCCGACGGTCTCCGTTGTGTCCTTGATGCGGGCCGTCATAGCCTCGTAAATGAATCGCTCCTTCAGATCGAGTCCGCCCCCGCAAATGATCAGGCGCCCCTTGGCCGGTGCGGCCTCTGCGCCGCATCCCAAGGCCAGCATGGCGGCGATGATTCCGATGCGGTGCAAATAGCGAGGGAAAACCACACGACTGGAATTCACTTGGACTTCTCCTTGGGTTTGGTGCCGTTGCCCGGCTGCTGCGTTTCCAACTGTTCAAGAGCCGCGGTCGAGCGTGCGAACCGCTCGTCAAGCCAAGGCCCAAAATGGGATGCATCCAAGAGGCGCAAAAAAGCAGCCATCCTCACCGACACATGCTGCCCCCGGCGCACAAGCAACCCTACTTCGCTGCGGCCCGGAATTCCGGGCAGAGGCGCCGATTCGATGCGTCGTCCCGACAGCCGCAGCACATTCGTCTCGGCCACAATACTCACGCCGAGACCGGCCTCAACATAGGCTTTGATGATCTCCGAGTTGCTCGTTTCCATGACAATATTGGGTGATTGAATGCCCGCGCGCCGGAACGCCTCGTTAACCAGGGCGCGGTCGCCTCGAAGTTCCGGCTCCAGAAGCACGAGCGGATGCGAAGCCACATCGGCCAAAGTCAGACCCCGCTTATGAATGAGCGGATGACCCGCCGGCGCGATCAGCACCAGTTGCGTCTGTTTCCACAGGAAATATTCGAGATCCGTCGTGTCCGGCGGACGGGTCGAAAGCGAGAAGTCCACCCGACCTTCGGCTACCAGTTGCTCCTGCTCCTCGGCGTTGGCACTCAACACCCGCAACTGAACCTTCGGATACTTCTCGTGATATAGGCGAATGGGTTCGACGAGCCGATGCAAGATGACGGCTTGCGTGGAGGCAAAAGTCAGCCAGCCGGCCTCCTCGCTGAGGAACATCGAGCGCCACTCGGACATGCGCTGATAGACATCAATCGCCTCCCGCAAAAACTCCTGCCCCTCACGCGTCAGCACCACACGCGCACTGCCCTGACGCTTGCGGTAGAGCGACACGCCTAACTCTTTTTCCAACTGCTTGATCCGGTATTGGATCGACTCAGGCGTGACATACTCTTCGTTCGGCGAATCGAAATACAGCCGCTCGGCCGCCTGTTTAAAGGTTCCGCAACGCGCGACATAGAGCAGCGCCTCGAGTTGCTTCAGATTCATAGGTGCGGCTGTCCTGAAACTTGTGCCATGAGCGGCGCGTTATGCCCGCCTGCGGCCAAAAATCAATGACGAAACCGCGATGTTGCCCTCCGGCACGAAAAAATCCTTCGCGCTTCCTCGACAGGGACAAGCCAACCGCGGGGAATGATTCTTGCCCCTCCTGTTAGAAAAGTCATGGAGGGCACTGAAATGAAACGCTCTGCAGCCCTTGCGTGTGTGGTCCTGCTCTCATTATTGTCCGCAAACGCACCAGCCGTCGCCCCGCCGTCCAAAACAGCGACCATCGTTGTTCGGGGATTTGAGAATTCGGGGGCCAGCGCCACCGGCACTTTCGGGACGGACAAAGTCAATGATACCGTCGAGCAATTGGCCGCCAGCATCGGCCTACCCACCAGCACAGTCAACCCCTTCGCCCCCAACCAAGTGGCCTACACCGACTATTACGGCAACACGGCACCGGGCTATTATACGCAAGCGGACCTCGACGACCTAACCTCCGTGACAAATGCCTACGGCGGCGGCATTCCCCGCTATGCGCTCATCGTCGCGAAATACGCGAAACATGTCATGCAACGTTCGGGCGCCGAGCAGGTGAATCTCCTCGGCTTGAGCATGGGCGGCCTGGTTTCGCGTTGGATCGTGGAAAAGGATGTCGAGGGACTCGTTTCCTCCGGAAAAGTCGCCCGGTGGATCGTCATCGAGGGCGTCGTGGCGGGCAACTGGATCTGCTCGGAAGGGGGGCAAAGCCTGCGCGACTTTGTGGAGGATAACTTCGACCTCAACCCCATTGATTTGCAACACATGTCGTACTCATGGGTCACTGCCAACATCCACAACCCGCGCGACGAGTCGTCAAATCCATTGCTGGCCCAGTTCCCGATTCACTTTTGGACTCCGGCCGACGACGACCTCAACGGCAAAGCCTTGACCTTTGCCTCGCTGAAAGCCAACGACGGGGTGCAGTTGCTGCGCGACACCTACCTGCGCGATCTCGCGCCGGCAGCGCGCTATCTCGGTCTCAGACCCACGCGAAGTTTCATCCACGCCACACACGAATCGAGTAAACAAAACCTCGGAATCCGCGCCGGCGTCGCTGCCGACCTTTTCGGCCGGCGCCGCGTGACGGTGACCCTGCGCGATGTCTATGTGAATAATGACAAGGAAAGTTCCTCGCAGGAGCCCGCCGAGATCGTGTTCGGAGTGGAGGTGAAATCGCCGCGCGCCCAGACGCTCTACGGCATCACTGCGCCCGTCAACGACCGGCGCTTCATGGACAACAGCATGCCCGTCGCCCCCCTGCCCGAGGACACGACGGTCACTGTCGGCCTCGTCTTCTTCGATGACATGATCCTGCCGGGCGAGGACCGCCTGCGGATCAAAACGGATGTGCGCGAGGTGGATTACGACATCGTGTACGGGATCAATGAAAATGTTTTCAATCCCGAGGATACCCTGTCCAACATTGACATGGAGGTCTCGACGCTGGCCCCCGCGACTTATCATGTTTCGACCGGCGACTGGCGCGGCGTCCTGAGCGTGGAAATCGTGGACTACCCGCCGTTTGATCCGCCGGCACGGGTGGATGACTGGGCATTGCATTGACAATGTAACTGGCCGTAGCGCCCGCGGCGCACATCAATCATGGAGGCTCTGTCGCGCATGCTACCGCGCCTGACCATCATCTATGGCATCCTGCTCATCGTGCTTGGCGCCGTCGGCTACACCGCATCCGGCGCTGCAAGCATCACGGCACTCATCCCGGCATTCTTCGGCGCGCCGGTTCTGGCGGCTGGCCTGTTGGCACTCAACGAGGCGTGGCGAAAGCACGCCATGCATGCCGCTGCGGCGCTGGCGCTGTTGGGCGTCCTCGGGACGGTCCGTGCACTGACCAAAATCCCGGCCCTGCTCAGCGGCGGCGAGGTTGCCCGCCCCGGCGCCGTGGTTGCGCAACTCGTCATGCTGGCCCTCTCCGCCGTCTTCCTCGCTCTGTGCGTTCGCTCGTTCATTGCGGCACGGAAAAAAGTGTAACGGTGGAGAGATAGAGGCGCGGAAAAGAAACCTCGCTTAGGGCCTGTGCTGCGCCTCCGTTGTGAGACCTTCAGGCTTCAGACTTTGGCTTTGCCCTGCGCGGCAACGGCTGCGGCGGCCGCTTTCACCTTTTCCTCATCGCCGAGGTAGTAGTTGCGAAGCGGTTTCAGGTTCTCATCGAGTTCGTACACCAGCGGAATGCCGGTCGGAATATTCAACTCGATGATGTCCTGATCGCTGATATTGTCGAGATACTTGACCAGCGCCCGCAGGCTGTTGCCGTGGGCCACGATGATCACGCGCTTGCCGGCGCGCACTTCCGGAGCGATGGTCTGCTCCCAATACGGCACAAAACGCGCCACTGTGTCCTTCAGGCTCTCGGTCCGCGGCAACTCATCCTTGGACAGCCCCCGGTATCGGCGATCGTGCCCCGGCCAGCGCTCGTCCGTCTCGTCAAGGGGCGGCGGCGGAATGTCATATGAACGCCGCCAGATTTTCACTTGCTCCTCGCCGTGCCGGGCCGCTGTCTCGGCCTTGTTCAATCCCTGCAAAGCGCCGTAGTGGCGCTCATTGAGCCGCCAGTGGCGCACAACCGGCACCCACATCTGGTCCAGCACATCCATGGCAATCTGCATGGTGCGGATGGCGCGTTTGAGAACCGAGGTGAACACGAGGTCGAATTCAAACCCCTCCTTGCGCAGGACTTCGCCTGCCTCGCGGGCCTCGCGCATCCCTTGCTCCGTAAGGTCCACATCCGTCCAGCCAGTAAAACGGTTTTCAAGATTCCAAGTGCTCTGCCCGTGGCGGAGCAGGACGATTTTGTGCATGACAGCGCGACTCCTGATCAAATGTTGGCGCGCCATTGACCGGCGGGCAAGCGCGGGCGGTCAAGCGGCAATGATGCCGGCTCCGTTACGACGGCCTGTAATCCCCGCGGCGCCAGCGCGTAGAGTGAGGCAGAAGGAGGCGCTACAGCCCCGAACGCCTCCGCACTCCATTCCCCGAGAAAGGATCTACCGCCATGAACCACTTGCTTCGCAGAATAGCGGCCTCCGCCGCAACCGCGCTGTTGCTTGCCCCTGCGGTCTCCGTCTGCGCTGGCGAAAACCCGCTGCCTAAGGGCGTGCCAGCCGACGCAGAGGTCGTCGCGAGTCTCAACACCCGCCAGTTGATCGATTCCGCACCTGTTCAGAAGATCATAACCAAACTGCGCGCAACCGAGGGGCTCGACGACAAGATCGCCGTGCTCAAGAACCTGAGCGGAATTGATGTGCTGAGGGATATTGATCGGATCAGCATGTTTGGCCGCCTCGAGGACAACGAGTTTGTTGGCGTTTATGTGGAAGGCCGCGTGGATAAGGAGAAACTCCTGACCCTCCTCAAGGCCGACACTGAGGTGAAGACAGCGACCATCGCCGGACAAGAAGTTTACAAATGGATGGACAAAAAGGAAAAGCGCGAGAAGTTTGGGGCCTTCCTCGATGACGGCACGGTCGCCGTTTGGAACTCGCAGCGCGCCGCTGAGGCGGCTCTCGCCGCGCGCACCGACACGAGCAAGACTTTCGGGGCGACTCCCGAGGCCTCCCTCGTGCCGCAAGACGCCACCCAGTCAACCGCATGGCTAGCCATTGTCTCCCGCCGCGTCGGCACGCCGCTTGAAAAGATCAAGGCCAAGTCCCTCACGGCGCAGGTCAATGTGACCGCTGACATCCTCGATCTCAAGGCCCGCCTTGAGGCGACAACACCCGAGGCTGGCGCACATTGGGTCGCCGTGATCAACGGGCTCGTCGCTTTCGCCCAGTTGCAGAGCGAGAACGCCGACCTGCAGCGGCTCGGGGCAGCCACCACAACCAGCCTGAGCAGTGACAACCGAACGGTAACCGCTGATGTCACCGTAAATGTTAATGACATCATGCGCGTCCTCGAGGAAGGTCACAAGAAAAAGGCCTCCAAGTCCGAATAGCCGTGCGAATGATACCGGAACAATCCATACCGTTGGAACACAACCCGGCTGCGGATATCAGGGTCGTCCCCCTCGGGCAGGAGGGGGACGGGCCCGCCGCTGTTGTAGACGCCGCCGACACGGCGCTGATTGAGCGCACTCTCGCCGGCGACAACCGCGCGCTGGACGCTTTGATCCGGCGCCATGAGCACGGGGTGTATGTCCACGCGTATCGGATCCTGCGCTCGCGCGAAGACACCGAGGATGCCGTGCAGGAGACCTTCTTGCGCGTCGTCCGGGGACTCGGCACTTTTCGCCCCGGCGCGCCATTCCGGCCGTGGCTTTACAGCATCGCCACCAACACAGCCATCACGGCGTTGAGGCGGCGCAAAACGCGCCCCGTGATGACGGACATGGAGGAGCCGCAGGCTGTCAACCAGCCCGACCCGCGCGCCGCCGATCCGGCCGATGTCGCCGCGAGCCGCGAAACGGCCGAACGGCTCGAGGCTGCACTGGCGCGCCTCGCGCCCGCCGAGGTGGCACTGTTCAATCTGCGATACCGTGAGGGAATGCCCTTGCAGCAAATTGCGTCGGCGCTCGGGCGGACGGCCGGCGCCGTGGCCGTCGCCCTGCATCGCCTACGGTTGCACCTGCGCAGGGCGCTCGAGGTCACGACCAAGGCAGATGCCGGAAAGGAGTCAGACGAACCATGAAATGCCGTCGGATCAGGCAGGAGATTGAACAGGCACTGACCGCCGGGACACCCTTCGAGGCGTCTCTCGCAGAGCATCTCGCGGTATGTCCGCAGTGCCGCGCCTACGCGGCCGAAGCCGCTGAATCGGACGCGCTTATTGCGGCAGCCGCGTGTCGGGCTGAGCCGTGCCCGCCGGAGGGATTGCACGACCGCATCATGCAGAGGCTGGCTCGCGAGCCGCACCCGAGACAGCAGGTGGCTCCCCCCTTCGGCCAGCGACAGGTGGCCGCCGCAATGCTGGCCGCGGTCGCCGTCGTACTGATGGCTGTGGCGTTTCGCGCCATGCACACACCGCCCACCCCAAGCAATGTCGTCGTGCGGGCCGAGCCCCCGCTTGATGTCGCGTCGCTGGCCAGCGTCACCGAGAATTTCCGCGCTCTCGATCCGCGAAATGTCGCCCGGGAGACAGCCAGACCCTTCCGCGAACTCGCTTTGGCCATCACCGCCACCGTCACCAGTCCATTCCAGACGATCCAACCTGACAACTCGACCAGTCCCTGAGCAGGCCATCGCAATCCGCAGCACGCACCGTTCTAACGATAGTGAACACCGCCGAGATACAGGGATGCGGTCCAGCCGATATCAGCCAGCATCCTCCAGACTGGGTCGTCTATGCCTCCCAGGGGTTTTCGCGTTTCTACGAGCACGGCGGCACCCCAGTCGGCGTAAGCAGATTTAACGCGAATGGCTTCGTAAATGTATGTTGCGCCGTGGTCGCAGAAATGCATGACGGGATCCGTTGGTCCGGCATGATGGTGCCGGGCCAGTCCCCAAATGCACTGATGGTCGAGCAAACCCTGAATCGCCGTCGCGCCGAGCGGTGAAGTTGTGGCGGTCACCCGACTAAGAATGTGGAGCGCGTCGCGGGCGCTTATCATGTCCGCATCATAACCTAACAGTCTCCAGCCTGCGGCTACGGAGTCAGGTATTCTCGATGAGTATTTCCTGACTGCCTCATAGCCCAAATACTTACGCAGTTTCTCCGCGCTACTATCATCATTCCAAGATAAAGTTCTGTAAAGCCAATCCTCCGGCGTTGAACATTGGATGTCAGGATTAGAAACTTCGTTGCGATCCGTTGCACCCGCTGTCTGGGTTTCTGTCTCTAAAACCGCCCCGGCAGTCATCATTCGCGCCCAGCCTGGTGAGTGAAACAAGTCCGAGGCGTTCCGTTGCCACACGCGACCGGTCGTATAGTCTTCAATGGTATATGCTGCCCGGGTACAGTACCGGTCCAAGCGTCTCGCGATGCGCTGACGAAACATTTCATCCGGATCGGGAAATGGTTTAAGCGTTCCGAGCGCATACAAGCCCGCGGCAACCAGTGTTGCTGCTACGCCTTGAAAAAATGGAGACCGGTAAGAGTACCACGACAGACCACAGCGGCGCAACTTTCGGGTGATTGTTTGCTCCGTTCGAACCGACGAAGCCAAGACAACACCAATGACCATGCCAAGTGGAATAATGAAGCACCCCCATCCCATCAAGTGCTCCGATGTTGCCGGCAATACGACTGAAACCAGACTCACGACGGCCCATGGGGGCGTGCGTTGGATTACGGGCACTAATCGAAGACCGGTCATGAATAAGATGACCAAGGCTACCCCGGCAGCACCGATTTCTGTTACTACCAGTGCGGTATTGCTGTGCGCATTCGCGAAAGCGCGGGTCATAGACCACGGCATGTAATGGAACCGCGTAAAGACTGCGTCAAATGCACCAACTCCCCAGCCCGACAGCGGCCGCTCAACCGCCATTTTCCATGCAGCCGTCAAAGCCGCGAGACGGTTGGCCAATGACATATCGGCAGTGTCCGCGACAGCAGCCAGCCGGGCACCAGCACGGTTGACCAGCATGAGAGCCATAACAAAGGCCGCAAGGGATAACAGACCATTCCGGAGCCAGGTTCTCCGGTGCTGCGGGCGTCGCACCAAACATGCGAACAACAACATGACAACAATTCCGAGAATGATACCGATATAACCTGCCCTCGAGTAAGTGGCCGTCATGGCCACAAACACAAGTAACAGCACCCCAAAGCGAATGACCATTTGAGACAACCGGTCCGCTGCTGTGAATCGCCAGTCCATACACGCAGGCCAAGTAAGAGACAAAACGGCGGCAGTCATGTTGGGCAGGGTGCCAAAACCGGCAAGGCGGTATGCGTCAGAATAAATGCGGGAACTATCACGAACCGTCAGAAAGCCCGAATCCTCAGGCGCCCCGTATTCACCCCATACAACAGCGATCATGGCCCACAGCGTCGCACAGCCATGAACAAGCGCCACCGACATTAAACTCAGCCGCGCAGCCCGCTCGGCTGAAAAGACCTGATACCGATCAACAAGCAGATGCACCGCGGCCACGACGAGCACGATCCATTGGGAGGCGTACGCAAGTTGCACATCCATCAGGTTAAAGCCATAAAGTTTGTCGCCCGCTGTGAGCCGCTGGCCCGAGACGAATGAGGTAAAAATCACGAAAAATAAGCCAACAATACAAGCCTTGCGCCAGTTTGGAACGAAAAGAAGGCATACAACGCCGCAAACGAGCAGCACCTCCGGCAATTGATCAGGTGACCGAAGACGCAGCCCAAAACCATAAACGGGAGACTCTGCGGGGACGACTTGGATGAGGCTACCCTGGGAAAGCACATGCTGACAAAGAACCGGCACCAAGTAAAAAACGGTCGCGAGCAGAAGCAGTACAACCCTTGGGCCATGTGTCAAGACTTGAGACAAAGTCGCTATCATTTCAATAGACCACAGTCCATGTTCAGCAACAAAATGTGTTATTGCAACAGTCCGACGGGAGACCGGAGGTTACTGAAAGACCCCGCGAACTGGAACCGCTATCCGCCCCACATGCCGGTTTCTGTTCAAAACATTCATCTCCATACACCCGAACACTTGCAGAGGCTGTTTCACGCTGATCTGAACGCGAACCTGCGGACGCCCCCCATTATCGGAATCAATCCAGCACTTGGCAACGCCGGGCGGAAACCCCGCGAGAGTGACCTCGGTAACGGTTGTATCAGTATCTCCGACCGTAATGGCCCTCTCAATTTCAGCCGGCGCCGCGCTAAATCCCAAGTTCACTTCTCTCGGCTCAACAGGAACCGCACAGTATATGTCCAATAACAGAACCGGGCTTGCAAGCACTGTTACGCCGTGCTGAATGGAAGGGGAAATCTCCAACCGGCCTAACTGAGGAACTCCTGAAACGGAGATATAGCATACCGCAGCGCTGCGATTGATGCGACGAACGGAGGCAACAAGCCAATCGCTGCTGAGAACCGCTTCGATCCGTCCCACCGGCAAATGGTCGGGAGGCTTGCACGAGATCACAAAACTTGTCAAAACATCGCCGCGGCGAACGCGCCCGGCGTACAATACCTGTTGGACAATACGGGGCTCGCACACAACTGGCGACCTCGCATGGCCGCGAACGACGACATCAAACGCCACCTCGTTACTGGGTGCAACGGCTGTCAATTGCTCCTCCAAAAGGCCTTCATTGGAGGAGCGAACATGAACCGTCAGCAGCCCTTCCTCGCCGGGTTGCAGCCGGCCCGGCTGAAGCCCCGGTCGCAGACATCCACAGGTGGATTGAATATGTGCCGCGGATACCGCAACTGATGCGTGATTTCTGACCAAAATCGAAGTTGTCTCCGTCCTCCCCGCAATGACAGGCCCGAGGTCAACGATAATGGTTTGAGGCTGCACGCCGTGGGCTGAAA
>JAOAAY010000014.1:191-86933 GCA_026418615.1 Candidatus Sumerlaeaceae bacterium | reverse complement strand
CGTCAGGGTCGTCCGCGCGACGGTACTGCTCGCGACGGAGCAATACATTTCCAGACACAGGGCCCTGAACCCGCGCAAGAAACCGACCGTTCTCTGAAAAGAAGGCGAGCCCAACTCGGTTCGCAGCGCACAACTCCATGAGGGGCGGACTGACTCCCACTTGCCCAAAACAAATAACATTGCCGAGCGTGTGGATTGGCACTCGAAACCGAGTCTCCTGCTCCATCCGAACCAGGATATTATCACCCTCTCGCGATAGGTAGGCACCCTGAGTCGTCACATACAATGTATTCAGCAGCCGTTTCATTCCTCATCATTCCTCTGCCCGCGATCCGAATCCGGTGTCCAGATAGCCCGTTTTATATAGTCCCTGACGCGCCGGGGGCGTCCGAGCGCCGAGGGCATGCAGATGTCGACCAGTGAGCAGTTGCGACATTTCGGCTCTGGGACAGGTGGTGGCGTCCGACATTCCTGCCACAGCGCATGTAATCGCTCGGTTAACGCTTCGGTCTTTTTCCTTAAATCCAGCGAGAATACCACCTCGGTTCGGTGACGGGTCTGTCCGTAAAAAAGCGCGCCTTTTGGCACGGTCACTCCAAGCATTTCCTCGATACATAATGCCTGCGCGCACAACTGTACCTCGTCGCAAACATCGCGCTTGGGCCGTCCGCGCTTGAACTCTATGGGATAAGCCTCCCACCGTCCTGCAGGCAGACGAAATCCCAACGCACCCGAGTGTTCGCAAACAGCCTCGGGCGGGCCGACACAGTGAAATTCCACCACATCAGCCCGCCCGACAAGACCTAACCGCAAGGAACGCAGCGGCAGGGACCGCGCTGTACGAATCCCGTGCCGGGTCTCATAGCCTGACCCGTCCACAACCTCATGAAGGACACGCCCCTCCGCAGTGAGCCGGTTGTCTTCCCAGACCTGCTCCACATAAATCAGTGCCCATTGGCGCTCGCAAAATGCAAGATGTTGCAAAGCCGAAATGGGCAGAAGATCGTCCTCGCAAAACATTAGTCGTCGAGAAGCGAGTACAGCGAGACCTTTTCCGGAAGGCCTTCCCGCTGGATGTGGACAACATAGTCCTCATAGCGACGGGCCGGCTTGCTGGGATCTTTCCGAGAAACCTTGAGCCGCTCAAACAGGCGTCCAGCCGGCGCATTGCCCAAGGGGTCCTCGTGACGAAACACATCAACTCGCCGCAATTCCATGTGCCCGCGCGAAGCAGACCGGTCAATCTCAAACATCCCCTCAACAGCCCTCCAAAACAGTTTGAGATCGTCGGCCGTGACACCGGTGTCCGCAGCCAGCATTGGCGAGAAGAAGCCTTTGCCCACATACAGCCCGTACGGGATCTGTGCTTTCCGCCCGATCTCCGTCTCTTTGGACTCGCCCTCCCTAGTAATGGCGACTCGCGTGATAGCGATATCCCCTGGCACAATCGGATCTACCGATCTTGCGAATGTGAGTTGCATCGGGCCGCGGACTTGACCACAATTATAATCCCCGGTGGATAGCACGCCGCCAAACAGCCGGATATCATAAAATCGTCGGCACATTTCCGCCCGACCTTTTTCGTTGGTCTTCTTCTTGTCCGCCTTTGCCTCAGCGTCCACAGCCCTTACCGCTTCTTGGAGTTTCGTGTTGAGGGCAATACCGCTATCCCGGACAAAGATCCCATTATCATAGTCGGTCTTGCCCGCTGCCTGATTTGCCATATCAACATAGTTCCGGATCTTACGCTTCAAGCACACATCAGTAACGATGCCTTCCATCGTCTCCGGATCAATACGCGGGAGATTCCCAGCATCCGGATCGCCGTTGGGATTGCCGTCCGTTACATCAAATAACAAAAGGAAATCGTACCGCTTGGTTGGATCAGTAATCTTGTCGAGAATATCCGACTTCATTGTGCCTCTCCTTCCGAAATGTTCGACGCTCTTGCGGCAGCGGCTTGGGCCCGGTCATGGGCCTTTTGATGATAGAACCCCAGCGCAAATAGACCCTGACGGCGCAAGTCCAAGGTTCGCGGAAATTCTGCTCCAATGGCCGATAGCACCTCTTCTAAGGCCATCTGGTGAAATTTATCTTTGTTATTCTTACGCAGTTTTGCCAGGTGCGGCTGCGCGTCATTCACGAGGTTGCCGAGTATCGATCCCGGACTGGAGCATGCAGCCCCGTAATACCGGTCGACAACCGTCGCATTGATGTCCCCCAACGCCGCCCTCTGGATGCGTTCTAACACAGCCAGTAAGCGACCGCAGTGATATGCTGGGTCTGGGTGGTCAGTTTTCAGACTGTCCAATGCAATACCCTCCTTTTCTTGAATGATTGCCTTTATCATTGCTAAGCGGGGCGTGGACAACACCCGCCTATTTCCAATCTCCTCGTAAGGCCCCTGCATTGCCAGGTTCCTTTTCACCGCAAGGCCAAGAAGATACTCCGGCAAGGGAGACCCAGCCATTGCACTTCGCAATAAATCTACAGGAACATGCGGCGGCATATCCTTGGGCTCCCGGTACAGGGAGGCTGCCAACCGAAATACTCCCATGGGCTCGCCCCCCCCACCATCCGGCGACACAATCATTATTCTTTCGAACCACTGTTTGAGCGACCTTTTAACGGCCTCAATCGTGGTTTCGTGATAGTCACGCACAACGATACGCGAAACATTCGCGCTAAGACATAGCGCGAAGAAGTCACTCCCCGATACAGGAGCAGCCTCCCGTCCATGCTGTGCACTTACCAGAAGCGCCCGGACATCTTCTGGCCTTGGTGCCGTTAGGAAGGTGAGAAAATCAAAATCATCCTGGCCACGAGTCCAATAAATATAGACCATTTTACCAATCCGCAGTGAATGTCGCTCGCTTTGAAGAAGCCAGTTGAGCGTATTTCCAATCTTCTCCGCGGCAACCTTACTGATAGGCGAATTCAGGCTGGCAGTTAAGCCATAGGATTCGCCGCAAGCCATATTTACAGACACCAAAGTTGTTCCAGTAGGCTGGCCGCCGGGCACGCCTTTAATAGGGGCCGGCATGCGCTCAACGACCGGCCCCCATTTGCCCGTGACCAGACAAAACGCATCCGGGCACTCCTCGCCCATGCTTGCCCAATACTCTTGTACAGACCGCAATTCAGTGGGGATTTCGCCGTCGACAACAAAAATAATCTCGTCGTCTTCAGTAATTCGCGGGTCATCTCTTAGCGCCTCAGGGCCACCGGACTCGATCCAGCGCTTAACAGCCTCAACGCTCGGCTCCTGGGTAGCCTTCGCACAATCGCTCACAAGAGAACAATAGGCTTCATGCCTCTTCATTGTTTTCTCACTCGTGTCCTTCGCGCGCGTCTTTCCAAGAACATAGTTCGCATTGTCGGCGATAAGCCTAGCCTTAATGCCAGAAGTTCGCGCCGGAGCCTCTTGAGGAACAAGTTGTATTTTCCCTTCCCGTGTTCCACGCTTTTCCCCTGTGAGAGGTACAACATTCTGGAATTCACCCTTGCGATTCAAATGAATGGCCTTCGTAATCAAACGGTGCTGATAACCCGAAATAGGCAAATCGTCCAGTTTGTCTGACAGTTCTAATAAGCGCTTGAGGATCATAATCTATCTCCTAGCGGTTTCTCCGGTACCTCAATCACACCGCTCTTGATCACTGCATGAAAAAACAACGGGAGAAAAGGCGGTTTTTCCGCATATTTCAGATCCCATAGCATGAGACCTAGGTCCTCAGACCATTCAACTGTCCGCGCTGTCTCATCAAATGGCTCAAACTCGGCCGGAAACTCCCGACACCCAAGTGCTGGCCGGTGAAAACACTGCCCCCGAGCCACGCGTCTGCGAAATTGCTCTCGATACTTCTGGGGGTGATGCGTAACACCCGGCCGGACAACAGGCTCCGCCAGAATACCGTAGTCAACATCCCGTAAAATGACCGCGTTACGCTGCGTCCGATCTCGATCGGCAAAGTACGGCTCTTGACGACTGGCTGACATTTTAGACTCGACCTCGTTTCGGAGAATCGACATTGTCCGGACGGGCTTGTACACTCGAATCTCACGAACTCGCCATTCAAATTGCGGATGCCAAAAAATTGCTTCCAACACACCCCGAGCCGCAGACGGCGTTATTATCGGGTATGAAACGCGCTCCATCTTATTTTCGGGTCTCGTAAAACACGCAAAATCACCATATACGCGCACCGAAACCCAATTAGGATTCATATCATCTCTCCTTTCGTGTAATTATCTTTTAAAACACAAGATCCGCCGGATCTGGCTGATTCAACATGTCTATTCCGAACAACTCGCTATAGCATCCATTATAAATGTAAATTCCAGTTCCATCAGTGGAAACCAACCCATCCCGGAGCATCCGGTCGAATTCGTGTTTATAAACGGTGACCATGTAAGGCCCTAATCGACGAGCCCATCTAGGCCCCAGTTGATGAATAGCCGTTTTAAGCAAAACATCCACATTTTCCATCCTGTATCTAGTGACAAGCGGAACCGTGGTTTCAGGAATGAAGCGAAAAACGCGGCCTAGAGTGGCAAAATTGAGTGCTCTCCGTATATCTTGTACCGAAAGTTCGCGTCCTTCAACTCGAACACGGTCAAGATGAGTATGTTGAAAAAGGCTGCGAAAATATGAACTGATTACCGCGGGACTGTCAATCGTGTTAGGATATTCCTCAACAAAACGACGGGCCAATTCTATGCCTGTCCTGTAAGGCCCTTGCAGACTTCCTCCCGATTCAAGCCTGAATATCAAGCATTGCCCGCGCGTAGGCATTGTCCCTTCACGGTTGCACCGGCCAGCCACCTGAACAATCCGATCCAAGGGACCTATATCCCGCATGACAACAGGGAAGTCTAGGTCGACGCCCGCCTCAACAACCTGGGTAGAAACGAGCCGAACAGGCAATCCCTTACGGAGTCTATAGCGCACCTCCTCCAAGCAGTGCTTGCGGTGTAGTGGACACATCAAGGTGCTTAGGTGAAAAAGAGAGTCCGCGCCGTGGCACAAATTAAGTATACGCAGGGCGTCGCGGCGCGTATTTACAACGCACAGCACCTGTTCGTGCTGTTTTACTATCTCTGCAACCGCCTCATGAGATTTCCCGCCTATAAACTCATAGTCAACACGCTTAAGGTTTAAAAAATACCTGTCTGGATTTTCTACTATCTCGCATGCAGTGCCTAGGAAGCCAAACCGATCCGGTATTTGGGAATAGTCCGGCTGTGTTGCCGTACAAAAAACGACGGTACAGCCGTAGTGAATAACCAATTCAGATAACATATCCAGTACTGCCAATAGAAGGTTTGGCGGCAAGGCTTGGATTTCATCTAAAATAATCACGCTGCGCGCTATATTGTGTAGTTTTCGGCATCGCGACGGCCGGTTAGAGAGCATGCTCTCAAATAACTGAACGGTGGTCGATAGCACCAACGGGCAATCCCAATTTTCCGCAGCCAAGCGGCGCTGATAATCGCGCAATGACTGCCCTTCGTCAGAGTCGTCAACTTCTACAGCGGAGTGGTGTTCCAACAGATTTTCTGCCCCGAATATGCGTTCGCAAACGGAGGCCGTTTGGTCTATGATGCTTGTATAAGGAATTGCAAAAATCACACGCGACATGCCATGATGCACCGCATGATGAAAAGCAAAACTTAACCCTGAGAGAGTTTTCCCTCCCCCAGTCGGAACTGTTAAGCGAAATGCTCCAGGATCCTTTAAAGCCGCGTTTTTGCAGAAAGCGAGAATCTGTTCACGCGTGCGATTCACACGGGTATCGGGCGAATTACTTGTAAGGTGGTCCATGTGGTCGGCCAGTTGGTTGCAATACCATTGCAACGGGGGGTAACCACCTCGGGCTGCACTTACGCTCGGGTTAAAATGAGCCTCTGTATCTAGGAAGTCAGCGTCCACAAGGGCGCTAAAACACATGCGTATGAACATTTCTGCCGCGAGAGGATCTTTCAGAACCCAGTCTGGTAATTCAAGCGCTTGATTATGGTTTTCGTACAGTTGTGCCCACAGGGCTTTGCTTGCTTCAATGGCTTCCGGCTGCGCGTGTTGAAGAGCGGTCTTAACATCACCGGCATCAGGTAAGCCTGCATGGTGGCCTAGAATAGCCACTGTCAGGGTTTTCAGCAGATCCTTAACGACGCTTGCACCCGCCGCCGAATGCGGCACTGATCGCGTCGATCGATTTTCCGCACAAGCCCTTAAGTACTCTTGAAAGGCAGGATTGGCTTTGCCGAGGTCGTGCGCCAAACCGAGGACCCGACATGCCGGGCCAGCACCAAAATTCTCTCCAAACCGTGCTGATAAATCAGCAACTGCTCGCAAGTGCTTTTCTAGCCCATGCCAGGTTCCCGATTCCGGCCCGCCTGTTCCAGTGTGAGCATAAAGAGGCACGAAAAATTCCCCCAAGGTTACCTGTGTCGACCATGAGTAACCCGATACCCCGACAGTCGACTGACAGAGAAATTAGGGTTGTCAATACTGAAGCGAATGGACAGATCAGGTCACACAAACTAGGCCCGGCGTGGAAAAAACTCAATTTGCTAGGCCCTGTTGATGATGGCAGTATTATCGCCGGGTCCGCTTCGTGCTGCCGGTGCTGGCACGGTTTCTGCGCACCTAAGAAATTTACAAGGAGTCTCAGATGCAAAACTGGCGAAAATCTTTATGCGGCGGCCGGCGCGTGTCGCGGCGGGGGTGGCTGACAGCGGTTGTGGCGGGGGCACTGGGTGCGGCGGCTGCGGCGCTGGCCGGGACGGCCGCAGCAGCAGCAGGCCAGCCCAAACTCGAATGCCCCGCCAACTGGCAGAAGGGCACGCGGGCATGCAAACGGGCGCGGGCCGACCGCAAATGCCCGGAGTTGCGCGGCGGCAAGTGCCTCGCTGACGACGCCGGCCAAACAACCGCGACGACGCCAACATCCGCGCCACCCGAAGCGCCCGCACCGCCTTCCTCTTGACATCGCCGCCGCGCCGCGCCGTGGTAGCGGCCGACTCAGGGAGGGAACACCGCGCACATGACGAAACTCGAAGTGGCAACGGCCCTGCGGGAACGCACGGGCATCTCGCAGCGGCAAGCCTTCGACGCCGTCGAGTTATTCCTCAACTCGGTCAAGGACGCGCTCAAACAGGGCGAAAAGGTGTCGCTGGTGGGCTTTGGGACTTTTTACATCAAAACGAAGGAAGCGCGCAACGGCCGCAATCCGCGCACGGGCGAGAAAATCCGCATCCCGCCGAAGTCCATCATCGTGTTCAAGCCCGGCAAAGAATTTCGCGAACTCGTCAATGTGACGACGCCCAAAAGCGCCTAATCCGGGCCGCGCGCCATCCGCACGCTTTCGTGCGGCGGCGGTTCGTCATCGTGCAGCCCCAACCTGCCGGTGTGCCCGCGGCACGGGCCGGCACCCGGCGGACTACGGGGTTTCGGTTTGCCCCTGCGGGGCCTCCTCGCCCTTGGCCGGCTCCGCGGCGGGCGGCTTTTGCAACTCGCGATCAATGAGGACGCGAAGGGCCTGCAGGGCCTCGCGCTTGGAGCGGCCGAGATGCTCGAGCACGCCGGGCGGCACGAGCGGGCCAACGGTCTTGCTGACGCCTTCGCGCAGCAGCCCGTCGAGTTCGCCGACGAGTCCCTTCAGATGTTCCTCAATGCGCCCGAGCCGTTCGCGCCCGGGGCGCGCTTCGTCGCTCATCGTTGCACCCCGCACAATGAATCTTGCTGCCTAAAGGTAAGACGGCCGGGTGCGATTATTCGCCGGGGCGGCCGGCGCGAGCGCCTGACGCAGGATTGTCACATGCTGCCAATTGACACGGCCCGCCAGCCCGGCGACCTCGTCGCAAGGCACGGGCGATATGGGCAAAAGCCATGATCCTTGAACTCCTCAACGCGGCGGACATCCGCCTGTTTCGTCTCATCAACGAACAGTGGACGCATCCGGCGGCGGACGCGTTTTTTACCTTTGTCACCGAGTTCAAGATCATGATGCCCATCGTGGCGGTGCTGGCGGCGGCGGGGTTGTGGCGCGGGCATTGGCACGAGCGGTTGGGGATCGCCCTCGCCGCGCTGGCGGTCGTGCTGACGGACATGGTGGGAGCAACCATCAAGGACGAGGTGGCGCGGCTGCGCCCGTTCGGGGCCATCGAGGGCGCCCGCGTGCTTGTCGGTTTGTCGTCGTCCTATTCGTTTCCGTCCAACCACGCGGCGAACTGTGCCGCGGCGGCGCTGGTGGTGGGCGTCGCTTGGCGGCGGCATCCTTGGCTGGCCGGCGGCGTCGCGCTGCTGGCCGCCTGCGTGGCCTATTCGCGGATTTATGTGGGGGTCCATTTCCCGCTGGATGTGGCGGCCGGCATCGCGCTGGGGCTGACGGTCGGAACGCTCGTGCTGGCGGTGACGAGCCGGTGGCCGGTGATCGGTTCGGCGCCCGGCGCGCCATGGAAGGGCTTGTCGGCGCTTGTCCTTGTGTTTTCTTTCACATGGCGGCTATGCTTTGCGGCCAGCACGACGCGCAACCTGACGCCCGCCGAGGCGCTGGCTTGGGCAGGCTCCGTGTCGCCCGGGTTCCCAGGCGAGGGCATTCCTTGGGCGTTTCAGGCGCTCATGCGGGTTCTCGATGCGGCGGCCGGTCGCAACCAGTTCGTCCTTCATGGCACCGTGGCGATGACTGGAGCGGCGGCCTTGATGGCATTCCACGGCATGGGGCGGGCCGTCACTGGCGGCCACCGGGGCGGATTCCTTGCTGTGGGGCTGGCCGCCAGCCTGCCGCTTTGGAGCCTTGGCTCGGCGCTTCAGTTGCCCGCCACTTGGAGCGTGATCCTCGCCGTGCTGGCTTGGGCGGGCGTTGTGCAGGCGCTGCGCGAGGATCGCATGGTTTACTGGTGGGGTGCGGCGGCAGCGGCGGGCGCGGCCGCGCTGTTCAGTCCTTATGCTGCGGCGGCCGCCGCAGGACCCGCGCTCGGTCTCGTGGCCGACGGTGTGCGTGCCGGCCGACGGGCTGTCGCGGGCGCTGCGGTCGTGGCCGTGGCGGCGGGAGCGATTGCGGCGCTGACGGCGATCGTCACCGGCGCCAACGGGGTGACGGCGCCAAGTACTTTTCAGGATCTGCGCGACGGGATTCTGCTCGGCTTCGGACCCATGCTGGCGCTGCTGGCGGCGGGTCTTGGCGCGGGCATCCTCGCGGCGACCGGTCATGAAACGGCCGTGCGGCGCCTGCTGCTGGCCTCGACGCCGCCGCTGGTGGCGGCCGCGGCGGCGGCCCTTGGCGGCGGCGATGCCGCGACACCCCTCGCCATGGCCGCCATTCCCGCAACCCTCGCCGTGGCCTGCTACCTCGACGGTCTCGGCGACGCCATGCTGCCGCGCGCGCAGCGTCTGGCGCGGGCCGCGACGGCCGTCGTCACCTGTGCCTCGGGGCTGGCTCTGTCGGTCGTGCTCATCAGCCCCGACACCCGGCGCGACTGGATCGGGTGGCTGCCCCCGCAACGCGACTGGGCGGGCTGGATGGTCGGCTGGAAACGCCTCGCGGAAAAAGCGGACAATCTGACGGAAACGCTGCCGGCGGATGCACCGTGGCGTGTCGAGGCGGAAGATCGCGGCGTTGCGGCCTTGCTGCGGTTTTACAGCATGGAGCCCGACCGTGTCACGGCACCCGGCACCGTGCTGCCGCCGGGGCCGACCATCCGCGTGCTGGATTCGAGAGCGACCGGTGCGCTCATGGCGCAACTCGGCAACGGCGCGTCTTGCGGCGAGCCGGAGGAGCACACTTGTAAATCCAAAAGGCGGACCTTCCGCTCGTTCGTTCTCCTGCCGTGCTCGCGCTGACCGCAGCGCTTCACGCGCGGAACTTTTGCAGCAGCCGCGGAAACCGGTCCGCGACATCGAGCACCATCTCGGCAAACAGCGAATTGGCCCAGGCAAACCACGACCGCGAAAACACACGCGGATCCTCGGGATCCACCGATTCGTGCATCAGATAAGTGCCGCCGTGAAGCCCGGCCAGCCACCGCAGACACAGGACGATCTCGTCCTCGTCGTCCGTCGTGAGGGCGCGCATGGCGACGGACATGGGCCAGACGCGTCCCGGCGGCGTGTGGGGACTGCCTACGCCCTGCCCACAGCGCCCGCGGACGAAGTAAGGATTGTCCTCGCTCAGGACCAGCCGCCGTGTCGCCTGATACACCGGATCGCTGGCCGGGCAATATCCCAGATAAGGGAGCGACAAAAGGCTGGGCACATTGGCGTCGTCCATCAGCGTCGCCCCGCCCAAACCGTCCACCTCGTAGGCAAACACCGTCCCCCGCAGCGGGTGTTCAACCACGGCGTGGCGGCGGATGCCGGCCTCGACCTCGTCACGCAGAGCCAGCGCATCGGCCGCGGCCTGCGCCCGGCCGCAAGCCTCGAGCATTTCGGCCATCTGCTTCAGGATGACGACCGCAAAAGCCTGCGACGGGATGAGATAGTGGCGCTCGCAGCGGTCGTCGCTGGGCCGGAAACCCGACCAGATCATCCCCGTGCGCGGGGCTACGGCAGTGCCGCGCCCGCCGTCGGACAGTGTGTCCAAGGCATTTCCGCCTTGCCGCTCGAATCGGTACGCAGACCGCTCCGCGTGATCCTGCTCGATGCGAAACACCTCGAGGATGCGCAGCATCGCGCCGGCCCAGGCCTCGGTGAAAATGCCGGTGTCGCCCGTCGCGCGCCAGTACCCGTGCGCCAGACGCACCGGGTAGCACAACGAGTCCACCTCGAATTTTCGCTCGTGCACGCCCGGCCGCATCTCGGTGGCGTCCCCCGCCCATTCGCTCTCCTCCGACGCATCGTACAGAAAAGCATTGGCATAGGCATCCAGCAAAATGCACCGGGCCTGGCGCGCGATGACGCCGCGCAGCAGCAGCGCGATGCGCGCATCTTCGCGCGCAAACCGCACATAGGGCCAGACCTGCGCGCTCGAATCGCGCAGCCACATGGCCGGAATGTCGCCCGTGATGACATGCGCGTCCGGTTCGGGTCCGTCGCCTGTGATGACCGTTGTCTCCAGCGTATTGGGCAGGCAGCGAACGAACATCCGCCGCAGGCCGTCGTCGCCGATGAGAGCCGACATTTCCCTCAGGCAGGCCTCGACGGCGGCCGAGC
Organism: Candidatus Sumerlaeaceae bacterium; assembly: GCA_026418615.1. Taxonomy (GTDB): domain Bacteria; phylum Sumerlaeota; class Sumerlaeia; order Sumerlaeales; family Sumerlaeaceae; genus JAOAAY01. The sequence continues at coordinate 75,781 of JAOAAY010000014.1, read as the reverse complement.
GCACGGGCGCAGGCTGCGGACGCAAGGCGGCAGCACTCATCGGCGTGACTCGTGAATCTCTTTGACAAACTCGCCCGCAGGCCGCTGACCCGGCGGATACTCGCCCGTGAAACACGCAAGGCAATAACTCTGCGTCTTGGGCATGGCTTTGAGCAAGCCCTCCACGCTGACAAACCCGAGCGAGTCGCAGCCGATGTATTCGCGCATCTGCTCGATGTCGGGGCGGACAGCCGCGAGGAGTTTGTCGCGCTCGGGGGTGTCGATGCCGAAATAGCACGGATTGCGCCACGGCGGCGCGCTGATGCGCATGTGGATCTCGCGGGCGCCGGCGCCGCGTATCAAATTGACAATTTTGCGGCTCGTCGTGCCCCGCACGATCGAATCGTCCACCACCACGACCCGGCGGTCCTCGAGCACGCTGCGCACAGGATTGTATTTGATGCGCGCGCCAAAGTCGCGGATGCTCTGATCCGGCTCGATAAAGGTTCGTCCGACATAGTGGGAGCGGACGAGGCCGATGTCATACGGGATGCCGCTGCGGCGCGCATAGCCGAGCGCTGCCGGCGTGGAACTGTCCGGAACCGCAATGACCACATCCGCCTGCGCCGGCTGTTCGTCCGCCAGTTGCTGCCCGAGCCGGTGGCGCAGTTCATTGACCGAACGCGGCATGGCGATCGAGTCGGGACGCGAAAAATAAATATATTCGAAAATGCAGAACGCTTCCTCTTCCGGCGGAAATGGCTTGGAGGAACGCACGCTGCCGTTCGTAAAGGTCAGCACCTCGCCGGGCGCCAACTCGCGCAGGTATTGCGCGTTCATGATGTCAAACGCACACGATTCGCTGGCTACGACATATCCGTCGCCCAGTTTGCCCAGGCACAAGGGGCGGAATCCGCGCGGATCCTTGAGAGCGAGAACCCGGTCGGGCCGCGCCACCAACAGCGAATAGGCGCCCTTGAGGCGCGCCAGGGACGAGAACAAACTGTCCTCAAAATCCTGCGACGCCGCCTGCGCCACCATGTGGACAAGGATTTCCGTGTCCGTCGTTGTCTGGAAGATGGCCCCGCGGCCCTCCAGTTCCGCACGCAGTTCGTCGGAATTCGTGATGTTCCCATTGTGAGCCACCGCAATGGACCCGTCGCGGTAGGTGGCCACGATGGGCTGGGCGTTGGTCTTCACGCTTGAGCCGGTCGTCGAGTAGCGCACATGGCCGATGGCGCTGCGCCCCGGCAGCGACCTCAGGACATCCTGGGTAAACACATCGGCCACAAGCCCGGGCCCCTTGTGGGCATATAGCCGGATCCCGTCGCTCGACACGATACCCGCGCTCTCCTGACCGCGATGCTGAAGCGCATACAGGCCGAGGTAAACCAGTTTCGCAGCCTCGGCGTGATTGATCACCGCCACCACACCGCACTCCTCGCCGGGCATCTCCCGACCGAGGATTCCGGGGACATCCATCAGATTCACTGTAAAAACCGCCTTCCAAACCGTGGACAGATGGGGATTCGCGAAGCCGGACAGGCTGCGAATGTCACCCGACGCGGTTACCCTCTGCGGCACCACCGCGCCAGAGAATTTTTGCCAGACCCCCGCCTATCTATAACAGGTCTTGCAGCAGACGAACTCCCGTCCCGGTTGGAGGGCGTAGGGCATGTGCCAACAGTATCGGGAAAAAGTTATGCTACTCGTTGACAACGAGTTGCCCGATTCCGAAAAAGCGGACATCGAACAACACCTGCGACTCTGCCCCGAGTGCCTCAAGCAATTCCAAGAATTCCGAAACCTTTCCATCACCTGCGGACACCTGGCTCACGGCGCCGATGCCGGCATCAACTGGACCACCTATTACGACGCCGTCTGCCGGAAGATGCACCAGAGAACAAACTACCGCAACTGGGCGCTGGCTTCGTTCACATTGGTCCTGGCCGGAAACCTCATGTTCTATGGGTTTCCCGGCAGCATGCCCGGGATTGCGCTGGGCACGGGAGCCATAATCGCCGGCATTGGCATGCTCTGGATGAGTTACTTCTGCAACTGCAGAAAATGACCGGCTGCCTACCGGTTCCTCTCAGAAGGTAAAAGTAATATCCGCCTTCGCCAGACCGCGTTTCATCTCGCTTTGCATCTGGCGATCCACCATCACCCGACGGTAGGTGGCATACACGCGGCTCTTGATTTCCTCGAATGACGGTTTCGGCAGACGCCGCTCATCCTCGACATAATAACTCACCGCAGAACCATTGACCAGTTTAGGCTTGCTAAACGACCCCACCGGCAACGCGGCCACCGACGGCGGAATATCTTTCCGGTCGGCCACATAAACAAAGCCGAAATCGTCAAACCTTAGGATGTAATCGAGAGCCTTGTAGTTGCGCACCTTTTCGCGCATCACCGTAGGCTGAATCTTGGGGAAGTAGCCCAGAGGCAGGGGTGGAACCGGCGGCCGCCGGCGCGGTCGCTCCAGCATGGCCGAGGGAGAGACGCCCACGCGCGCCTCGTACGGCTGAGTCGGCCGCCCCACACCGCCGCCGACCGGTTCGGTAGGCCCCGCCCCGCCGCCCGGAGCCGGAACCGTCGGGGCTTCTTCGGGCACGGCCCCCGGCGCAATTTGCTGCAGATTCTCCTGCTCGGTTGCACCGTCGAGCACCCGCTGCAATTCTTTCAGCACCTGCTGAGGGGTCGGAACTGGATTGGTTGCCGACATGGTCAGCCGCACGACTCGCTGCATCGGCATGGGCGTGAACAGATCGGGGTTGGACCGCCAGAAGCGTTTCGCCTCGGCCTCGTCCACCTTGAGGTCGCAATATTTACGCTCGCGCAGGCAATCAAGCCGGACCCGGTTAGCGGCAAACTGCTTGATGCGAAACAGCATGGGGTCGCCTTCCAGCCCGCAGGTCCGCACCTCCTGCGCCATGGCCTCGCGCTCGAGCAAAACCCGTAATGTTCGCTGAATCAAATCATCGCGCCGTTCAAGTTCCTCATCCTCTATGTCGAGGAAAGCGTTCTGGAACTGCTGCTTCGTGATGGCAAAATCCCCAACTGAACCAATGACTTCCTCGTCGGCCCGTTCATCCCAGCGGTTATGGCGCAAGACGGGAATCCGCTGTTTCAGCAATTTCTCGACCTCGAAACCGAACTGCGCCCGCAGCGTCTGGCAGAGCAACCCCTCCTCCACGAGCGCCGCATGGACAGGATTGTCCAACGATGGCTCCTCAGCCGGAAGGATCTCCATCAACTGAACCAAATAGAAACCACCGGGACCTTCGAAGACCTCACTGACCTGCCCTGCCTCCAAGTCCCTGACGACGGACTCGAACATCCCGAACATCTCGCCACGCCGAAACGGCGGAATCTCACCGCCGTCCGCGGCGCTCGGTGCCGCCGAGTTGGCGCGGGCAGCCTCGGCGAAACTCAGCGATCCGGCGGCGATCTGCGCCCGCAGATCCTCCAGCCGCTGCCGCGCAGCACCGCGAGTTTCAGCATCATCGTCGCGATCGGATTCGACAAAAATATAACGCACTCGCCAACGGTCCGGCTGCGCAATGGCCGCCTTGTTCTCCTGCAAATACTTGACGCGGTCCGCAGGGAGAATCTGAATTTGAGGGCGAACCACCTGCGTCAGGTACAACACCTGATACCCGGGCAGAGAATACAGGTATTCTTTCCACTGGCCGACCTCGTGGCAGGGCGGCACCGGTTTCTCCAGCGGGATAACATAATTGACAAAGACAAACTCGCGGATCGCCTCGCGCACCGCCTCGGCCAACTTTTCGCGCTCCATGGCCAGTTTGGCCTTGTCGTACTGCTCGAGCAGATAAGGCGGCACCTCCCCGTCCGCCACAATCAGGTGCAAGTACAGGTCGCGGGCAGTCACGGGGCCGTACTTCGTGCGCGCGATCACGCGATCCGGTTCACCCATGTAAGAGGTTACGAACAGCGGGTGATCTCCCGTCGCGGTCTCCCGCTCCGCTGCGTCTTGGCGCAACTGCACGACAGGTTCCCGTCCCCCGAGGGTCGTGAGCAACTGCCGCTTGGCAATGCGCTGTTGCGCCTGAGATTGAGGCTGATCTTGGGCGGCCACTATTCCAGCGAGCAGCAAAAAACCCCAAGCGACCACCCATCGCGACCGCCGCATGCTTGTTTCCTCTCGTCGCAGCATTTATCGAAAAGCCAGAGGGCAAACACGGGCCGTCGGCAACAACAAAACGCCCAGACACACTTCTTTCGGCCAACCAACCACTACCGCGGGGTTTAGGGTTGACGCCCCCGCGGGCGCCTCGAACATTGCCTATGGCGCCGGTCAAAAAACGGTAACGGCGCCCCAAGCCTACAAGCCAAAAGCAGCCGCCTGGAAGGAGTACCATGCAGGATTCGCGCGAGCAGATCTACCCGAAGAACATCGAAGACGAGATGAAGAGTTCGTACATTGATTACGCCATGAGCGTAATCGTGGGGCGCGCTCTCCCTGATGTCCGCGACGGCCTCAAACCCGTTCATCGGCGCGTCATCTACGCGATGCACGAACTCGGCTTCGGCCCGACCCACAAGACCGAGAAGAGCGCCAAATCGGTCGGCGCCGTCATGGGCAACTATCATCCGCACGGCGACGCGGCCATTTACGACACGCTCGTGCGCATGGCTCAGGACTTTTCGCTCCGATACCCGCTCATTGATGGCCAGGGCAACTTCGGCTCCGTGGACGGCGACCCGCCCGCAGCCATGCGCTATACCGAGTCGCGGCTGTCGCGTTTTGCGGAACTGTTGCTGCAGGACCTTGAGATGGATACCGTCAACTGGCAACCCAACTACGACGGCTCGCTCATGGAGCCGACCGTCCTGCCAAGCGCGTTCCCCAATCTGCTGGTCAATGGCAGTGGCGGAATCGCCGTCGGCATGGCGACTAACATCCCGCCTCACAATCTCAGCGAAACCATTGACGGCTGCGTGGCGCTCATTGACAATCCCAACGCCTCCGTGCGCGACCTCATGCGCCACATCAAAGGGCCCGACTTTCCCACCGGCGCTTACATCTTTGGCTGCAAGGGTATCATTGATGCCTATTCCACCGGTCGCGGCCGAGTGATCATGCGCGCCCGCCTGCGCACCGAGCAACTCAAGGGAGGGCGCGACGCCATCATTGTGACCGAACTCCCCTATCAGGTCAACAAGGCACGCCTCGTCGAGGAGATCGCCGCTCTCGTGCGCGACAAAGTCATCACGGGCATCAGCGATCTGCGCGACGAGAGTGACCGTGACGGCATGCGCGTCGTGATCGAACTGAAAAAGGGCGAGCCACCCGAAGTTGTCATCAATAACCTTTACAAGCACACGCAACTTCAGTCCACATTCGGGATCATCATGCTGGCGCTCGTGGATGGCCGGCCGCGCTATCTGTCGCTGCCGAAAATGATCCAACTTTTCCTCAACCACCGGCGGGATGTTGTGGTCCGCCGCACCCGCTTCGAACTCGACCGCGCCGAGAAGCGCCTCCACATCGTCCACGGCCTGTGCGTGGTGCAGGATAACATTGATGCTGTCGTGCGCATCATTCGCGCCGCCGCCAGCCCCGACGACGCCAAGGCCCAATTGATGGCCAAATTCAAGGTGCCGGCCGAGATGGCGCGCGAGATAGATCCCGGCGCTCCATCCGCCGTGCCGCTATCGGAGCAGCAGGCCCAGGCCATCCTCGACATGCGCCTCGCCCGCCTGACCCAACTCGAAAAGGACAAACTCTTCGAAGAGCGCCGGAAACTCGTCGAGGCGATCAACCGCCACCGCCGTGTTCTGGGCGACACCAGCGAGGTCTGGAGCATTGTGCGCGGAGAATTGATCGAAATCAAAAAGAATTATGGCGACGAGCGCCGCACGGAAATCGTCGACGACACCGGCGAATTGTCCATCGAGGATCTCATTGCCGACGAGAACATGATCATCACGATCAGCCACAGCGGCTACATCAAGCGCACTCCCACCGATCAGTACCGGCGCCAGAAACGCGGCGGCAAGGGGATCACCGGCGCCCAAACCAAGGAAGAAGACTGGGTGGAGCACCTGTTCGTCGGGACGACCCACAACTTCCTGATGTTCTTCACCGACAGGGGCATGGCCCACTGGCTCAAGGTCTACGAGATCCCGCAGGGCGGCCGCGCCACCAAAGGCCGGCCCGTTGTCAACATGCTCCAACTGGAAAAAGGCGAGAAAATCCGCGCCGTTCTGCCCGTACGCGAGTTCGACGATCAGCATTATCTCGTGTTTGCGACGGCCAAAGGCCAAGTCTGCAAGCAGGCATTGTCGCACTACTCCAACCCTCGCAAGGTGGGCATCAAAGCCATCAACATCGAAGAGGGCGACACACTCGTGGATGTGAAACTCACCAACGGGCAAAGCGAGATCGTGCTGGCGACCCGCGACGGCATGGCCGTTCGGTTTCACGAGACCGATGTCCGCCCCATGGGCCGCTTCACGAGCGGTGTGCGCGGCATCTCGCTCAATCCGGGCGACGAAGTCGTCGGCCTCGAGACGCCGCGGCCGGGCGCTACGCTTCTCACGGTTTGCGAGAACGGCTACGGCAAACGGTCGGCCATTGATGACTATCGCCTCATCTCGCGCGGCGGGAAGGGCGTCATCAACATCAAAACCACCGAGCGTAACGGGCGGGTTGTAGATGTCAAGGAAGTCATTGACACCGACGAACTCATCATTATCACCCGCGAAGGCATCAGCATCCGCGTCCGCGCTTCGGATTTCCGCGTGATCTCGCGCAACACGGCGGGAGTCCGTCTCATTGACTTGGAGGGCGACGACAAGGTCGTAGGCGTGGCCCGGATCGCCGAAACCGATCAAGGCGAGGAAGAGCCCGAAGAGGCTGACACCGAGACGCGCAACGAAACACCGCCGCCGGCCGAGGACTGAGATCCCCTTGGTTCTTGTTGCTTTCGTGCCCCGTTCTTGTTCTACGAATGGCAATGCCGTTGGCAGCACAACATCAGGGGAAAAGAAAACCGCATGCCCACGAGACAGGAACTTCAGGCCAGGATTGCGGAACTCGATCGCCGCATCAACGAGGAGTTATCCAAGACACGGCTTCCGAGCCTCGACTCGCGCCGACGCCAATTCCCAAAGGCCGATTACATTGTGGCCGCCCTGCTGATTGGCTACCACTATGTCGGCGGACAAATACCCGTGATTGGGCAGTTCCATGACATCACCTCACCCTGGGATCTTTACTTGGGCGCGGCGGTGGCTGCTATCGCCGTCTTGCGTACCATTCTCTGGGTGTTCAAAGGCAATCCCAAAGCCGACGCCAATTATGTGGCTGCCACGAGTGCCGTGCGCGACCTGCAGGCTCAGAAGCGCGACCTGCAGGCCCAGTTGAAAGAACTCTCCGACTGAGGCCACACGACTTCCCGTTTAGTCGGGCACAAGGGTATACGAGCGGACCTCCACTCGGTCGATGGTGAACTGTCCCTGTTCGAGGTGGGCGTTCACGCCGCCGCTGAGCGTGTCCACCAAATCACACCCGAGCCGAATGTCGCGCCGCGACGGAGCGTTGACGCCCGGCCCTGGCTCGGACGACAGGATCGGCATCCGTGCCGCCAAGTTCCCCGTCCCATCGCCACGGATATCAAGGCTCAGCGGCGTATGCATCATCAGCGTGTACCAGCCGCCGTTCTCGCTGCCAATCTTATCGGGGTTTTGCGAGCCGATACCCGGCAACGACTGCTGCGCAATGGAATTGTTGGCATTGATCGTCGTCCCGCCCGTGCCCCACGCGCCGCCAATCTCGAATTTCTGCGACCAGCCAAAGCGTGCCGAACGCGACCGCAGCCGGATTTGCGCCTGACGGTTCGCCTGCTGGGTGGAGGTGATGTGCCACCGGATCGAGTACTGGCGCCCCGGCTCTACCCGCGGATAAAGGGTCTGATCGTTGCCCGGGAAGAACTCTTTGCTCAGCACACCAATGCGATCGGAAGCCACGCCCGTCGAATCAAAACTCACGCCCGCGCTGCTTTCCGAGTAAACAGGTTTCACGGCAGCCGGATTCGTGTCCGCTGCCGGGAACTGCCCCTGACTGCCGCCTGGGATCAGTAGCAGACTCGAGATCTCCAAAGACGGGTTCACAGCAGCCAGACTGCCCGCATCGGAAACGCCCGTCTGGAAAACCTGAACAGGCGCCGCCGAGTTTGGAACCAGCGCCGCATCATAGGTTCCGATCACGCTTTCGGTCATCGCGATGAAGCCATTGTCCTGCGGGTCAATGGCGTAGGCCTCAAAGGCCCGCCCCACACCCTCCAAGCCGCTATTGGCCGCCAGATACGGGACATCAATCACATCCATATCCACACGGTAGAGCGACGGCCGCGCCGGATCGGCCGACGGCCGCAGTTCGGCGTACATGGCCTCGTTGGCGGCATCCGCATTCACATGGCTGAACACTTCGAGCATGGAATTGACCGCGAAGCGCTTGTTCAGCCGCATGCGCAGGCTGGGGATTGTGTTGAGGGCGTTCGGATTCGACTGTCCCGCGCGGTACATGTAAAAGCGCCCTCGCACATGCTTGTTATGCCCAATCTGGTTGTAGGTCAGCCACTCGCTGGCATTGGCCATCCACCCCGACACGCGGAATCGCGTCGCATCGGCACTGACATAGCCGCGCATCGCCGCCCGCGAACTGTCATAGTCAGGATAGGCCAGACCTGATGGGGTAAACCCAAACTCGCTCCAGCCCGTCGCCGAGCCCGGCGGTGTTATGTCGGGCAAATCAAAGGTCTCCGTCTTCAACGCCGACACAGGTTGCTGGAAGAAGAAATCGAGCACCCGCGCCATGACATTGTTGCGCGCCGTGGCGCTGAGAATCGTCTCGAACGGGAACGCCAGATAAACCAATTTGTAAGGACCGGCAAACTGGACGGCTGCAATCTGGCCCGAACCGCCCGGCAGGCTGACGCGCGCATCATCAAAGTACAGGTAGCCCGAGGCGGGACTGCTACCGCCACGGGTGATGTGAATGCTGTCCAGCCGCAGGTCCGGCCCCGTGATGGTGTTATCACCGGATCCCGCCCAGCGCTCGCGCCAGTCGCTGGCAATGTTCCAGGTGATTTCGCGCCAGCCCGTAAAATTGATTGTCGTCGTCGTGTTGCGGAACAATTCATTGTCCGAATCGCGCAGGCAGATCTGCACGGCATTGCCCGAATTGTCGCCGTACACCCAGAGGGAGAAGGTTGCACCGGCTGCCGGGAACGAGGGCAGCGCCGAGTTATACTCGCGGATGAAATTGCCTGTGCCCCACACATAGTAGAGGCGCCCGGCGCCCGTCCCCTGACGCACTTGGGCCGTCGAAATGTCAAAAGTCGAGGCCGCATCCGCATTGGTTTGCCCCGAAAAGTTGGGATCTTGCCACCCCCCGATTGCGTCGAACGCATCCACCAAAGTCGCGCCGCCGCCATACGATAGGGCCGCAATCGAACCGCCCGCAGTCGAGATGACATCAGGCCAGTGCACCCGGTAAGTGGGACCGTTGCCGTCGTCGAAACTCAGCGCAGCCAGCCCCTCAAAGATCGAGCCGGGCACCGGCGACACCCCGAAGGTCCCGGAACTGTCAGACACATAGTTGGCCTTCAGGAAGTTGTCCACAAAAGTCGTGGAACCGCCCCGGTCGAGGTCCCAGGCAATGTCGGATCCGGAAATGAACAGCCGGCCGCCGGCATTCAAATAGTTTTGCAGCCTGGTTTGGTTGGCGGCCGAGAGAGAGATGTCATTGGTCGGATCCGTAGTGCTGACTTCCGCCTGCATGCCGCCGATCCAAATCACACCGGCATAATTGGCCAGGTTCACAAGACCCAGCGCCACCGCCTCTTTGTTGCACGAGTCAAAGGCGATGGGGCGGGTCGTGGACGAGTACTGGTCAATCGCCCGCGCATGTTCGACGATATAGTCGAATGTGTTCATCTTGTGCAGAATCTGTCGGAACAGCGTGCTGCCACTCCACGGAACCTGAACGCGCGTCGCAATGTCGAGTTTATCAAATCCGTTGACAATCAACAGTTTCGGCGCGCTGAACGCCGTGGTGGTCTTCGCCCCAAGCGTTTCCGTCGGGAAACTCTCTCCGCCGGCGTTCGTGGCTGTCACATACACATAGTAAGTCGTGCCCGGCTGAACATTGGTCAGCGTGTAGGTCGTGGTTCCGCCGCCAGAGACCGGTATGCCGGCGCCGAAACCGCGCCCGTGTGTGCTCACATAAACCTTGTAGCCAGTGGCGGCTTGACCGCGGACATTCTGCGTATCCGTCAGCGGCACATCCCAACCAATCTGGATCGCCGTTGAGGTCGTCTGGATCACCCGCAGGTTGCGCGGCGGCTCCGGCAGCAGATTGACCGCCGTACCATTGCGACTGGCCCAGAACTTCACGGTGCCCTGCACGATTGCACGGGCCATGTTCATCCGAAACTTTGGATCATGATAGAGCGACATGTCAGTCGCGTTGTCGTGGAACAGCCACTCGCCGAGAAAGATGGGCATCAGATCGCTGACATTGGCCGGGTTGTTTTCGCCATAGTTGCCGAAGCGCTTGCCCACACCATGATTGATAAACAGCGAACTGTAACCCACACTTCCGTCGTTCAGAACCTCGTCATGCACAAAGTTGCGGAAGGTGTCATGCCAGGTGCCGGTGTATCCCGTGTACACATAGGTGTCCAGTCCGCGGGCTGTGCCATCAAATGCATTGGTATGGTTGCTGATGAACACACTGTCCTGCGCCGGAGCGCCGTAGGCTTCGGCCTGCTGTTTGAGCCAGCGGCCCATCTGCGGACGACCTGCCCACCCATCCGACTCGTCATCGCCCGATTTGTCATAGGTGGCTGTGGGCACGCCGCAGAACTGTGCGTGATATCTGGAGTCTTCGTCGGTGCGCGGCTTGCCGCTCGTTGCACTCCCGCGCCGGATGAGACCCATGCCCCCGCCAAATCGAACCGCATCGGCCGAGATGAAATGCGTGTTGGTGGTGGAATCGTTGAACAAAACAACCTTGGCTCGTTCAGGGTTCACGCCGGCCTCAAAATAGTAACGGCCGATGAACACCCAGGTGAACCGCCGCATCCGCTGGTCGAGGTAGTAGTCCGTCGTCCCGCCCGCATGATGCACGCGGTAATGCGCCTGCGGCGACCGGTTCGTAAAAGCCGCATGGGAAACATAAACATTGTACCATCCCTCAGCCGGCATGGACGGCACCCACGAGGCCGAAGCCGTCGGTGTGCCCACAACGCACGAGTTGAGCCGGTTGGTACCGCTGCTAAATGGATCCTGCCCGGACAGATACGGGATAAATCCATTGCGGAAACCGGCAAGGCTGCTGTTGATCCAGCCGCTGCCGGTTTCGAAATAGCCGGTGGTGCCGTTGTTCCCATCGTCATTATCAACAATGACCATGTTCGTGTTGAAATCCATCTCGCGCACGCTGAACACATCGGCACCCGCATTATAGGCGTACGCGGCAAGAAACGAATTGACCCAGTCTACATTCGAGAAATCCTCGATGTTGTTTTGCGTGAACCCGCGCTGAAGCCCCCACGATCCCGTGTCGCGATAGACCCAGCCGTGCCCGGGGTTTAGGTACACAGCCTTGCCCGTCAGGGCGCCCACGGGCCGACTGCTGCCCGGAACCGGAAAATTGTTTTGCGGCTCCATGACTGGAGGCTGTGTGCCTGTCTTTTCCTGCACTACGGGCGCAGCCGTATCCGGCACGGGGGCCTCGGGCTCCTGTAGAGGCGGGAGAAACTTTTCGATTGGCACGAACTCGCCCGACGCCGGATCGCGCATCAGGATCTGGAATCCGGGCACATCCATGTCGAGGATTGGTCCCCAAAGCGCCCGCGCCATGGCGTCGAGATGGCTCTCCACCCAGTTGGGGTTGAGGACGAACGGTGCGGGCACATCGAGGAGGAACTCCACAATTCCGTCGCGCCCGGAGCGAACGGCCTGAAGCGAGGTGCCTTCCGGGAAGACGGGACGCAGGCCCTGCGCCTGCTCGGCTGCTGTCGGACCAGCCACAGCCCAGCGGGCCAGTTCGGTGATCCGCGTCATCTTGTCCGCAGCATCGAACCCGGCCGATTTCGGCCTCTGTATCCGCACAATCCCGCCGTCCGCGCCGCGGAAATAAAAATTCAGTCGGTCGCGCAAGCCGTCGGCCGCGGCAGGCGCGACAGCCTTCGGTTTGCCATCGCGGTCGAGGCCAAGGTCGTCCAGTTTATCTGCCCGCACGGGCGAACCCATCAATAGCGCCAGCACGGCAGCCAGCACAGCAAAAAAACGGGGCTTTGTCATGACAGGAATCCTATTAATATGATATCTCCGGCCATACCGCCTCGGCGACAGCCGAAACCGGAATCTGGTGCTCTCTGGCAGAAGGCCATTAGCATAACAGCACGCATACCAGGCTGGGTTGGGCGCCCTGACTCGCTTTCACCGATCCTGCGGGTAAATACGCGGTAACATGCGAAGATTCATCGCAATCGGAATCGGAAGGGCCGTGCCGGAGACTAACCTTTTACGGCCGATCGGCAGCCGGAATGAGGCGGTCCAGCACGGCGCGCAACCCATCGGGATCTGTCCATTCCTGCGCGGCCACAATCACGCCGGCCGAGTCCAACACGAAGGCGCTGTTGGCACGCGAACCAAAGGCTGCCCAAGTTTTGTTGTCCATCGAGTCCACGGCCACCGGCAGCCGCACGCCGAACTTTTCGACCGCTTCACGGGCAAGCGCCATCCGCGCAGATGCGTCGCTCGGCTGACGCCTCAGCACCCCTTCTTGAAAATTCTTATCCGGAACCCACTCTCCATCCGAATACGGGCTCACGCTGCCCTGCGGGTGAGCCTCCAGCGTGTACACCAGCAGAAAGGCAGCCCGATCACCAACGGCGTCGGCCAGCAGATTCATCGCGGCGATGTTTGCACGGAACACCGGGCAAGTGAGTGATCCAAACTCGAGCACAAGAGGCCGGCCCCGGAAAGTCTCCGCGGTGACGGGTTTGCCCTCCAGCGTTATCAGATGAAACGGCGGTGCCTGCCGCCCCGCCTCGGGAAGCGGCCCGCTCTCTGAGGCTCGGTATTGTTGCGGCCGGGCATGGTCCGCCTGTACCACATAGGGTGTCCCCCTCGGCGCAGCCAAATATTGCGCCATCTCAGGATGGGCACTGGTCATCAACTGCGCCACGGTGCTCGTCCAGTCGGGGGCAAGCGTACCCCCGATTCCCAGAGCGCGCATCAAGAGTGCCGCCCGCTCCCCCTCCGGTGCTGACTCGATGTCCCGCCTCATGCGAAAGCGTTCTTCGGCAGACATGGCGCGCAACTTTTCGACCGCCGTGCGACGGGTCTGCGGAGGCAGACTCTGGACGAGCCCAAGAATAGGCCCGGCGGCCAGCCCCCCTGTTGGAGTTGACACGGGCTCAAGCAAGGTCGTCGTGGTAACCGTGGCGGTCATGCTTGTGACAGACTCTGAGGTCCTGGTGGCGGGGTCGTTACTTTGCACGGGCAAACGCGTCGTTTGAGGGTCTGATGCGATGGACGGCATATTAACAAACTGGCGTCGTCTCGCCGGAGTCTGCCGGCGTGGATCGCGAGCCTTCGCTCCGGCGGATTGGACGCGTTTTTCGGCCTCAGCGCGCCGTCTCATGCGCTCTTCGAAAACGCGCTGGCGGCTCCCTGAATCACGCGATTGGCGCACATTTCGGCCCGGTTGGCGCTGAGCAGCGCCCCCTGCTGGCAGGGCAGCCAGCGGCAGCGCACTCAACACTGTGATCGCTAACCCCAAGCACACCGTCAGACGCCAGCACGCTCTCATCATAGGCATCCTCTACGACGCATGATACCTCGATGCGATACCAAGAACGGTGCCATCCAAACGCCCGCGGGTAAAATCATTAGGATCAGTCTCATTGTGACAGCGTGCGCCGACCCGTCGTACGAGAGCGTACCACCCAGTTGCACGAGGGCGGACGGACGCAGCGGTTAGTGACAACCCGGACTATCCTTCAGGCGGGCGATCACCGCGTCGGCGTACTCCTTGGTGCTCGCCGTTCCGCCGAGGTCGCGGGTCACCGTTTTGCCTTCGTCCAACACACCAATGATGGCCGCCTCCATGCGGGCGGCGGCGTCCGTCTCGCCGAGATAACGGAGCATCATGACAGCGGAAAACATGACGGCGGTCGGGTTCGCGATCCCGCGTCCAGCAATGTCGGGCGCACTGCCATGCACCGCTTCGAACACGGCAAGGTCCGGACCGATGTTTGCCGCCGGCACCACACCTAGCCCGCCTACCAGCCCGGCGCACAAATCGCTGATGATGTCGCCGTAGAGATTCTCCAAAAGCAGCACATCGAACTGGCAGGGATTCGTCACCAGTTGCATGCACAAATTGTCCACGATGATCTCGCGGTACTCGATCTCCGGATACTCCTTGGACGCCCGGCGGGTGCACTCGAGAAACAGTCCGTCAGAGAGTTTCATGATGTTGGCTTTGTGGACGGCGGTCACGAGTTTCCGGCCGTTGCGGCGGGCGTAGTCGAACGCAAAGCGCCCCACGCGCAACGATGCCTCCTCGGTGATGATCTTGAGGCTCTCCACCACCCCGGGCACCACAATATGTTCCAGACCGGAATAAAGGTCTTCTGTATTCTCACGCACAACCACAAGGTCCACGCCTTCGAACCGTGTCTTGATCGCCGGCAGGCTGCGCGCGGGCCGTACATTGGCGTAGAGGCCAAGTTTCTTGCGGATGGTGACATTGGCGCTCGGGAAGCCTGCCCCCACAGGCGTTGTGATCGGGCCTTTCAACGCCACGCCGTTCTTACGCACCGATGCGAAAACATGCTCTGGCACAGGGGAACCATACTTGACGGCCACATCGCCGCCGGCCTCGACCTCCTCCCAGACAATGTCCAGCCCCAGAGCCTCCACCACGCGAACCGTAGCGCCCACGACTTCCGGCCCAATCCCGTCACCGGGAATCAGCGTAATGACATGTCTTTTTCCGGTCACCTCAGGGTTCCCTCTCCGCTCCGCGGCCTGTATTTTCACTCGACATCCACGATGGAAGTGCGGCGCGACTCGGCCACTTGCCGGATCATGGACGCGACATGGTCGGGATTGGTCACATCACGCAGCGCCTGCTCGCTGTGCGTCACATCCGTCGAAATCACGACCACATCGCCACATCCGACAATTCGAGGAATCAGCATCTTGCGGACGCGCAGGTCGCGGAAACGGCGCATGTCCACCTGATCTGTAACCCGATTCAGGATGCCCCGCTCGACATACAAATATTTGTTAGATAACCGATAGGACTCAGACCACTGGGCAATAAGCCCACGCACAGCAACCCCTGACAGGAGCACTGCATAGAGTATCATACGCGGCAACAGCCCTGCCGACCCGGCGACCAGCCAGATAACGGCGTCCACCGCAACGACCACCAAAACCGCCAACCCCAAGTGCAGCCCCGGCAGACGGAGCGAAGGCCTGCCTCGCCAGATTTCCTCTTCCGGCTTGTCCGCCGGCGCCGGAGCCGGCTGTGTCAATTGCGACATGTCGCTGTCTCCCCTCGCTTCTGGCTCAAGCGCGTACCATGTCCGACCCGAACTCGAGCAATTAGCCACCATGTACTGCCCGCGCCTGCAAGCCCTAACCCGAGGCTGCCGCCCGGGGCCGGCCTCTGACGCCTGATTGCCTCGCTCCCCTTCAGCCGCGTCCAAATTTAGCAACATTCCCCCACGAACCCGATCGGGCACTACTCGCGGAACCCCGCCGACAAGCGTCGCCTTATGTCAAACAGGCCTGTCCTGCGGCCCAGTTCGAACTCGGTATAAACACCGGCAGCCGCACTCAGCAGTAGCAGCGAAGGTGCCTTGGGCAGCGGCCGACGCCGCGGATGCCAGCACCCTCCGGCGCAAGAATCGGGTTGAAAGGCCCGCGGGGTGCCGGCGACGATTCATGCCGCAAACAGACCACCTCACGACGGGGGCACGAGGAGCAGGAGTATGGCCGAAAAGTGTGTTTACCGCAATTTCATCGCTGGCAAATGGGTCGAGACCGGCACCAACGGCACATTTGAAAACATGAATCCCGCTGACACCTCCGATGTCATCGGGGTGTTTCCCGCCGGCGGACCGGAAGAGGTCAAGGAGGCCGTTGCGGCCGCCAAGGAGGCCTACGCGTCATGGCGGCTCGTGCCGGCGCCCAAGCGCGCGGAGATTATCAAACGCGCGGGCGACATCCTGACCGAACGCAAAGAGGAATTGGCCCGCCTGATGACCCGCGAGATGGGCAAAATCCTTGCCGAGACACGCGGGGATGTGCAGGAGGGCATTGATACGGCCTACTATGCCGCGGGCGAGGGACGCCGTCTGTTTGGCGATACGGTTCCGTGCGAGTTTCCCAACAAGTTCGGCATGAGCGTCCGCATGCCCGTTGGCGTTTGCGGCATGATCACGCCTTGGAACTTTCCCATGGCGATCCCGACATGGAAAATTTTTCCGGCGCTCGTGTGCGGCAACACGGTGGTGTTCAAACCCGCCACCGACACGCCGGCCACAGCCGTCAAACTCGTTGAAATTCTCCTCGAGGCCGGCGTCCCGCCCAAGGTCATCAACCTCGTCTGCGGCACGGGCTCGGCCGTCGGCAACCCCCTCGTCGAGCATCCCGATGTGGCCGTAATCTCTTTTACAGGTTCGAGCGAGGTGGGACGCAAGATCGCCGCCCGGGGTGGCGAACTGCTCAAACGCATCAGCCTCGAATTAGGAGGCAAAAACGCGCAAATCGTCATGGATGATGCAGACCTTGATCTCGCTCTGGAGGGAGCCCTGTGGGGCGCTTTCGGCACGACCGGTCAGCGGTGCACCGCCACCAGCCGGCTCATCGTCCACGAGAAGGTGCACGACCAGTTTGTCGCCATGCTGATTGAGCGCGCCAAGACCTTGCGGGTGGGCAACGGGCTTGATGAACAGACTCAGATGGGCCCGCTGGTAAGCGAGTCTCAGCGACGGACCGTCGAGCAATATGTCGTCATCGGCCGTGAAGAGGACAAGGCGACGCTGGCGCTCGGCGGCAAGGCGCTGACCTCGGGCGACCACGCCAAAGGCTGGTTTTTCGAGCCAACCATCTTCACCGGCGTGCAGCCCCACATGCGCATCGCTCAGGAAGAAATCTTTGGCCCGGTCTTGAGCGTCATCAAAGTGCGCGACCTCGACGAAGCCATCACGGTCCTCAACGGCACCATCTACGGCCTCAGTTCATCCATTTACACCCGGGATGTGAACGCCGCTTTCCGCGCCATGCGCGACATCGAGGCCGGCATCACCTATATCAACGGACCGACGATTGGAGCCGAGGTGCAACTGCCCTTCGGCGGCGTCAAGGCGACCGGCAACGGACACCGCGAAGCCTGCCACACGGTGCTCGACATCTTCACCGAGTGGAAAAGCATTTATGTGGACTTTAGCGGCAAACTCCAACGGGCGCAGATTGACTCCTGACAGGCGCCCGTGCTGACGCCCGGGCTACTTGCTGCCTTTCGAGTCGGCACCGCGCCTCATGCGGTCCAAATCGCGCGAGGGCAACCGGGGCGGATTGGGGTTGGTCAGCACCATGTATTTGGCCTGAGCATCGGCGATCTTGTTGTAAAGGTCATAACTGGTCGGAGCGCCTAAATCCGGCGAGATTTGCAGGGCTTGCCGCCACGAGAAGAGCGCGCGCTGCAGGTTTTTCGCCGCCTCGATTTTCGGCGAGAAGACCCGTACCGACCGGTCGCGCTCGGAACTGGTGTAGGCCGACAGATACGCCAAGGCCTGATTGTAATAGTCATCACCCCGCAGAGCCAGCGCCACGGCTTGCTGCTGCTGGGTTTTCGCCACCTTGCGCTGCTCGACCTCAGCCTTGGCATCGAGTTCGGAGGCCTCCTTCACAATGTCCGGGAACATGCTGTAGGAGGCCGAGATGTCGCGAGCCTTCTGACGCACCAGCAGATACTCGCCCTGCGCAAAGAAGTCGCGCAGGTCTTGAGCGTCGGCATCCGCAAACCGTTTCAGACCGGCTAGCGCTGCCTCATGCCGCGGATTCACCGCCAAGATATTGCGGTACTCCTCGCGCGCCGTTTCGGCCATGCCGCGTTCCTCGGCAAACCGGGCCAGTTCGGCCCGAGCGTTGAGATCGGTCAGATCCGTCTGCGACCGCCTGAGCATGTACTCGTACCGGGCCAAAGGCGACTGGCTTTCCTCTGGAGAAAACTCAAGGAACTGCTTGTACACTTCGAGGGCGCGCGCGTAGTTGCCCTGATCCGCATACTGGCGGTGCAGCATGTCAAACATCAGGCGGATACGATCGTAAGTCACCTGATCCGCCGTGCCCGGCTGGCCAAAATATTCGAGGTAAATGGGCAGGGCCTGCTCATAGTTTTTCTGCCTAAAGTAGGCATCGGCCAGCCGCAGGCGGTCCTCCGGTTTGGTGCTGTCCTTGTAAAAGGCGATCACCTCATCGAGTTTGGCGGGGTTGCCCTCCCAAACCCGAACGAGTTGGCGGCGGGCCGTTTCGTTTTTTGGATCAAGCCGCAGGGCCATCTGCAAATGATCCACAGCGGCCGCCGGATCCTGATGATCCGCCCGCGATATGCCCCACTCCGTGTAGATCTGCGAGGCCACCTGACGGTAGGGCACGCTTCGTGCGGAATCGCCCGCAGGATCCACCGTACGCAAAAGCCTGATAGCCTCATCAAACTTCTTTTCCTTCGCCAGCGCCTGCGCATCGGCCAGAACTTTGTCAAAGTTCTGGGCCTCCTCCTGGGCGGCAGCCTCTTTCGCCTTCCCGCGGGCGGCCTCAACGGCAGCCATCTTCTCCCGAAGGACAGCATTATCTTTGTCTAATTTCAGACCTTCGGCCAGTTCGGCCGCCGCGCGCTCGTAATCGCCCGCATTGATGAATTCCTGAGCGATATGGCCGTAGCCGAGCGCGTCAGGCTCGTCCTCGATCCGCGCCACCTTCGAGCGGGGAATGGCCAGTTCGCCCATGCTGGTCCGGATGGTCACCGTAGGCTGGGCCGGGTCGTTGGCGATTATCAGTCCCGCCTGTTTCTGACCATTGCGCAAGTGAATGACATCCGCAGACGCCTGCGCGATAAGGCCTAAACAGGTGGCGAGAAGCATTGCGGAACGAAACAGTGTTTTCATGACCGTCACTTTCCTTGACGAGTGTTCGACTCTTACGGCCAATTTACACGCCGTATGGTGCTGCCCATAGGCTTTCATGGGTCGCGATTGGATTACAATCCATGTCTATAACAACACTCGCGCAGCAATCCTTACTCCCGAAACGCCATTTCGCTCTGGCCGCCGCGGTCGGTGCGGTCTGGCTGGCAGCCACCCTGCTATTGATTCGGGAACTGGGGCCGTCCGGACTTCTCCTGTCGGCGGGGGCCGTGACTGTGCTGGCGGCGGGGCTGGTCCATCCGCTTGTCCCTTTCTGTCTGTATTTTGGCGCGTTGTTCTTCGCCGACACCCGACTGCCGGGTTTGCCACTGTCGGCCAATCAAGTGTTGGCTCTCTTGTTCTTTGCGTCGTGGGCGGTGTACTGGGCTCGCGGCAAGACCGTGCGTCTCGAGTCCCGCATCATTCCGTTCCTCATCGTCTTTGCCTTGTTCTTTGCCATCAGCGCCATCACGGGCGAAAGCACCGAGCGCGGACTTCTGCACTTCCGCTATGTTGTGATCTACTTCTTTATGGCGCTGGCTCTCGCCTCCACCCTCTCGAGCGAACGCGCCGTGCTGGCCTTTGCCTGGATCGTCGTCATCATGACATTTCTTGCCGCCATGGTCGGCGTGTATGAAGCCATCGAAAAAAACGCCCTGCAGGCCTACACGGGCGGCCGCTGGACCGACGCAGCGCGCATCAAAGGCACAGCCAAGAATGCCATCGTTTACGGCTGGAACTTACTCTACTGTTTCCCGTTCGCGTTCCTGTTGTTCAGCGAATTGCGGACTCGCAGTCGCCGATACCTCGCATTGGCCCTCGGCGTGGCCGTGCTCGGGGTGGCCATCCTGACCTTTAATC
Organism: Candidatus Sumerlaeaceae bacterium; assembly: GCA_026418615.1. GTDB lineage: Bacteria > Sumerlaeota > Sumerlaeia > Sumerlaeales > Sumerlaeaceae > JAOAAY01. The sequence goes on along the minus strand of JAOAAY010000014.1, from coordinate 55,688 downwards.
GTCAGACCTTCGCTCTCATCGGGCTGATGGTCGTCTTGTGCACTTTACTGTTCCGCTATCGCGACCGCCGCGCATTACTGGCCATCGTTGGCGTGGCAGCCGTCATTGCCGCAATCGTGGCCGCCCCGCTGGTAATCCAACGCCTGATGACATTCGGATCGTTGCGCCGGGATTCCTCGTTCATCGAGCGCCGCGACCAGTTCATCGTCGGCATGGAGATGTTCCGAACCAAACCCATATGGGGTATCGGTCTGGGCTCCTACCCGGCCCGCTGGCGCGCCTATGTTCCGCGCAACTACTCCACCTTTAACATGCAGTATCAGGGTGCGTTCGATCGCTATCCCGACGCCGGCTTCGTCCAATTGCTGTCCGAAACAGGAATCGTCGGAACAGCACTCACCCTGACGCTCATGGGATGGATCATTCGGCGGGCCTGGCGAACACGCCGCATGGCTGACGGGCTTGACGACCGCTTTGCATTCAACCTTGCCAGTATGGTGCTCGCTTTGGGCGTGTTTTGGGTTGCGTCAAATATTATTCAAGACACCTTCCTCTATGTCCGTGTCTGGCTGCTCATCGGCCTCGCTGTGCTGCTCGACGAGCGCATTCTGCTGCCTCAAGGCTGCGCCCAGCCGCCGCCTGCGGACGGCGCTGACGCATGATCCGGGTGGCGATGATCGCCCATCTTGCCGAACTGTCCGGCTCGGGCAGGGCGTTGGTGGACGCCGCTGCCAACCTTGACCCTCACGCCTTCTGGGCGGAGATCATCCTCCCATCGCCAGGCGATCTGGCCGACGAGGCCTCGCGGGCGGGTGTCCCGTGGAGTGTTGAACCGAATCCGGAGATCAGCCTGACACAGGCCGTCCCTCTGGCCCTGCCGATTCTGGTGGGCAGGCGCCTGCGGTACATGTGGCGTCTCGCCCGCCGCCTGCGTGCGGGGGGATTCCATGTGGCGTGCATCAACACCACCGCCTCCGTCTTCGCCGGTCTGTCGGCCCGCATGGCCGGTGTGCCGGTTTTGTGGCGCGTCCATGAGGTTCTGGACCAACCCGACCGAGCCGCGCGCACCAAGATGTTTATTGTCGAGCGTCTGAGCCGCGGGATTATGTACGACTCCGCTACCGGCGAGCGCTGCTTCCCGGCCCGCCGGGTACCCTATCGGCTCGTCCTGAGAAATCATGTGGACCCCGCGGCCTTCGGGCCGTGGCGGCGAAAAGCCGAGACAGCCGCCTCCCTTGGTATTCAGCCCGGCGAGACCGTCATCATGGCCAACGGCCCCTTTCCGCGCAAAGGGGCAGACATTTTTCTCGAGGCTGCAACGCAGGTTGCCCAACGCGTTGCGCTACCCTTGCGCTTTGTGTTGCTGGGACCGGAGAGGCCGCAGTATGCCGACTTTTGTCGCCGCCTGCGGCTCATGGCCGAGGCTGTGCCCCTGCGGGGCCGTGTCACATTCGGTGGCCTGCGGCACGATGTTGCGGATGTGCTCGCTTGTGCCGACATTTTCGTTTCGGCTTCGCGCAACGAAGCATGGCCCATCATTGTGCTCGAGGCGATGGCGACAGGCGTCCCAGTGGTAGCGACAAGCGTGGGTGACTGTTACGAAATGCTCGATGGCGGCCGCCGGGGCTTGCTCGTGCCGCCCGGCGACGCGCAGGCTCTGGCCAAAGCGCTCGTGGAAATCCTCAATAGCCCCGCGCAAGCCCGCGCACGGGCGGAAACCGCGTCTGCTTGGATCAGACAGGAGTTCGGGTCCCCCGACTACTGGCGCCCGCTCGAAGAACTCATCCGTCAGGTGGCCACACCGTGAGCGCCTGCCGCACCCAAATCGCCCTGCTGCTCAGTCTGTGCCACGCCGCAGCGGCGCTATACGGGCAGCCGCCGCTCGGCCCTCAGGACAGTGCCAGCCTCACCCCGGCAACCACTTCGGTGCTCGAAGCAACCACCGGCAGCCTGAGAACCACGCCAGACTTCTACCCAGTTCAACGCGACGAGGCCCCAACCACCAAGATGCTCTCCTCGACCGTCGAAGGAGAAACCTCAACAGGCGAGACCATGGTCACCACTGGAACGGTCGCCCACGAGGAGGAGTCGAGTCGTCCCGTCACGGTCGAACAGACGACGGTGCCACAGCACGCGCGCAAAACATCTGAAGCCGCCGCACGGCGGGCCGGCCTGCCCGTGAAAGTGGACAACTCGAGCACCGCCGCTCAGGCCCACCAACTCGCCCAATTCGAGCGCCAAAACCAGATCGGCGAGGCTTTCCTCCTCGCCTGCCAACTGGTGCGCCGGGATCCCACATCGGAGTTTGCCTACGATGCTGCAATCCGCACTTCGCTCGTCCTTGGATTGGATCAGGCAACGGAGGATTTCTACCGGCAGGCCATCCGCAATACGGAACTGCCCGGAAAATATGTGGTTCAATTGGCTCATTTTTACTCGCGCCGCGGGATGGAGCAGAAATTGCGGGATCTGCTCGACCAATATGAGAAAACCGCAGCGGACTCCTCGGACTACTGGCTGACCTTGGCCCGTCTCGCCACTGTGGCAGGCGACGCCGACCGCACCACCCGCGTCATCGAGCGCTCGCGCCAGTCCAAGCCGCTGGTTTTTCCCCTCACGATCCTGCTTGCCCGCGCCTACGCCGCAACCGGCCAAGACGACAAGGCTCGGGAGGTCCTCATTGCCGGCGCTGAGGCGGATTACGGTCCGTGGGAAAAGCGCGCCATCCTGCAGGAGTTCCTCAAACTGCGCGGCCTCGAGCCGTCCGAGGTGAACCAGATGCTGGTCGCCGTGCTCGTCAACGAGACAGACTACGACCGCGCGCGGGGACTCGCGGAAGTCATCATGGACCGGGCCGTCGCCCAGCGTATTTTTCATCCGCTGCAAAACCGCCTCGCCCAACGCATAAACGCCGGCGAGGCGACAGACATTGAGATCTGGCTTGCCACCTTGATGGCGCAACGCGAGGGCGACAACGCCCTCGCCGTCGAATTGCTCACCAGCGCCACCACCTCTCTCACTCCCGTGCTCGCGCAAGAACGCGCCCTCGCCCTCGCTTCGGCCGGTCGTCACGAGGAGGCTGCAGGCCTGCTGGCCATCCTTGTCGCGGAACAACCCACCCAAGCAGGTCTGAGGTTGCTGCTCGCCGAACAATATCTCGCGTTGAATCGTCCCGACGAGGCTCACCGCACCTTGGCGCCGACGCCCCTTGACCGACTGTCGCCCGACGAGCGGCGACGGTTGTGCGAGATGAGCATTCGCGCCGTTTGCGGCCTGCGCGACGCAGCAGCCATAGCGGACCGTTGGACTGAACTGGCCGCCAAAGCCTCATTCAGCGATCTTCAGGCCATGGGCGACGAAGTACTCAGGTGGCTGCGCGGCGAGGAACTGTTGGAGGAACTGGGGACGCTCATCAGCCAACGCATCGAGGAGCGCGACGAATGGCCCCTGCTGCTCCTTCAAGCAAGACTGTGTTCCATTGCCGGAGACCACGCGCGCGAGATCAAGGTCTATGCCCGCTACCTCGACCGCGACTGGAATAATATTTCCATGGTGAAGTTTGTCGCGGAACTCGCCACCCAGTACGCGGATACTCCCGTTGAACTGACCGCCGGCACAGGCAAAGACGCCAAACGGATCCGCATTCAGGGCACCAGCACCGCCGGAACCGATATTGCCATACAACTCTACCGGCGCCTGATCGCCCTGCAACCGCGCGTGCCCGACAATTACTCTGCCCTTATGCGGCTCTACCAGATGCGGGGGGAGGTGGAAACAGCCAAGAAGGTGGCCGTCGAACTGGCCGATGCCAATACCAGCAGCGCCGAAATCCAAGCCATGGCAGCAACCGTCCTCTTCGACAATGGTTTTGCTGCCGACTCGATCCCCTTCTTCGTCCGTTCCCTGAAACTTGAAAACCGCGATTTTGATGTGTGGTTCCGGTACGCAGCCGCGCTCAGTGCCGCCGGTCGGCCCCTCGACGCGGAGGTAGTGTACAAGAAATTCCTTGAAAGCGGTGTGTACGGCCAGCCGTACAATCAGCCGGCCATTCTGGCCGCGCTGCTCAAATCCGCGACCGAGACACAACGCATCCCCCAACTGGTCGAATACCTTCAGTCACTCGCTGCGCGGGAAATTCCCGGTCTGCCGGAGTTTTTCATCAGCGCCTCCAAACTCATGATGCAAGTTCGCGCCGACGACCGCGCGCAGGCTCTTCTTGAAGAATTCCCCAAGCGGTTCCCCGATCATCCCCTGCTGCCGGACAGTTTCCTGCTATTGGGACAACTTCACTACAGCCGCCGCGATTTCCCGCGCGCCTTGGAGGTGTTCCGCCTGACCGCGGCCCGCTTCGAAGGAATGGCGGCGGAGATCACAGCAACCTTCAACATTGGCGAAGTGGAGCGCACCCAAGGCCAGCCCCGCAAGGCCATCGAAACCTGGCTCAACCTCGCCCGAACCTATCCAGACGACGACCGCGCTCTTGCGGCCATCTACGAGGCGGCCGCCGTTGCCGCAGACGATCTCAAAGATCCAGCCTATGCGGCGCAACTTCTGAGCGACTACCTTAACTCGGGCGCGCAGGACTTTGAGTTGTTGCGCAAGGCTCGCGCGACGCTCAGCCGGCTGCAGGCCGGTGGTCCATTTCATGAAAAAAGCGGAAACCCGTGAGATCCCGTGCGGCATTCGCGCTCGTTGCCTTGATGCTAGCCTGGGCAAGCGGCACGGCGGCAGCACCGACAACTCAGCGGCCGCGGCGTCTCCCCTCGCCCGTCAAAATGCTGTGGCTCGACAATGAAGCAGATCCCGCTTCGTGGGCTTCGCGCGATGCAGTCGCGGCCTTGCTCGATAAGGCCCGCGACGCCGGCTTCAATGTGGTTGTCCCCGACACGAAAAACATGCTGGGCTATGTCTTTTATGACAGCGAGGTGGCCTCGCGTCCCCTCACATGGAAGGGCAAGCCGTACCCGGCAGATTTCGATCTGCTCCGGGTTGTCATCGAGGAAGCCCACGCGCGCGGCTTGCAGGTTCACGCAGGCCTTAATCTCTTTGCCGAGGGCGGCAAGGGGCCGCACGGACGCATTGGCCCAGTCTATAGCCATCCCGATTGGGAGTCCGTAGTGTACGATCGGCTCGCGACTATCCGACTTGGCGATTCGGTCAGCACATTTGCCGCCACGGTCAACGACCGCGGCACCGCCGGTTTCAGCGTCCTGACCCGATCCTACGGCGCGCGCGTCTGCGCCGCGGATTCGCCGGCGTGCCTGGCTGACGGAGTCATCGGCAAGCAGGCCAGCCGTTGGGTCTCGGCCAACACGACCGCCACCCACTCCGTGCGGTTTCAATGGACTGAGCCCGTCCGGCTCAGTCGCCTCGACCTCCATTTTGCCCGGGGCTTCCCGGTGTGCGACTTGGATGCGGCCTGCGATGGCACCACCGTCGCCATCCTCCGTGGCAACTCGCTCACGAGCGTTTCGCTCCCGCTGGAGAACGCACCTGCAACAGGCGCACGCTGTCTGGAAATTGTCATCCTCAACCCCGGCGCAGATCACATCGCCCGGATCGAAGAGGCTCGCATCCTCGAATCCGGCTCCGGCCGGAATGTAGCGCCCGACGCCATCGTCACGGCTACCTCGACGATGGGCCGCACGCGCGCCCTGTTTGCTGTTGTGGAAAACGACCGGATCACGACGCCACTGCAGCATGAGTCGGACTTGCCCGACACCGGATTATCTATTCCCCTAAATGGGGCCGTAATCGCGGCCGAGGACCCCGCGGCCGCGGCATGGCTTGGAACAATCAGCGACACCACCCCCGTCACCATCACGGCCGAAAAAGTCCTCCTCCCTGAGTCGCAACATCCGGGAGGGTCCCTTGTCTATGTTAATCCCGTTCATCCGGAAGTCCAAAGCCGCAACCTGGCCATCATAGGCGAAATCCTTTCGCGCTACGAGGTGGATGGGGTGATCCTCGACCGCGGCCGTTACGACAACATCAAAACGGACTTCAGCGACCTGTCGCGCCGCCGCTTCGAGCGCGACATGGGGCTGCGCGTCAATCGCTGGCCGGAGGATATCTACATTCCGGCCAATCCATTGACAGAAGAGTCCATGACAACGGGGCCGCTTTTCGATCGCTGGGTCCTGTGGCGCGCCAAAGTTATTCGTGACTTCTTTGAGCAGGCCCGCGCTGTCGTACGCCGCCACCCCGGACGCATCTTCGGAGCCTATGTCGGCGGCTGGTACCCGGTCTATTGGGAGGTCGGCGTGAACTGGGCGCACGAGAGTTACGATCCGCGCCGGGATTTCGCGTGGGCACCCAAGGGTTACCGCGCAACGGGTTATGCACAGTGGTTGGATTATCTTTCCCCGGGTCTTTACTATCCCGTGGTGCGCAAAGGTGCCGGCGCGCCCGATACCGACACGGTCGAGGGCGGCATTGAGTTGGCCCAGCGTGTCACGGCGCACAGTGTCAAACTGGTGCCGGGCCTCTATGTGCCCAACCTAAACTCCGACGAAGTCTTCGAGGAAGCCGTCAGGGCCTGCATCCAGCGGGCGAGCGGGGTCATGGTCTTCTCCCAAACATCACTCGACTCGCTCAACCGCTGGGAGGCGGCCCGGCGCGGCCTCGAAGCCGTGCCAGTGCATCTCGAATAGCACCAAAGTTTTCCCCGAACCCCCGGCAATTGTTTTCTGTTGACAGTCCCTGGCGAACGCCGTGCCCAATGGCGCTATCTTGTACTTCGACCGATTTGGAATGTAGATATGTTGTGCCCCTTCTGCGGTCACACGGAAAGCAAAGTGGTCAACTCGCGCCAAAGTCAGAAGGGCGATTCCATCCGTCGCCGGCGGGAGTGCCTCAAGTGCGGGCATCGCTTCACCACATTTGAGGTGGTCGAAAAACTGCCGGTGATGGTGATCAAGCGCGACGGTCGGCGGGAGGTGTTCGACCGCCAGAAGGTGCTCAACGGCATTACCCGCGCATGCGAAAAACGCCCCGTCAGCATGGAGGAAGTCGAGCGCATCGTCCAGTTCGTCGAGAAAGCCTTATACAACAGCATGGAACGCGAGATCAGTAGCCTGCGCATTGGCGAGATGGTGCTGAAGAAATTGCGGGAGGTGGACGAGGTGGCCTATGTGCGTTTCGCAAGCGTCTATCGCCAGTTTCGCGATGTCAGCGAGTTCAGCCACGAGGTCCGCGTTCTGACCCAGTCCGAGCCGGCCCCGACCGAATCCTAAGCCCGACCCTCGCAAAACTCACTCGTCTGGCTCGCCCTCCAGAAAAGCCGGATCGCTGACAAACACCTGCCCCGTTGTAACCAGTTTGCCGTTGACCGCATCGGCACCTGACATCACGCGCTTGCCTTGCGGCTGGACTTCGGTCACCAGCAAATGGCCGTCGCCGGTCTTGACCACGAACCCGCGGCCTTTCACCGTCCCCGTCACCTTGCCGGGATCCGTTAAGCCCTGAGCCTTGGCGATGTCGGGTGCCAGCGGATCCGAGTAGGGTTCGCCTTTAAGAAATTTCCACGGCTTGCCGCTGAGATAACTGAAAGCCGACGGCCAAGGTTTGAGCCCCATGATACGGCAGATAATCTGGTCCGTGCCGAGCGACCAATCGAGCAAGCCGTCGGCTTTGGTCAGCATCGGCGCATAGGTGGCCTGCGAATGGTCTTGGGGGCTGCATTCGACCCGGCCTGTTTCCTCGATGCGATCCAACACCTTCACCAACAGTTCCGCTCCAATGACGCTAAGCATGTTGGCCACGCTGATTGCATCGTCGTCCGGCAGAATCTCAATCTCTTCGCTCGCGATGATGGGCCCCGTGTCGAGTCCCTCATCCATCAGCATGATGGTCACACCTGTGCGCGTTTCGCCGTTGATGATAGCGCGCTGGATCGGGCCGGCACCGCGATATTTGGGCAGGAGCGACGCGTGGATGTTGATACACCCATAGCGCGGCAACGCGAGGATTTCCGGCGGCAAAATCTTGCCGTAAGCCGCCACCACAATCGCATCCGGCGCGTAGACCGACAAGACCCGGTCAAACGCGGTCTTGCGAAGTTTCTCAGGCTGCAGCACAATAAGATTGTGCTCGAGAGCCGCCTCCTTCACCGGGGGCGGCTGGAGTTTGCGCCCGCGACCGACCGGCTTGTCTGGCTGAGTGACCACCGCCGCCACGCGGTGCGACGACGCCAGCAGCCGCTTGAGCGGCGGCACCGCAAAACCCGGAGTGCCCATGTAAACAATATTCAAGTTGTCCGTCCTACCCTTTCTCGACTCGCGGTGCCTGAAGTAACGGCGCGCAGGCGTCGCGCATTCACGGCTCGGGCGAATCCTCGGCTGCCCAAAACGCCCGTTGCAACGCCACCGCCCCCGCCGGCCCCGTGAACAGCACCGCGGCAACCGGTCCCTCGCGCAGCGTCGCGTGCTTGTCAATCAGCGCAGCCCGGTGCGCCTGCCGCCCGCGCAAAACCAAATCCTCCACCACGGCCCAGACCGGCTCCGATTCTGCCGCCGGTCGTATTCCCATCTCGTCGAACAAATAGTTGTACGAATGTTGAAACCAGTCGCCGCTCAGGTGGACAAACCGGGCCCGCGACACTCCCTCCGCCGCCAGCCGCCGCACCAGACTCAACTGGTTGGCAAGCGGAATGTAGTAGTCGCCCCGAACATAGCGGCTCGCATCGAGCGCCGTCATCGTGCAGAAAAAGAAAAAGATATACAGGGAAAATGTCCCGGCGGCAAAGGCCAAAGCCGTTGCGCGTGCGAGCCTTCGCGAAACTTCGCCTCCGACCGGCCTCATAGCGATGCCCGCAAACAACAGCAGCGCCGGCAGGGTGTAAGCAAAATAACTGGCGTTGAGCCGCTTCAGGACAAATGCCGCGGTCGCCGGCGGCACAAAAACCCACGCCAGCAACACGGCTGCATGGAACCGCCTGAGCCCGCCGGTGCCTACGGCCAATGCGCGCCTGCGCCCGGCCGTGAGCGCCGTGCGAGCCACACCCGCCAAAACCAAAGCAAGCAAGGCCACATCCGCCGAACGCCCTGCGGCGACGGCCACCGGCGTCAACTGCTGGTCAATCCCCCCCGTCGCACCAAGGCTGGAAAACTGCTGGAAAAGCCCCCCAATCGCATCCGATAGGCGCGCCGGAAGCGGCTTGGGCGGCGGCATTCGCGACTCGTACTGCTGGATGTGCGCTGGTTTTGCCGCCCGCTGGCTCTCAGGCACGCTCATCCTCCGCCAGCCATCCACAGCGCTCGGTGACAGCCCGGCCGCTGCTGGTAGCAGCCCAAGGAGCACGGCAACCGCGAAACCTCCCGTCATCGGCTTGGTTTGCCGGTCGCCTGTCCGACGCATAAAGCCCATACCCACCCCTAGCAAAACCAAGGCTACCCCCACCGCCGCGAGACACGACAGATGCACAAGTGCGCCAAACCCCAGCACGGCGAACGCCGCGGCAGCGGCAGCCACACGCCGTCGCAGAGGGCTGTCAGCCTGACAGGCCAACAGAATCAGCCACAGACCCCATGCGCCCACAGTCGCGAGGAGGTTTTGCGGCCAGATGGATCGTCCGCCCATAACACAAATCGGCAAGACCGCCCACACAGCGCAGGGTAACAGCGCAAGCGCACGCTGCCCAAGCACCAAGCGCCCCGCCGCGTACAGCGGCCACAACGCGGTCATCGTCCAAATTCCAATCCATGCCGCCGTCCATCGCGGATCCGGAGAACAAACCGCAGCCGGCATGATCAGCCATGTGAAGCCGGCCGGGTTACGGAATCCCAGCGAGTTGATGATACCCGTCACGGGCAGACCGCCCCCTTCAAGAACCTCGCGCGCGCGCCACATTTCGGCCGCCGAGTCGTACCGGAACGGCATCAGATCCAGCCGCCACCACCGAAGCCCCAACCCCGCGACCGCGAGCAGGATCAGACAGAATCCGGCGGCAGTCCGCGCTCTCATGAGCCAACACTCTCGTAACGACGCAGACCCGCGTGGAACAAGGCGCATCCAATACCAAAAACGGCGAAGGAAACGATCGGCGTCACGACAAAATATCCAAGGTATTCCTGACGCCCCAGAAACCAGGTGGACGGAAAGAAACCGACGAACGCGAACGGGATGACCCAACTCAGCACGAAACGGAGCAACGGATGATAGATCGTTACGGGGTACCGGCCAAACGCCATCATGTTGTATACCGGCGGCAGGATGCCCACCCGATCCACAAACCAAAAACCCGCTGACGCCAAAGCCGTAAATACGCCGAGAAAGACAAGCACCCCGAGAATGACAAACAGCGGAAGCGCCACGAGGTGCAGCAGCGTCCAGTCCAGTCCCAGTGCGCGGTGCGCATACGCCACCAGCACGGCTCCCAAGAGCACCTCGCCAGCATCCTCAAGGTCCACACGCTCAGCGTAAACCTGAAACAAGGGATTGAGCGGCCTCAGCAGGACGCGGTCCATGTTTCCCTCGACGATATAAGTATTGCCCAAGTAATAAATGTTCGAGAAAAACGCATGGAACAGACCGTAGGACATGATGGCGAGGCCATAGATAAAAAGCACCTCATCCCGCTGCCATCCGCGCAGGTCGGGGACTTTTTCGAAAATGACAAAAATGAACAAAAGGTTGACAAACTGCAGGGTGACATCCGCTGCCAGTCCGGCGAGGAAGTCCATCTGGTAGATCATGCGGCGCTTGAGAAACTGTGCCACATAGAAAACCCAGATTTTGGCATGAAAGCGCACGGAGGCGAGCATTGCGGCTGGATGATGCCGGCCGGCGGCGCCGCTACTCAAGATCGGGTTGAGGGGGACAGACGGAAGCGTCAAAGCAAATCCAGCCATCCTCCTCATGCACGGGCAACACACGCAGCGACGCGCCGTAGCAGGGCCCGGCCACACACTGCCCCGTCTCCGGCTCAAACAGGGCGCCGTGGTTCCGACACAGGAGAAGGTCCCCTTCCCGAGTGAAAAAATCGCCGTCGCCGTAATCGAGGCTCAGCGGCTGGTGCGGGCAGCAGTTCAGATAGGCATGAATAACACCGCGAAAGCGCACCACAAATCCATCACGCAGCAAACCGTTGGCATCCCGGAAGACGAAGGTAGCGGCTCCGCCTTCGGCCAGTTCGCCGGCGGCCACAATCCGAATGACAGGACTCGTCACGACTTTTTTTTGCCCGTTTCGTCCGGTGCGCCGCTCCGCGAGCGAGCGGCCTGCTCTGCCTCTAGTCGCGCCCGGTCCTCGGCGCGCCGAACCGTTTTGCGGCGGTCTCGCCCGCCAAAGCGCCGATTCTTGAAAACCACGGTCGTCTCGCGCCGACGATCTTTCAACCCCGACCGACGGTCAACTCCCGAGCGACGATCCCACCCCACATAATCGGCCGTGACAATCCACAGGCGACCATTGATTTCGGTAATCGTCGCCCCATTGGGGCACTCGATCGTGCGGGAGGCTCCGTCGTGAACAGTTGGCGGCGGTGCATCGGCAGCCCCGGGAGCCATGCCCGGCACAGCGACACCGTCAGGCGGCGGCGTCGCATGCACCGAGGCACTGGGGTCACAATCCAGCGGAACCGGCGTCAGCGACCGCGATGATGCGGAATCCTTCTTTTCCGAAGCCAAAGGCGGAGGCGCTGTCGCGCTCTTGTCCCGGGCGCGCACCGGGGATCCGACACGACTCACCAGTTTCATAACCTTCAGGTGCTCGATTTCGGCGGCGGAAAGGTTGTTACGAAGCGCTTTCAGGAAAAAGGTTATTCCGTACTTGTAGAGGAACTGGGAGAGAATCTCATGCTGCTGGTCCAGCCGCGAGGGAACCTGCAGGTGGAATCGCTGAAGAAGTTCGGTCAGGTCGCCGTGCTGCGCAAGGTAGCGCTCCACTTCTTGGATCACTTCCAGACCAAAACTTTCGTAGATTTCACGCACGGATTTCATGATGTGGTCACACACCGCGGCTGCGCGGGGGGAATCCAGCAGTCAGTCATCGGGGCGTTCGTACCCAGCGCAACATCCAGCCTATGTATAGCCTATCAACATTGATTGGCAAGCGGAATGATCCATCATCACCCGTCCATTCAGCCAACGCGTGTCAGGCGCGTGAGGAGCCCGTGGCCAGATCAAGCCGGTCGCCATCGCGCAAACACTCGCCATCCGACACGACCCTACCGGCCCGGGTCGTTGTCACCTCTGACATGATCGGAAGGAGAATCGGATGGCGCGCGATGAGAGCAGCCATGGCGCGCACCCATGTGGCGCCGTCTTCCAAGGACACCGTTTCAGACGCAACACCGGCAAGTTCCGCCAGAACGCCATGCAGTCGGACCGTGACGCAAATCACCGAAGGGTTTTGGTACCTGAGTCAGTGCCGTTGGCGCGCCGGTTGGGCTTCAGAGGTTGCATCGGCTACCTCGTAGCGCGACCGCACGGTTTCCAGCACGGTCATCAGTTCATGAATATCGGGCGACACTTCGCACACCGCACAGGATTTGGGTCGGCGCCCTACCGTAAACAAAGGCACGCGATATTGCAACTCGCGGATGCGACGCACCGTATCCGGCGGACAACAAACGGCCACCACGGCAAGCGGCCTGACCTGCAGGATCAATTGACGGGCCTCTGTCGCACTGGCCGTCTGCAAAAAATCGGTATCGTATTCAGCCGCGACCGACCGGATTTGCTCCACCGCGACAGACGGCAAGTCTGCTGGAGCAAGGCAAATAATCCGCCCACGACATCCCTGGCGCGGAGGCAGACACGCCAGATGCTCCTCGATGGAGGTCAGGCTCCGGCGAACGCGCTCCGGAGACACCCCAAACCAAGGCGACACGGCGGCCACCACGGGCAGGGACCTTCCAAAGCAGCGCAAAGCCCTGTCGGCCAGCGGCACAGGTCGTTTCAGCCATACGGCCAAACATAATGCAGTGTACCCAGAGCTAAAGGCCGCGATGGCCGCGCAGGCCCCGATCAAGAGAGCATGGGAGGCATACGGATGGATCGAAGCCAAACGCGGCTGAACCAGCCACAATCCTATACAGAATAACCCAAGACCCATCGCGTGGGCGCAGAACAGGACGGCAAGAAACAGTCGCTTGGGCGCACCTTCGCCCTCTTCCCGGACACGGCCGACGGCAGGGCCGGCAGCCCCGGGAAAATCAACACCCCTGAAATCTGGACCCATACGAAACGCAGGATCGTCTTTCGCCAGTCTTTGAGGCCCGGCGACTCATCAGCCGGACCTCTCGCCCTAGTTTAGACGGCCCTTTGGCCGATTATTCGCAGCGCTCCAGAAGCCATCAAGACGCCACAAAGGACAAACCGTCCCGGGCAGCCAGCGCCACTGTCACACCTAGCGAACCACTTTGAACGCGGCAAATCTCACCCCCTGCGACCGCGTTCTGTCCTCAAAACCGCTCTTGTACCAAACCCCGCAACAACCCGAGAGCCGATTGCGAACTTTTTGCTCGTGGAAAGGTTTGCCATCCAGCGAGTAGGTCACTTTCCCGCCTGCACACCGAATGGCGAAGTGATGCCAGCCGGACTCGGTAATCTTATACCTTGGCGCCGGGCGGAAGTCGCCTACGCCGCCATTGTCCACATCCCCCGCGCGCAAATATCCGTCATCACTGTCATAGGTCATGCTGATGCAACCGCCGATTTCCTGCTCGTCCTTGGTATCTCCGCGCCGCTGGCCATTATCGCGAACGAACAAGCCCACCCGCTCGAACCCCCGCGGGGCCTCTTGAGGCCGGAAGTCGCAATAGATCCACGCCGAGGCCTCATAGTCGGCCCAAGTGTTGTCGCCCAACCAAGCCACATCCCATGGCTGTCCGGGCGTCTGGAGCCGCAGCGGAACAGACCCGTCGGGCGGCGGGGTTGTCTGCGAATCAGCCGAAACCGTCCCAAACCGGGCTTGCCATCGGGCGGATGGCTGGCCGTCTCCCGTTGCCCCTTCCAACGGCAACGGCCATTCAACATCAGGCTCCACCACTATGCGGGCCGACAATGCCCAATTGCCCGGCCCGCCGAGCCATGATTCATTCAGCCACGAGCCGCTGCCCTCCCCGTGACGCACTGCAAAACGCTCCACGAATGTCATTGGTTTATCAGTCATCGGTGCGCGCACGGGCACCGAAATCCGCGTCCGCCCCCCCGGCCCGATACCGCCGGGAATCAACGCCACCCGGCTCGGCCCCAGCCACTGACCGGATACATAAAAAGCACTTTCCCGCTCCACGGTGGGCGACGACCACGGATCGCCCGCGGCCACCAGCGCCAGCCCCTCCGGCCACGGTGCCGTGCCGTTGTTTGACAGTTCCCACTCGATCACGCCGGCCTGTCCGGCCCGCAGCACTGATGGCGCTGTGGTGTCGAGCGGTCGGACGGAAACTGCAGGAGGCGGAGGGAATGGCTCGGGACGAATGATCGCGCCTCCACGCCACAAAAGTGTTTTCCAGTCCACGGACTTGAAAGCCCCGCCGAGCGGATAACCGGGCGACGCAAGCGTCGGATCGTGGATCACGACTCGCCCGTCGTCCTCGTACCCCACCGCGAGCACAAAATGGCCGTAGCGCCCTTGATTCACGCCGAGGATGACCGGGCGCCCCATATCCAATTCCGCCCGGATGGTCGCAGGCGTCCAAGCCAGTTCATACCACGACGGCAGGGCATAGAGCCCGTAGTCGCGGACAATGAAGGGCAAATTGTACCGATCGTAACGGGTTCGCTGGTGCAGCGATTGCACCACCTGTGTTGTCAATTCCGAGCGTCCGAACCAGTGCAGCGTCATGGCAAGGCATGTAGGCAGACAGGTTTGGTCGTCGGGTTGCTCCATGAACGGCACCGGCAACCGCACGGCCGCTGACGCCGGCTCCGCCATCGCCAGCAACGCCGCAAACCATCCGCCCAGAACAACCCTCGTCCACGCCATACTGAAAACCCCGTTAGCGCCTACAGAGTGAAACAACTTCGGCAGCCATCATCAACCAACGACGGGGACTCAACGCGAGCAAAAAGCGTCCTCGTCTCCATGACCGGGCGACCTTTTCTTTGTATGCGTTTGCACAAGCGCTTACTCCAAAGGACTTCACATTTTGGCACACTTTTCTCCTTGCACATGCCAACGGTCTCATGAATACGAAAGGACCAAGGAGAAAGCGTTTTCCTGCACCGTAAAACTGCAAGATTCACGGCCCGGGGGACGCCCATCAGATGAAATCGCTTACACTGCCGAGGTGCAATCATGAGAATTAGGCATTCAGACCATCCATCAGCGTTTACGCTCATCGAGTTGCTGATCGTCGTGGCGATTATCGCCATCCTCGCCGCCATCGCCGTGCCAAACTTCCTCGAGGCTCAGATGAGATCGAAAGTGTCGCGCGTGAAGGCGGATCAGCGCTCGCTTGCCACGGCTATGGAATCCTACCGCGTGGATACCAACCGATACCCGCAGGGACTCGGCCTTGTCCCGGGAGACCTCGAGGGCTACATCAAGTGGTCCCTCATCCGTCTCACAACCCCGGTGTCGTACATCACGAGCCTTCCCGACGATCCCATGACGCCGATTGATGACGGCTCGTCACCGCCCCACTTCCAACCGAGTTTCGTCTACAATATGAAAACTTATCAGAGCCCCACGACGGGGGAGACGGTGGTTGCCCATGACTTTTGCGACTACCTGAATACCTACGGCAACACCCCCACCTACGCCACTATGAAACTTGTCATCAATTGCGGCACCGAGTGGCTGATCGCCGCCAACGGCCCCGGCCGGATCAACAACAACACCTGGATTCACTACATACCCTACGACCCGACCAACGGCACTGTCAGCCGTGGCCAGATCTATCGGGCAGGCCCCTGAGCCAACCGGCATCGCCGCCGTTACACGCAGCCTTACCGCAAAGCCGGATCACGACCCAAAAACGCCGTGATCCGGCCCATCCCACGCCGATGAACGACGGAAAGGCATAGCCATGAAAACTGTTTACTGCCTCGGCACCGCCTTGCTGCTGGCGCTGGCCAGTGTGCAGCCGGCTCAGGCCGGGTTGCTCTTCTACGCCGACTTTGACAACATCACCTCGCAAACTTTTCCCAATTTCGCCCCGTACCCGCTCAACCCCTCGGAGCCGATGCCTATTGCATCAAATGTTTACTTTGCTTCATACAAAAGCCTGATCCGCACGCACAACGGCGTGACGGTCAAGGTTCCCGACGGCACGGACGGCACCAGTTTTCCCGCCACGCCCGGCCCGCAGGGCGGTAGCGCCATGTTCGTCGAAAGCGGCGACATCCCCACCACCGAGAGCGGGATCAACCGCGTCGAGGAGGGGCTTTTCGTTGAAATGCTCCAGCCGCTGCCCCTGCAGGACCTGACATGGGAAGTGATTTTCTGGGCTGCGACGAATGACATTCCCGGCAACATCGGCGGCATTCAGGGAATCCTGAGTGACGAGTGGCCGACAGGGCCCTACATTCGCACAAACCTGCGCATCCGGGGTTCGGGCGCTCCGCCCCCTTACACGAGCAACCTCACCCTGCACATTTTCAACGACACGCAGGAGCCTGTCCTGGCCGCCTTTAACCCGGGCCCTCTGCCGGAAAAACAATGGCACCTCGTCCAGTATACCTTCGATTACAACGATGCCGACCCGGCCAACAGCCTGATGACGCTCTATGTGAACGGAGCGGTTGTCACGACCGCGACAATTAATGCCACGCCGAGCATCTCCCGCACGAAAATCCTCGGACACGGGCCGGGGAGCAACAGATTTCTGTATGACAGCAGTTGGCCCAGTTCGAGCGGATTTTTTGTAGGCGGAACCGCGAACCTGGCCATCAATCAGTTCGAAAGCCGCGGGCTTCTTGGCGCCGTGGACGCCGTTGCCATCAGCACCGGCGTTCTCGGTCCGGGAACCTTTGTGCTGCCGGCTGGTTACAATCCGCCGGCGGCCGTACGCCGGGATCTGTGGATGCTTTACGACTAAGAAACCCCTCTACTCCACTCCCTGTTGCTGGAGGATTGCCGGAGTCCGCCGAAACGCTGGCTCCGGCATTCCCTTTTCGTGGGCATACCGCGCGCGGTGGCGCCCACCACTGTCACTCAAAACCAAGCGGGAGGTTCTGCTGGGCGCCCGACTCGCCACCCAACGCCTCGTAGGCTGCAATGGCTTGCCGGTGGCGTTCCACCAAAAGGTCAGCCAAGGCCCGCGGTTTCACCACGCGCACACGGTGACCAAACCCGAGAAGACGGTGGATGAGCGACTCGTTGATGCCGACACGCAGTTGAATTTTCCACCGCCCGTCACGGCGCGACAGGCGCTGCGTCGGATGCAGCGGATGCGCATCAAAATAACTTGAAAGCATATCGTCGAACTCCAGTTCGATGACCTCGGGCGTCGTGCGGAAGACGCCAAACGATTCACTGGCAAATTGCTCCGCATCAAACTTCCAAGTCACCTCGAAGCGCTCATCCGTCACCTCCATCGCCTCGAACCGGCCAAGCAGGAACATCCGCACATCCGCCCGCTGGTAGCAGTATGCGATGAGGTAGGTCTGTTGGTTGTCAATCCAGAGCCTGATGGGAGCCAGCAGTCGCCCTTTCGACAAACGCCCGGCAGCACTGCGGTAAGTGACCCGCAATTTTTTCTGTTCCTGGATGGCCTGCGCAATCTGGTCATAATAACCGGGCACGGCACCACCCTGCGCCCGCGACAGAGGCTTGCAGTAAACCGAACCCTCCAGCCGGGCGATGATTTCACGGAACTCCGGAGCCGCCTTAGTGGTCAGTTTGTCAACGATTCCACTGATTTGCCGCGCCAGTTGCCCATGCCCGCGCGCCTCAAGCACCGACCGCGCCACCAGCATGGCAAACGCCTCGTCGAGCCCGAACGGCGTCGGCGGCAGGTTCCGGTAATCCTTGGTCAGAGTCCAGACGGTTCCGCGTTCCACCTTTTCACTGATAACAGGGAACCCGGCAAGTTGCAACGCCTGCAGGTCCCGCCGAACCGTGCGCTCCACCACATGAAAACCATGATCGGCCAGATCGCGTCTGATCTCGCTCAGCAGTTTCCCCCTGCGGCTGTCGAGAATGAAGCACAGGATACGCCAATGTCGCGTGTATGTCTCTTCCCGCATGCGCTCTCTCCCCGGTGCTTGGCTGCTCGTCCGGCACCCCAACCATCACCCGCCGCACGGCCTTGATGCAAGCGATTCGGGCAGCCCGCGCGTCAGTGAATTGGAGCCGGATTTTAGCGCGAATCCATGACCTATTTTGTCACATGGCGGCCGTATTGTGATGACAAGAAAGGGAGGTATCACACGATGACATCACCCCGTCCCGCAAGCAGCAAGGCGACCTCGCGGCGCAAGGCCGCGAAGGCCGTCTCGGCGGCCGACGCCATGCCCGTCGCCGAACCCGTTTTCCCGCGGGAGACTGTCCCCGTAACCGGCACGAAGATCGTGGCATTGCGCCTGCCAGTGGACCGGTTGCCGAAGGCATGGCGCGGCCCCAAGGCCGGCTTCCACCTGATGGACTTCCTAGTCGGCGTGCTGCGGGGGCCGGCCGCAGACGGTCCGGAATCCCTGCGTCAATCCTCCATGCAGATATGGCTGTATGGTCTCGACGAGGGCACTTGCGCCGACCTCAACTTCCGCGACTTCTGCTCGTTCTGGAAGGGCGCCAATCTCCATTCCATCTATGTGATCTTCTCAGTCCGCAAGGAGCAGCCCTTCTTCTGGCAATGGCTCGACGCCTGCTTGACCGCCGTCCGGTTGATGCCCGACGCCGTCGTCACGCCGCGCGAGGTGCCCGTCGGGGCGTTTCCGGTGCTCGCGCTCGACCGGGGCCGCCTCGTTCAGTATGTCGTGTACATCACCGAAGATGAGGCCGTGGGACCGGTGCCCGTGTACCCCGTGCCCGACCTGCGCGGTCTCTCCGTGTCCTACATGCTGTTCCGGGTGGACTTGGACGCCGTGGTTCGCGAGGCCCTCTCCGGCCATTGTTCTCTGCGGCGTCCGTCCCTGCCACTGCCGGCTGTTGGCGGGCACGCCGCGACCCGCCTCGAACTGCGGCGACCCCGCGTCAAAAACTGATCAGTCGCGCTGGTCACCCCAGCGGCTTGCGCATGATGGCAAAACGGCGGGTGAGGCGAAAGCCAAGCCTGCCGTAAACCCCTTTTAAAGCCCGCTCGCCCGTCCACAAAACCCAAGCCGAGTGGCAGCCGCGCACCCGCATCGAAAACAAGGTCCGCGCCAGCAGCACGCTGCCAATCCCCCGGCCCTGATAGGCGTCCGACACGCCAAACGGCCCGAAGTGTTCGTGCTCGTGCTGACAGAAACCGATGATCTTTCCGCGGTCTACAGCCAGCCAGATCGCATCGCAGGGGAAACGCCCGTGCGTCAATTCGAGCAAGTTACGCCGCGCATCCTCCACCCACGGACCGGGCATCAGAGCCCGCTGGAACTCGATGTAGTGGACAAGGTCGCCTCGCTCGTACGGCCGGATGACAATTCCCTCCGCCGCCAGTTGCCGCTCCTTCTCCAGCACCTCGGCTGGGATTTCAAAGGTCGAGATCAACGCATCGGCCGCGATGCCCTCCGAGTACTCCTCGAAACCGCGCCGTTGAAGGAACGCCACGCCGTCGGCATATCGCTCCTTGTCCACGCCCGGCACAAAATAGTTAGGCGTATACGGCGCAATCACCGCCAGACTGCGTCCGCGTGACCGGAAGAACGCCTCGGCTGCCGCCAGCAGCGCCTTGCCGGCGCCTCGTCCCCGCGCCCAAGGGGCCACACCGAAAGCCGTGATGAACCCCGTGTCTTCGCGGTGCCCAACCTTTTCGATGGGCTTGTTCAGCACGAAACAGACAATGAACCCGGCAATCCGCCCATCCACTTCGGCAAGCGTCAGGCTGCCTGTCTCGAAGTTCTGGTCGAGCAGCACCTTGCGCTCGAAAGTGTCCAAGTTCACCGCGTCGAGCGGAAGAGCCTCCGCCCAGCACTCCAGCACCGCACCTGTGTCGCGTCCCTCAAAGGGGCGGAGCGCGATCCCGGTCTCAGTCTTCATCATGTGTGCCCTCCGTCCCGGCATCACGCAGCCGGGACACAGCCCTGTCAACGCCGCTGGGAGCGCCTCAGAGATCCGGATGCGAGGTGGATCGGATGACGGCCGTGGCGGGATCGTACTCCCACTTGCCGCCGTACGGCTCAGTCGTGTTGAAATCGGTGAAGAACACCTCGCGCCACGATTGCGGATTACGGCCGAGTTCGTCGCGGCGTTCCGCCGTGATCGCTCGCAACGCACCGAGGATTTGCTTCAGGAAATCCCGGCGCTCAGTCTCCGTGACGACAAGATTCTCTCGATCTGCATGCGGGTAACCTACCATCGTCTGGTTGATCACATACCGGTCACCAAAC
The DNA here is from genome assembly GCA_026418615.1 of Candidatus Sumerlaeaceae bacterium. Lineage (GTDB taxonomy): Bacteria > Sumerlaeota > Sumerlaeia > Sumerlaeales > Sumerlaeaceae > JAOAAY01. The sequence goes on along the minus strand of JAOAAY010000014.1, from coordinate 35,271 downwards.
GGTTCCGGGGGTATTCCGGAACGGCGCGTGAGCGCATATCTGAAGACCTCGTTTTGCAGCGAACGCAAATCCTTGACAGCAAGCGTCTGGGATGTGGCGGCCTCCGCCTCGGCCAACTCCTGAGGCGTCGGCAGAACGATGGTTCCGATTTCTGGCACGGTCTCGAGCAACGACGGCCTGCCGAGCCGCCGCTGAAGCACTTCGATTTTCGCCAGCAGACGCGTCATCGAGGCAATCTCATAATTCTGCAGCGCCGGCTGTCCGGCCAGTTGCTCCACGGTTACGGGCGGCTGCCCCGTAGCCGAAGTGTACTCGTCATATGCGCGCAAGATTTGGTCTTTGCTCCATTTGTCCACGGCCTCGGCCACCTTGCGCAGCGCCACGCGCCGCAGCACGGCATCGTCCGCATCCAGCCCCTCGAGCAGATTGCCCGTGAAGCGGTCGAAGCCGATGTAAAACTGCCCCGATTGCACATCGAGGTAAGCCACGATCCGAGGCACCCAGTCGGGGGCATTGCGCCGCTTGCTGGCTATGCGGCCGTACCAGCGCGCCAGCCGCGTGTCACCCATCTGCCAATGCGCCACATACATGGCCTCGAAGGGGATGCGATAGCCATAGATCATCTTATTCATGCCCTTATCGAGCAGGCGCAAACCCTCGCGCTGGCGTCCGCCCTCGTCCCCGATGACCAGATTGCCGAAAGTGTAGGCACTCTCGAAATACGGGTCGAGTTCCGTGATGGTGTCGAACTGATCGTAAACCGGACGCCAGTCACGGTTGGTCATTCCGCGCCCGCCAAACGACTGGATGGCCCGCAGCCAAAGAAAATCCGCGACCACGAGGTCGTACCCCAGCGCCAGCGCATCAATGACGGCCGCGCTGCGACCAGACAAAGACCAAGTGTCATGAAACGGCGGACTCAGCGCGACCTTCTTCAACTGACGGTGCTGGATGGTCGTCGCCACGGCGACACACGCAACCAAGAGAACGAACACAAAAAGGGTTTTCAGACGGCCGGGCATCGTCATATCACTTGAAATTGCGGCGATTGAAGATCAGGCACGACAGGCACAGCACCCCGCCCACATAAACAAGCCCGTAGGCGACTTGCACCGGGTCAATGGCCACAAACCGCTCCGTCTGGGCCATGACATCCCATTTGTCGTAGATCGCCTCGGATCGCTTGTTGAACAGCGCCAGGTTCGGCGTGATGTGCATCGCGATCGTCACAAACCAATACTTGAGCACATCCGGCCCTGACAGGTTCTGCAACCCGCCTGCATTGCGTGCGAGCCGCTCCGCGTATCGCAGCAGATCCTCGCACAAATTGCCGACCACAAAGGTCAGGAAGGTGAACACCGCGCTCAGCGTCGGCGTCGAGAAGGTCGAGTACAGGATGGCGAACGCCGTGATGATGGCCAAGCCCAGCGCGCTCATCCCGATCACACGCATCAGATGGAAAGTGATCGGCTCCGAGTACCCGAACAGCGTGACGACTGCCTTGCCGCAGGCTATAAAAAACATTTTAAAATGATACCAGTAATACAGCGACTCGGCGTTTTCCACCGGCTGGCGCACCCCGTTGACCTCGGGGTTGATCAGGTCCATGATCTTGTCCTGCGAGGTCGCATCGCGGAAGTACAGCACCGCGAAGAAAAAGACGCTCATGATGGCCATGTTCACATAAATCGTGATCAGCAGGCCGAAGTATTTGCCGAGAACGAACTGGTGCCGGTCGATCGGCTTCGAGACAATCGTGTAAATCGTTTTGCGCTCAATCTCGTTGTAAATTAGATAGATGCCGACAAAAACCGCAATCAGGAAGCCGAAGAAGTCGATGGAAGCCAGGCCGAGGTCCTTGATGAGTTTCTCCGGCGCCGCGATGGAGAGGTCGCTGATAAAAGTGGAGAAACCCATGATGAGCAGGGCAAAGATCAGCAGGAAGTACAGGACCTTGTTGCGCACGGCCTCCTTGAAGGTATTGAGCGCGATGGCCAGAACCTTTCCCATCAGGCAGCACCTCCCTGCGCACCGGTCTCCGCCGCACCCGGCCCGCGCGTCACCTCGCGGATGAAATATTCCTCGAGGGTGTCGCGCCGCGGCGTCACCGAAACCAGCCGGGCGTTTTCGTCAATCACGCGGCGCAAAACCTCCCGCACATCATCCTCCTTCTCAAAGATGAACAGCACATCCGCGTCGCGCTCGATGCACTTGATCGCATGCGGCCGAAGCGCTTCCACCGATTCCTTGCGCATTCCCGTCACAATGACTTCGTAGTCTTTGATTTTCGAACTGAGCAGATGCCCCAGTTCGCCTTGAGCCACGAGCCGCCCCTTGTTGAGGATCGCCACCCGGTCGCAGATCAACTCGGCATCCGACAACACATGCGACGAGAAAAACACCGTCTTGCCGCGATCCTTAAGTGACAGGATGATGTCCCGTATCTCCTTGCGCCCGAGGGGGTCGAGCCCCGACTGCGGCTCATCCAACACGACCACTTCCGGATCGTTCAAGATCGCTTGGGCCAAACCGATGCGTTGCAACATGCCTTTCGAGTAACCCTTCAGGGGAAGGTTGGGCGCATGATCGGGGAGCCCCACATAGTCAAATAATTCCCGGATCCGCTTGCGCCGATCGGCCTTGGACATGCCGTAGAGTTGGCCATAATAATCCAGAAACTCCTCGCCCTTGAGGTAGTCGTAAAAGAAGGGATTCTCGGGAAGAAAGCCGATCTTGGCCTTGACCGCCTTGTCGCCCAGAGGCCGGCCCATCAATTTGGCAGAACCGCTGCTGGGAAAGAGAATGCCCATCAGAATCTTGATCGTGGTCGACTTGCCAGCCCCGTTGGGTCCGAGCAAGCCTACGATCTCTCCTTTGCCAACCTGCAAGTCGAGATCAGCCAGAGCCACCGTGCGGCGCATGAAATTGAAGCGCAACCGCCCGTGCTCCACATCAATGAAATCGTGGGTGTAAATCTTGCTCAGTTTATTCGTTTCAACAACGATCATGGAGTCCCCGCGATTTTACAAAATCGCCCGCTATCAATGAACCGCTCCGAGGCATGTCAAGCGAATGCGCCCCTCATCGGACTGCCAGTACCGCAAGTCCGGGCAGAACACAATGCAAGGCAGGATTTTTTGTTGCCCGACACCTCTTCTTATGTGTCTCTTCCGCGAATGGGAACATATTCTAGGGCGTGCTCATTCGTAAAGGGAGACTTCGTCGCCATGAAACGAGGCTTGGGGCTTGCTGTCATACTCGGCTGCTTGTTGGGGGCGTCGGATGTGCCTGCCGCGGACATCATCATCGAGTCTCGCGCCGAGGGAAAAAACAACCAGTGGTACAAGGAGCTGGCTGGTAACTGGGTTGATAGTCAGGTGCCCCCCCAGACGGCCAAAAGCAGTGCCATTGACCTCACGCCCCAAGGCACCTGTGGATCTCGCAAATTCGCGTTCGTCGACCCGACGGGCGCGAACCGACGCAATGAGGCGGCGGCGGTTTCGTTCTCGCCTGTGTTCACAGAAGCCGGTCGCTACTATGTTTACACCACTTGGCCTCGCGCCGCCAATGCGGCGCCGGTTTACTACACCATCAAGCACGCCGGCGGGGAAACCACCAAATCCGTGCAGCAGGATGGCTGGGGGAGCGTTTCCGGCATCGCTAACGCCAACAAGTGGGTTCTGCTTGGCGATTTCGAGTTTAAGGCCGGCGAGGGACAGGGTGTTGTTCTCTCAGTGGATCAAACCGTGCAGCCGCTGGACACTAAAAATTTTGGTCAAGTCTACGCCGACGCGGTGCGGTTTACCACCACGCCGCTTCCTGAAACGGCCATCTGGATCCCCGGATCGCCCGGGACCAGCCTCGCAGCCCCCACACCGTCAGCCCCACCGCTGACCGCAGCCGTCGGTACCCCGAGCCTGCCGGGGCTGTCTCCATCGGCACCCGTCCAACTGAGTTGGGTGGACGACATCGCGCGCGGCCAGCAGTTAGCCTCCCAAACTGGCCGAAAAATCTTCGTGTTCTTTGCGGCGCCAGAGAGCGCGACCTCCCGCTACTACGACGAGCAAGTCTTTACTGATCCCGTGGTATCAAGCATTCTGGCCACCAATTTCGTTCTCGTCCGATTCGACTTTCAGCGCAATACGGACATGGCTTACCGACTCGGTGTTTTCCGGGCCGGAACCATCAATGTCTACAACAGTGCCGGCCAGCCTCTCCAGCAATTCACCGACCGACTGACAGCGTCGGAACTGGCAGCCAAGTTGCGGGCCTTGTAGTTAGGCCGTCTAAAATTCGACTGCTCAAATGAGCCGTTCGTAATCGTCCATCTCGAGGCGCCATACAGGCACCCCACAATAGCGGTCGCCCTCGGGGCAGATGGGTTTTTGCGCCGCATGTTTGCGCAGCGTGCAAGGCGGCAGCAACCAGCGCCCGATGAGCGGATTCACGCGCGTGACTGCCCGCGCCTCGTCCAGCGAAGCGCGCCAGATCTCCTCCTGCGCATTGTAGCACAAACGCATCGCCATCTTGTGGTGCAGATTCAGCAGGTCGGCTGATTCCGTAAAACGCACGGCCACCGCGTTGGGCAGCAGGTAGGCGGCATCTTCGGGCGACTCGTCCATCAGCAGCAGTCGGTTGATCGTTTCATAGGTCGCCGCCAGACTGTCCGCGTAGCGGCGCGCAACGGCCTCGTCCCCCAGCACGATCGGGGGGGTGATGCAGTCCGGCTCGCCGGAATAGTGGCGCATAAGAATCGGCCGCGACCCCGGCGTCAGCCGATGGCGCTGATCCTGACTGTCCGCCGCATGGCTGAGTTTCTTTCGGAAAACATATCGCGGGTGAAACAGCGTCCGGGTCAGTTTCGACAGAGTGGCCAGATTCATGGCCTCCCCGAGCAGACGGTTGCGTGCGGGATTGAGCACCAATTCGATTGCTGTCGCGTCATCCATGGCCGAAGCCGGCAGCCCCAGCACCTCCCGCACAGCCGCCCCGAGGATCTCCTCGTTGTGCGTGCCATAATCCACGAGGATGCTCGTCGCCCCGCCCAAACTCTGGTCAAACTCCCGCACGACGCGCGCGGCATTGGCCATATCCACCTCGTGGGCTCCTGCCTGCGCAAAAAACGCATATTCAGGGGTTTCCTCGATCGGCAGCGGCTCCTGCAAAATAAGCGCAAAATCAGGTTCGTGCGCCAGCAGCGCCTCTACCATCAGCCGCACCACCCGCCGCTGCTCGGCGCTCGTGTCGAACTCCTGCGCGACGCGGTAATAACGCAACAGCGTGATGATGCTGACTGTGTGATACAAGTACGCTTGCGTGGCGACTGGCAAAACATACCGGGCGATTTCCTGCGCCCGTTTGCGAATGTCGGCCGCGGCGCGCTTGCTCCCCTGACGCCCGCGAAAGCGCGCAAAGTATTCGGACGCCACCATGGGGGCCAGCATCTCCGACAACTCGCTATAATCGCGCATCTGCCTTTCGAGGCACGCCTGATAGATCGCGCGACCCGCCGTCGAGAGGGTGTCCGGCACATGGAACGCGCCGTCCTTGACGGTCACATAGCGCTGGCTGACCTGCTCGGAGTTATAAAAAGGGTGTGAATGGAGGAAACTCCAGATGAAGTGGCGCGACACGCCTTCGATGGCAAACTGGACATGCGCATGCTGTAGCGTCGTGTGGTGCCCCGCCTTGAACAGACTCTGGGCCAGGTTCGCAGCCCGCTCGCGTCGCTTTTGCAATTCGGAGGGCTCCGAATCCGGCCCGCCGGACACCTCCTCCACGGCCACGATGCCCCGCGGCGAATAACAGGTGCGCGCGGTCGCGATGAAATTGTCGAATGCGCGATGAAAAATGTTCACCAGTTGCACTCGGGGTTCGCCCACGGGTCGCATGACTCCCTTCCACGGATTGTTCCAAGGCTCCCCCGCAAAGAGGGTTGCCACGCCCCTTGTGCAACCATCAACCTGCCCGATTACTCACCACAGAGTCTTGCCGCAACGCCTGTTGAAACCCAAAAACGGGCGACTGTCGTGTGCGTCAAAGTGGCACATGGGTGGCAGACATTGGGGACAGACCGCACCGTCTGAGTCTTGCCGCGGCATGGCCACGCGTGGCCTCGGGCACCCGGCCGACGCGGTGCGCCGTTAGTCAGGCCAGTCGCATTCAACAACTCTTCTGCTTGAATTCACTCAACTTACGAGCGACGGATGCGCTGGGTCACCGACTTTCCTGCCTCTCCGAAAGAACCGGTAACGACTCCAGCCCCCAGAGCCACGCGGGACGGTACGAATCGTGCTTGTTTCTTGGGTGGACGAGTGCGTTTTAGCGACGGTTCTTCGGGGCAGTCGCAGCATCTGTATCGCGGGGATCAGCGAGGCTACATGATACAGGTTGATAACATCACCAAAAACTACGGGCGAACCCGCGCTCTGCGGGGCGTCTCGTTCACCATCAACAAGGGCGAAATCGTGGGATTCCTCGGGCCGAACGGCGCAGGCAAGACCACGACGATGAAAATTCTGACTTGCTACATGCCCGCCGACACGGGAACAGCGACCGTGGCGGGTTTTGATGTTTTTGACAACCCGCTCGAGGTGCGCAAGCGCATCGGGTATCTCGCCGAAGGCGCGCCTCTCTATCACGATATGCCGGTGGTGGATTTCCTCAAGTTCGTGGGCCAGATGCGCAACATTCCCTCTGGCCGCCTGCGCCAACGCATCGGCGAGGTCGTACTGATGACCGGCCTGCAAAAAGCCGTCGGCAAAAACATTGGCGAGTTGTCCAAAGGTTACCGCCAGCGTGTCGGCCTCGCGCAGGCGCTTCTGCACGAACCCGACATTCTCATACTGGACGAGCCGACCAGCGGCCTCGACCCGAATCAGATCAAGGAGATCCGTGATCTCATTCGCGAGATCGGGCGCGAAAAAACCGTGATTTTGTCCACCCATATTCTGCCCGAGGTCACGGCGACCTGTGACCGGGCCATTATCATCAGCGACGGCCGTGTGGTCGCCTCGGGCACACCGCAGGAACTGATGAACCGCGGCACGGGTCAGTCCAGCGTGGTTGTCCAGGTCCGGGGACCAAAGCCGGAGGTCGAATCGGCCCTCGCCGCCATCAGCGGCGTCACGGCCGTAGAGAGTTTGGAGTCAGTGAACGGCGCTGCGCGCTTCCGAGTGAGTGCCGGTCAAACGAAAGATCTGCCGGAGCAGGTCTTTAAAACCGTCGTCGCCAAAAACTGGGTGCTGACAGAATTGCGCTCCGAGGGCGCGACGCTCGAGGATGTGTTTGCCGAACTGACCAAATGACGACGCATCGGTGCCGACAAAGTTTTGCAGTGCCAATTCAACTCAAAACTGGAGGGTTAGTACAATGACCAAGTGCTTGATCGCGCTTGTGGCCGCCGCCGCCGTGTTTGCCGGCTGCGCCAAGGAGGAACCGGCTAAACCGGCCGCCGCAAAGCCTGCCGCCGAAAAACCCGCGGCGAAGCCTGCCGCCAAACCGGCGGAAGCCGCAAAACCCGCCGAGGCCGCCAAGCCCGCCGAACCCGCTAAGCCCGCTGAGGCCGCTAAACCGGCCGAGGCTGCTAAACCGGCCGAGACAACCAAACCGGTTGAAGCAGCCAAGCCGGCTGAGCCTGCTGCGCCCGCGGCGCCTGCTGCGCCTGCCCAGCCTGCGCCTCCGGCTGCGCCTGCTGCCCCGGCCGCACCCGCTGCGCCGGCTCAGCCTGCCGCCCCGACACCGGCCCCGGCTGCGCCTGAGACCAGTCCTGCCATGTGATCAGGCCTGCCGCTGACGGGTGGCGGCTGGACGGATCCTAGTTAACCGGGCGGTTTTCCCCCGCCCTGCCCGACGCGACGGGTCGGGCACTGTGAATGCCGAAGGCGCGCAGAGCCCGACCCGCTAACGGGACAAATAACGGGAAAATTTCCATGCGGCTTGGGCGCGACTTTGCGCGCCAAGACGCGACGCACCGGTCAAACCTGAGAGGTGGATCGCGAAACTGCCATGAAAAACATTTGGCGGATTTTCAAAAAGGAATTCGGGGGCTATCTCAATTCCCCTTCGACATATATTTTTCTGATTATCTTTCTCATCCTCGGTTCCTGCATGCTGCTCTATGTGAGCACCTTTTTCCGCAGCGGAGCGGCCCGGCTTGACGGATTTTTTGTTTACATACCGTGGCTGTTCCTGTTTCTCGTTCCCGCCATCGCCATGCGGGTCTGGGCTGAGGAGAAAAAAACAGGCACCGAGGAACTCCTGATGACCCTGCCTGTGCGCGATTACGAGGTGGTCATTGGCAAGTATCTCGGGGCCCTGGCCCTCCTCATCCTGGCGCTCGCACTCACATTCCCCATCCCTTGGATGGTTAGCCATTTTGCCGACGAGCGCACACCGCTCGACTGGGGCCCGGTAGCGTGTGCCTATCTGGGCTCGCTGCTGCTGGGAGCCACAATCCTGGCCATAGGCACTTGGGCCTCCAGCCTCACCGAAAATCAAATCATCGCGTTCATCCTCGGCTGCGCGATATCCTTCGCGCTGATCCTCGTCGGATTCCCCCGTGTAGCGGAACTGGTTCCGTTCGGACTGGGCGACTATGTCGCAGCCCTGAGTCCGTACAGACACTTTGTGAATATCTATCGCGGCGTTCTCGACCTGGCGGACATTGTCTATTATTTGTCTGCAATCGTCTTTTTCCTGTTCCTCAACATTCGCAGTGTCGAGAGCAGAAAGTGGGCATGACCGATGGCACAACCGATGGACAAAACCTCCCGAACCCTGAAGTACGGCTCCAGCGCCATTGTAGGCGTCATCCTTCTGATCGTGATCCTTGGCGCGGCCAATTACCTCGCCGGCCGCAGCCAGGTGCGGTGGGATCTCACCCGCGGCAAACAGTTTACGATCAGCGCCGCCACCCGTGACCTGCTGGCGCGGCTGCCGGATGATGTGACAGTCACCGTGTACGCGACGGGGCGCGACACGCCATCGGAATGGACCGAGCAGCGCAATCAGTTGCGCGATCTCCTGATGGAGTACCGCATCCGCTCGCGGGGCCGCGTGAAGTACGCCTTCAAGGATCCGTCTGACGATCCCGCCATCGAACGCGAAGCCGAGCAGGCCGGCGTTCAGCGCCAGATCATGGCCCAGCAGACGGCTACCGAGTTGAGCGCCCGACGCGGCTTTCTGGGCTTTGTCGTTAAGCACAAGGCCAAGAGCGAGACGGTGCCCGTCATCCAGCCGGATTATCCGCTTGAATACCAATTGACCACCGCGATCAACAAGGTGGCGCAGGTGGACATTCCCAAGATTGGCCTTGTGGCACCGGGCGGCAATCCCTTCATGGGCGACGGCGGAAACTTCACCCTGGTACCGCAGATCCTCGAGCAGGAAGGTTACGAGGTGAAGAATCTCGAGCCGTCGCGCCTCGGCGACCTGAACGACATCAGTATGCTGATGGTTTTCGACCCCGGCGAGTTGTCCGAGGAAGCGCTGTTTCGGATTGACCAGTTCGTGATGCGCGGCGGCAAATTGTTTGTCGCGGCGTCCGGCGTCAACATTGACCTCAACACCGGCCGCGCCACAGCGCGCACCCCCAATATCAACTCCATTCTCGAGCCCTACGGTCTGAAGATCAACCCGGACATGCTCGAGGACTGGGGCCGCGGCGTGCAGCAACTGTTTGCCACCATGCGCGGGTTTGTGCCGCTCGTGAATCCGTTTATCGCCGAAGTTCCCGATGTGGACAAGCAGTCGCCTATCACCGCTAATCTTGGCGGAATCATGCTGTACTTTGGCTCCAGCGTGGCCGCCAGCGACCATGGCACCAGCGGCACGCTCACGGTCCTTGCCCGCACCAGCCCCAACACACGCAAGCAGGAGAGTATCTTTAATCTGGAACCGGAACGACTCGACCCGCCCCGCCGCGGCGACGACTCGCTGCGGGCCTTTCCGGTGGCCATGCAGGTCACGGGCGAACTCAACAGCCGCTTCGCAACCGTGGATCCGCCGGTGCTGACCAATGATGACGGTTCAACCCGCACCGTGCCGGTCAGCGAAGTCAGGACCAAGAGCGACCCCAAGGCCTCGGTGGTGGTCGTTGGATCAACTTTCTCGTTTTTCAACAATGTCCTTGGCCGTCAGGGGCAAATCAACGGAGTGTTTCTCCTGAATGTGGCGGATGTCATGACTCGCGGGGGCGAGTTGATTGCCCTGCGGTCGAAATTCACAGAAAACCCCAAACTGCGCCCACAAATTGAACGGTCAGAGCAGGTCACGGCCATGTTCCTCGTGGTCGCCGGTGTGCCTATCCTGCTCGTTCTCTTCGGCATCGCCAAGTTCTACATGAACCGCATGAAACGCCGCCGCTACGAGATCATTTACGGTGGCGCAGGAGAATAGGGAGACAAACCGACTATGAACCCGAAAAACACGCTCGTTCTCCTCATCATCGCGATCGTTTTGGTAGCGGTCGCCATCGTCCTGAACCGGCGCGAGCAGCGGGTCATCGGCGAAGCGGCCGCCCCCCGCCGTGAGGTCTTCAAGGGAGTCACCTCCTCGACTCTGACCCGGATTGAGATTCGCACGCCCGACGGCACGACGACCACACTGACGCGCAAGGATGACGCGTGGTTCACGGATCCGGAAAAGGGCTATAAGGCGGATCGCAACTATATCAACGGCTTGGTCGGAGCCATCGAAAAGACAATTGAGGGAGAGGTGCGCTCGGCCAATCCCGACAGCCACCCGGACTTCGAGGTGACCGAAAGCAGCGCCACTCAGGTGAAAATCTACGGCAAGAGTGGCCTCTTAGCCGACTTGCTCATCGGCAAGGCCGGCTCCTCGTTCTTCACCACTTTCGTCCGCAAGGCCGGGGAAAAGGAAGTGGTCGAGGCCAACGCGTCTCTGACCTACATCTTCAACAAACCTGAGGGATGGCGCGATAAGGCCATCTTCGAGTTCGCCGCCGATTCCATCAAACGCATTTCCGCCGAGGGCACGACAACAACCTTTGAGGTGGAGAAAATTGACGGCAAATGGAGGCTGACCAAGCCCGAGCAAGCCGAGGCACAGGAGGCCAAGATCACGCCCATCACCTCGGTGCTCGCCACGCTGCGTGCCACGGGGTTTGTTGACCTGGCAACCACGCAAGCCCCCGCCACAATGGGGCTCGACCCGCCGGCCCAGAAAATAACCATTGTCCGCGAGGACCGCTCGACCTCTCCGCCCAAAGAGGTTACCGAGATTCTGCTCATCGGAAACCGCGAGCCGGAGAAAAACGCTTACTTGGTCAAACGGGCCGACGCTCCGGATATTTATACGATCTCCGATTATCAGGGCAACCTGCTCATGCCGGCCGTCAACGACTTGAAACCGCCAGCGCCGGCGCCCGAGCCCGCAGCAGACACCGGCACCACGGAAACCACGCAAACAGTTGAAACCGAAACCACCGCGCCAACGACTGTGTCCGACGAGGCCACCACCCCCTCGGCCGCCGATCTCGAAACGACACCCGTTGGCACGCCGACGCCGGTGGATACTGCGACCACATTCGCTATGACCACGGCTCCTCTGGCCACCAGCGAGAGCCCCACAACCGCTACCGAGTGAGTCAGAGGCCGCCCGGCCACGCCCCCCGCTGGAAGGGCGGCCTCTGGCGATTTTTACCGGCGTGCTAACTTAGGCCCATGCGCGCTAAGCGCATCTTTTTTCTTGCCGTAACAACCGGCATTGCCTGAGTGTCCCACAGTTAGCGCACATCTGGTTCCCGTCCCCTCATTCCATGCAGGCGCTCTGGTTATTCTCATTCTGAGGTTTGGAGCGAGGTCGCGGCGATGATCAAGGCCGACATCGTCAAGAAAGTTGCTGAGAAACTAAACCTGAAGGATAAGGAAGCGCTTGTCATCGTTGACGCGACCTTGGAAGCGATCAAGCACACCGTTGCGACCTACGGACGGCTGGAAATCCGCGACTTTGGCGTGTTGCAGGTCAAACAGCGCAAGCAGCGAACAGGCCGCAATCCCAAGGACAAGAAGGAATACCCCATTCCGGCGCGCCGCGTTGTAACATTCAAGATGGGCAAGGAATTAAAGGCATCTGGATTGCTGACAACCCCGGATTCGCACGCTGCACCCGACGCCCCAGCCGCCCCATCAGAGCAGCCGTCAGGGGATCAATCGTAATAGACGGGCACCGGCATCGGCCGCGTATCCGGCCCGCGATATGACCACTCCCACGGATAGTTCCATGGCCGCTCGGGGGCAGGCATGACAGGATGCGGATTGCGCGGTTGAACAAACGGTTGGGCATCCCATGAACCGTTGCAGACATAACTGCAACCCGCGAGGAGCACCGCCATCGCCAAGGCCAAGCCCGCCAATCCCCATCTTCTCATGTTGCCACAACCCTCCGCAAGCGCCTGAGACCTCGCACCCCTGCGCGCAAATGGTGACGCAACCCTTGCGCGCCTTCCGATGGCAAGGCAACCGAATTCCAGCACACACGGTGACCGGAAAAGGACTTGCCTTGCCGACTTCGCGCAGGCCTCACATCTGGCAGCCCGATGAGTGACTACGAGCAACTCAAGGCGCGCCTGCGCGGCGCGCAACCGGGGACGATCGTGGCCGAACCGAAGGCACGAGAGCCGGGCGACGACGGACTCGCCCCCATCAACGAGCAACTCGTCCAATGGATCTGGAGCGAGCAGTATCTCGAGCCCTCGCGCTTGCGCACCTGTTCCGGAAAACAGGTCCGGATTCTTGAACCGGGCGTTTGGAATCACGAAGCCGGACCGGATTTCCGCATGGCCTCCCTGCTCATTGGCGGCGTACCCGTTCGCGGCGACATCGAAATCCACTTGCACTCAACCGATTGGGAGCGCCACCGGCACGAGCGCGACTTTGACTATAACAGCGTCGTGCTCCATGCCTTTTTATGGCTGTCGGACGAAGCCAAATTCGACACGCGCCACAACGGCACGCGCATCGAGCGCTTGGAACTGGCGCCGGCTCTGCATCCGGATCTTGATACCTTGCGCCGCTCTCTGGCTGAGGAGAACGACGACCCGGACGATCGCGTCGCAACGGATCCGGCACCCGGCACCTGCGCCGATGCCGTTCGGCGCGTGGATGCGGATTTGTTGCGCCAGTTTTTCGCCGCGGCTGCTCGCGAGCGGATGGAGGCCCGCGTGGCGCGCTACACCGCTCAAATGCGCACCGAGCCGCCCGACCAGGTCATGTACCAAGCCATCATGACCTCCATGGGCTTTAAAGGCGGCAAAACTCTGCTCTTCCTGCTCGCCAAACGGACACCGCTCGAAGAATTGCGACTCTACCTGCGCGACTTGTCGCCAGCCGACGCGACGGCGGCCTTGGAAGCCATCCTCCTTCATGTCGCCAACCTCGCCGCCCCTCCAAGCGCGCCGGATTCGGCGGGCGACCCGTGCGCTGCCGCACCCGCCGATGCCGAAACTCAAGCCTATGTAAACGATCTCAATCGCTGGTGGACCGAGTTCGCAGGCTATTTCGAGGACCGCATCATTCCGCCCACTCGCCGCTGGTTTTCCGGCGTGCGGCCCGTCAATTTCCCCGTGCGTCGCCTTGCCGGCGTAGCGCGCATTTTGGTCAAACATGACTTCCGGGCCGGGCTGACTGATGCTCTCATGCGGCAAATGGAAGTCTCGGCGGCTCGCGAGCCCCGTACTGCCTCAGAATGGCGACGCGCCGTGACGACCCTGACACAACTTTTCGAGCAACCTGCCGACGGTTACTGGGGGTATCGTTTCACCTTGGCTGGCAAACGAGCCGCTCGCGCCGCCCATCTCGTCGGCGAGGAGCGTGCTCGTACCATTCTCTTCCATACGCTCCTGCCTCTGGCCATCCTTCAGGCTCGCGAGCGAAAGCACGAGAGGCTCGAAGCCTATCTCTGGCGACTGCATGACAATTTTCCGGCCTTGGCCGAAAACTCGCTCGTGCGGGCGATGCGACGGCGGTTGTTCGCTGACGCTCCTCCGCCCGCGGGCATCAATTTCCGGATGGAACGCTATCAGCAGGCCCTTTATCAGATTCATCACGAGTGCTGCGCCAACGCTGCGCGCGACCCGCACGGGTGCCTGTTTCGGGTTGCGCCCGTCGCATAGCGGCCCCGACATGCTGGGCGCCATGAATCCCCAAGCAATGACCACCGACTTGCGCCAGACGCGCATTCGCTCGGGCCTCGAGGCTGCAAACATTGCCGGCCTCGGAGTGGACGCCGTGACTCCGGAGCGCATCGTCGAGTGGGCCGTGACCGCCGCGCAGGCAGGCCAGTCACAAGTGTGCTGTTTTGCGACCGTCCACATGGTCATCGAGGCGCATCGCTCCGGGCAATACGCCCGGATGCTGGCCGCTGCCGACCGCGTCGCTCCCGACGGCCTTCCGCTGGTGTGGGTTCAGCATCTTTACGGCGTGCGCAACTCCCGGCGCACGGCGGGGCCCGACACCGCGCCGTTGCTGTGGGAGCGATGCGCCCGGGAGGGACTGCCGGTCGCACTGTACGGAGCGACCTCCGAAACCTTGGGCCGGTTGCGCGACGCACTCCGCCAGCGGTTTCCTGACCTGCAAGTGGTGTACGCTTACGCACCCCCGTTCCGGCCCCTGACGCCTGACGAGGACGAGCAGATTGTGCGGGATCTGACTGCGTCAGGCGCTCGCATGGTTTTCGTGGCCCTCGGATGTCCCAAGCAGGAAATCTGGTGCATCGAGCATCGCGGGCGAATCCCGGCGGTCTTGTTGCCCGTCGGCGCGGCCTTTGATTTCCACGCCGGCACGCTTCGCCGTGCCCCCGTCTGGCTTCAGCGCTTGGGGTTGGAGTGGCTCCACCGGCTGGCGCAAGAGCCCCGCCGCCTTGCCAGACGCTATTTCATTTACAACACATGGTTCGTGTTGCTCGTGGCCATGCAGTGGCTGGGCCTGAGGAGTTTCGCCCCAGCGCCACCGTGGGACACGGCCACATCATCGCAGGAGACTTCCGCATGAAAAAGGCGCTCATCACCGGCATCACGGGTCAGGACGGCTCCTATCTGGCCGAATTGCTGCTCGAGAAGGGTTACGAAGTGCACGGCATCATCCGCCGGGCCTCGACTTTCAACACCGGCCGCATCAACCACCTCTACAAAGACCCTCATCTGAGCGGCGTCCGTCTGATCCTCCACTATGGCGATCTGTCGGATTCGACCAATCTCATCAAATTGCTTTACCGCATCCAGCCCGACGAGGTCTATCATCTCGGGGCGCAGAGCCATGTCCGGGTGAGTTTTGACATCCCCGAATACACGGGCGATGTGACGGGCCTCGGAACCGTCCGCATTCTCGAGGCCATCCGCGAAACGGGGCTGAAGTCCAAATTTTATCAGGCAAGCAGTTCCGAAATGTTTGGCAAGGTGCTCGAGGTGCCCCAGCGCGAGACAACGCCGTTTTACCCGCGCAGCCCCTACGGCGCAGCCAAAGTTTATGCTTACTGGGTCACGGTGAACTACAGGGAGAGTTACGGGATGTTTGCCTGCAACGGTATCCTGTTCAATCACGAGTCCCCGCGCCGTGGCGAAACCTTTGTCACACGCAAGATCACCCGCGCCGTGGCCCGCATCAAGGCAGGGCTTCAGGACAAGGTCTACCTTGGCAACCTTGACGCCAAACGCGACTGGGGATATGCAAAAGAATATGTGGAGGCCATGTGGCGCATGCTGCAGGCCCCCGAGCCCGATGATTATGTCATCGCCACCGGCGAAACGCACTCCGTAAGGGAATTTCTCGAGGAGGCTTTCGGCTATGTCGGCCTCGACTGGCAGCAGCATGTCGGCATTGACCCGCGCTATTACCGGCCGGCGGAAGTGGACCTGCTCGTGGGCGACCCGTCCAAGGCCCGCGAGAAACTCGGCTGGGAGCCGAAGGTGACCTTTAAGGAACTCGTCCGCCTTATGGTGGACGCAGACATCGAGGCGCTGGAGGCCGAGCGCAGCGGAACTCAGGAGGGGCGCAACCGATGAATCTCGCCGACAAACGCATCGTCGTCACCGGCGGTGCAGGGTTCCTCGGATCCTTTGTCCTGGAGGCCCTTGCTGCCAGAGGCGTGCGCGAGGTCTTTGTTCCCCGCGTGGAGGAATACGACCTGCGCGACCGCGACGCCATCGTGCGGCTCTACGCCGCAGCCCGCCCCGAGATTGTCATCCATCTCGCCGCCGTCGTTGGCGGAATCGGCGCCAACCGCCTCAACCCGGGCAAGTATTTCTACGACAACGCCATCATGGGCATCCAGTTGATGGAACACGCCCGTCTGGCCGGCGTGGAGAAGTTCGTCGCTCTCGGCACCATCTGCGCCTACCCGAAGTTCACCCCCGTGCCGTTTCGCGAAGATGACCTTTGGAACGGCTATCCGGAAGAAACAAACGCACCCTACGGTTTGGCCAAAAAGATGATGCTCGTTCAGGCCCAAGCCTATCGCGAGCAATACGGCTTCAACGCCATCTTCCTCCTGCCCGTGAACCTGTACGGTCCCCGCGACAATTTCGACCTCGAATCGTCACATGTTATCCCGGCTATGATCCGCAAATGCGTCGAGGCGCGCGACGCCGGCATCCCGGAAATCGTCCTCTGGGGCGACGGCTCGCCCTCGCGCGAGTTTCTCTATGCTGCCGACGCTGCCGAAGGGATTCTCCTTGCAACCGAACGCTACGACGGCCCCCTGCCGGTCAATCTCGGCACAGGCCACGAGATCCGGATTAAAGACCTCGCGGAACTCATCATGCGCCTGACCAATTATGAGGGGCGCATCGTCTGGGACACGACAAAACCCAACGGCCAGCCGCGCCGATGCCTCGACACAAGCCGGGCGAAAGAACTCTTCGGTTTTACCGCGGCCACCTCGTTCGAGGACGGACTGCGCCAAACAATTGAATGGTACGAAAAATCGCGTCGGGCGGCATAACGGAAGCCTAAGCCTGTCGCCGGACAAACGCCTCGTTGCACGACGCGAGGTTCAGTCGGCGGCGATGATCCGGACCGGCATCACCATGCCGCCCGTGGCGGGTTGATGGAGAGCACGCAGCCAGTCGCCGGCCATCGTCAGAGCCGTGTGCCCCAACCGCTGCATCGGGACATCGCCACAAAACGACAACGGCGACAAAACCCGATCCTGAATCCCACCGAGCGGCCTGACGCAAGCCAGTCCACGCGCCAGCGAGGCCCACGCCCCGACGCCCATCTCGCGCCCTTGACGCCAAAGCCGACGCCTGAGACGGGAGAGCGAACGGTGTTGAGCCGCGGCGGTCTTGGCTATGGCCACACGCACGGCCGGGCGGTTTGCCACGCCCGTGGCCAGCATACGACCTGTCGCTGCGGCAATGGCCTCCTCCAAGTGCACAACCTCGGCCAGCAACGGGGCCATGATGGGGTCTGCAGCAGCCGCCTTGGCGGCCAAATCGTCCGGCGGCAATAGCAAATCCTCTACACTCAGCCCGGCACCCTCCAACTCGCGCGCCGTCGCAGCATCCACCAGAATCCCGGTCGAACGCGGCAACACAAGCGGCTGCGGAATGTCGCAACATTCATAGACATCTGCCATCTGCGCCAAATAGGCCATTTCGCCGGGACCTGCCACATAGGCAATGGTTGGCAGAGCATGATCTTGAACGAGCGGCCTAGTTATCACATTGGGGCTGAAGGCCTCGGGGTGATGCGTCAATTGCTCAAGCCATTCGGTTTGATGCCGTACGATGGCGTCGGTCAGAGCCGACGGCCGCTCGGCCGCGACCGTTCCGTCCTCGCCCCGGCGCATCATGCGTCGCCGAACCCGTCCTTCCAGATAGAAGCAATTGATCTGTTCCGGACTGCGCTGCAAGGGCACGGGGTATCCGGCCGCAGCCATGGAGGCACCGCGCTTTTCCAAGGCGTCGGCCAACAGACCCGGCGAGAGCATGTCGCGGCGGAGCACCCCGGCGCCGCGCCGCCGAACCGCTTTCAGACGCGGGACCAGCATGACTAGTCCCGCGTCGGCAAAAAACCCTGACAGGATATGGCAAAACACCGACTCAAATGTCGCTCCAGATGCGAGCGCCGTCGCGACTAGAGCGACAGTCTCTCCGCGCGCTGGCCCCTCCGGCAGGGCCGCCTCCAGCCGACGGATCAGCCGGGGCGACGAGTCCGAAAGGTTCCATTCGAACGCAGGACTGTCTGCGGGCACTCCCTCGCCGCGCGATACCTGATACCCGAGGGACACAATGTCGGCGCCGGCGCCGAGCAGGTGACACTCGCGCAACTCCGCAAAATCGTGATCGTCCGAGGCGACCCAGAAGATGGGGATCACCGGACGGGCTAACCGTTGCTCCCAGTGCCGGGCCAAGGCTACTGCCGACGCTGCTTTATGCAGGACATAGAGCGGCGAGGCCAACAGGTTCGGTTGCTGCCCCGTCACAACCGCAACGGTTTGCGGATCGGCAAGGTGCGCTGCAGCCTGGGCGCCGGATTCATTGCCAAATTGACGGTTAAAGGCCGCTAACTCGGCCACCTCGTCGGAATTCCACGGCGGTGACGGGCGCCGCTCCCGGCGCTCGACCGCGCCCTCGACATCGCCAAACCAGCCGGGCAACAGTTCTCGCGCTGCCCCTGTGCCGGCCAAAGCATCGGACGCGAAGGCGAATCCGGCCAAGAGGTCACTGGCAGACCTCACGATGACGGCCTCTGGCATGCGCTCACCCACAAAATTTCGTTTGCCCCGGGACGATTTTTCACTGCGTGATGCAATTGAATTGTGCATCGAGCGAGGGATTGCGGACTCGAATAACCCATGCCGACGATCAACCAAGCCTTCAAAGAGATTACCTGCAAAATCGTCTATTACGGCCCCGGATTTGGCGGGAAGACGACCAACCTGCAACTCATCCACGGCAATGTGCCGGCCAAACACCGCGGAGACCTCGTCTCGCTCGCCACGGAGCAGGACCAGACGCTCTTCTTCGATTTCCTGCCTTTGGACTTCGGCGATGTCAAAGGTTACAAAACCAAATTTCAACTCTACACGGTTCCAGGGCAGGTGTACTACAATGCCACACGGAAACTCGTCCTGCGGGGAGTAGATGGGATCGTGTTTGTCGCCGACTCGCAGGCCACGCGACTCAAGGACAGCGTGGACAGTTTCTACAATATGATCGAAAACCTGCGCGAGTATGATCTCGAAATCGGGCAGGTGCCCGTCGTCATCCAGTACAACAAGCGCGACCTGCCCTCAGCCCTCCCCTTGGAGGACCTGCGCAAACACCTCAACCCGGAGGGGCGCTTCGAGGAGTTTGAGGCCGTGGCCACGGAGGGAGTCGGCGTGCGCGAGACCCTGCGAGCGGTTTGTTCGCAGATCCTAAAGCGTCTCAACGAACAGGCCAACATCGTCAGCGATGACGAGATTATCGGCGAGCGCCTTGGCCTGCTTGGTGAAACGCAGGAGGGTTCTGATTCCGCCTCGGGTGCTTCGACGACTACCGCCCGAACCAAAGCCCCGATTCGCAAAGGCCCCATGCTCGACATCATTCAGACCTCTCGCTGGGTGTGGGGAGGCATCGGAGTGGGCAGCGGGAGTATCACGATTAGCACCCGCCCCACACCCGACGGCGCCAATGAGTATACGCTCTCGTCCCGGCACCGGATCTTCATGGTGAGCAGGCAATTCACGAGGCCCATGAAATACATCGGCGAGGATCGGCGCCTGGTGGACGGCACACAACGGACTTACCATGTCCTGCGCGACGCAGACACCGGTGCCAAAACGGCCCCGATCACGGCCTATGTCGAGCAGGCGAAATTGCCAAGAGTGTATTTAATTTACCCGGGCTTCATGGGGGATGTGCATGTCGGCCCTGAAGGCGAACAGCCGGTTTTCTGATTCGGACAGCCCGAGGCATAACCTCAATGCGGACGCCGGTTGCGGCGGTAACCCCTGCTGATGGCTGTCTGGTTGCCAGACCAGAGCAGTTCTGCCATGGCCGATGCCGCCCACGACCTGGCCGCAATCATCCGCCGCGATTGGCCATGGGTAGACGACGATCCGCAAACGGATTTGCGGATTGTCCCGGAAGTCCAAGGTTATAGTGGCCACAAGACCATTGACTTGGTGGTCATGGCACGATTCGGACCCCAAGCCGCCACTGCGGCAATTCCCGGACTGGTCACTTTTGGCGACCGTCCATTTGAAGGCAAAAAGGTCCGCCTCGAGACCCTCGTGCTTGTCGTCGAGATCAAGGATCACACATCCCCCGGTTGGCGGCTGACAGGCTCCAAAGTCGAGGTGTCATACAATGGCCGTTGGCACGACGCCAGCCAACAGAGTTACGAGCAAGTAAGCGCCCTGCGGGATTATTTCCGACGGCGCAACGCGCAGGCTCCCTACATCATGAATTGTTTGTGGATGCGCGGAGCCCGGCGTGAAGAATTCGGGAAGAATCTGACTTTTACCGACCCTGTCTGGGCGGGCAATGACTCGTGGTTGCAGATGCTCCAATGCATCATGTCTTGGTCGCGTCTGTCCCGCATGCCGGACGGAGTCGGAGTCATCTCGAGTTTCCATCAGAAACAGCCGAAATCATTTACCTTCCTCGCCGACCTGCTGACGAAACGGGTCGAGGGGAGCCCGATGGTTCTTCGTCAACTGGACCAGGTGGTCCGCAATACAGTCCGCCAGGATTGGCTTGCCGCCCTTGGCAACAAACAGATCCATCTGCGAGGGCGGGCGGGAACGGGCAAAACGGCCATCCTCCTGCAATTGGCCCGCACCGTCACCCAACGGCCGAACAAACCGGGACGCGTTTTGATCCTGACCTTCAATCGCGCGCTCACAACGAACCTCGTTCGGTCTCTCAACTTGCTCGAGCCCGGCGATCCTACCATCTCCGCGGCCGTCCGGTGCTGCACCCAGGACAAGTATTTTCAGGCTGTCTTCGCCGCTGCGGGACTCGGCCACGCCAACGGAAAAACCGCCGAAGAATTTCAGGTCGAGATGAACAAGCGTTTGGTCGAGTGCCGCCAATGGGCTCGCAGGTTGCGCGAGCAAGGCACAAGACCGCAGGCCGTGGAAGCCAACCGCAACTGGCCGTTCGAGTTCGATTATCTGTTCGTGGATGAAGCCCAGGATGTGCCCGACAACGCTTTCGCGCTCCTGCGCGAGTTATTCCCGCCCACACACACAGTGGTGGCCGACGGCATCGATCAGATTGTGCGCCGGGAGGCGCCCTGCAACTGGGAGACAGATCTCAACGGCGCGCAATCACTGATTGTGAATCTCGACCGTTGCCTGCGTATGAAGGCCAACCTCGCGCGCTTTGCAAACGCCGTTGCCCGTCACCTCGGTTTGGCATGGCGCACGGAGCCGGCCTTGGAGATGCCCGGCGGTCAGGTGATCCTCCTCGAGTCGGATTATTTTGCGGATCAAGCCCTGCATAAACGCCTCCTCGACAACAACGCCAAGGCGGGAAACTGCCCGCTCGACATGCTCATGTGCCTGCCCCGCGATTACATTGAGCGCGACGAGGAAAACCGTTATCTTGGCATTCACCCGCGCGTCCGCTCCGTCTTCCAGCAATGGAAACAGCCCGTTTGGGACGCCACCAACGAAGACAACCGGGACAATATCATGCAAAAACCCGGCGATCTGCGCGTGGTGCCTTACACTTCGTGCCGCGGCCTTGAGGGATGGATCGTCGTGCTTGTCGAGCCCGACGCTTTCTTCTTGCGGCAGTTGGAAAAGGAACAGGAACAGGCACAACTGGAGGCGAAGGTCACCGGATGCCTCGCGGATGCCGCTACCGTCGAACAACGCGCGTTGCAATACATGATGATTCCCCTCACGCGCGCGATGGACACCCTGGTCATCACGCTTCGGCCCGGCGCGGAGTCCTCCTTTGCCAGGGCCGTAAAGGCCGCCGCGCATGACTGCTGCGATTTTGTCGAGCGCTGTGCGTCGGCTTGAATCCGCGAACGCGAGGACTTGCCACGGGCTTTTCAGCCGATCAGCCTCATTGTCCATGGGCCCGTGGGAAATCGCTGCTGCCGCCTCGATCGTGATCTACTCTGTCCTCCAACTGCTCGGTTTTCTCTTTTGGAAGGACGCTTGGAAGGTTGTCGCCGTTGTGCCGCTGTTTGTCTTTCTGGGCGGAGTGATGACGGTTACCGCCATCCATTTCTTTGATCCCCATGCCACCGGTTCCCTTGCGCCGCAGTTGTTCTGGCTCGCGGTGGCGGGGATAGCGATTCTTGCCGCCGTGCAAGGTTTGCAGATGGTCGTCAGACGGGCTGGATGGTGACGGCGGCCGTTGCCTCCGTGCCTCCCGCGTGAGC
This sequence comes from Candidatus Sumerlaeaceae bacterium, assembly GCA_026418615.1. Taxonomy (GTDB): domain Bacteria; phylum Sumerlaeota; class Sumerlaeia; order Sumerlaeales; family Sumerlaeaceae; genus JAOAAY01. The sequence goes on along the minus strand of JAOAAY010000014.1, from coordinate 12,922 downwards.
AGCGCTCTGCGGCTGAATGCCCGGTTGCGCAAGCGGGTAATACGCGGCACGCCGCGCAATCGCGGCACGGCGAATGCATCAGCAAGGAACACAGTTCTCCATGTCGCAGTCCCTTCCCCGAACCCTCGGCGAACTTCGCCGCTCCGGCTACCGCACCGTCAGCGTCAAAGAGGAGATGCGCCGCAATCTTGCCCGCAAATTACGGGCGGGCGAACCGGTCTTCCCTGGCATTATTGGATACGACGACACCGTCCTGCCCCAAATCCAAAACGCCATTCTGAGCCGGCACGATTTCCTGCTGCTCGGGCTGCGCGGCCAGGCCAAAACGCGCATCGTGCGCTCACTCGTCAACCTTCTCGATGATTTCATCCCGGTCATCGCCGGAGCGCCTCTCAACGACGATCCATTTCATCCCATTTCCAAAATGGCCCGGACGCTCGTGGCCGAACGCGGCGACGACACGCCCATCGAATGGCTGCCCCGCGAGCGCCGCTATCACGAAAAACTGGCCACGCCCGATGTCACCATTGCCGATCTGATCGGGGATGTGGACCCCATCAAGGCCATGGCCCGCAAACTCGACTTTTCCGACGAGGAAGTCATCCACTACGGCATCATTCCCCGCAGCAACCGCGGTATTTTTGCCATCAACGAACTGCCCGACCTCCAGCCCCGCATTCAAGTCGGACTGCTGAACATCATGGAGGAAAAGGACATTCAGATCCGCGGATTTCCGGTCCGAATCCCCCTCGACATTTCCATTGTTTACACGGCAAATCCCGAGGACTATACCAACCGCGGCAATATCATTACGCCGCTCAAGGACCGCATTGATGCCCAGATCCTGACGCACTATCCTGAAACCATCGAGGACGCCGTCCGCATTACATCGCAGGAGGCTTGGACGCAGCGCGACAGCCAAACCGATGTCCATGTGTCCGAATTCATCAGAGAACTCGTCGAGCGCATCGCCTTCGAAGCGCGAAAGAGTGAGTATGTGGACCGCAATTCAGGCGTCAGCGCCCGCATGCCTATCAGTCTTCTCGAGACGGTTCTCTCCTCGGCCGAACGCCGCGCCTTGCTCAACGGCGACCAGCAGGCCAGCGTGCGCGTGATTGATCTGTTCGAAGCCATCCCGGCGATCACTGGCAAAATCGAACTGGTTTACAAAGGCGAGCAGGAGGGCATTGCCAATGTCGCCCAGTTCCTCGTCGGAAAGGCAATCAAGGAAGCCTTCAACAGACGCTTCGTCCCGAACTATCGGCCCGGCCGGGAGCAGAAATTCAATTTTCCGAAATTCCAGCAAATTGTCAACTGGTTCGAAACCGGGCATACGCTCGAAATCTCCACCGCCGCGAGCGAGGCCGACTATCATAGCGCCCTTACCGCTGTGGACGGACTTGAGACGCTCGCCCGGCACGAGATGAAAATCGAGAACCGGCGGGATCTCGGCCCAGCCATGGAGTTCCTCGTCGAAGGACTACACCAGAACTTCCTCATCACCAAGGTCCTCGCCGGCACGCGCATCACCTACACGGATACCGTCAGCCACATGATGGGGCAAATGGAGGACGCCGGGCCCTGACCGGTTCGCCTGCGATCAGGCCGGCGGATCGTAAAAGGTTTCTATAAGTTCTTTCATGCGCTGCGTCACGCGGTCAAAAGGCACCATGCTTTCGATCAACTCACCGCGCCGGTAAATCCGGGCGGTCTTGCCGCTGGCCACCACGCCAAGGTCGGCCTCAGCCGCCTCACCCGGACCGTTCACATAGCAGCCCATGACCGAGACTTTGACAGGCCGCGACATTCGAGCGGTGAGAGCCTCGATCTCCCGCGCAATGCGCGTGGTGTCGAATCCGACATCCTCGCGACCACAAGTCGGACAGGCCACCACCTCGACCCCGTACCGACGCAATCCGAGCGCTTGCAAAATCTTGAACCCGGTCTTGATCTCCTCGACCTTCTCCTCGGTGCGCCGCGCCGCGATGGATACGCGCAGCGTGTCGCCAATGCCGTCGAGCAATAACGCGCCAATCCCGATGGAAGATTTGATATTGGAGTTCTCCAGCGTGCCGGCCTCCGTAACACCCAGATGCAGCGGATAGTCGCACGCCGCAGCCAGCAGCCTGTAGGCCCGCACCATGAGCGGAACATTGGACGACTTGACGCTAATGATCGTCCGCGTGAACCCGTGCGCCTCCAGGATTTCAATGTTGCGCAACGCGCTGTCCACGAGCGCTTCAGCCGGATACCCCTCTTCGGGCGGCATCAAAATATTATCTTTCAGGTGCGCCCCGTATTTCAGGGCGATATCCCGCTCCAACGAACCGTTGTTCACGCCGACACGGATGGGAAGTCCGAATTCATTGGCGCGTGCGATGACGGCCCGAATGTTGTCCTCGCTGCCGATATTGCCAGGATTGATGCGGATCTTGTCCACATACGGCGCCGCTTCGAGAGCCAGCCGGTGGTTGAAGTGGATGTCGGCGATAAGCGGAATCGGGCAGCGCCGGCGAATCTCTGGCAGCGCCGCCGCTGCCTTGCGCGTATCCACGGTCACCCGGATCAACTCGCATCCGGCCTCCGCCAGAGCCGTGATCTGTTCGACGGTCGCCTCGACATCCGCCGTATCGGTGGCCGTCATGCTCTGCACGGCGATCGGATTGTTTCCGCCAATCACGACGGGGCCGATGGCCACCTCGCGGGCTTTTCGGCGTGGAGGCATTAGGGATTGCCGGCTCATCGCGAGCCATTTACGCCCGCGCGCACCGTTCGTTCACGCGCTTCAACCGCTTCACCGCATGCGCGGCTATTCCAAAATGAGTTGGAGCGGCCGCCGGCGCAGCGCCAACCGCCGCCCCTCCCGAACCAAGAACGGCCGGTCGAGGACCTTCACCCCCTCCGGCCGGCCATCCTCGCCCATACGGCGGGCCAGCCGCGAAATCCGAACGGAGCCTTCCGGCGCAAAGGTGCGTAAAATGGTTAGCGTCGCCGAAGACGCCGACTCGCTCGACTCAATCCAACCCCAAAAGAGAGGCGTGAAGACCGGCGCGCTCAACTCGCGGCCCGAACCCGGCAGCGGATGCGGGTCAAAATATAAGATTTCGTTCGGCACATCCATGACGACTCCCGTGTAGGCGGTCAGAGCGTGCCAACTGGAGGCCGCCGCGGGAACGCAGCGCGGCTCCCCCTGACGCCCGCCCGGCGATTCATAAAGCAGTGATTGGGCCCACGGATTTTTTGCCTCCCCGTAAGCCGCATCCATCGCGCGACGCAGAATCTCCGTTCCGGCCTCAACACGCCCGGCATGAACGGTCAGACATCCCAGATAAGTCTGCAACAGCGGAAGCGGCGAGACCGCCCCCTGCGCACGCCCTGTCGCCGTGACCTCGGCGGCAGGCACCGGCACGAACGGTGTCACATGCAAACGGATTGCGCCATCCAAGGCCCGCTCCAGCACACTCTGCGGCAGAACAGGCCTCAACGCGAGGTTGCGCGCGGCCCACTCGCCGGCAAGCCCCGTCGCGTCACTCACCGCCGACGGTGCGGACGAGTCCTTGTCAAACGACTTGGCTAGGAACCCGCCATCCTCGCGCCAAAGCCGCCCGAGCACGCCACGGCGAACGGCATCTGCCTTCTCCGCAAAAGTCTTTGCGCCCGAGGTGTCTCCCGCCGCTGTCGCCAACGCGGATCCGGCCTCGAACGCCGTGGCTGCCAGCACCGCCGTGTATGCGCGAGTCGCCGGACCTTGGGAATTGAGATCCGGAGTCGTCGCAGCCTCCGGCAGGCCGTCGCCGTCGCGATCGGTGTCGGACAAGTGATTCAACGCTTTCTTAGCCGCAGGCCACACCGCCGCAAGGAATGCTGCGTCGCCGGTGGCGCGATAGTGACGCGCCACTTCAATGACCCACACGGACGCCAGATCCGGAGAGTCGGCTCGTGCCGAAGGCAATGGCTCCGAAGTTGATGCACCGTGCAGGTTGCCCAAATGCGGCGAAAGACGGCCATCTGTCCCCTGCGTCTGCGCGAACAACTCCAATTCGCTACGGTTCAGATCGGGAAACATGACGGTCAGGAAACCCGAGGATGCCAAACGGTTAGAGAGATCGCCAATGGCTCCCTCGCCATCACCCGGGGATGCCAGCAGGGAAAAGCGCCCGCCCGGACGCAAAAGGGAGTTGCTGACAATCACAGATTGATCATTTACAATTTTGACCGACATCCACGAGGGCAGGCTCGACTGCCGGATCAGGTCACCCCACGCAGCCGTCTGCTCGCGCAGCCGCTCCCGGTTCGCGGCCAGTCGCGCAGCCACCTCCAGCGATGACGAAAAGTTTTGCGAATAAGCCGGCCCGCCCGCCCGGACTCCCCCACCGTCAGATTCGGCCGTAACAATCCGCGGAGCGTACCACGAAACGATAAACGGAACCACGCGCCGCTCGCCGGGCGCCAGATTGAGCGTCGCGCAGATTGCAGTCGCGACCGGAGAGCGATCATTCTGGTTCGTTACAAACGACTTGGCGGGGTCACGCCGCTCAAGCCTCATGCGCCGTGTAAAAGTTGGCCACCACGAAATCTCCGGCGCACGCGGGTTCCAACCCAGCACGCGGGTCACCACGACCCCCGAGGTCTCCACCCCCACGAAGCAGTCTCCGACGAAAGTCGCCCGCCGATCGGCACCCTGAGGGTCTGACGGAGCCATGAGAACACCGGCCAATCCCGGCACGCCCGCATCGGTGTGCTGGATGCGGGCAAGGTTGCCGTACTGGTCCCCTGCTCGGCGCGAACCACCGCGTCCAATAATATTCTCCCATGACAGCACGGCTGCTGCCGAGACCGGCCGACGCTGGGGATTCACGAATTCCACCTCGATTACCGCCCCCGGCAGCGACGAATCCACCGCGCTGTGAGGCACCAGTGGCGACCACGACGACACCGTCACCTGCAAAGGCATCGTCTCATCTTCAAACGCCAGACGCGCGAATGGAAACAATCCGCGGTACAGGCAGCGCGCGACGGTCTGGGCAGTGCGGAATCCAAACCGAAACCCGTACGGCTCCTGCACCCGCAACAGCCACGCCCGTCCCCCGCCCGAAACCTGCTTCGCCCCCACGGCGAGAAAGGTCCCCTCGGCGCGCCGAACCGGGTTGTCCCAGTTATTGTTGATCGTCAGGTGAGCAAAAGCGCCATTGGTCAGAATCTCGAACTTGCCCGTGCCAAGGCCGCCGTGTGGCACGCCCGAAAGCCAAGCCTCCCGGCTGGATGTTTGCGCAATTTCGCCCGAGTCAGCATCCCATGGCGCCCGCCGTTCGGGGGGCGCCCAATCGGGCACCTCCGCTCCGACCAGCAGGTCAACGCCCGAGCCCTGAAGCCGCAGGTATCCGAGCAGCGCCTCGGATCCCGTCGCTCCGGTAAAACGAAATTCAAGCCTGCCCTCCGCGGGATTGATCGAAAACCGTTTTACAATCCCGCGAAATGCTCCGCCCGCCTCGCGCGCCGGGTTGAAATCGCGCAACGCCGGCTTGCCGTTGACCGACATGGTGAATCGCCGCGTCGCCGCCGCCTCGGGTTGAACCTCAGCGAATCCGGCTTCAATAAGCACCTGCCGGCCCGGAGATAAACCGTCAACAATATATCGGAAATCCTGGCCCGTTCGCGCCTGTTGCATCAGCAGACCGGCCCCACCCTCCACTCCCGTCACAGGCTGGGGAGAGCGGACCACGGCTGAATCGCCGGCGACGCGCACAGTCGGTGCTGCCCCCGCGCGCCCCACGAACACCATCACAAGCCCCATCAGAACACAAACACGCACAAAATCCGCCCCGCGCGGGAAACAATCAAACATGCTCCGGCTCATGAGTGGTCCGTTCGACCACCAGACGCGACAAGTCAACGGATTGCCAAGGACCAGACTTCAATCAGTGCGACGCGCCGAAAACCGGCGGGTCCAGCAGGGTCTTGGCCGCATGCAGAGCAAGGCAGTAGCCGGCCGGCCCAAAGCCCGCCACGATCCCGGCGCAGACCGGCGCAATCAGGCTCTCGTGACGAAACGACTCAGTCCGTCCAAAGATATTGGAGATGTGCAACTCGATGACGGGCAGCGGCGCGATCGCCGCAATCGCGTCGCGCAGGGCCACGCTGGTGTGAGTGTAGCCACCCGCGTTGAGAATAATGGCGCCGGCCACGCCCCGCGCCGCATGAAGGCGGTCAATTAACGCTCCCTCGCTGTTGCTCTGGAAGAAATCCACATCCAGACTCATTGCCGCCGCTTGCCGCCGCACGGCAGCCTCAATGTCCGCCAGAGTCACACTGCCATAAATGCCCGGTTCGCGCTGCCCGAGAAGGTTCAGATTCGGGCCGTTGACAACCAGTATCTTGTGCATGACGCCCCCTGCCGCAAAGTCGGGATGGCTGGGGAGGAAGGATTCGAACCTTCGTATGCGGGTTCCAAAGACCCGTGCCTTACCGCTTGGCGACTCCCCAGTGGGTGACTGGATGCCTGTACATTGGGAATTCCGGCACAATTCAGGCGAGTTGAGCAGGCGCCGACGCCCCGTTACAGAGTCGCACGACTCTGGGCGACCTCGGGCAATCCCAGCCGCTGGCGCAGCCGCCGCGCCTGAGGGCTCGACAACGCCGACTCGGGCAGCACCTGTCGCGCATACTGATAATGGCGCACAGCCACGGCCGTCAGCCCGCGCTGCTCATACAACTCGGCCAATTGAAGGTACAACTCGGCCTGCGCCGGCGCGATCCGATGTAGAGCCTGCTGCATGTGCCAAGTCGCCAACGCCAGACTGCCGGCTTTCTGCAACTCCCGCACGAGCATCAAACGCAGCACGAGATCATTGGGGTTGGCACGCACCCCGCGCGCCAAGGTCTCCCGCGCCTTCATGGGGCTGTTCGTGCTCGAGTAGAGCAGCGCAAGCCGCTCGTAGGTTCTCGGCTCAAACGGATCAAGCCGGATGGCTCTCTGGTAGGCCTCCTCAATCCTGGGCAGGAGACGCAGCACGAGATCGTTCGAATCCTTCGCTGAGTCTTGATAATAGTTCGCCAAGCGGACCCAAGCCTCCGGAAGAAACGGGAAAACGCCAATCGTGCGCTCGAGGCGCAAACCATAAGATGGCGAAGTCGCCTCCTCCTGCGGACGCCGCCGGATTTGCGATGCCGCGACATGAGGCGCCAACTGCGCCGCCAGCACGACCACCACCAGAACCGCATACGCGGCCAGTTCCACGGTTCCACCAAATCCCATGCGCCGAATGAGCCCCGGCTTGAACGGCCGCTCCGTCCCCTCAGCAGACACCCGGGGTGCCAAGCCGGCGACGGGAGACGCCTGCGGGAAAATGCGCATCGGATCACGGATGTTCACCAGACTGCTCAGGGTGCCAAAAGCCGTGAACAGCAACAGCCAAGCCAGCACCGAGTGCATGTGCGGATCATGCAACCCTTGGATCAGACACAAAATTGTCAGACTGAGCAGCGCCAGAACGCCCATGCGCAACTTGCGGTTCAGAAAAAAGCCCCAATGCCGGACAATATACACTGAAAACATGACCAGCGGGTATAAGTAGAGCAGCAACCCGGCAAGCCCGGCCTCGGCCAACAGGAAAAGGTACGAATTGAAAGTTGCCCCGTAAGGCACGCGCGGCGACGGTCGGTAAGCCTCGAACAAATTGGGGAATGTGCCCAGTCCCCCGCCCGTCAGCGGGTAATGACGCGCAATATCGGCCACGGTTTGTATGATCTGAAGCCGGTCATGGCGCGAAGTCACCGCCGCCGCGGTCCAAGTGCCTTCAAAAAGCCATCCCAACTGCCCAATCAGGTAAAAGGTATACCCGCCTACAATCACAGCCACATAAATCAGAGCGATCAGGTTGGTCGGTCTGTGGACAATCAGAAACGGCAAGGTGACCAGCCAGAACGCGAGGAAAACCGCCAACACATGAAGCGTCACCAGCAACCGATCGGCGTAGAACATGTCCGGACGCGCCGCCATCATCAGCCGCTGGCGCAGCATCCAAACCCAGACAAAAGCGAGGATCAGCGTGATGACCAATCCCAACGCGTACCAGAGAAGGCGCCGGTAAAACAGCAACCGGCCGAAAAAGAAGCCGGCAAACGCCAGCAGGTACAGCGAAGCCGCGCGCCAAGTGACGGAAATGATCTCGCTATAATAAACATTGGCTGCCACATAAATGAACAGGAAAACAACCGCCGCGTCGTAGTGGCCCCAGTAGATTCGAGGCCGGCCCTCCGCAAAGTGCCGCCATATCAGCACCAGCAGGCCCACGGCCAGTAACACCGGCGGCAGGGCGGCCAGCAAGGCCGTCTGGCTCCGCAACAGGGCACAGACAAAGACCGTGGCAAAGAACAGCATCGCCGCGACAAAGTCGGCAATCTGACCCGAAAGGCCCTCGCGCGAAAGGATGGTTGTCGGCATTCTCACCGGAGCGCCATAGGCGCGCCGCCGGAGTGCTTACGCAAGCGAAACGGCGCGGTGACTACCAGACCGGGTAACCATACGGCGGAGGCGGAGGGACCGGACGGACGGCGCGGCGCACCGGCGGCGGATTCGGAGCGGGCGTACGAGGCCCCAACCGTTCCAATTCGAAAACCCGGATGGTTTCCGTTCCCTCCACGATGCCTTCGCGCGGACCGCGCATACGGATCCGGGCCCCCTTATCCGGCACCCGGACCCGAATATGGGGAGACACCAATCCCTCGACCAGAGACCCGTCGGCGGTTTCGATAATGACCTGCAAATTATTGCTTTCGGTCGCGGGCTGGACCGATACGACCGATCCCGAGCGGGTCACCCAGTCGCGGGTATTGCCGCCGCGTGGCGTCTCGTCGTCCCCACGACGGGGCGCTACGGTTGCGCGTGTCGAGGGTTTTGGGGTCTTATCCGCTGTTTTGGCGGACACCGACGATTTGCGACCCGTAAGCAAATCGGACACCTCACCGGGTTTGCGGGTGGGTGCCGGGGTCTCCTTGGCAGCCGCCGACTCCACCTTCACCGAGGCCTTGCCGGCGGGCTGAGTCGCCGTTGTTTCATCCAAATTCGTTACATCGGCCTTGCGCGAAGTGGAGGCAGACACCGTAGTGTCCTCATCAACCCACCACACATCGCGCGACACGGACCCCGCGCTCCAAGTCTGGGCAAAAGCCAAACTGCTCCCCCAGACGAACACGAGAGCCGCGAGGATCGTTTTCAGGGAGTCACCCCAAGAACTCATCGCCAACGCCTCCAAACAATCAGCAGTGAGAGGCGACTTGATCAGACCGCCCTCGGTAGGGTGTGGAGCAAGGGGCGCGCCAAACGAGGAACGAAACGCCGCGGACGGGCGAGACCCGGCGACCCCTCCCGTACGCTCGTTATCAGGCTTCGGCGCCTGCAGGCTCCGCCGTTTTCGGCTCCGCTGCCCCGCTGGCTTTGCTGTAGCGCTGGCGGAACTTCTCCACGCGGCCCGCCGTGTCCACAAAGCGCTGCTGACCGGTGAAAAACGGATGGCATTGTGAGCAGATCTCGAGGCGATACTCTTTCTTGGTGGACCGAACCTTGAATGTAGCCCCACAGGCACAAGTGACCGTGGCAAGGCGGTACGCGGGGTGGATTCCTTTTTTCATCTCTCAGTGTCTCCTCTGGTGCCGGCGTGGCGAGTGGGCCGTAAGGCTCCGCTTGTACGGCACCCTCTGTTGCGCGAAATCACGGCTACCCTTGGAGCCGTCCTGAATTCATGTCCAGCCCTTTCAAGCATGTGTGCGGTCGGCGCCCAAAAGGCGGTCCAACGCCGCCACCACCGCCTCCGCCGTGACTCCGTCCATGCAATGCCCCGGAGCATGATGCGGGCAGCGACGCGCGAAAGTCCCCGCGCAAGGCTGACTGAGGTCCTGAATGGTCTCAAACCGGGCGTCCGCAAAAACGGGGGCGTTGCGCTGCGCATCCGAAGGCCCGAACATCATGACCGTAGGCACCCCCAAAGCCGCCGCCAGATGAATCGGCCCGGTGTCGCCGCCGACGGCCGCTGCAACATACCGCCTGACCATCGCCGTATATTGACGAAGGGTCGTCGGTGGCGGCAAGACCGGCTGGCAGCCCGGGGCGGAGATCTCTGCAGCCAGAGCCGCGGCAGAATCGTGTTCGCCAGGACCATACGCCACCAGCGGACGCAGTCCGTGACGCCGCGCCGCCTCGCGCGCCACCACAAGCCACCGCTCGCGCGGCCACACCTTGGTCTCCCAGCCGGCGAATGCATCGAGGAGGAGAGTGCTGCCCGGACCAATCCGCGCTTCGGCCGCCCATTCACAAACATGAGCAATATCCTCCGCGTTTTCATGCAAGACGGCTCGCGCTGGTCCCGGCTCGATTCCAAGCGGGCGCAGCAACTCGAGATTCATATCAATGACGGCTCGTGCGCGCGGCCTCACCCGACAGTTCATGAACAAGGCGTTGATCTCGCGGCTGGCCGGGCCGGCGAATCCGATTCGTTGGCGTGCGCCGCTCAGCAGGGCCACCAGTCCGCTCTTGGTCAGACCCTGCACATCCACCGCTGCATCCCAAGGCCCATGCTCGCGCAGCAGACGGCGGATCCGCAGCAGGCCGCCCGGGGTCCAGTCACGCCGCGGCACAAGCACCACTTCATCCAACTGCGGATGACCCTCGAGCAGGTTGGCAGGCCCGGGATGAACCGCCCATCCCAGATGCGCCTCGGGCAGCGCGCGACGCAAAGCGTCCAACACCGGCAAAGCATGGATGACATCTCCGATAGCGCTGAGGCGCACAATCAGGATTCGCGGCCTGCCCGCCACTGCCGACATCCTTCGCCCGTGGACGGGCTAACCGCCGTACCGTTCGATAATCGTGGCAATGACACCCCGCGACGCGTTTTCCTTGGGCGGACCGGCGATGCGCGTCTCGATGCCCAATTCCCGCGCCACCTCGCGCTCCGGCACGGTTTCCACCGTGTAGTCGGTGCCCTTCACATGAATATCTGGCCTCAACTCGCGCAGCAGATTCTCACAGGTGTGCTCGTGAAAAACCACAAGCGCATCCACATAGCGGATGGCATCGAGCAGTTCGAGCCGCTCCTGCTCGGGGTAGATCGGGCGGCCGGGTCCTTTCAGGGCGCGCTCGCTTTCGTCGGAATTTACCCCGACAATAAGCACATCGCCCATGGCCCGCGACTCGGCCAGATACGACACATGCCCGCCGTGCAACACATCAAAGATTCCATTGGCAAACACAACCACCTTGCCATCACGACGCAGGCGCTCGCGCAAGGCCTTGGCCTCCTCCAGCGTGAGGAGTTTTCGGAGTTTAACGGATTCGCTCATGCCTGCGCACGCAAGCCTGCCCTGCAGACATGTTCAAGTGCCCATTCAACCGCCGCGCGCACATTGTCGGCCACATGGTCCGGCGCGTTTTCTCCCGCCGCACGAGCAAGCGAGTCCGCTCCGTAACCCGTCCGGACCAAAATCCCGCTGATCCCCACAGCGCGAGCGAGCGCCATGTCTGACAATTTATCGCCGATGACGCAACTGCGCGCGAGATCAATGGGCAGGGCTCCGCACGCCGCCTCGATCATGCCCGGACGCGGCTTGCGACAACGGCAATCAACGCGATACGGCGGCAGACCCGCCTCCGGATGATGCGGGCAGTGGTAAATCGCATCCAAGTGCGCGCCGCCGGCAGCCAGCAAGTCGCCCAAACGCTCGTGAATTTCAGCCAGACACGGCTCGGTGAGCAGACCGCGCGCAATCGCAGCCTGATTTGTCACCAAAACTGTTAACACCCCCTGCTCATTGCAAAGCCGGATTGCCTCCGCCGCGCCGGGCAGCAAATGCAAATTGTCCGGATGACACAGATATCCCACCTCGTCGTTCAGCGTGCCGTCACGGTCAAAGAATATGGCGGGACGCAGTGTCACCCGAGTGCCGTCGCCGCACCGCCTGCAATCGCCCGGCCGGCAGCAAGGGCACGGTGGTATTTCGCCAGAATCGCCTTATACTGCTCCACCGTGCCGTCCACCATACGGTCGTGGCTGAACTCCTCTTCGACCGTCCGGCGTCCGGCATGCGACAACACTTCGCGCAGCATCGGGCTGCGCAGCGCGGTTTCCATGGCGGCTGCCAGCGCCTCGGGGTCGCGCACCGGCACAAGCAGACCGTTGAGGCCGTCGCGCACGATCTCCGGGATTCCCCCGGCCCGCGTTGCGACAACCGGCACCCCGGCCGCCATCGCATCGAGGATCGAAGTGCAAAGCCCCTCGAGATGCGACGACATGACAAACAAATCCGCGGCCCGATACAGCGGCGCGAGATCCGGCAGATGCCCGAGAAACTCCACATGCGATTCAAGACCGAGTTGCGCCTGCAGCGCGCGCAGCGGGCCCTCCAATTCGCCGCTGCCCGCGATGACAAGACGAAACTCAGGCATCCGCAGGCGCAGCATGGCCGCCGCCCTGAGCAGCGTGGCCTGATCCTTGTGGTCCGTCAAAGCCGCAACATTCGCAATCAGATAGGTGCCTGCACCTGCACCGAACCAACGCGCCGCCTTCTCGTCGCGCGACGCCGTTGTCCGCATAGCATATCGGTTGGGATCCACTCCGCTGTGTACGATGCTGATGCGATGTTCCGGCACGCCGCCGGCCACCAGCACCGACTTCACCGCCTCGGAGATGGCGATATAGAAAACATGCGGTGCATGGTACTTCGCGCGCGACAGGCGG
>JAOAAY010000014.1:0-181 GCA_026418615.1 Candidatus Sumerlaeaceae bacterium | reverse complement strand
CCCGCCGCGAAACGACCGCCGGAACGGGAACTTTGCGTGCGGCAAGCCAGGCAAGGGTGTGGGCGTGGCCAGTGTGGGCGTGAATCAGGTGTGCGCCCGTTCGGCGCACCAACGCGGCAAGCCGTGAAGCCGCAAAAATATCGAACTCGCCAAAGTAATACAGCGGTTCGGCCATCCCTGC
>JAOAAY010000013.1 GCA_026418615.1 Candidatus Sumerlaeaceae bacterium | reverse complement strand
TGTCCACACTCAGGGCCGTACGCAACGGGCGCGTGTACTCTCTCGCAGACCCTCATTTCCTCGTGCCCGGGCTTTCCGCGGTTGAGACGGCGCGGGCCATGAACCGCCTGTTGCACCCAGAGTCGGCGGGCAGTGAAGTGCCCGAGCCATGACCGCAGCCATTGAAGCACATCATCTTTTTTTCTCATACGGCCATCAGGCCGTGCTGCGGGACATTTCCGTTGTCATCGAGCAGGGAGAGTTTTGGGGCATCGTTGGGCCGAACGGTGCAGGCAAAACCACCTTGCTGCTGACCATGACTGGCTACCTGCGCCCACAGCACGGCGTAGTGTTGGTTGAAGGGCAACCTGTGGTCCGAATGAGCCGTCGGGAAGCCGCCTCCCGTGTGGCTTTTGTGGCGCAGAAGGCAGAAGTCGCATTTCCATTTACCGCGCTGGAGGTCGTGCTGATGGGCCGCCATCCGTACTCGGGGTTGGCCGCCCTGGATTCGGCAGGCGATGTTGAAACGGCTCTGCATGCCCTTGAGCAACTGGGGTGCCCCGACATCGCCACAAAACGGTTTAATGAACTGAGCGGGGGCGAACAGCAACTGGTTCTGCTGGCACGCGCCCTCGCGCAAGAGGCGCCCGTTTTTGTTCTCGACGAACCCACTTCGTTTCTCGATTTGCGCCGGCAGTGGATGGCGTTGCAGGTTTTTGCTGACCTTCGCGCGCGCGGTGCGACGATTGTCGCGACCTTTCATGACTTAAATATTGCCGCACGGTGGTGCTCCAAACTGCTCCTGCTCCACGATGGTCTCGTTGAAGCCGCAGGACCGCCGGCCGATGTCCTGACGCCGACGCGGCTCGAGTCGCTCTATGGCATCCCGCTGGCCGTGGATTTGCGGTCCGATGGCATCATAAGAGTTGACTACCCGTGACTGCCTTGCCCGCCAAACTTCCCCGCGGTTCGGGCGCTCCGCTTGGCTTGAGTCGCCTGACGGTGCTGGTTTCTGTTGGTTTTGCTCTGTGCCTTCTGGTGCTGTTGGTGGTACCGCTTTTGGGCGGAGGTGTGGATCTGCGTCTGGCGCTGGCCGCCCCGCCGTTCGGTCCTTACGATTCCCCGGATGCTCTCGTGTTCTGGGGTACTCGGGTCCCGCGCGTGTTGCTTGGTTTGCTGGTTGGCGGTTCACTCGCGGTCAGCGGTCTTGCGTTTCAAGCCGTGCTTCGCAATCCGCTGGCCGATCCGTATGTCCTTGGCGTTTCTTCGGGCGCGGCTTTGGGAAAGGCTCTGGCCATGCTCTGGCCGGTGAGCGGCTCATTGGCAATCGTGCTATGGACACCGATGTGGTGTTTCGTCGGCGCACTCGTTCCGCTGCTTCTGTTATATGGTTTTGCGGCCAGTGGGCGGAGGTTCTCCGCCATGTCGCTTTTGCTGGCTGGGGTGATGGTGAATGTGAGCCTGTCGGCAGTCATTTTGCTTATCCAGTATTTTGCTGACTTCACCAAGGTGCGACAGATGCAATTGTGGTGGATGGGTGCTCTTGATGTGATTGGCTATGGCCGATTGGCCGGGACCGCTCCGTTAGCCGTCTTGGCGGTTATGGTGATCTGGCTTCACGCACGCGCGATGAATTTGTTGAGCCTCGACTCGTGCACGGCGGCCCATCTCGGTGTGGATGTTCGGCGTACTGTGAATCTTCTCGTATGGGCAGCGTCAGTGCTGACGGCAACCGTGGTAGCGGTGAGCGGGCCGATCGGATTCGTGGGCCTCATTGTGCCCCATGCGTTGAGACTGATGTTCAACGCCGACAACCGGTTGCTTGTGCCGTTGAGCATGACCTATGGCGGGGCTTTTTTGGTTCTGTGTGACACGGTCGGCTGGCGGGGGTTACAATTTGCGCGGTGGCTTGGTGCACCGGTGGCATTTTCGGCGGAGATCCCCGTGGGCGTTGTCACAGCCCTCGTGGGCGGCCCCCTGTTCCTATTCCTTTTGTTTCGCACCATGCGGGCACAGGCCGCTGCCTGCGATTGACGCGGTTCAGACGACAAGTGAAGCCGTCAACGGGGGGCTTGTACGGTACTATCGCATAAGCGTGGCCCCATAGTTAAATGGATATAACGGGGGTTTCCTAAACCCTAATTCGAGGTTCGATTCCTCGTGGGGCCACCAGTGGATGGAATTTGTCAGGGTTGCGCGCCAGACGGCGGGTTACCGTCCCCAGCCGCGATGCTGTATGACCGGTCATAGGTGCTCTTTAGTGGCCTCCACAACAGTTCCAGCACGAGCACCCGCGCCACGATGGCCAGGGGGACCGCCACGATCAGTCCCCCGAGACCAAACTGTGCGCCCACTACCAAGGCCAGCAGCACGAGAAGCGGATGGATATTGGCGCTGCGGCCCACGATACGGGGCTGAAAGACGAATCCATCCAACGCTTGGATGACCCCTGTGAAGACTGCAATGCCCATCAGCCCGGCGATCTTTGCACCCGCGGTGGGGTACAAATCGCTAAAAATGACCCACAAGGCTGCCGGAACGCCCCCCACGATAGGCCCAAAGTAGGGGATGAGATTTCCTAAGCCGGCCAGACAGCCGATCAGGATGGCGTAAGACCGCATCCCGAGCATGGTCAGGCCTACAGTATACATGACCCCAATGATGATGCAAATCGTAAACTGGCCGCGCAGATACCCTCCAAGCGCGCGGTCAATCTCGCCCCAAATCCTGAAAACCTGTTCTCGATAAGCAGCGGGAATCAACACGCGGCTGACCGCACCAATGCGAGCATAGTCGAGAAGGAAGTAAAACGATATGAGAACAATGAACACGAAAAGGCCGGTGAGCCCCACCATCAGCGACACGCCGTAAGCGAAAGCCGACGCCGCGAGTCCCACCGCCTTGGCCGTCTGAGCAGTAATCAGTCGGGCGGCAGGGCCGGCGCGTTGCGCAATCGTGTCCAAGGCATTTGGATCCTGTAGCATCTGGCGCAGAGACTGGAGGTCCTCCTTGGGAACCTCGATGTTCAGCCGTGTGATGATTTGTTCGGCTGCGCGCGGCAGATGCTCGGTAAGGGCGGCTACGCCGCTGCGCACCTGCACATAAAGGACGGGCAACACTACGCTCAGGAACGCAGTCGCAAGTGCGACCAGAAGAGCATAGGTCACGGCCACCGCACCAACACGGCTCAGTCGATGCCCTCGCTGAAGCGCCTCGACCAGGGGGTTGAAAATGTAGGCAACGATCAAAGCCACAATAAACGGTGACAAGATGGTGAGGATGAGAGTTATAGCGGGCCGGGCGAAATGCGCCAGCGCCAGAAAGCCGCCTACATTAAGTATCCACACGAGCACCAAAAGGGCAAGGCGCATCGGTCGGTCTCCCGAGAGTGGCGCTGGATAACTCACGGCCGGTGGTTTTTGAGCGCTACAGAGTTATCCTCAAGCGGAAAAGGTGATCACTATCGCTCGTCGTTTCTAAGCCTGAGACGCCCTTGACACGGTTTGCTTTCGCTCAGTAGCGTGCATACCAGATTACCAAGATACACTTAAACACTCGACAAGATAGACAGGAGTTTCGTTCATGGCTGACGAGATTTACGGCAACGCGTTGGGCCTCATCGAGACCCGCGGGCTGGTGGGTTCCATTGAGGCGGCCGACGCCATGGTGAAGGCGGCCAATGTCCGGCTTATTGGCAAGGAGCATGTCGGCGGCGGTCTGGTGACAGTGATGGTTCGCGGCGATGTTGGCGCCGTCAAGGCCGCAACGGACGCGGGGGCCGCAGCGGCGCGCCGTGTCGGCGAACTCATCAGCGTTCATGTGATCGCCCGCCCGCATACCGACCTTGAGAAGATCCTGCCGCAGGGCTGATCAGGCGTTCCGAAGGTTTGGCCGCAGGGGGCAGTCTTGAGGAACGCCTCCTGCGGCGCGGTATGCAGTCATGGAGAAATCCACGACCAGAAGTGATCTGCGCGCTCTTGTCCGCGAAGAAGTTCTGCGCGCCCTGCAACGGGCGGAGGCTCAGTTGTCGCCACAGCGCCCGGGGCCGCCGGCCGCAGCACAAACTGGCGGCCACATGCTGACAGTGCTATTTACCGGCCGGTTGGCGCCGTCTGCCGATTTTCTGGCACAAATGGCTGACTTAGGTCAAAGGGGTTACGCGCTCGGCTGCGCGTTCAGTAACTCCTTCAAGCAATTCCTGAGCCCGGACGAGATCTTGCGGTCGCTCCCAGCCGCCGCAACGCATCTCGCTTCCGATTCCGAACGCGAATGGCAATCATGGCTGGCGGCCTCGAGTGCTCTTATCCTCCCGTTGGTGTCGCTGAACACGGCGGCCAAATCGGCAGCGGGCATCGAGGACTCCATGCCGACCTTTATTCTCCTCTCTCACCTGCGCGCTGCCAAGCCGGTTATCTCCTGTCCCGACATGTCTCAAATCGCAGTTCGGATACGCGAACAGTTTGCCGGGGCGGCTCCTGCTATGGCGCACACGGCGGAGCGCAACTTCCATGCACTCCAGCAAATGGGTGTTCAGTTTGTGCCGGTCCTGGATGTAGCCGCGGCGGTGGGCCGGGCGTTCCATGTTGAACCAAACGAGACACCGCAACGGCTGGCGAAAACGCGCCCGTTTCCCAAGCGCGAGTTTATCACGGCCGAGGATGTCCACTCCGCGATGAAGGCCGGTCTCAAAACCCTCACGCATTCGCGCGACGCCATCGTGACCGCCGAAGCCCGTGATCAGGCTGCGCGCCTCGGCGTGATCCTCGAAGCCATTTGATGGTCCTCCGCGAAGGACCTACAGAAGGTCTTGCGGATCTACATCCACAGTCAATTGAATGGCTGACTTTCCTTTGACCTGATCGAAGCGGTCGAGCGCCTCCCGGATAAGACGACGCATGCGCACCGGCTCGCGACCGCGAAGCAGCAGGCGCCAACGGTGTTGGTCGTTTAACCGCGCTAGCGGCGCTGGCGCCGGCCCCAGAACGCTGGCCGCGTTACCGTCGCGATAGGCGGCGTCTCGAAGAATGCGGGCAAATTCCTTCATGAGGTCGGCTGTCCGGCCGGCGTCCGATCCGGCAGCGAGCACGCTGATAAGTTGGTAAAAGGGCGGAAATCTCAGGACGCGCCGCACACGCTCCTCTTTTTCGAAAAACCCCACGTAGTCATGCTCGCGTGCGAAGCGGATGGCGTAGTGTTGTGGGACATAGGTCTGCACAATAACCCGCCCGGGGCGCTCACCGCGGCCTGCGCGCCCCGCCACTTGCGTCAGCAGCGAGAAGGCGCGCTCCGCCGCCCGGAAATCCGGCTGGAAAAGCGAGACATCGGCAAGCGGCACGCCGACTACGGTCACATGTTCAATATGCAAACCTTTGGCGATCATCTGGGTGCCCAAGAGTATGTCGGCCTCGCCCCGTTCAATCGCGCGCCAAGCCGCAATGAACGCCGTCCGGTGACGCATCGTATCCAGGTCCAGCCGTAAGACGCGCGCCCCGGGGAACTCCTGCGCCACATGCTCCTCTAGCCGCTGCGTGCCAAGGCCAACCGGAGAAAGTTGTGCCTCCTCGCATTCCGGACAAACCTTAGGCGGGATTAATGACCGGTTGCAATAATGGCAGATGAGCCGGTTGCGCGGCTTATGGAGCGTGAGCGACACATCGCAATGGTCGCACCGGAGCACATGGTGGCAGTTCAGACACACAAGAAAGTTAAAAAACCCGCGACGATTCAAAAACAGCAAAACGGTTTCCCGGCGCGCAAGGGCGGCCGTCATGGCCTCATGCAATGCGTGGCTGAGAAGGCCGGAGTTTTGGGCGTCGCGGGCCTCGACCGCCATGTCCACCACCGTGACCTCGGGCAAAGGCCGTGCATCAACGCGCTTGCGCAGATTGAGCAGCGTCATGCGCCCGGCGCGCGCCGCGTGGTAAGACTCAATGGACGGTGTCGCACTGCCAAGCACGACGATGGCATTTGCCCGCCGTCCTACTTCGACAGCCACAGTGCGCGCATGATACCGCGGCGCACTGTCTTGCTTATAGGTTGCCTCGTGTTCCTCATCCACCACGACCACACGAAGCCGCGGTAGCGGCGCAAAGAGCGCCGAACGCGCTCCGACAATAACGCGGCATTCCCCTCGGGCGATTCGCCCGTACAAGTCGAATTTCTGCCCGGCGGTGAGGCGGGAGTGATAGACTCCCACCATGTCTCCAAATCGGCGCCGGAACCGGTCAACCGTTTGCGGTGTCAGCGAAATTTCCGGCACCAACATGATTGCACTGCCCCCGCCCTCCAGCGCAGTGCCGATCAGACGCAGATAAACCTCTGTCTTGCCGCTGCTCGTGATGCCGTGAAGTAGGAAGGTCTCGTGGCGACCCGCTTTGAGCGCCGCCACCGCAGCCTCATAAGCCGCCTGCTGATCGGGGTTTAGGGGCGGGGCTGTATCCGGTTCGACCTCCCGCTCGTAGTCGTCGCGGCGTGCCTGCGGGCGACGGACAGGTTCCAGAATGCCGTTAGCCAACAGTTTTCGGATTACGGACGGACCGGCGCCGGTTTCCCGGGTGATCTCGGCCGGGGGCAACGGCTCGTTGCTCCGGGAACGGAGAAAATCTGCCACAGATTTCTGTTTGGCGGTCAGTTTTGGCATGGGGGACGGCTCTGGTTCGGCAAGGCGAACAGCCGCCTGCTGCTTCTCACCGACATCTTGCAGGCCGATGAACGACACGCACGCTAATGCTTCACCGAGGCTGCACATGGTCTCCTCGGCCAGCCATTGGGCCAGAGCGAGAAGTTCCGGGGATACGCGATAGCCAGGCGAGATGACCGCGGTGAGAGCCCGTATGCGCAGGTGATCCAAACCCTTCGGTGGTGCATCTGTCAGAGACACCACAAAACCGCGCATCCGACGCCCCGCAAACGGCACTTCCACAAGCGAACCGGCGGCGACGCTGCCGGCGAGGGCCGCCGGCACTCCGTAGGTGTATGTTTGATCCACTGGCGCGGCCACTGCCACGCTGGCGTAATTCGGGTAGGCGACCACCCGACGAGGTTTTGTCTCGCGTGCTGGCTGCGAGGGTTCTTCCTGCGGAAGCAGACCGCTGAAGAGATCGGGTTCGGGGCGCTTACGGGCCATTGTCACGCCCTTCCGTAGCCGTGGTTTACGCAGGTGTCCACGGCCAATACGCAACTCCCCAAGAGGAGCGGCATGCGTTGACGAACGCCAAGCCTTTGGGGATATCCTATGTTTACGGTTGAATCCGACTCCCCCGGCGCCACTCTGCCTACATGTCATTGGTCATAGCCGCAGTCATTGCCTATCTCGTTGGCGCCATTCCGACCGGGCTCATTGTTGGTCGCGTTGTGCGGGGGGTGGATGTGCGCGAGCACGGAAGCGGTAACATCGGCGCGACGAATGTCATGCGAGTGTTGGGGCGCAAATTGGGTACCGTGGTGCTTTTTCTCGATGTCCTGAAAGGGCTTGTCCCAGTGGCGCTGCTGCCGCCCATTTTTGCATTTCGTCCCCCCGCCAGCGGCGCCGAACTGGTGATCGGGGCCGCGGCCGTGCTGGGGCATGTGTTCCCCGTCTATCTCGGTTTTCGAGGGGGCAAGGGTGTAGCAACGGCTTTGGGCGTGTTTTTGGCTTTGGCGCCTTGGCCCATGCTTCTGGTGCTTGCCGTTGGGCTCACGGTGATTGGCGTGACAGGCTATGTGTCTGCCGGTTCGCTGACGGGCGCCATTCTCATTCCGGTCGTACTCTACTTCTCACGCGTAGACGACCTCGTGGTGCTGGTGGGGGTTTTGATGGCGCTTATGGTCGTTGTGCGTCACCGTGCCAACATCTCGCGCATCCTCGCTGGCAAAGAACTGCGTTTCTGGGACGCCCGGGATGCTGAGGAGGGAGATGACCAGCCAATCCCGCTGGCTGGATCAACGCGCGAGTCATGACAAATCGAGTTGCGGTTCTCGGCGCTGGGGCGTGGGGCCTTACGCTAGCCGATTTGCTCTGCAGCAAGGGAATGTCGGTGGCTGTATGGGACTGCGATTCGACCAAGATCGCGCGTCTGCGGGAAACGCGCGAGCCGGGCAAACCGCCGGGACTAAGGCTCGCTCCAGACCTGCGTTTGGAAACCGACTTAAGTGCTGCGATTGCGGCGGCCAGTACTATCGTCTGCGTCGTGCCGTCCTTTGCTGTTCGCGATGTTTGCGCATCGATTACTGATCGGGGTGGGCTTAAAGCGCGTCTCTTCATCAGTTGCTCGAAGGGGATAACAGAGGATACTCTTCTACTGCCGTCGCAGGTTTTTGCCTCGGAGTTCGGCGATGAGGCGCTCGACCAGTACGCTGCGCTGTCTGGTCCAAGTCACGCCGAAGAGGTGTGTCGCCGCATTCCGACCACCGTGGTCAGTTCGTCCCGGTCGGCTGAGACCGCCGCTGCCGCGCGCGACTTGTTTCTTCTGCCCGAGTTTCGAGTTTACACGCAGGCCGACACGCTCGGCGTTGAATTGGGTGCCGCGCTCAAGAATGTCATCGCCATTGCGGCCGGGGTGTGTGACGGTCTGGGATTCGGCGACAATACGAAAGCGGCGCTCATTACGCGCGGGTTGGCGGAGATCGCCCGCGCTGGTGCCGCCATGGGCGCCCAACCGCAGACACTCGCCGGGTTGGCCGGTCTGGGAGATCTCGTTGTGACAGCCACAAGTCGCCACAGCCGAAATCGCCAGTTCGGCGAATTATTGGCTCGCGGCCGCACGCCGGCGGCTGCGCTGGCAGAGGTGGGCGCTGTCGTGGAGGGCTACCGCACTTCACGGTCCGCCCATCAGTTGGCAAATCGCTTGGGAATCGAAATGCCGCTCAGCGAGGCTGTGTACCGCGTTTGCCACGAGGGTATGAGCGTGCGCGACGCCACAGATTTGCTGCTCAGTCGCGACCCGAAGCCAGAGGTGTACTGACGCGTCGGCTTGTCAGCAGTCGCCCATACATTTTGAGCACAGACCAGTAGCCCCTGAGGCGATTGCGCATGATCAGTCGGGAGGGGCGTGCGGCGACGATTGGGAGCAGGATCGCTAATCGCATCAGCATGTCCAAGATGACGGCCACCTCCACGGCCCGCCGTCGTGCTGGCCCGTAATGCGTATGGAGAAAAACGGACAGCCCCGTGAAGAAGCGCAGCACAGCGCGGTCGCGGCTCTCAGCGGATGCCTCGCCCTGCGTGTGAATCAGCGTCACGCTCGGATCGAACAGCACTTCCCAGCCCGACAACCAAAGCCGGCGGCACAAGTCGGTGTCCTCAGAGTACAGGAAATACTTATCACTGAATCCGCCCACGGCCTCCCAAGCGACCCTTGGCAGAAGGAGAGCAGCACCCATGACCCAGTCGGTTCGCCGAACTCTACCTGCGCTGATGGTGTCTGGCAGGCGGAATGTCTTGCGCATGCGTTTCAGCACACCCGCTAGCAGGGAATGGTAGAGCCAATAGTTCAGGGGATTGACAAATTGATAAGTAGAGCGTTGCACGGTGCCGTTTTCGTTCACGAGGCGGGGCGCCAATAGACCCACGCGCCGACCCGCCGATTGGCAGGCACGCAGGGAGGCGACCCACGCCGCCAAAGCGCCATCAGGCACGATCGTGTCAGGATTGAGCACGCAAATCAGGTCTCCGCGAGCGATGGCTGCTCCCGCATTACAGCCCCGCCCATACCCGAGATTTTCGGTATTTTGCACAAGGCGCACGGGCAAATCGTTTAAGTGGCGGACATCGGCCGCCGGCGACGGGTTGTCTACGACGATAATCTCATGCGGAATGTCCTGATTCGCGAGCGATCCCACGCACCGGCGCACCATGGCCGAGGTCTCATAGTTGACAATAATGACGCTGACTTGCGGCCGAGGGGCTGTCATGGAGCGCCTTCCTGCTCTGGACCATGCCGTCCTGCAAGCGCTCCGCCGCGACGGTACCAGATACGATAGCGATCCTGATCCAATGTGCCCTTGGGCAGTGGGACATAGGCCGCATGGAAAAATCGGACAATCGGATGATTCGGGTATGGCGGCACATCCCTTCGGTCTTCGACAATCAACTCCGGGGGCGTCCTTCGCAAATCCTCCAAGGCCCGGCGGGAATGCAATTCCGCGTACGGCGACCAGAGCAGGGGAGTGAGGAAAAAGAAGCCCGAGGCAGGGCGTGCTCCGCTGTAAATGTAAAAGCCGCCGTACTGTCCCCAGACAAACATCGTCTCGCCGGGTTGCAGCATTCGGCGGATTTTTCGCGCCGCGTTTCGTGCCTCTACAAAGACTGGCCCGTACTTTCTTTGCGACCATTCCTCTGCCGGAAGCAAATAGGCAGGGCCTTGCGTACCGACGAGCGACGCCACAAGCACAACGCCCAAGATACGCGGATTGGCGAGGTGCAGTGTCGTGGCGGAACGGGCCATCGCCGCAACGGCCGCCGCCGCGGCAACGCAAAGGAGCGGAAGCCACAACTGGTAATAATGCGGGTAAAATTGCCCCGGAAGCATGATGGCCAAGCACACTCCGACGCCGTATGCAGCAAGCATCGCGAAAAACCGATATCCTGGGGCGTGTGACGGCGGGCGCGACGCAATCCAAACGACCAGTCCGACGAGGGAGAGGATGGCAAGCGGCAGCACGGCGGACATTGCCGACGGAAACAACCGTCCCGGATGAAAGCCGGCCAAAAGATTTTCGGCGATCCCGCCCGAACCCAAACCCGCGTAGAAAATACCAAAGTCGAACAGCGTCGCCCGGAAATCAAACCAGCGGCCCGCGGCGGCGAACCATATAGCGGATACCAGCCAGGCCCAGAACACCAGCGCCACGAATACACTCGACAGCCCGATGGCGCGGCGGCGGCTGACTCCGGGTAATAAGGCGAATACGAGCGCTGCTGTGAGAGGTGGCACCAACGCGAGCGATACATGCTTAAAAATTGCCGCCACACCGACCAGCAGTCCGGCTCCGATGACGCGGGCATTCCACGGGTAAGGCCCGATCGGCTGATTTGCACTGCTATACCGGCGCACGCCGCCCAAAAGAAGCGCCACGGCCCACACATGAGCCGCGTTCATAAAAACCTCTGTATTCGGCTGATTTGCCTGAAGGCGCATATCGCCGCACACGAGGGTCCAGCATCCGGCGGCCAATAAGCCGATACCTCGGCCAGCCACGGATTTGGCCGCTGCATAAACGCCCACAAGCGTCAGCCAAGCAGCGACACAATTCAGAAGATAGACAGCACGCTCCACATCATCAGCGGCCAGAGTCAATGCCGCCGCATATGCCAGAAAAACACCTGGCGGCTTGATATCCCACACCTCGCTGTAGAGGTGTTTACCGGCAAGAAGTTCCCGTGCAACGACCGCGTAACAGGCGATGTCGGTCTCAAAAGGTTCGCTATATGTTCTCAGCCTTGCCACAGCGATGAGCATGGCGAAACCGACCAGCGCCAAGCCGGCCAGCCACCGCTCACGAGGGTTCGCGAATTCAGACACGGCGTCCGGCCGAGGCGCGCCACTCGCCAGCGCCATCCCGTGCAAAAATTCGCAAATGGGCCGACGCTACGGCCTCCTCGACTTCGTCTGCCTCAGAATCCAGGTAACCTGACAACAAAAGAAGCCCGCCCGGCGCAAGATACTGTTCGAGGCGGGGAAGCAGCGGTAAAAACTCCCGGCTGAGCATGTTGCAGATGACAACATCAAAAGGCGGCCGTTGGGCTATGGCTTCGAGCGGTCCGACGACAGCGTAAAAGGCCCCCTTCGGTACATGATTCAAGGCGAGATTCTCACGGAGATTTCCGGCAGCGTCCGCGTCGAGGTCAAACCCGATGACCTGTGAAGCCCCCAGTTTGACCGCGGCAATGCCGAGAATCCCGGAACCAGTGCCGGCGTCCAGAACACGGGCTTGGGGCGGCATAAGACGCTCGAGCAGTCGTAAACACATTTGTGTTGTTTCGTGAGTGCCAGTGCCGAAGGCCATGCCGGGTTCGATGACAATCGGGACGACATGACCATCCGAGGCGCAGCCGCCCTCCCATGGCGGCGCAATCAGGATGCGATCGGTCACCCTGACCGGCCGGAAATACTGACGCCAACCTTCGTGCCAATTCTCGCGCCGGATAATCTGCGGGGCGCTGATTTGCAGATTCAGTGCCCGTTCCGTTGCGATTCGCGCGAGACCTTCTTGAAACACCCCGGCCTGATCTGAATCCGGAAAATAGGCTGACCAAACCACGGTTTTACCCTCAGAACTCTGCTCCATTCCGCACGAGTCTGCAAGAGCCATGGCGATTTCGACTGCCTCCGCAGTCTCCTCGCTGGCAGGCGCGGGGCAAGTCACCCGGATACATATCCACTGATCGGATTTCACGCTCCGGATGGTCTAAGCCGGATAACCAAGTGCAAGCCTATTGGCGGTCACCTTGGCGCTTTACGCGAGGGCTGCTGCGGGGGCGAACCGTCTTGACCCGTTCGGCAGTATGGCGGACAGTCGCTGCGTATGGATACCCGAACGCTCTACATCGTGGACGGCCATTCGCAAGTGTTCAAGGCTTATCATGCCATACGGCAGTTGAGCACTTCGATGGGCATCCCGACCAATGCGGTGTTTGGTTTCTGTCAGATCCTGCACAAGTTGCTGAGGACGAGGTCGCCGGAGTACATTGTCGTCGCATTCGATTCACGCGGGCCAACATTCCGGCATCAGATTTACCCCGAATACAAAGCCAACCGGCCTGCACCGCCCGAAGACTTCGAGCAGCAACTGGAACTCATTCAACAGGTGCTGGAGGGCCTGCGTATCCCCGCGCTCTCCATGCCGGGGTTTGAAGCAGATGACATCATCGCGACCGTAACGGCTCGCGCACGCGAAGCCGGTATGAATGTCGTCATCGTCACAGCAGACAAAGACCTTATGCAACTGGTCGGGGATGGCGTGAAGTTGTTGCGGCTGGATACCGACAGTGAGGTGGAATTTGACCGCGAAAGTGTTTACGCCAAGATGGGCGTGTACCCGGAACAAATCGCCGACATGCTAGCCATGGTGGGGGATTCTTCGGATAATGTCCCGGGCATCAAGAGCATCGGACCAAAGACCGCAGCGGCTCTTTTGCAAAAGTACGGCACCCTTGACGCCATTTTGGAAAATACTGCTGACCTGAAGGGCAAGCAGCGCGAAAACATTGAGGCCGGACGCGCCAGTGCCCGTTTGTCCCGGCGGCTGGTCGAGTTGTGCTACGATGTGCCGTTAGAGTTCAAAATCGAGTCTTTCGCCCGGCGGGAGCCTGACCGCGCCGCATTGGCCAGTTTGTATCGGAAACTGGAGTTTCGGCGATTTCTCGAAGAAGTGGAGCCCAAGCCTGCGCCGCGCGACACACGCTATCGCGTCGTGACCACACCGGAGGAGATGGACGCATTTGCGGCTCAAGCCCGAGCCGAGGGCGGGTTCGCTTTTGACACGGAAACGGACTCGCTGTCAGCGATCGAAGGCGAAGTGATTGGCATCTCGCTATCCTGTCGGCCCGGGGAGGCCATCTATATACCCATTAGACATGCCACGACCCTTGCAGACAGCGCCAGCCAGCCCGGAATCGATGTCGTGTTCGAGCATCTCGGCCCTTTGTTCGGCGATCCGTCGGTTCGCAAGGTCGCCCACAATGCGAAATTTGACATCAAGATGCTGGACAAATACGGCTTTATTCTCGATGGCCTGGATTTTGATACCCTTCTGGCTTCCTACCTGCTTAATCCGGACCGTCGTGGTCATGGCCTGAAAGATTTGGCGGGCGACCTCTTGGGCATTGCCATGCAGCCCATTCAGGCGCTTATCGGCAGCGGTCGCGGGCAACTGACATTCGATCAAGTAGACATCCATCAGGCGGCACAATACGCATGCGCGGATGCCGACTGCACCCTGCAACTGCGGCGTCTGTTGGAGCCCCGACTCGACGAGTCGGGAATGCGCCCTTTGTTTGACGAAATCGAAATGCCGCTGGTGCGCGTTTTGATGGACATGGAACTATGCGGCGTCCGGATTGACCCGGCATACTTCGCACGGCTGGGTCAGGAGATGCGTGAAGAGATGGACCGTTTGGCAACGCGCATTTACTCGCTGGTCGGGAGATCTTTCAACATCGCTTCGCCGCGTCAGGTCGGTGAGGTTTTGTTCGGGGACCTAAAACTGCCTGTCGTAAAACAGAAAAAAACAGGGCAAAGCACCGATGTGGAGGTTCTCGAGCAACTGACCTCTCTGCACGAAGTCCCGAGCCTGATTTTAGAGCACAGACAGTACGAAAAACTCAAGACAACATATGTGGATGTTCTGCCGGGATTGGTCTCGAGGGTGACAGGCCGGATTCATACCACTTATAATCAGGCTGTCGCGGCCACGGGGCGTTTGTCGTCGAGCGATCCGAACCTGCAAAATATCCCGGTGAGGACGGCTCTGGGACGACGCATCCGCAAAGGCTTTGTGCCGCTCGAGGACGGCCATTTGCTGCTGTCGGCCGACTACTCGCAGATCGAACTTCGTGTCTTGGCGCACATGACCGGCGACCCGGCACTGGTTGCGGCTTTCCGCAACGACGAAGATGTCCACGGGCTGACAGCCAGTCAGGTGTTTGGCGTCGAACGGTCTGCCGTGACACCGGAAATGCGTGATCGGGCTAAGGTGATCAACTTTGGCATCATCTATGGCATGAGTGCACACGGCCTCAGTACCCGGTTGAAAATCCCGCTGGAAGAGGCACGGCGATTCATCGAGGGTTATTTCAGCGCCTATGCCGGGGTAAAGGATTGGATTGACAAGACTTTGGCCGATGCACGCCGAATGGGCTATGTCAGCACGCTTGCCGGACGGCGGCGCTACCTGGCGGACATCAACTCGACCAACTTCAATGCGCGCAGCGCCGCGGAGCGGGCTGCCGTCAACGCGCCTATTCAGGGCACCAGCGCTGATATGATCAAGATCGCCATGGTCCGGATCCATCGTTGGCTTCGGGACAGCGATCTAAGGACGCGCATGATTATGCAGGTCCACGACGAACTGATTTTCGATGTGCCAGAGGCGGAGATGGAGACGGTACGACCCGAAGTGATCCGTCTGATGCAAGAGGCTCTGCCTCTCGAGGTTCCGGTCAAAGTGGAATGGGCGGCTGGTCGCGACTGGTCGGAGTGCTGATTACCGGTCGCGCATCGAGGCGATCACACCTGAGCCAGAAAAGCCTTACGAGACACATACAACCACTGTGCGCGTGGCGCATTGCCTCGGCATCGGCCACCAACGCGATCTTCAAAAAAGGCATCCACGGCACCGCGTGCCGCGATTAGCCAGCCGCTTCGAGTTCCGTGAGCAGGCGCAGGAGGTCGTCCATTTTATCCTCCATGGCACCGCGGTCGCCGCGATCGAGTAGCCGCTTCAGTTCGCCTGTCTGCTGCTGGATCTCGCGAGCAAGCGGATGACCGGACCGGGCGGTGGCCAGCGATTCTGCCCGGCTAATGAGGCTGCGGGCTTCATCCACGACGGATTCCTGAATACGCTCGCGGAGCATACGCGACACGCGTTCGCGGGCTTCGCGTGTCATGCGCTGCTTTTCGGCGTCGGAGAGGCGCTGACCGGTGGCCTCGATGACGATTTTCTTCTCGACGCCCGTTGCCAAATCTTCGGCGCGTGCCTCGAGAATGCGGTCCGGCGTCAGTTTGAAAGTCACCTCGATGCGCGGCACACCCCGCGGCGCCGGTGTGATTCCCTCAATGCGCAGCAGGTCGAGGAATGTGTTCTCTGACGCTATCAGTTCCTCGCCCTCGTAAATGGGGAAGGAGATGGCTTCCTGGAAGTCGCGCGTTGTCGTGAAGATATCCTTCGCTTCAGTCGGGTAGGTTGAATTGCGTTCAATGATGACCGCAAACTGGTCATTTTGAAGTCCGACACCCAGCGAGAAGGGCGTCATGTGGATAATGACGGGCTTCTCCTTTCCATAGCGTGCGGCGAGAGTGTCTTCGATATCACCGCCGAGCGGCGCCAGCACGAGCGACTGGACTGCAGCGCCCATGGCGACGACTTCGTCAGGGGAGATGTCGCGATGCGGGTTCTTGTTGATGACTTCCTTCACGATGCGCTGCACGGCCGGGATGCGGGTCGTGCCGCCAACGAGCAGCACTGTGTCGATTTTTTCGGGCGTGAGGTTGGCGCTTTCCATGGCCTTCATCATCGGCTCGATCGTTTTCCGGAGAAGGTCATCCACCAATTCCTCAAATTTCTGGCGGGTCAGCACGGTGTCGAGCGTGAGCGGACCTTTATCCGTCATCGTGATCGCTTCGATGAGGACATGGGTTTCCTTGACCTCGCTGAGTTCGATTTTGGCCTCCTCGGCCGCCTCCTTCAAGCGCTGCATGGCGATGGGATCATCCGTGAGGTCCATTCCATGCTGAGCCTTGAACTCAGCCAGCAGGTAGTCCACGATGCGCCGGTCGATATCGTCACCACCCAGTTGCGTGTTGCCCTGAATGGCGAGCACTTGAAAGACACCGGAAATAACCTCGATGATGGACACGTCAAATGTGCCGCCACCGAAGTCGTAGACCATCAGCACTTGGTCCTGATTTTTGTCCATGCCGTACGCGAGAGCAGCGGCAGTCGGCTCGTCAATGATTCGGCGAACTTTAAACCCGGCGATTTCACCGGCGTCCTTCGTGGCTTGCCGTTGGGCGTCCGTGAAGTAGGCCGGAACAGTGATAATGGCTTGGTCAATAGGTTCCCCGAAATAATCCTCCGCGTCCGTCTTCAACTTCTGGAGGATCATGGCCGAAATTTCCTGCGGCGTGTAGGTCTTCGAGTCGATGTCAATCCGGTAGTTGCTGCCCATGTGGCGTTTGACCGAGAAGACCGTCCGGCCAACATTCATCACTGCGCCGCGCTTGGCCTTCTTGCCCACAAGAATTTCGCCGCTTTTGGTGAATCCGACCACCGACGGGGTCAGGCGCTCACCCAAACTATTTGGCACAATGACCGGTCCGTTTTTCTCGTAAACGGCCATCACGGAGTTTGTGGTGCCAAGGTCTATGCCCAATATCCGACTCATGAGGGTTTCCCTACCTCCCCGGATTATACGCCACTACCACTTTTGCATCACGCAACAATCTACCGCGAAAAACATACCCCTTCTGCCGTTCACCGATGATCACATCGTTGGGGTGTTCTGACGACTCGCGGTACTCCACAACCTCGTGAAAATCGAGATCAACCTTCTTGCCAACGCATTTCAACTGATACAGGCCATAATTTTCAAGCATTTTCACAACACGAAAGTAAATGCTTTCGACGCTCTTGAGCCAATTGTCCACTTCCTCGCTTTTTGGCTGGCTGCGAGCCAGATTGAGAACCCAGTCGAAACTGTCGAGTGTGGGCAGCAATGCCTTCATAAACTTTTCCAGTTCCGCGGTGCCGGCCGACTCGCTCCGCAGTTTCTCGGTGAGATCCTGCAGACGGTCATTTTCCACCATCAGGCGGCTCATGAGCCCGAACAGATCCTCTGTGCCTTCGTCGCGGGACAGGTAAACCGGCACAGGTTGCTCGTCTATGGCAAACTCGCGAACCAGCAAGTTGCGTAGCAGGCGTCTCATGCGCGCAGTTTGATATCCGAGATGGCCTTTTTGGCCAGTTTATTCTTTGGATCGAGTTCCAAGACTCGCTGAAACTCCGTGAGGGCGCTGCGACGGTCGCCCTTGCGCATCAGCGTTTCGGCGATTTCGTAATGCAGTTCCCACGCGTTGGGCATCAGTTTTTGCAGTTCCTTGAAATGCACGAGCGCCTGCGTGTAGAGGCCGCCTTCCTTGAGTTTCTTGCCAACGGCGAGCCGTGCCCGCATCATGGAATCCTTCAAGGTGGTGTTCTTTGGGTCGGCCGCCATACCGCGCCGCCAAGTGCCAAAGGCCAGTTCAAATTTGCCCGCATTGAGATAGGCCCAACCGAGCAGATTGACGATCTCGAGATTCTTTGGATGCTGGACCTGAAGTTTCTTCAGCACCTCGATCGCTTCATCGAACTTCTGCTCTTCCATGAGCGTCGAGGCGATGTTGTATTGCGCCTCAAAGTCCGTCGGGTTAAACCGCAAAATCTCCCGATATTGCGTCAGCGCCTCTTGTTTGGTCTCCGGAGTCGGGACGCTTTCGAGGGCTTTGCCACCGTGATGCTTGTGAACCTCAATGATGCACTGGCGCAGATACTCGTCGTCGGGGGTTTTGTCGAGTTGCTGCTTCCAGCGGCGCACGGTCTCTGCCCAATATTTCTGCGCACGCTCGCGGTCACCGTTTCGCTCGCTGATTAACGCGAGATTGTGGATCACATCGAGGTTGTCCGGCCACATTTGCAGCGACCGCTCGTAAAGGCCGATCGCTTCGTCCAGAAGGTTGTGGAGCGAGTAGTAATAGCCAAGGTACTGGTAGCAAAACAGCAGATTGTTCCGGGCGCGCTGATGGGTCGGGTCGATCTTCAGGACAGCGGACCAGTCCTTGATCGCCTCTTGCCACATTTTCTTTTGAGCCTGACGGAACGCTCGCTTCAGATAATTGGCGATAAGCGCAGGCTTCACGGCCGGGTTGTCTGGTTCGGCCTGCAGTTGCGACTCGAGGCGCTTGATCCTGTCAATGACATCAGTCAGCGGCTCGTCGCTGCGATCTTCGGCCGTAAACATGAACTCGCCAGCCGGATAATTGAGGGTGAAGACATCCTCTTTCGCCCGCTTCTTGGGGTCACGCAAGCGCTCGTAAGCACTCTGGATAATCATGAAGCGCTCAGTGTGCTTCTCCGGGTCGTAGCGCTTCACCATCTCGACATACGCAAGTTTGATGTCCTGCTCGGACGCGCCCTTGCGGACATTCAATACGGCGTAGGCGTTTTGTTCAGCCATGGAGGCCTTATACCCCTATCCCTGCATCGGGAACGAAAATTACACGCATCCCCATACAGCCATGATGGAACGATGTGCGGCGGTTAGGCGCAAGGTTTTTTCCACGACTCAAACCTAAAACAATCGTATGGAGGAGGTGGGGCATCACGAGTGCGCCGCCCGCCGCCCGGTGGCAGCCGCAACGAGGGCCTCGAACAGTGCCCGGTGCTCCGGTTCGGCAGTCAAATACTCCGGGTGCCATTGGACGGCCAAGCCGAGCGTCGGGTAACCGACGACTTCCACCGCCTCAATCAGGCCATCGGCCTCGCATCGGGCTGCTACGCGCAATCCAGCGCCGAGTTCCCGGATGGCTTGATGATGGGCACTATTTGTAGTGAGCCGCGTGCAGGCCAGCAGGCGGCCCAGGCTGGAATCCGATTCGATCACAACATCGTGACGGGCGGTATAGGGATTTTGTTTCCACGAATGCCGTACCGGCGAATTCGTCTCCGCCGCAATATCCTGAATGAGTGTGCCACCAAAGGCCACATTGATCTCCTGACAGCCCAGACAAATTGCCAAAAAAGGTTTTTTAGCCTCGAGTACGGCTCCGATCAAACGGAAATCATAGGTTTCCCTCCGTTCGGGAAGCCGGACGGTCGTCGGATGCGCCGTTGCCCCATAACGAGCCGGATTGATGTCGGGTCCGCCCATGAAAACGAACCCGTCACACAAGGCCACCTGTTGGACCACTGCGGTTGGTTCCATCACGGGTGGCAACACGACAGGCGTGCCACCCGCTAGCACGACGGCGTCCACATAATTTGCACGCGTCATGATTGACGGCGTTTCGTGATCGCTGCCGCCAATGCTAGCGTTGATGCCAATGACGGGTTTGCTCATCGGGAATGTCCGCGTTCTACAGCCTTCGATATTCTGCATTCCGCCACCCCGAGCAGGTTGCGGAACAGTTTGTCCGGATCTCCGAGCGTCAGATGCGGATCAACCGCGCGGAGAGGATGTTGGGCAGGCGCGCTACCTCGCCAAGCAACTCCGCGGAAACCTCCTGATCCACATTGATGATGGTGATGGCATCGCTGCCCGGACCGGTGCGGCCCCAAGTCATCTGAGCGATGTTGATCTGGTGCTGTCCCAACAGGGTGGCCACGCTGCCGATGATGCCCGGGACATCGCGGTTTTCGATGACCAGCAGCAGCCCCTCCGGCACCACATCGAAGAACTTGTCGTTGAGCAAAACGATGCGCGGCGTCTTCGAGTGAATGAGCGTGCCGCCCACCCAGTTCTTTGTTCCGTCTTCTGCCTCCGCCTCAAGCGTGATCAGGTTGGCAAACTCATAGATTTTAGAGGATTTTTCCTCGACAATCTCCACGCCGCGCTCGCGGGCGATGATGGGGGCGTTCACGAAATTCACCGCACCCTCAGTCATGGGCTCCATGAAACCGACGATCGCGGCTGTCGTGATCGGGGCGGTGGGGTAGTCGAGGACGGATCCGCTGTAATACACCCGCAGGCATTTGACCGGCCGATTCACATATTGGCAAAGGAACCGCCCCATGCGCTGGGCTAGATCGAGATACGGCCGCACCTGTTCGAGCACCGCCGGATCCACAGAGGGCGTGTTGACGGCATTGCGAATCGTTCCGCCGGACAAATACGCGACGATTTGGACGGCAACATCGCGTGCCACCCCCTCCTGCGCCTCGCTCGTCGAGGCGCCTAGATGAGGTGTCAGGATGACATTGTCCATCGAGCGGAACGGGTGATCTTCCGGCAGGGGCTCCACTGTAAAAACATCGAGGGCGGCGCCGGCCACCGTGCCGGCTTTTAACGCCTCAAGAAGGGCTGCCTCGTCAATGATGCCGCCGCGCGCACAGTTAACAATCCGCACGCCTTTCTTCATGAGACCGAACTGCTTCGGGCCGATGATGCCGCGCGTGGCGTCGTTAATCGGGGTGTGGACTGTGATGAAGTCGGCCGTGGCGCAGATCTCGTCCACACTGGCCTGCTGAATGCCCAGCCGCTTGACGGCGTCTGCCGGGATATACGGGTCATAGGCCATCACCCGCATCTCAAACCCGAGGGCCCGGCGGGCCACTGCCGTGCCGATACGCCCCATACCAATGATGCCAAGCACTTTATTGTAAAGTTCAACGCCTACAAACTTTTTCTTATCCCACTTGCCCTCATGCATGGAGCGGTCAGCCTGCGGTATGCTGCGGGCAACGGCCAGAAGCATGGCCATGGTTTGCTCGGCGGTGGAGATGGTGTTGCCGTCGGGGGTGTTCATCACGATAATGCCGCGCTTGGTGGCCGCTGGCACATCCACATTGTCCACGCCGACCCCCGCGCGACCAATTACTCGCAGTCTGTCGGCATTGGCGATCACCGCTTTGGTGACATTTGTCCGGCTTCGAATGACCAGAGCGTCGTAGTGCGCGATTTCCTTCTCCAATTCCTCCGGCGTGATGTCCGGCTTTACATCCACCTCGAAGCCGCCTGCCTTGAGAATTTCGACGCCTTCGCTGCTTATCTTGTCGCTTACCAAAATCCGCGCTGCCATGGTCGCCTTGTCCTGTTATCGTGATGTGGTCAGCCCGCATGATAACCTGCCGACCGAAAACCGCGCGTCCCCTACGCGCTTATCCGGGCGCAAGCAATCCCGGAACACGAACTCGTGTAAAGCAGAAAGCGGCTGCACTCTGCCAGCACTGATGCATGCGGGTCTGGCGAGTCGAGCATCATGCGGCCGATGGCGATCGAGCGCAAGGCCGTGGAAAACATCTTGACCTCTGACAGGCCTCCGCAAAACCACTGATGACTGGTTGGGAGCGGACCAATGTGGGCATCGTTCACTCGGGCGGAGCGCAATCTGATCCTCACGCTGGTGGCCTTGATCGGCGGGGGAAGTGCTCTGACCTTCTTTGACGGCAACCGCTTCTCGCAGCCGGTTTTTCAAGCAGGAGCAAGGCCACCCGCGACAGCGGACGAGCGTCCACCGGTTAGCGCGGTGCGCGACAACGGCGCACCACAACGGTCGGCCGGCATGCCTGTGACCTCCGACGGCCGTATTGATATCAATTCGGCCACCGCAGATGCTCTTGAAACCCTCCCCGGCATTGGCCCAGCCAAAGCAGCGGCTATCATTGAACATCGCATGCGTTTTGGGCCGTTTAAGACCATTCACGATGTGGACAAGGTTAGTGGCATCGGTCCGGCCACGCTGCGTCAGATGGAGCCGTTGATCGCGTTTGGCGTTTCGGGCACGCCAAGCCCTCAAAATCCCGAGTCGGGCGTTCCTCGGCCGCCGCCCCCCGCGCCCCCCGCGCCCTCCGCTGCCGCGCCACACGCTTTGTCGCTTTCCGCTTCCACTCCGACTTCAACTCAGGCGGCAACTCCGCCGCCTGCATCCCCACAACTGATCAATATCAACACGGCTTCTCTCGAGGAACTCATGCGTCTGCCGGCGATTGGCGAGGTGAAGGCGAGAGCGATCATAGATTATCGGCGCACTCACGGCCCGTTTTCCGACCCGGCCCAAATCCAAAATGTGCACGGCATTGGCCAGAAGACTTTTGAAGCCATCAGGGGGCGCATCTGCGTGCGTTAACCTGATGCGTCACAGGTAGAATCGGGGAACGCGGCGACCAAGACGGGTGGTCAATTCGTAGCCGATGGAGCCGTACATAGCGGCGACGGCGTCGGCAGGAAGAAAGTGGTCTCCCGAGCGCCCAAAAACCAGAACTTCATCGCCTTGCTGCACTCCCGGGCAGTCTGTGACATCGAGAAGGACCTGATCCATGCATACGCGCCCGACGACAGGCGCTTCGCATCCGCGGACAAGCATGACGGTGCGATTGCTGGCATGGCGCGGGTAGCCGTCGGCGTATCCAATCGGCACGGTGGCAACTCGCATAGGCCGCGGCGCGATGAAGGTGTGGCCGTAACTCAGGCCGGTTCCCTTGGGCACATCCTTCAAGTACACGATGCGTGTCTTGAGAGACATGGCGGGTCGAAGGTCAACGCGTCGCCTGATGTCTGGGCTGGGGTATTGGCCGTACAGCGCGATGCCGGTTCGTACGGCGTCAAAATGGGCCTCGGGATAGTCCATCGTTGCAGCACTGTTGGCCAGATGCCAGACGAGACCGTGAAAACCGGATGCCTCAAACAAACGACGCACAGAGTCGAAAATCGCGATGTGTTGACGAGTGAGACTCTCCGGTGGCCCGTCGGCGCATGGCAGGTGGCTCATGACACCCTCCAACTGAAGGTTGGAGGTCGCCCGGATAGAGCGGGCCAAAGCGAGAGCATCGGCCGGTTTGCAGCCAAGGCGCCCCATGCCAACATCTACTTTCAGATAGACAGCCAAACGGTGGCCATGGCGGCGCGCCGCTGCGGCGGCTGCTTCTATGTGATCCGAGGCACACACCACTCCGCGGGCGTTTGCGGCGATGAGAAGTTCCGCTTGGAGCAAAAAGGGGGGAGCGAAAACCAGTAGGGGGGCTCGCAGCCCGTTTCGGCGCAGTTCAAGGGCTTCCTCGACACGAGCGACACACAGCATGTCAGCCCCTTCGTCCGCCAGTGCACGCGCGACAGGAACCGCGCCGTGACCGTACGCGTCCGCCTTCACGACGGCAAACACCCGCACTGCCGGGGACGCTAAGCCGCGCATCTGGCGGAAATTATGACGCACGGCGCCCACATCAATCTCGGCCCAAGTCAGATAAGAGTCTGGCGCCAACAGACCGGGGTCACCTATGCTCACGGAGCAGATCCTTGTTGTTCATCAGGTAAACATAACCTGAGATAGTCGTGAGTGAAACAATAATGAAGAGCACCAAAAGATAAAGATATGGCAAGACCCGGTCGGGGATAGTCATATCCAGTCCGGCGAGCGCGAGCGTGTCGCGCAGGCACATTGCTGAGAGAATTCCGATAATCCCACCAAGTTGCCAACCTGTTTTGTGTTTGCCCCAACGGTCGGCAGCAATGATACGCCCCTGCATCGTGGCAAGAGATCTCAGACCGGTGACCAAAAACTCCCGGGCCAAAATGAGAATGACAGCCCAGGCAGGGAACACGGGCTGCCCGGACGGCAATCGCACCTCCACGAGCGACACGAAGGCCGCCATGGTGATCAGTTTGTCCGCAAGCGGATCCATCAATTGCCCAAAATTGCTGACAGTCCCCTCACGCCGGGCAATGACGCCGTCATAATAGTCCGTGATAGTCGCCGTGATGAAAAGGATCAGCGCGCCCCACCGCGCGACCGCGACTGGCCATCCGGCAGGAGCCCAGTTGTCGGCCAACACGAGTGCCACAAACACCGGCACGATCACGATCCGGCTCAGAGTCAGTTTATTGGCGAGATTCATCGAACGGTCGTCGCGCCTTTCCTGAAGCGTCGCGGAGCATGTCGCCGGCAGCAAACGGTCAATGCAACCCTAACAGGAACCTGTGTCGCTGCGCGGCAGCGTACAGCGTTTGCCCCGACATCTGGGGCAAAAGCGCTTCTTGTAGTAAGCCCCAGTGGCGGCTCCCACAAAACACAGCCCTGCGGTACCGGCGCCCCAAGCGGGATTAACCGGGATGAGGAAGAACACGCAGGCAGCGGCGAGCGCGAGGAAGCCCCACATCGCAATGCCCGCAAAGGCATGGGCGCGGTCAGGATCCATGAGAACTTGCCGTGCCCCGCTGCAGATCTTCGCGGATCGTCAGCATAGTCAGGGCCACTGTGGCGCTGAACACAGTGACAGGGGTTGCGTTTTCCAGAAAATTCTGAAACAGCGTTGCCCCCATCATCGAGACATAAAAGCAGGCCGCCGCCAACACCGTGGCACGGCCTTCGTCCCATGCAGACTTGCGCAAAAACCTCACGGCTGCCCACAGGTAGGCACCGTGCATCAGCAGCGTAGCCGCAAGCCCCGACACACCCAGAACCATGAGATACCATAGTAGCGAGTTGTGGACATTGTGTCCCTCGGCAAGCATCGAGCCACCCGTCGAAGTGGGTGCATGGAAAGTCAGATAGGTTCCGAGACCGGTGCCGAAGAGCGGTTTGGCCATCCAGGCCTGCAGGGCTGCCTCGTAGGATTGAAACCTCCACAAAACATTGATATCATCGGTGGTGCCGCCGACGCGAGCCTTGCTCAGGATTTCTTCGCCCAAAGTGCGGTTGGTGAGCACCTCTGTGTCCCACAATGCGGCCATGGCCAGCATCGCCAGGACAACTGCCATGGCACCGAGCATGACAAACCGAATCCTGCCTTTGCGCGGAAGGAAGAAAAACATGAGCAGAAGTCCTGCGCCCATGCCGATCCATGTGGCGCGGAAATTTCCAACTGCGGTTACAAGGAGACCCAACGCTGCCAGCAGTGCCCACCCCCATGGCCCGCGCCAGCCCGCTTCTTCCGGGGAGCGGTAGAGTACACGCGCAAGGGAGTAAAAAACACCAAAGGAGAGGAATGTCACTTCTTTCCATGTCAAGATATGGGCGGCGTCGTCGAAACGGCGTGTGTAAAAGCGCCCGGTCGCGATGTCGAACAAGCCGCGCGCGATCAGGACACCGGATCCAAACACCAACATGAAGCGCAGAAAGCGCGCATCGTTGAAGGTGTCCGTCAGATAGAGAGCGATAAAGTAATTCATGAAGTAAAAGAAGGCGCGGCGGAAATCGCCGAAAACATCATCGTAAGGGTTTTTTGCGAAAACAAGACCGTTTACGATGCCCCACAGGCCGAAGGCGAAGAACCCAAGGACAAACCAATTGAAGGGCATCCACCGTTTTGGCGTTCGACCGATCAGGGCGCGTCCGAGGATGAGCGCAACATTGAACGCGAACACAACATCCTGAACATATAACTTCATGAACCCCAGTGGCAGATAGGTTTGCTCGAGGACCATGGGCATGGCCATGCAGGCGAGCACGAACAATGGGAACACACGCTTCGGATAAAGGATGGCAAGACCCGCCACAGCAACCGCGCCCGCTCCGAGAAATGGCAGGAGCCATTGCATCCCGCTTGCCGAGGGGGGGAGCATGGCCCCGACGCCCACTGTGACAGCAAGCATGATGGCGGCGGCCGACGCCGTAGCGCCCACTGCGAACGCCTCGCGCAGGTTGGGCAGCGGCCTTGGGCGGCCGTCGGGCTCAGCCCCATTCAACGGTTGCCACCTCCGGGCAACTCGATCAGTTCAAGCAGCGACTGAGCCTTGTCGGCCACCTCCGGATCGGCGCTGTTGCGCAGACTGCGCAACAATTTTCGGGAGTCGGCCCGGTTGGCCTCGTAATACCAATTGAGGGCTTCCATTCTGATGTTGATGTCCTCGTTCTCGTCTTGGGCGATGCGCTCCAGGTCGCGGTTAATGCTCTTGCCAGCGGCGGCCAACCGGGCCCGCGCATCGCGGCTTTGCATGCGGTTCTCGAAATCAAAATAATAACTGGCCATCTTGAGCAGGTCGCGGGTCGTGCGAGGCTCGAACGCCACAGGCATGTCCGGTTGCATACGCCGGGCCAGCACTGCAGCGGGATCAGGCCGGAAGCGGCCGCGATTGGCCCGCCACCAGTCGCGATACTGCCGTGCGAGGGATGCCCGCCGCCGCGCGGCAGTGTACGGTCCCAGGCCAAAATCCTGACCAGTGGTCAGATAGAACACCTTGGCGGCGGCTGCAGCCTCCTTGCGCTGCCCTTCTTGGATCACTTTGACAATGAAATCCATGGCCGAGGGATCGCCGAGACAGGCGAGTGCAAGGGAAAACTGGATGCGCGCGTTTGTGTTGATTTCGGACGCAAAAGCCTGGCGAACCGCCTCGATGCTTGCCGGATCGCCTATCAGGCCAAGCGCGTTGACCGCGTTGTAGCGCAGCAGTTGCGCTGCACGGTCGCGGAACAAATTTCGCGACTCAGGGGCGGTGCGGGCCAAATCCATTTCCATCAGACGGGTCACGCCGGGCGGAAACTGAAGTGTCGCGATGGACGAGAGCACCGGCACCGCCTCGCGCGCCCGTTGGCGTCCTAATTCGGCCATGGCATCTACGGCCAGTTGACTGCGCTCGGCAGGCTGCTCGGGCAATCGCGACAAATCTGTCTGCGCGGGAAAACCGTTTTGGAGAAAGTCCACGAGATCGCCGGCTTTCGAGGAAATGCCGAAAGCAGCAAGGCGCTTGGCCTGCTCGGTCCGGCCTCGGTCCGAATTCTCTGGCCGGGGGGTGCGTGCAGGTTTGGCTGCCTGCGACACCGGCGCACGACGCTGGGCTCCAGTACCTTGCGCCGGGGCAGTATGGGCAGCGGCCATGAGCAGCAGGGCACAGATCACGCCCATCACGCGACAAGCGATAGATCCAACCATGAGCCTATCAGGGGACAAAAATGAGTCTCCCGGTCAAGGCGATGAGTTCCTCGGAAAACATGAGAACAAGAATGGCAGCCACGGCAATATAGGGTCCAAATGGAAAATGATGCAGTTGTCTTGATGTCTTGCGCGCAATGCGAAGAACGATCGGGGGCGGCTCGCCGGCCGGCCCATGCTCGCTCGCGAGGGTTTCCGTATTACCCGCAGGCGCGGCCATAGGTGGATCCGCCGGCAACGCCAAGGCGAGTTCCTCCACCTCGTCGCGTCCGGCGAACTTATGGGTCAGGAGCAGTACGGAACCAATGAGCGCGCCAGAAACCGTGGAGAGCATGAGTACATACAAGCAATTGACGGCACCGAGATACGCCCCAAGAAAAGCAAATAGTTTGATGTCACCGCCGCCCATGGCCTCCTTGCGGAACATCAGCCGGCCGAGGAATCCGATGCTCCAAAGCAAAACCCAGCCAAAGGCCGCGCTGAGCAGCGCATAGACACCGGAAGAAGCCCATCCGAGGCGCTCGGCGACGGCGCGCAGTTCGGGCAGAAGGTAGTCGAGGGTCTCAATCAGCGCCCGCAGTTCCTTTCCGGGTAACGATGCGTCGCCGAATCCAAAGGCGAGTCCGATGGACAGCCAAAGACCGCCCAATGTTACCCCATCGGGAATGATGAAGTGGTCAATGTCCGTAAAAGTCCCCACCACCAGCAAACCGATGAAAGCGAAATGCCCCAGCAGGACTAAGGACGGACCAAACCGCAAATAGGCCCACAAATAAAGAAGGCCACATAACAGTTCGACCAGAAAATAGCGGGCGCTGAAACGCGTGCCGCAATGGCGGCAACGCCCCCGAAGCATCAGGTAACTGAGCAGGGGAATGTTATCGTACGCGGCAATGCGAGTGCCGCAGGCGTAGCAATGGGAGGGCGGGGTAACGATGGATCGGCCCGCGGGAACCCGATAAATGCAGACATTAAAGAAACTGCCGCACACGGTGCC
This sequence comes from Candidatus Sumerlaeaceae bacterium, assembly GCA_026418615.1. Taxonomy (GTDB): domain Bacteria; phylum Sumerlaeota; class Sumerlaeia; order Sumerlaeales; family Sumerlaeaceae; genus JAOAAY01. The sequence goes on along the minus strand of JAOAAY010000013.1, from coordinate 61,215 downwards.
TACGACGAATGCCATGACGGCAAGGAACCAGTAGGCGTCGGCGGTCAGTTCTGTTTGCATCATGGCGCTTGTGCTTCAGTGAGGCCCGGCTGCGATGCAAAGGCTTTCTGCTGATGATGCTTGAATTGCGTTGCAGCCATTCCTGCAAATCAGACCGCTCACGGACATGGCCGGCCGCTTTGACGGCATTGTCCGTGTCGGCTTTCTGCCAGTTGAGGTGATCGCGGGCCGTGTTGTTTCAACTGATGCTATATGGCGCGACTGTGGGGCTTGGGGCTGCTCTTGCGCCCGGCCCCATCAATCTTGAGATCGTGCGTCGGGCTATTACGCGGGGACCTCGTTACGGATTTGCGTTCGGCATGGGCGCCGTGACAGCCGATTTGACCTACCTGACGCTGGCTGCCCTCGGGGCGGCGGCGGTCATCATGACTTTGCCGGTTTGGGGCAAAGTGTTGTTGTCGTTCGTGGGCACAGCCCTGCTCCTCTTCATCGGCGTGCGAGTTTTGCGTTTGCGCCCGCAAGATGTGTCGCTCGGCTCTGCCAATGGCGAAGAGACGCTCGCACCGGCGGGAATCGGTCCTCGCCCTTCACTCCTCCGCAGTTATCTTCTCGGCTTGGCTCTCACGCTGTCGAGTCCGACCACCTTTCTCTACTGGTTGGGCATCAGTGTTTTTGCTGCGCAGCATTTCGCAGGGAGCAGTTCGCTGGCGCTGCCCCTGACCTTAGGGGTGGGCGGAGCCTGCACCCTTTGGGTGACAACGGTCGTATTATTGGCCGGGCGTTTCCACCGCCGGATTAGTCCGGGCACCGTGCTCGTTGTGGAACGCGTCATCGGCGTCGCATTAATATGTTTTGCTTGCCTCTCGGCGCTCAACGGGCTGCGAATGTTGATGGGCGGTGCAATCGGCGGCCCTTGATACCAGTTGGCCGAACTGAGTCACCAGCCGTTTTCGCTGACATGGACGCCCACCCCTTCGCGGCGCGCCGAATCCACTTTGATCGTCACCCACTTTTTCCGGTCCGAACGGACCAGTGCTTGATGTGGCGGGAGGGCACCGCTTTGGCTCACGATTCGGTGCCACGAGCCGTTGCCTGCGATAAACCCCGTGCGCCGTTGCTCGCGAGGAGCCAACCAACCGGAAAACACCGGGCGTCCGTCCACCTGAACCACCAGAGGTGCAGGCGCGTGAGTCCGATTCGATACAAGAATCTCCATCACGCGTGACGAAGGACTGACCAAGGTTCCTTTCTCTTCCGCGACGCTGTGACGGGCACAGCCTGCCAATGCAGCGGCTGCGGCGAGACTGGTTAGACCGTAGCCACGCGACCAAGCCCCGATAAAGGCGGCCTTCTCCAATAAATTCAGCAGGAACATCGTCAACGGGACCTCGACCGGGGTTTGCACTTGTAAATCGGGCCGGCATGCGGCCTGTAAACGCAATCAATTTCCACCACAGGCCCGCTTTGCATGCTGGAAAGGCTGCGCATACAGGATTACGCCATCATTGCCGACCTTGAGACCTCTTTTTCTGGCGGCCTGACAACAATCACCGGTGAAACGGGTGCCGGAAAGTCCATTCTCCTTGGCGCACTCAAACTGGCTCTCGGCGAGCGCGCCTCTTCGGAGGTCGTGCGCTCGGGGGCTGCGCGGGCGCTCGTTGAGGCTGAGTTCCGCGAAACCGCCGCAGCCGTGCGCCACTGGTTGGACGAAGCCGGGCTGACGGATGAAGATGAACCCGAAAGAATTCTTTTTCGGCGCGAAGCCTCCGCGAGCGGCGTTTCGCGCGGCTTCATCAACGGCCGCTCGGTGACTGTTGCCCAGATGCGGGAACTGGGCGAGCAACTCGTGGCCATCCACGCCCAAAACGAGCATACAACGCTTTTTGTGCCGGGGGTACAGTTGCGTCTGCTGGATGATTTCGGCGGACACGCGACCGAACTCTCTGCGTGCGCCAGCGCTCATGCCGAGTTTCGCGCGGCTTTGGCCAAGATGCGGGCCCTTCAGGCTGACGAGGCCGACATGGAGCGGCGCAAGGCCTTTTTAATGTTTCAGGTGGAGGAACTCGATCGGGCTAGGCTCAGCCCGGGGGAGGACGAAGCGCTTGAAAACGAGCGGCGTCGCTTGGTGAATGCCGAACGCCTCCTGGCAGCCTGTGCGAGCGCAGCCGACATGCTCTACGAAGGGGAGCAAACCGAATCGCCGGCTGCGGCCCTGCTCGGCGCAGCAGCCAAGGGGCTGGCTGAGGTGGCCGCGCTGGACAACAGTCAGCAAGCGCTCGCCAAACAGGCTGAGGAACTCCGATTTGGCGTCGAAGACCTTGCCGCCCGGATCCGGGAGTACATGGCTGGAGTTAACACTGATCCTGCCCGGCTTTCGCTTGTAGAGGAGCGCCTCGAACTGATCCGAGGTCTCAAAAAGAAATATGGTGGCACCATTGCGGAGATGTTGGCAACGCGAGAAAGACTGGCTGCCGAACTCGACCAGTGTGTTCATCGCGATGAAGCGTTAGCCACCGCCACAGCCACTGCCCAAGCCGCCGCGGAAGCCTTGTTAAGCGCCGCGGCCGCGCTTCGCACCGTACGCCTCCGGGCGGCGAAGGCTTTTCAGCAACGGATCGAGAGCGAGATGCGCCCGCTGGAGTTGCCCAAGGCCTCGTTTCAGGTTGCGCTGCTGCCGGCGGCGCCAGATGATGATCAGGCCGATGTGATTGCCAAAGCCGAGGCTATCGCCGCGGACGGGGCCGATACCGTCGAATTTCTCGTGGCTTTGAATCCCGGCGAGGAATCTCGCCCTTTGCGCCGGGTAGCCTCGGGAGGCGAGATTGCTCGAATCATGTTGGCCGTGAAATCAGTTCTTGCCGGGCGTGATTCTATCCCCACGCTAATCTTTGACGAAATTGACATCGGCATTAGCGGCGAAGCAGCCACCCGTGTCGGGGAAAAATTGAAGCGCCTTGCCGCGTCGCATCAGGTCATTTGCATCACGCATCTGCCGCAGATTGCGGCTTGCGGAGACCAGCATCTCCGGGTTTCAAAATCTGTCACTGGCGGGCGAACGCGTGTTCATCTCGAAACGCTGAGCGGTGAGGATCGCGCGGCAGCGATCGCCGAAATGATTACTGGGAAGGCGGCAAACCCGGATGCGTTGCGACTTGCCGAGCGACTGCTGGCGCGAAATGGATGATAAGGCGCAGGGTTTCACCTTAGGGTTCCTGAATCGCCGCATCGCCCTTTCTGTATCGGTTGTTTGGATTCATTGCGGGAGTAGCTCAGTTGGTAGAGCACTAGCCTTCCAAGCTTGTGGTCGCGGGTTCGAGCCCCGTCTCCCGCTCCAACCTGCGCTTTTTTCGATGAGTGAAGGGCACCATGAACTCTGAAATCATCATGGTTCGCCACAATCTCGACGACTTGCCGCCCGTGAATCTCGCCGGCGGATTTTCCCTGCGATTCCACGGGCCGGGCGACGACATGCAGTGGGTCCAAATTCAACAGTTGTCCGATCAGATCAATGTCATCACGTCGCAACTTTTTCCAGACCAGTTTGGCCGCGATCCCACAGCGTGGTCACAGAGGATTCTTTATCTCGTCGATGACTTCAACGGGCAGCCGGTCGGGACGATTGCGGCTTGGTACGGCGAAGAAGACCAATGGAAATCGTGGGGCAGAATCCACTGGGTCGCCGTGATCCCCGAGTATCAAGGTAGGGGATTATCAAAGCCGTTGCTTGCTGCCGCACTTCGCCGACTGCGCGCACTGGGGCACAGCCGTGCGTATCTGACAACCTCGGCTCAGCGGCCAGCGGCCTTGCACTTGTACAAGTGCTTCGGATTCCGCGAGTACACATAAAAACTGGGCCGGGCACGCAGCCCGGCCCCAATCATGTGGCAGAGAAAAGATTCGGATGACTCACTGAATGGCGATCCGACGCGGTTTGGAGTCCTCCGCCTTAGGAATGGTGAGCCGAAGCACTCCGTTGTCGTAATTGGCCGAGATTTTGTCTGCGCGCACACTCTCACTGAGCACGAAGGCCCGCTTGTAGTGGAACGGCGCGCGCTCCTGATGGAGCACTTGCACATTCTCGTAATTCTCGGCCTGACGCCATCCGGTGACTGTCAATTCATCGCGCTCGACCGTGACCTCAATCTTATCGCGTTGCACGCCGGGCATCTCGAGTTCCAGCACGACCTCATCATTGTTGGCATATATGAGTGCCCGGGGGCTCAGCCAGCGCTCAGGTTGGGCCTGATAAGCATCGGCCGCGGCCGGCGCCGTGTCTTCACGCTTTTGGACATTGCTCATGGCAGCCTCTCCTTTCCTAAGGTTGCTGGTGACCAGATGCGGCGTTACTTCACTTCCACGGCAATCTGCCGCGGCTTCGCGCTCTCACGCAGCGGGCAGACCACCGTCAGCACACCATCCACAAATCGCGCAGTAATGCGCTCCGGATCTATCGGGTCCGGCAATCCGATGACCCGCTCGAAGGAGCCGAAGAACCGCTCCCGAGTGTGAATGTTGCGTTCATCCACCTCGGTGTCGAGTTTCTTCGTGCCGCGCACGCACAGGTTGTCATTGAGGACCGTAATCTCGAGATCCTCTTTCTTCATGCCCGGCAGGTCCACCTTCACCGTGATGGCATCCTTATCCTTCAGAACATCCACGGGTGGAAGGTAACTCGTGCCAAGCAGTCCCTGGCGGATGCCGCGAGCAGGAAGCGTCTCGAAAAGGCGGTTGACCTCGTCCTGCAGCGCCCACAAGTCGCTCCACGGGTCCCACCGACGGGTAAGTGATCTCGTTGTCATGTTCACGCCTCCTTCCGGCCTTGAGGGGCCTTTGATTTTTCTGCCCTCTGCCTTGCATACCGTATGCCCAGCCAGGACGAAATGATAGATGTTTGAGAGTCTTTGGCTTACAGACCTTGCCGCCCTTCAAAACGGGTATTCTGGATCGCCCATTGTGTCGTGCCGACGCAGATGGGCAAAAAAACACTGTTTTTGTGGATCCAAGTGACGCAACCCATGTGAAACGAGTGTCTGGAAGACTCGGTTTACGCCAAAAACACTCGCTCGATTGCCGCCCGAAGATCGAGTCCGCCGTGACTCTCGGGAAAAACGACGCGACGGCGCCCGGCTGTCGCACGGGCCAGTCCTTGCACGACGGGAGACAAATCGTGAATGTCGCGGTACGGTTTCCGCTGCCCGGGAGTTTCCACAAGGATGTGATTGCGAATCTCTGGCTGTTTGGGGTCGTACGGCCGGTACGGTACGCTGGAACTGGTGTCCAACGCTATGTAGTATTGCGGATCCAAACCAGCACCAGCAATGATCTCCCGCGCCTGCCTGAGCCGCGTCGTGACTCCTTTCACGCGGGACACATCCAAGGTCTTGAACAGTTGGCGATCGAGCAAACGGCCGGAAAGGTCGGCCAGCACCGGATCGTCACCCCGGCGCCAGCGTGTGAGGGCATGCTGAATGGTGCTGTCGTCCGTGTCCAAATAATCCGTGAGTGAGACCCCGGCCGGATCGCGGATCAGTCGTACGAGCGGATCGTCCGGGGCGCCAGCAGTGGCGACGCGCCGGCGGGTTAAATCGGCGAACCGCTTCAACAACAAGCGGAACATCATTTCCGCCGCACGCACCGTCTTGTGAAAATAGACCTGTTCGTACATGTGGTAGCGGGCCTGCAAATACTTCTCCACCGGCAAAACTCCGCCCGAGGCCACCACGATATTCTCGCCGGCCGGATCCACCCGAAGCAGGTAAATCAGGCGGTCCAGGTCGTAAATACCATACTTGACTCCTGTTTGGATGCTATCGCGCAGGAGATAGTCGAGCCGGTCCGCGTCCAACTGTGACGCAATAATCTGCGACAAAAACAGCGGGCGACACTGACCGGCAAGAATCGCAGCAACCTCTCTGGGCAGAGCGGGGTGGTAAGTCCGCAGTACCCGGTTAACCCCGGTTCTTGGCGAGCAGATGATTCGCTGAGTCCACGATTCGTGGTGAATGCCGAGGAAGGTCTCAAAAACATGCGAATAAGGCCCGTGGCCGATGTCGTGCAAAACGGCAGCGCAGCGGGTCGCGAAAGCGACGCGCGATGAAATTCGTTGGTGCTTGCCCAACTGGGTCAAAATGCGTGTGGCAATGTGGAGAACGCCGAGGGCATGGGCGAAACGCGAATGCTCGGCTCCCTGAAATGCCATGAACGCGAGGCCCAGTTGGCGGATGCGGCGCAAACGCTGCATCTCGGGCGTGTCAATCAACGCCATCAGCGTCGCGTCCTCGCGCGACTCTTTATCTAACGCAATCAGGTCATGAACCGGATCGCGATACAGTTTTTCCCGGATCACGGCTGCGGACTGAACACGCACGAGCCGAAAGGGCAATGCCAAAGCCTTGGGGAAACACCGCAGAAATCGGTTGATTCGGACTCGCGCGATTGGCGAAACTCCGCAGCATGGTACGCCGGAAAGCCATTATCGGATGCATGACTGGGGCGGTTGTCGCTCTGTCACTTGCTGCCCATTCGGCGCCGCGCACCTACAGGGTCATTCAGACTGACGAGGGAACGCGCGTCGAAAGGATCAACCAGTCTCTCATTCGCCGTCTCTTGTCGTTGCCCGACCGCTTCGTTCTCATTCGCATTCACCGAAACCCCAAAGGCGTGAGCGGCTTCGACAAGGCTATCACGCAGAAGGACATGGAAAAACCGCCGAAGGTTTCGGAGACGATCCGTCGCTCGGCTCGGGGCCTCCTCAGTACAGTCGAGAGGATCCCCGGTGCGAATATTGTCCCAGATCCCGTTGACTCTGATCCCGCCCCGCGCGGGCGCCGTTCTCGCAGATAGCGGGATTCCATGAGGATATCGGCACTCCGCACGGTGGCCATGCTGGTGCTCTGTGCCTGCGCGCTGGGCCTTTCCCCCCGCGCCGATGAAGCCACACCAAGCGGCGGTCCCCGCGAGACTCCGGCGGACACGCCCTCGACTTCGACGGTTCGAGCATCGCGCATCAACTACGCGGACGCTGAGGCGCAGGTCTCTGCGATGTATCCGTTGCGGCTGGATCAAATGTCTCAAGTCGTGCAGAACAGCCACAATTGGCGAGGCCCTCAAGATGCCTCCGCACGCTGCGAGGTGGGATTCTCGGCTGAATCCATCGTCATTCGCGGGGAATTCGTTGATGATCTGCCGTTCCAACAGACCATGACCCGGCCGTCCATGCCTGACTGGTGGCGTATGACCTATGGAGCCGATGGGCTGGAATTCTCGTTCGACGACCCCACCTCTTCGACCAACAAGGTGCGTCTCGCGCTCAATTTCAGTTCCCGCGCTGTGAATCCTACTGTGGATCTTCTTCAGAACCCAATCGGGGCCAAAACCGGCCCAATGCCAACAGCCTCTATCGAATTATTTGATGCAACGGCTCCGGAAGAGACGACGGACAAGGAGGAACCGGCCCGCGTGGGCTTTGAAGTGGCCATCCCCATGGCCCAGGTGGCTGATCCTCGGCTATTTGCAGGGCCCTTGCGTATCACCATGCGAATGCACGACTTGGACGGCGGGCCTTCAACTTATCTGATGATGCAGCAGGTTATTGAAAAGAAGTAAAGTGTCGAGCACTCGATACTGCAACAAGTTGAGTGCGCCTTCAGGCTTCCGCACGCAAGTGATTGACAGGGCCCGGCCCGCGACCAACGCGCTCAGATGCTTCGATGGCCGACCGGACGAAACGGCGCGCTAAGTCAATTGCCTGAAAAGGCGTCAAACCACGGGCGAGGCCTACGGCAAGGGCCGCTGCAAGCGCACACCCGCTGCCGTGGGTGTTGCCCGACGAAATCCGGGGCGCCCGAAGAACCGTGACTTGCTCTCCGTCGAAGACGACATCGCAAACCGTGCCCGGCTCAAACTCGACATCGCCACCTTTGACGACGACCACTCGCGCACCGAGGGCATGAATGGCTTTTGCCGCCTGAATTGCGTCCTCGACATCGCGAATGACCATGCCACTCAGAACACCCGCTTCAGGCATATTTGGAGTGGCGATCGTGGCGAGCGGCATCAGGCATTCGCGCATGGCTTGCACGGCATCCTCTTCGAGCAGGCGAGCGCCACTCGTCGAGACCATGACGGGATCCACAACCAACGGAATTTTTTCACCTGTCGAAAGTTCTTCGGCGATCGCCCGAATGATGGCCGCGTTCGCCAACATGCCAGTTTTAGCCGCATCGCAGCGGATGTCATCCAATACGGTCCGCAACTGTAAACGAACGAAATCGCTCGGCACGGCATGCACTCCCCGTACCTCATGCGTGTTTTGTGCCGTGAGAGCGGTGACGACCGCCATGCCATAGGCCTCAAGGCGGGTGAAGGTCTTCAGATCTCCTTGAATACCGGCGCCGCCGCCGGGATCGCTGCCTGCGATTGTAAGGCAATGCGGGGTCATGGGACGCTGCGAAATAAAGAGTTGAGGCTTTGGTTTATTCAAGCGCAGCACTTGTAACGCCGGGCCGAAGTGGCGGAATGGCAGACGCAGAGGACTCAAAATCCTCCGTGGGCGACCACGTGTGGGTTCGACTCCCACCTTCGGCACCACCACTCCTCTGGTTGTATCTGGAGACCTTTTATCACTTATGGAATGGCTGGTTGACCTTGCACAGGGGACCTCTGCTGCCCATTCGGTCCTTGTTCTCAGTGTTGTTGCCGCTCTCGGACTCGCCTTGGGAGGCATCCGCGTCTTCGGGGTAAGCCTCGGAATTGGCGGAGTGCTTTTTTCCGGGATTTTGTTCGGGCATTTCAGAATAACCATAGACCAGCATGTGCTTGAATTCGCGCGCGAGTTTGGGCTCATCCTTTTCGTTTACACGATCGGTTTGCAGGTTGGCCCCAGTTTCCTGGCCTCGTTGCGGCGCCAAGGTTTGCCCCTCAATTTGATGGCCGGCTCGATTGTGGCGCTTGGCGTCGTCCTGACCATTGCGATTTGGAAGGTCGGCGGCATTCCGGCACCGGTTGCCGTCGGTTTGTTTTCGGGTGCCACGACAAACACACCGGCCTTGGCGGCAGCCCAACAAGCCTTGCGTGACCTGCCCAACATGAGCCCCGAGGCGACGGCCCAGCCGGGTTTAGGTTATGCCGTGGCCTACCCATTCGGCATTTTGGGCATCATCCTCGCCATGCTCATCCTCCGGTGGATCTTTCGGATCCGGCCGGCGCAAGAGGCCGCACAATTTCAGCAACTACAGGCCAGTGCGACACCCCGGCCGGCCACAATGAATATCGAGATCTTAAATCCGAACATGGATGGCTTGGAGATCTCGCGGATCCCGGGCTTTGGCGAGTCGGGGGTCGTCATCTCGCGGGTCCTTCGGGGAAACACGGTCGAGGTGGCCCAACCTGATACGATCTTGCGGACAGGCGACATCGTGCTCGCCGTTGGCTCGCCGAAAGCACTTGAGGAATTGAGGCTTATCCTTGGTCGCATCAGCGATGTGGATGTGAAGGCCCAGCCGAGCCGCATTTCGGCTTCCAGAATTTTGGTGACGAAACCAGCAGCGCTGGGAAAGCGCATTTGTGACTTGGATTTTCTCGAAACCTACGATGTCACCATCACCCGCGTCATCCGTGCAGAAATCGAATTCACGCCAGATCAGGATTTCCGCCTTCAGTTTGGTGACCGAGTGGTCGCCGTGGGCGAGCAAAAGTCCCTGGACCGTGTGGCGGACGCACTGGGCAATTCTATGCAACGGCTAAACAACCCCCAGGTGATTCCGATCATGGTGGGAATCGCCTTGGGCATCTTGGTCGGGAGCATTCCCTTCACTTTTCCCGGTCTACCAGCACCCGTGCGTCTTGGCCTTGCGGGAGGGCCGCTTCTGGTGGCCATCATTTTGAGCCGGGTCTCTAATGTTGGCTCGCTCGTCTGGTATCTGCCGGTGAGCGCCAATCATGTGCTTCGGGAGGTTGGCATCGTCCTGTTCCTCGCGTGCGTGGGGCTGAAATCGGGCGAGCACTTTGTTAACACGCTGCTGCATGGAGACGGTTTGTACTGGATGGGGTGTGCCGCCCTGATCACGCTGCTGCCAATCTTAATTGTGGGATTCGTGGCGCGGGCTTTCATGAAACTCAATTACATGTCGCTGTGTGGCCTGCTCGCAGGCAGCATGACGGATCCGCCAGCGCTTGCGTTCGCAAACTCGCTGGCTACCTCCGATGCACCGTCGGTTTCGTATGCCACGGTCTACCCGCTGACCATGCTCCTGCGTGTAGTGTCGGCTCAGATACTGGTGTTGACACTAACACTGCTGGCGGGATAGACTGCAGACGATTGTGCGGGTGTGCCTGCCCGCGCACGAGTCCGGAATGCCACCACAAGGGCTGGTGGCTCAGTATAGTGTTACGAAGCGTGCCCTCAATTGAACTGTTAGGGTGGAGGGATGCGAGCGAGATTACGAGGAACCTGCGATGCTGGTTGAACTGCTAATAGTCGGAGTAATCCTCAGTTATCTGTATGCGGTTGGGTTTCTCAGCATCAACGACCCGTGGTCCATTGCAATCAGCCTGGCAATTCTTTTTGGAGTTATGGTTATCGGGGCTATCATAACGCGATTTGTGGCAGTTTCGGTTGTGGATGGTCTGCTAGGCTTTAAGGACGGCGCGGCCGCGCGTAAACCAAACGAGCGGACGGCCACGACAGTTGCAAGAGGGGTGGGGCTTTTGGAGGATAAATTGAAGGTGCTTGAACAGTTGGTCCGCGAAAGGCCGCACGATGCCGAAGCATCGCTGCAACTCAGCGAGGAGTATCTGCGTCGGGGTATGGTGGACCAATTTCTGGCAGAGCGAGGCCGCATTCTCTCCAGCGGAGTTCTTTCTCCCGAGCAGGCGGTCATGGCTCTCAACCGGATGGCGGATGCAGAGGCCCAGCGGGGCAATATGAACGCCGCGTTAGGTTATATGGATGAGGTCATTGCCCGCTACCCAGAGAGTGAAGAGGCGTCCCGCGCGTGCTCGAGAAAACAGCGGTTGTTGCAAATTGCAGGTGTTACGGGTTCGGATAAAGTCTACCCATGAGCAAGACCCACTACGAAATACTCGGGGTTCCCAAAACCGCGGACATCCGCGAGATTCAGATGGCTTACCATCGCCTTGCCCAAAAGTATCATCCGGACAAGGCCGACACGCCGGAGAAAAAACGCGAGTTTGAGCAGCACTTCGGTTTGGTGTCGGCAGCCTATAATGTTCTGAAAGACAAAGAAAAGCGTGCAGCGTATGATCGGAGTCTCGCAAACGCTGGCGGGGCGTCTATCAGTCCTGCCGAGGCGCCGAAGCCCGACGAAACGGGCGGGCGCACCCGGAGCCCTGGTTCCAGCGGCACGATGCCCAAGGCTGGTACTGGCGGACAAACCCCGGGAGGTTTCGATCAAAACAAGGCCTCCGTTGCCCGCCGCGCATTCAACGGAGGCAAACAGTGTTTCGCGGCCGGAGACTATGTCAAAGCGACGGAATTTTTTGAGGTGGCCGTCAAAAACAACGACTCCGAGGCAACCTATTTCTCGCATCTCGCTATGGCTTTGCTCCGGAGCCGTCGCGGTTTCACCCGCGCCGTCGAGGCTGCGAAACGAGCCATCGAAATTGACCCGTATAACAGCGAACACCGCTTGATCCTCGCAGAACTCTACGAGGCCATCAACAGCCGTTCGATGGCGATTGCTACTTATGAGGAAATCCTCAAATGGGATCCTGAAAACGCGCGCGCGAAAGCGGCTCTGGCGGCCTTGCGACCAAACCGGGCTAAGTCCATTTTTGGGCGCCTGTTCCGTAAAAAGTAAGTGGATCGAATCATCGGCATAGATTTGGGCACGACCAACTCTGTCGTAGCCTATTATGAACATGGGCAGATTCAGGTCATCCCCAATTCCGAAGGCTCGAAAACCACCCCGTCTGTCGTGCTTTTCAAGGGGCCGAACGAGATTATCGTGGGGGAACTCGCGAAGCGGCAGGTCGTGACAAGCCCAAAACAGGCGGTTCGCTCCATCAAGCGGTTTATGGGCCTGCGGTATTCCGAACTGACTCCGGAACGGTTGAGGGGGATCGGTTATGATCTGGTCCGCGGGCCGGACGATTCAATTCTCGTAGATGTGGGGTGGACCAAAGTCACCCCTGAGGAAGTCTCCGCGCACATCCTGCGCAAGATGAGGCGCACGGCCGAGGATTTTTTTGGCGAGGAGATCACCCGCGCGGTGATCACCGTTCCCGCCTATTTCAATGACAACCAGCGGTCGGCCACCAAACGGGCCGGGGAACTCGCCGGCCTCGATGTCATGCGTATCATCAACGAACCGACCGCTGCGGCCTTGGCCTTTGGAGTGGATCGCAGCGTCGAGCAAAATCTTGCGGTGTTCGACTTCGGCGGCGGGACGCTGGATGTCTCGGTGTTGCATGTGAACCGCGATGTCTTTGAGGTGAGGTCTACCCGCGGCGACACATTCCTTGGCGGCGACAATATTGATGAGTTGTTGATGGCGCATTTTGCCCGGTTGTTCGAAGAGGAAACCGGCGTGAATTTGCTCGCGGATGTTCAAGCCGCGCAGCGCCTGCGCGAGGCGGTTGAAAAGGTCAAATGCGAGTTGTCGTCCATGCAGCAAACGCTCTTGTCGCTGCCTTTTATCGCCGCAGGTGATGGCGGCCCGCTGCATCTCAACTATACGGTGATGAGGTCGGAACTGGAGCAACTGGCGCGCCCGTTGTGGCCGCGTTTGATCGAATGCTGCGAGGCGGCGATCGCCGACAGTCATCTGGCCATTAGAGATATAGCCAGCGTGCTGCTGGTCGGCGGGTCAACCCGAATTCCGGCAGTACAGGAAACGGTGCGGCGATATTTCGGGTGCGAACCCAACCGAAGCCTGAATCCCGATGAGGCTGTCGCCGCCGGTGCGGCTGTCCAGGCGAGCATCCTCAGCGGCGGCCTGCGCGAGGTCCTGTTACTCGATGTCACGCCCCTTTCTCTGGGGATCGAATTGAGCGGCGGCTTGTTCAGCGTCCTGATTCCGCGGAACAGTTCCATCCCCACCACGGTTAACAAAACCTTTACCACTGTGCGCGACAACCAGACGACGGTGAAAATCAAGGTCTTACAGGGAGAGCGTAAAATCGCCGCCGAAAACCATCTTCTCGGCGTGTTTCAACTGACCGGGATTTCTCCGGCGCCCAAGGAAATCCCGGAGATCAATGTGTGCTTTCAGATTGATGCAAATGGCATTCTTCAGGTTTCCGCCACCGATGTCACGAGTGGGACCTCAAAATCCATCGTGATCGAATCTATCGGACAACTCAGTGGCGAGGCGACAAAGCAGATTCTGGCTGTTGCGGAGGAGGCGGCTGCTGAGGACCAGGCGTTCCTGCGAAAAATCCAACTGCGCGAGTCCGGTGCGGTCATGTCAGCGCGCCTGCAACAACTTTTGAACAAAGAGGACAAACCTTTGGATCCCACGGTCGCCCTTGCGATCAAGGAGGCCATTTTTAAGTTTGATTTAGCCGTCGCCGCAGGCGTGCTGGCTGACATCGAAAAGGCTTTCGAGCGACTCGAGCAACTCAGTGCCGAACTGGCGGCGGAATTGCTCATGCTCGACTCCGGAGACGAGGATCTAATTTATTGAACCGGTGAAGGCTTGCCGTTACCCGCGGCGGTTTCGGCGCGCGTTCACGGGCTGCTCGCGCACCTGTAGATAATTGGCCTGCGCCTTCTTCCCAATAATGCGGACAATTTCTTTCTCCGAATTCGCGTACCGCTCCATGACCTGACGGTAGATGCCCTTGGCTTGCTCGTACTGACCGAGACGATCCATGGAGCGGGCTATCGAGTAGAGACCGCGCGCCTGAATGTAGTCGTTCTCCGGATGCCGCTGGACAACTCGTTGGAATGCGGCAATGGCCTCCTGTTGCCTGTCCTGAGACGCACGGCAATCCGCGATGGCAAGTTCCGAAAGGGGAGTAAACACCCTGTCATCGGGGAATAGTTGCACAACCCGGGCGTGAACAGACGCGATCCTTTCCAGTTGGGCATCACGCTTTTTGCGGTCGGTCGAGAGCACCTGCGCGCGCTGGAACGACGCAGCATAACTATACTGCTCGCGCGCCGTCGGAAAATCCGGAATGACCAGTTCGGTGGGCGCCGGCGGAGCATCCTTTTTCGTCACATTAGCCAGCGTGGAGCATCCAACAAGAACGCCGGCAGCGCCGCTAGCCACGAGCACTATCGGCAAAAGTTTAACCGTCCACCGCCACTGTCGAACGATGAATCGAACCATCCGTGCAGACCTTGTGATGCAATCTTAATCCGTGCCAAGGGACGCTACGGAGCGCAACTGACCGCGTCAAGCCATTCGACGCTGCAACAAACATTTAAACCCCGGCCGCCTGTCGCAAGGCGGCAACATTCCGGCTGACCGAGCCGCCGGAAAAGACGGCAGAACCCGCAACAAGCAGTTCCGCCCCCGCCGCGACAGCCAATTCGATCGTGGACACATTAATCCCGCCATCCACTTCGATAAGAAAACGGCCTCTCTTTACGGAGCGGAGTTTCTTGAGCGTCCGGATTTTATTAAGGCACGCCGGCATGAGCGTCTGCCCCCCAAAACCGGGTTCCACCGTCATCACGAGCACAAGGTCGGTCTGCGGCAGGATTTCCTCGATTGCGGAGACCGGTGTCGCGGGTTTGATGGAGACACCCGCTTTCATGCCATGGGCGCGAATGGATTTGAGCAAGTCTGGCAATTGCTTTCGCGCGGCCTCGGCATGAACCGTCAGCAATTGAGCGCCAGCCTGAGCGAAGGGTTCGATCAGTGAACCGGGATCTGTCACCATTAAGTGGGTGTCGAAAAACAATTTGTTCGTAACTTTGCGCAAACTCGCAACCACGGGCGGGCCGAATGTCAGATTCGGCACGAAATGGTTGTCCATGATATCCAAGTGAATCCATGTGCATCCGGCGCGCTCCACCCGCCGCAACTCGGTGGCGAGTTGCGAAAAGTCGGCACTCAAGAGCGACGGGACAATAAGAACCGATCCCGGCACGGGGAACGGAGATCGGCGCTGCACAATGGTAGCGATGGGAGAAGCCTCCCTGAGACAGTTATTTGCTCATGCTCAGTGCCCGAATCTGATCCTGGGCCCGGGAAGCAGCCGGACTGGCAGGCGCAATCTGGACAATTTTATCCAGAGCGGCGCGAGCCTGAGCGTTCTGCTGTAAGGCCTCGTACACTGAAGCAAGCCGTTCATAGGCCTGCAGGTTCCCACGGTCGAGTTCAAGGCTTTCATTCACGGCTTGCAGCGAATCAGCAAAGAACCGCTTGGCCTCCTTACTGTTGCGGTCGTAAGCCAGACCGCAGAAATAGAGCGCATTGCCCAAAAGAAGTTTCGCATTTGCACTCTCGGGGTTCAACTCAGCCGCTTTGCGATAATACGGTACGGAGGCTTCCACGAGGTTTTTCTGCAGCAACTCTGTGGCCTTGCCTTCGTATGCCCGGGCAAGTGTTTGCCGGGCCGGAGGACTGAGAGTCGCCTCAATGCCCAGATTGCCGGACGGGGCCAGAAGCGTGATTGCGTCGTCAAACCGTTTGGAGCGCAGGTAGTCCTCAGCCAACCGCAAAATCTCCTGCTCCGTGCCCTTCGATGACCTGCGTGGCTGACCGTCGTTTGGGGCGGCTTGGGCGGACCCCTGAGCGGATACGCGGTCAGCCGCATGCCCGCGGATCAGTCGGAAATGACTGACTGCCCCCGCCGCGGCCACAAACAACGCAATAAAACTATACACAAATATCGAGGCAAAATACCGGCCGGGCAATCGCGGTCCGACATGTCGGACTTTGGCGCCTGTGTCCAGGTCAAGGCCCTCGGTTGCGGCTGGGGGTTTGCGGGTCTGTTTGCGCGGCGCGAGGGGCGCTTCAGCGGGATTCTGCACGCGAGATTCCGGAGCAGGAGTACGGCCCTCGACGACCGGGGTCGTTTGATCTTGGGCGGACGATGGGAATACCCGCGCCACCGGTCGCGCTGCCGGCGTTTTGCCCGGTGTGTCGCACCGTTGCCCGGCATCGGTCAGCGAGCGCCCCTCCCGAATTCGCAAGGCTACTTGGGCTGCAAAGTCATTCGATTCCTCGTTTGACGCGCCAATGGGATCCAAATCGTCATCGTGATCTGGAAAAACAGTTGCAGATCGCGAGTGGGAACCCGTCCGTATAAACTCGGCGACCCCGAACGACGAGGTTTGTCCCAATGAGGCCGGCTCTTTGCAGGCCGGATCGTCAAGGTCTTCATCGGCACCGACAGAGGCGGCGTTTCGGCCCTCGCGGTAGGTCACCCGTTCATCAGTGGTTTCGGAACTGATGACGAGCAGCGACGCAAGCATCTCCTTAATGTCCTGGCGCATCGGAGCAAGTTCGTATGCCCGCCGGACATAAGCGATGGCGCGTGCGTAGTCCTGCCGGTCAACTGCTTGACAGGCCAAGCCAAGGAATTCTTCTACATCAGCAGGAGCGTGGCTCATCAGCCGTAACCTCAACGCGGTGTGGTATCCAGCACAAGTCAGCAGTCAAAACTGCTCCAACCACCATCCTTGCACTACACCCGCGCGGCGTTCGCAAGAGGATTCCGCATAAGCCTATGAACTTTACCCGCGACCGGCTTGCTATCGGCATTCATCGCCAGGGCAGGCCGGTGACACCTTGCGTATTGACGAGCCGGGGTTGCACGGCAGTATTGAGGGCGATTAAGATGACATCGGCTCAGAGGTCAGGCATACAATCGGGATTGCCGCGCGCCCTGTACAGTCTCGCATTTTGGGGGGTCGTGGCTATGGTCGCTTACGAGCAGCGTTCGTTCTTGATGAACGACCTGCCTCGAATCGCTGAGTCCGCACTCGGAATGTTCCACCAGGTGGGGTTGTTTGTCGGCGGACTTTTGGCGCTGGTGGTGCTCGTGTATGTGCAGGAGGCCATTGCGAACACCATTATGGCGGTCTGGCTGCGGCTGACCGGTGGTCAGTCGGTCAATTACGAGGGCGCGAATTACCAAAAAAACCTCCTCAAATCTGCTCGTCGTTTGCACCGCAAAGGCGACTACCTTGGAGCGGCAGAGGCCTACGAGGCTCTCGACATGTGGGCTGAGGCGGGGGATTGTTTTGCCAAGGCAGGAGTTCTCACGCGTGGCGCCGCCGCATTCGAGAGGGCCGGCTTGCCCCAGCAGGCCATCGAATTGCTTGAGCAAGACGGCAAATACGAGGATGCCGGCAACCTGTCGGAAAAGGAGGGGTTGCGAGAGAGGGCTATTAACAATTTCCGGCTCGCCGCGGAAAAGGCCGTTGAAGACAACAGTTATTTGAAGGCTGCCGCTATGTACGAGCGCGCTTTTGCCTTCGTCAAGGCGGGCGAAATGTGGGAACGGGTGCACCGCGATCTCGACGCAATCCGGGTCTACGAACAGGCTGGCAATGTGGGAAAACTGCTCGGTGTGCTGGATCGTGCCGACCTTGAGACGCTAGCCACTAGCGACAATCACGCCGCGGAAATTCTTGCTCGTGCTGCAACGCTCCTCGTTCGCTCAGGTCAGCAAGCGCGAGCAGCCCAAGTGCTGGAACTCTCGGGTCAACTGATTATGGCGGCGGAAGCGTACGAGCAGGCGGGGGATTGGGCTCGCGCCGGGGAAGCCTACCTGAAGGCCGAACAGCCTGAGAAGGCTCGTGTCGCATTTGCAAAAATCGGCGACACCCGCATGGTGGCAGATTTTCAAGCCCGGGTAGCCTTGCATCGCGGCGATTTTATCGAGGCTGGACGGTTCTACGAGGAAGCCGAGAAGTACAATCAGGCCGTGGACTGTTACAAACGGGCCAAAGATTATTTATCTGCTGCCCGGGCCTACGAGAAACTGCAGCGACCCCTCATGGCTGCGGAAATGTATTCGACAGCGCGCGAATTCAAAGCCGCGGCTGCCGCTTATGCGTCGGCCCACGATTGGCGCAGTGCTGCGGAGTGTTATGAGGCCGCAGGAGATCTGACGCAGGCTGTCGGCGCCTGGGCCTCGGCGGGCAATTTTTTCAAAGCGGGGTCCCTGGCCCTCAAGCAAGGCGACACGGCAAGAGCGATCGAATATCTTCAGCGTGTTCCCATGACTTCCCCGGATTCGGCAGCCGCCATGGGTTTTCTTGCCGTCGCATTTTACGACCACGGCCGAGTTGGCGCTGCGCGAGACCTTTTCAGCAAGGCGGTGCACACTCTTCCTCCAGTCAGCGAGTATTTGCCGGTGTTCTACCGATATGGCAGGCTCATGGAAGACTCGGACATTGATGCGGCGATCTGGGCGTACAGGCAGGTACTGACGATCGATATCAAATATGAGGACGCCGAATTTCGGTTGCGCAATCTTGAGAATACCAAACACCGAAGCGAGGAGCCGTCACCCGAGACGCCCACGCGACCGACCTCGCGCCTGGCCACACGCGCACTGACTCCGCCACAAACCGTTCCCATGACGGAGTCCTCCGGTTTTGGATTCCGGCCGGTAACTCGCGAGAGCATTACGCAGGCCCCTGACACACGGTTCGGCGCCGGCGGGCGCTACACAATCCAAAATGAACTCGGGCGCGGCGGCATGGCCATTGTATACAAAGCGTTTGACGAGCATTTGCAGCGCGAAGTGGCCCTGAAAACCTTTCCCATGCCCCGCATGGGCGCGCAACATGTCGAAGAGGCCTTCCTGCGCGAGGCCCGCCTTGTGGCGCGACTGTCGCATCCGAACATTGTCACGATCTTTGACTGCGGCCACATGGACAACCTTTATTATATCGCCATGGAGTTTGTCGCAGGCGAAAATCTCAAGCAGGTTGTCCGCCGCAAGGGCCCCATGTCGTTGGAGGATGTGCGTTCCGTCATCCGGCAATTGTGCGAGGCTCTCATGTACGCGCATTCCCAGTCGGTCCTGCATCTCGACATCAAACCGGGCAATGTCATCTTGCGACAGTCAGGCGGAGTGAAGGTGGTGGATTTCGGGCTGGCCCGCATTTTGTCTGAGGCCGCCGCAAATGCCGGCCTCAAAGACGACTCCCAGCCAACTCTGGTCGGTACGCCGCAATACATGGCTCCCGAGCAAATCATGGGAACGGAAGTTGACTGCCGAACAGATATCTATTCGTTGGGAATGACTCTGTACTTTCTTTTGACTGGACGAACGCCGTTCGATGTGAAAAAGATCACGGATCCTGTTGAAATCGCCCGGATGCAGGTTCATGCGCCGTTCCCGCGGCCCTCGACGCTGAGAGCCACCTTGCCGCCGAAAATTGACGAAGTGTTTGCCCGCTGCACTCAGAAAAGTCCGGCCGACCGTTATCCGAGCGTGCAGGCGCTGCTGGATGATCTGTTCGGAGTCTGAACCGAAGCATGCCAGCAATATAAGAAATTGGCGGGCAAACGCCCGCATGGAGTCGTCTGCCCGCCCTATAAGCCGGAAACAGTGACGGGGGGTTACTGGATTTCCACTTTCGCCCCTGCGTCCTCCAACTGCTTTTTGAACTTTGCCGCGTCGTCCTTGTTGACATCCTTGGCCACTTCCTTAGGCACCGCCTCGACAAGGTCCTTCGCCTCCTTGAGGCCCAACCCGGTGATCGCACGGACTTCCTTGATGATTGCGATCTTTTTATCGGCCGGATACTCTTTGAGGATGACATTGAACTCCGTTTTCTCCTCGACCGGCGCGGCTGCAGCACCGGCGGCGGCCGCGGGGCCGGCGGCAACGGCCACCGGGGCCGCGCTCACGCCGTAGCGCTCTTCGATTTTCTTCACAAGTTCATTCACTTCGAGAATCGTCATCGCGTCAATGCGCTCGATGATCTGGTCAATGGTTATCGTTTCTGCCATTTCGAATAGCCTTTCGTAAAGTTTACATGCATTTTATGGTGTCGATGTGGATCGTGGGAAGCGGAGAGGCGCTTAGGCGCCTTGTTCCGCCTTTTTTCTGGCCACCGCATCAAGGGCGTAGGCCAGTTTGGCAACAGTCTGATTCAGGCCGTAAGCCAGTTTCTGAACCGGACTCGAGAGACTTCCGAGCAGGCGTGACAGCAGCACCTCACGACTGGGCATCTGCGAGAGTTCGTTGATGGCACTGGCGGTGAGGATCCGATTGTCCATCAGGCCGCCTACCACCTTCAGTTTCTCGTTTTCTTTGGCATACGCTACGAGCACTTTGGCGGGTGCGACCGGGTCTTTCGTGCCGAACGCGATGGCTTTGGTGCCGGTAAGAAACTCGTCCAGGGTGTTCAAACCCGATTCGCGGAGCGCAATTTTAGCCAGACGGTTCTTAACAACCTTGTACTCGACGCCCTCGGCGCGCAGCCGGTTGCGCAAAATCGTCATCTCGCCAACAGTGATTCCCCGGTAATCGGTCACCACGATGGATTTGGATCGGCCTATCGTTTCCTTGATGCGCGCGACAGCATCAAGTTTGGCTTTGTTGGGCAAGCATACCACCTCTTTTCTCTCAGGGTTGGGACCGCGCCACGCCGGACAGTAGAGACGCTGTTCCGGCGGCCGCGTGCTCCCGACCACCGGCAGGCGGCTGCCCGAGGGGGGACGAAAGGCACAACGACTCATCGGACTGCTTTGGTCCTCGCCAGCAATGCCGACGGTGACCGCTGCAAGGACAGGTCTCGGCAGGATTTGCGCCGTCAGCCTGGGCTGAGGCTACCTGCTGTCTCTGATCTTTCCTCGTTAACGCAATCCAAGCGGATCATTCCGCCGAGTGCGCATAACATTCGTAAAGAATATTATTCGCCGCAAGCCGCGACTTTGGCGTGTCCGATTTCGTTTGAGATCGGCTCAATCATTTGCCATTGAGGTGCATACTTGGTTTCGAGCCTCTGCTACGTTGGTACGAACCGACAGGTCACTGAGCCAATACAACGAATAAGGGAGCCCAATAGCCATCGCACAAGGGCACGCCCCTGCGCGGGGACTACCGAGGCGAGAGTGAGGGTGCCCACCTGAACCTCAGGTTCAGACAAGTCTTTTCGTACGGCGATGCGGAGGCTCGCCTTTTGTGAATCAGGCTCCAAGCCGCTTTAGCCTTGAATGGCAGCGCCATCAGCGACTACTCACCCTTTACGACAATTCGTTACGCTGAGTTCATTTCGAACTGCGCCAAATCGGTCGGCAAAGAGGCCTATGCCTAAGCAAGAAGAACCAGAGGATTTTCTCGGTGGTCAAGCCGGGGACAGCCTGTTTCCGCTCGACGACCTGCTGGCGCCATCCGAACCGTTGGAACCTTCGCAACTGCGGGAGGCCGACGCTAAGCCGACCTTTTCCTCTCCCCAGTCGGATGAGCCTTATGTGGTGCTGGCGCGCCGGTACCGCCCCCAGACATTTGCCCAGGTTGTCGGACAGGAAAATGTTCGTACGGCCCTGAGTACCGCGATTGCTTCCGGCCAAATTGGCCATGCCTATCTGTTCAGCGGGCCGCGCGGCACCGGCAAGACTTCGACGGCCCGCATCCTGGCCAAGGCTCTGAACTGTCAGAGAGGCGGGCCTCGCCCCGATCCGTGTGGCCAATGTCCTTCGTGCCGCGGCATTGAGGCCGGAAACAGCCTCGATGTGATCGAAATTGACGCGGCATCCAACACGGGCGTGGACAACATACGGGATTTGCGAAGCGGCGTCGTCCTTGCCCCGTTCTCGCGGTATAAGGTTTACATCATTGATGAAGTCCATATGCTCTCGACGCAGGCGTTCAACGCCCTGCTCAAGACCCTGGAAGAACCGCCCGCGCAGGTGGTCTTCGTCCTCGCCACCACCGAGTTGCAGAAAGTACCCGAGACGATCGTCTCAAGATGCCAATCTTTTGTATTTCGGCGTTTTACCGTTGAGGAGATCGTCGGCCAACTCGACGGCATTCTCGAAGCGGAGTGCAAGCGGCGCCACCTATCCGTAGTCCCGGCAGACCGCCGGCGCATCCTCGAGTTGATCGCGCGCAACGCTGAGGGCGGAATGCGCGATGCTCAGGTCATGCTGGATCAGGTTCTGGTCCTGTCTGAGGACAAACTCGACTTTGACTCCGTGGCACGCTTCCTCGGAGCCATTGAGACAGATATCCTCGACGGCTTTACTCGCGCGCTCGCAAGCCGTCAGATCGAGCAACTTTTGACGACCATTGACGATTTGGTAATGCGAGGACACGACCTTGAGCGGTTCGTCAAATCGTTTGCTGCGCATTTGCGCGATGTTTTGATTGTCAAAAGTGCTCCCCAAAAGCCCGAACTGCTCAATGTCTCGCCGGACCGCATGGCCATGCTCCGTAAACTGGCCTCGGACATGCCTCTCTCGTTCTTGGTCAACACATCCGAGGCTTTCCTGCGCTTGCTGGAGGATCTGAAAACGGCCAGTCAGGCTCGTTTTCTGGTGGAATTAGCCGTCGTACGCCTATGCACCGTGGACGCGGTGAACGATATCGCTGCAATCGTCACTCGGCTTCAAAACATCGAGGGTTCCATGTCAGGCTCCGCCGGCCGGGCGGGAGATGTCCGGCCCGCCGCGGGAGCAAGTCCAGTAACATCAGGCACGGTGTCACCGGCAAACCGTCCTGCACCGCCACCGGCCGACCGCGTGGAGGGATCATCCGCCGACGGGCACCGGGGCGAGTTCGCCAAGCCGGCGGCGGAGGTCCGCCCCAACGAGGTGACTCCAACTGTCTCTGCGGATAGGGCAGAAGTCGAAATGTCACCTGAGCGGTTCCTCACGGAATTGCGCGAGCGGTGTGCTCAGCACAACCATTTCTTGCATGTGACATTGTTGGAAACATCGATCAAAAGTTTCAATGGCCACATTGCCGTGCTGGGTATCAAACCCACTGATCGCTTCACCCATGACCATCTGAGCCGTCCGAAAAATCAGGAGATGCTCAAAACCCTTGCCCGTGAAATCACCGGGAAGGAAATCACCTTTCGGCTACAGTTTGACGATGCGCCTGCGGGACGGGATGCGGCGCCGTACGCGTCAACAATAAAACCGGCGGGGGCTCCAACCGCAGCGGCCCCCCAAATTCGGGAAGGTGCGGATCCGGCGGAGAATGATCCCGAGGACGATGTCAGCGCCGACGACTCAGACATTTCAAACGAATTGGCTGCGGATCATGCCAACGACGAAGCCGTGATTAAAAAAATGTTGGGACCCAAAGTCTACCGGGATAACGCCCTTCGGGAATTGGCCAGCAAGCACACAGACCTTGCGCGCCTCATCGATCGCTTGAAAACGGCGCTGCAACTCGACGACTCCAATTTCACATTCAGGCTGAATCCCTGACAGGAGAACTAAATGTTCGACATTCGAAACATCCAAAAGATGCAGAAAGAACTGCAAGAACGCCTGGAGCGGGTGCAGCAGGAACTCGAAAGCCGCACCGTTGAGGCTTCCTCGGGTGGCGGGATGGTGACGGCGACTGCCAACGGCAATCAGCAACTTGTCTCGGTGCGCATCAAACCCGACGCTGTTGATCCCAACGATCTGGAAATGCTCGAGGATCTCGTGGTGGCAGCAGTGAACCTTGCCTTGGAAAAGGCCAAAGAGTTGCACGAAGCCGAGATGTCCAAAATCACCGGCGGATTGAAACTGCCCGGGTTGTTCTGAGGCCTCCGGAATATTAAGCGAAGCGGCTCATGATCGCTTCGGCTTGGGCCATGTAACCGCCCCCAAACAAAAGGGCATGGTTCAGGATGTGATAAAGGTTATAAATGTCCTTTCGGACAACATAGCCGTCCGACAGCGGGAAACTGCTCTCGTAAGCCAATCGGAAACCGCGCGAAAATCCCCCAAACAATTCGGTCATGGCCAGATCCACCTCGCGATCGCCAAAGTAAACCGCCGGATCAATCAACGCGGGAAATCCGGAGGGGGGCTTCAGCACATTGCCGCCCCAAAGGTCGCCATGAACAAGTGAGGGGAGGGCAGTAACAGACTCGAGCAGTCTGCCCATGTTGGGGAGACTGCGCTCAGCGAGTGAGGCCACGCGCTTTGGCAGGGCACCCCGCTTGGCCAGCAGCGACAGCATGGCCCGCAACCGCCGTTCAAGAAAGAACTCAGCCCAGGACTGTGTCCTTCCATTCACTTGGGGAGTCGAGCCGATGAAGTTATCGTGGTCGAGCCCGAACTGATCACTGGTAAAGCGGTGGATCGCCGCCAATCCCTGAGCAAGGATATGGTCGGCCTGCTCGCTAACCGCGCCATTAGTGTCCGTTCCATTGGAGGCCGCAATGAGATCTTCCATCAGCAAAAATGCGGGGCACTCATCGCAACGCTCGCTATGTGCCCACGGCTCAGGAACGCGCAATCCAATCCCAGCCTCAACCAGCGGCTTGCGGAGGAGACGCAACCCTTCAGCCTCGGCCGCAAACATGCGTGGCGGAGCGCAGTCATTCCATTTGAGGAACAATGTCAGCCCGTTGTCGAGCGTTAGTCGGGCTGCCCTGTTGATGCATCCGCCCCCGCAGGGTTCGATTCTGACTATCCGATGCGTTCCACCCAAACGGTTGGCTACCGCAAGGGTCACGGCCTGTTGAAGCGCGCCGGGAATCATGCGATGTCGTGCGTGCGAAGGATTCGGGCAAGCAGAGCCTCGCAACCTCGCTCAATAAGGTCCAGCGACTTACGAAAAGCCTCCTGCGTTCGCCCGTAGTACGGGTCAGGCACCTCGCGCACCGGCGCCTCCGGCCACTCGTCAAGCAAAAGTCCTACATAGGCCTTACCGTCGGAGTTCCGCGGCATCGCCTTCAAGTAGTTGAGATTGTCCTCATCCATGGCGATGATGTAATGAAACCGATCGAAATCGGAAGGCTGCACCTGACGGGCAGCGTGTTTTAACTCGTAGCCGCGCCGGGCTGCCTCATGGATCATCCGCGAATCGGGAGGACTGCCGGCATGATAGCCCAGCGTCCCCGCGCTATCGACGCGGATTCGCCCGCTCAAGCCGCGCTGAGCGAGAAGGTGGCGCATGTAGCCCTCCGCAGCGGGGGAGCGACAAATGTTCCCCATGCAGACAAACAAGATGGCGACCTGCCCGTCACCTCCGCCGCTCGGAAGCCTCGTTTGGGTTTTCTCCATAGCCGTACTCCGTCAGCAAGAACCAGTTACCCTTCAGGATTTGGGGCGGAATTTGGGTGCCACGAGATACCTGACGCATTCAAGACCGGCGTCGGTTTGCACCCATGCTGACGGACGAAGCGATTCTGGCACCTGCCAACGGCTTTCAAAATCCTCGAGCAGGGCCTTGAGACTGGCATTGAGGTCGTTGAGGACTTGCTGACTTGCCGAGTCAGGCTCGAGCCGGGCGGTGACAACTGCGCCGCGCATGTCCAAAGCAGGTAGGTCGTTGAGCGAGACGGCTATCTCATCGCTGCGGGAATTGGCGCCTAGATTCACCACTCTTGATGTTACCTCTTGAGCGGGTTGATCCGCAGCAGGACGAACCAGCACTCGCAGGGTGCCGGTGATCGGAATCAGAAGGTCGTTGACCACCACGACCGAAACGGCTCGGGCGGCGGAGCCTTGCAGCAATACCAAAGGCCACTCCCCCCCATTGAGGCGCATGCCTTCCGGCGGAAGCGCCGCTCGCACAGGAGCCTCGGGCACGAAGGCGAAAACGGATTGGCCATTTTCAACCAAACTGATGGAAACCATGACTGGAGCAAAAAACCGGCGACTCTCGAAGTAGGCGGCCTTGGGAAGCCCATAGAAATCAATGAGGGACCAACTGATCGCGGGGTACGCATCGTTGAACTGCCAGATAAGCGCCCCGGATGTGGAGAACTTCCTACGGCGCCAGTGCTCCGCCGCAGTCGCCAGAATGTCGGCTTGCAGGCGCTGAGTTGTCTCAGCCCAAGCAGCCAGCGAGTCGGGGATGCGGCACGAATCAAACAAATACCGCGCTAACCGGGCTGTCCCACCCGGCATTCGTTGATGATGGGCCAATTCGGCCGAATCAATCGAGTCCGCACCGGGGGCAAAGCGTGCCAGCGACTGGGGCGAGGGCACCGACTGAAATCCAAATTCGCTCAGGAATCGTCCCGTGTCCCGCAAATATGCATCGGGGGGCTCCCAAAACGCCCAGCATTCCCAGTTGTGCCGATCGCCACTTGTCATGTCGTTCCAATCGTTGCGGTTGCGTCCGCTCGGACTGGATTGATGGTAGGGGCGCGACGGGTCGAACTCTTCCACGATGTCGCGCAACAGGGAAGACCATATCTGTTCGCCAATGATTTTTCGTTCGTTGCCGAGTCGCAGCCAGCCGGTCTGATGAAGCCACTCGTTTTCATTGTTTCCGCACCAGAGCAGAAGCGAGGGGTGGTTTCGTAAACGGGTGACCTGATGTTCGGCTTCAAATTCAACTTCCTCGAGAAACTCCCGGTAGGTGGGATAGGCAGCGCATGCGAACATGAAATCCTGCCAAACGAGGATCCCCAAGCGGTCGCATAAGTCGTAAAACTCATCGCGCTCATAAATCCCGCCCCCCCATACCCGAAGGCAGTTCATGCCGGCGGCGGCAGCAGCCCCAATCAGTCGCGCATAATCGGCAGTGGTGATCTCGCCCGGCAGCATGGACACCGGAACCCAGTTCGCCCCGCGGCAAAAAACGGGAACTCCATTGACGACAGGCGTAAAAGTCTCTCCCTCGCTGTCCCGCTGCCGCAAAAGCCCGACAGTCCTAATCCCGAAATTTGCCTCTGCGGCGGCACTGGCCGGTGCCCCCACCCGGTCTTCACCTTCGAGCACGAAGCGAACCGTGTACAACTCCCGGGGGCCCATGTGCAGAGGCCACCAAAGTCGCGGCTCTTTAACGCGGAAGGACATCCGGTGCGTGGCCCGGCCTTTGCCAATGGTCACCAAAGACTGTTCGCGGGCGACCACTTTGCCGTCCGGAGCGAGCACTTCTGCCGAAACAATCCCTTTGCCTCGACGATAGGAGACAATATCGCACTGGACCACAAGAGAAGCCCACGAGCATGTCGCCGCGCCCGGCTCGGCGAACGACAAATCCCGCGTGAACGCGAACGGGGCCTCCAACGCAAAAAACGGCACATGTTCCAATTTGGGGAGACTCAAAACGCCCACACTACTGATACGCGCCGTCCAATCCCAGCCAGTCGCACATTGGCAGCGGCGACTAAAAACACGCGTGGAGTCGAACCCCGCAGGAAGCCGACCATGTGCGCGCTCAAGACTTTCGTTTATCAGTTTCGATGAGCGCAGGTAAATAATCAATTCGTTCGGCCCTTCGATTAGGTCCTCCTCGACTAGGAACCGATACTCCCGAAACTGATTGCCACATACGCCGACACGCGTGCGATTGAGGAAAATTTCGGCGTGGCAATCCAAATCTCGAAGCACCAGATGGATACCGGCCTCCGCGTCAAGAAACTCGGGAGGCACTACGAATTGAGCCCGGAAGCCCCAATCAACCAGTTCGACCCACCGCACGCTCTCGTCATTGAAACCGACCATTGGGTCCGGCGCCAACCCGTGACGCTTGAGAATGGTCAAGATGTCCGCTGGAACCTGTGCATCCATCCAGTCCCACGATGTCGCATTTTCTACGGGGACGGCCTGCCCCAATGGCAAGTGGGCGTGTGGGGCAACAGTCCAAACCGTTGACTGCGCGTCGAGAGTCAGCCGGGGTCGCTTCATTGAAGCCTCCATACACCGTGCTAAGTTCTAGTTTTGGTTGAGGGTACCTTCGAGGCCGGTGTGTCAGGCCTTATAAATATACTTAGAAGAGCAATCTCTAAACCGTTGAAAATCAAGTCTCTTTTTAGACAAAAGGTCTACATGAGCGAAGAATGCCTTCATAACGGCATCCACTCCTAACGCGAGCATGCTTGCATTGAGAGGATGCTCACAAGTCTCGCGCGGGCACAACTTCAAGCGTGAGCAAATGTATCCGTGAAGATCCCTGTCGAAAAACGCTCCCCACCGCTCAGGCTCGCTCGGCCCATAGAGGGTAAATGTTGGTATGCCGATGGCCATGGCGAGGTGCTTGGGTCCCGAACAAGGACCGAGAAAAATACAACTGCCGCGCAGCAACGCGATTAGTTCGATGATTGAAGTTTGACCGCATAGGTTCAAGTATCGCTTGAAACCTGTTTGTTCGGCGGATTTGCTAACTTCTTCCCTGTGGCATGCTTCGCCGATTACGACTGACGGCATCCCCAGATCGTCCCATAAGCGCTGGGCAACGGTGATCCAACGGTGTACGGGCCACTCTTTTGTGGGGAGTCCTGCACCCACTTGGATCACCGCATAAGCGGATCGCTCCTGTAGGTGCTCCCTAATCTTTTGATTCAATGCATCATTATTAAATCCTGTAAAAAGAGGTTTTTTAAGAGAAAGACTCTCGCAAAGAAGGTTGCCGAGGCTCAATAAATTGAGGAGTTCATGATTTCCGAAGTTCTTGTCTACGGACAGACCCGCCAAAGAGTAGTCGCTGCGACGACTGAACCCAACATCCGAGGAAAAAGTAGCCGATTTTGGGGCTAAGTCCCTCCGCCACAAGGCGCTTGAACCGTGGTGATAGTACGGAGTCAGGGCGTAGTCGCAACCTTGCACCGTCGCCCGACACAAGCGGGCATCCCGATCGTTTATAGGGACAACATTCTTGGGGCTGCCCACGAAAAGTTCTGGAAAACGGCTGATAACCGATACGCGTGTGTTTGGAATGGCCGTCGCCAAGGAATCGCTCAGGTAGCGGACGAGCACCGTGTCGCCGAGGTAAGTGGGTGCCGCAATGACGAGGTGAGTCAGTTTTGCCGGCGGCACCCGGCGGGGACAACGGAGTGCTCGCACAGTGGCCGCCACGGCTGGAGCCGCCAGTTTTTTGGCTCGAGACACCAGCCCCGGCCCTACCGCACGAAAAAGCCGCGGCCATAACGATCCTGCCGCCGAAACAAACGCCCCTTGGCGAATGATCCAGACAGCCCTACCGGCCGCTTGCCGATACCGGCTCGGAAAGCAGGTCGCGTCGCCGGCCAGCGCGAGCACGCCGAAAATGATTTCGTTTGCTGCATCTGGCAGACGGGATGGATTGGGATTGCGCTCCCAGTCAGCCCGACCATCGGCAATCGCACGGTTGATCACATAACGCCATTGAAATCGCTCCGGGGGGACTTCGTGGAAAACAATCTGCTTCGGATTGATCTCAACACGCCACCCCCTGAGTCGCGCACGGCGCCACCAGTCTGCATCCTCACGTCCGCCACGGTACATGTCGTGCTGTCCCATGGCATGCGTTGTCTCGCCAAATGGCAGTTCCAAGAGTGCAGAGCGCCGCACGGCGAGGTTGGAAGTCGCTGGCGCCACGCCGGGAACGGCACAGATGGTGTCGGGGCCCGACATGCCTACTGTCCATCCCATGGACGGATGCCACCACCATGGCAGGCGATAGCGGCAGCCATACAGAGCCGGGCCGCCAGAGGCAACGCGGCTAGACACGGCTTCGCGTACGCGCCGCAGCAAATCGCCCGCCGGAATAGTGTCGTCATCCAGCATTAGCACGACCGGTTGAGTACAGGCTCGTACCAAAGCGTTGCGCGCGGACGCGAAATCGGTCGAATGGTCGCAAGTGAGCCACCGCACACAAGGCGACTGTCTCGCAAGCCATTCGCGGGATCCATCCGCGGAACCGGTGTCGAGGACGACAACTTCGTCCCCCTCTCCCAACTGCGGCAACACACTGGAAACGCACCGTTGCAGCAGGCGAAGCCGATTACGGGTGAGTATTGCGACGCTGATCATCTCAATCAGCCGGACGGCCGTGCCCGCGGAATGCCATCAGGACTTCCCGATCCGTAAGGCGAAGGAGCGGCAGCCGCCGCCGACGCTCACTGGCCACATGACCGACCTGACGCGCGGCTCGCACCAAGGCTTTCATCTCCTGACGGGGAGGACCGGCGCAGGCAAACCCACGGGCGAGGCAGCCCGGCCAGCGGCCGAGATGACTCCTCAGGAGTGGGGGATCGGTGAGGTTCACGAGATGAAAAAGGAACCTATTCCGGCGCAGCATCATAGCCACTTGGCCGCTGCCAAAAGCGCGAACCATGGACTGTTTGCCCAGATGATGTGCTACGGCACGCGGGTTATAAAGATTTTTCCATCCCGCTTTGAGTGCAAGGTACGAGAGATCATAGTCTTCCCAGTAGCCCGGCGCGAAAACGCTACACATGCCGCCCAACTCAAGAAATGGGCTGCGGCGCACTGCGCAGCAGCCGCCCTGTAAAAACATCGTGGGTGCCACGGTTTGGGAATCCGCATAGGTCAGACGCATGCACCCGCCATCCCATTCGGCGGCCATGTTGAGGTGATTTGGCGCTTGCGAATGCCAGTCCACTGTTTTGCCGGAAACCCCGAACACTTCTTCGTTCTTCAGCAAGGGGCCGGCCAGTTCCGCGACGAGTGCCTCCCGTGCCACAAGATCGTTGTTGATAAGAACGAGGATGTCGCCTGCAGCCTCACGGGCCCCGCGGTTGATCGTCTCGCCGAATCCAGCATTACTCTTGTTCTGCAGGAAGCGCACTTGCGGGTATCGTCGGGCTGAAGCCGGCCCGCTGCCGTCAGGACTGGCGTCGTCCACGAGAAGTATTTCTGTTTCCAAACCGGAGGCCGCCGAGGACATGAGTGCCGCGGCAATGCACCGGTCCAGAAACGCGGCGCCATTCCAGTTGGGGATGATGATGGACACGGCTGGACGCATGGTACTCGAAGAGTTTAGATGACCGAATTCGGCCCCGATTCAACGCCTGATTTTCCGGCTGCAGCATTCTCGCGCCGGCTTGTGCGCTGGTACCGGCGACAAAAGCGTGCTCTGCCGTGGCGCGAAACGAGCGACCCATACGCTATTCTTGTTTCGGAGGTCATGCTGCAGCAAACCACGGTCGCGACCGTCCTTGGTTACTACGCCAGATTCCTATCCCGCTTCCCGACGGTGAGGGATTTGGCCGAAGCGCCGGAGGATGAACTCCTCGCGGTTTGGTCCGGGCTTGGTTACTATCGCCGCGCTCGAAATCTGCAAGCCGCGGCGCGTGTGATCATGGCCCAACATGCAGGCCGAGTGCCGCAAACGCTTGAAGCGCTGATGGCTCTTCCGGGGATTGGCCGCTACACGGCCGGTGCCATCATGTCGTTTGCGTTCAACAAACCATCACCCATTGTCGAAACTAATTCTGCCCGTGTGTTGGCGCGTCTTTTCTGCGTCCGCGCACCGGTGAAATCGCCCGCCACGGTGCGTCAATTGTGGCACATCGCGGAACAGATCCTGCCGCCCAACAATCCGCGCGAGCACAATTATGCTCTGATGGAACTCGGTTCGCTCGCGTGCAGACCATCGCAACCGGACTGCGTCCTTTGTCCCGTATCCGAATTTTGCGCCGCTTTTAAAGCCGGGGAACAAAGACTCATCCCGCCTGCGGACGCACCCGCCGCCCGCACGCGACTGAGATTTGTCGGCGTGGTGCCGCTGAATGACGGCCATGTTTTGGTCGCTCGCATCCCGCAAGGTGAGTGGCACGCGGGAATGTTTGAGTTCCCCAAGGTCCCGGTGCCGTTGACAGTGTCGGATGTCGAAGCGAGAGAGACCGCACAGCAACTCCTTCAGTCTCTTGGTCTTAGGGGCAATCTTGTGGCCTTCCGGGAGTTTCGATATACGGTGACCCGACACTCTATCACGCTATGCGCTTGGATGGCGATGTGCAGACGCCCGGCGAGGCCGCCCGGGAAGGCCCTGCGCTGGGTTCCTCTGGACGAGGCCGGCAAACTTCCTCTTGGCTCCGCTCAGCGGCGGGTGCTTGCGTGGGTGTCGAATGATCAGCGGCCGGGAGGCACTTAGCATGATGGCATCCGAGGAACTGACAGTCGAAACGCTGGTTCGCGAGCGTGGGCGCGAATTGGATCTGACCGTGGTGGCGGGCGAGAGCGGGCTTGGAAACAAAATACGAACTCCCGAACTCACGCGGCCAGGCTTGGCTTTTGCCGGATTCTTCGATGTGTTTTCCTACGATCGGATCCAAATACTGGGCAATACCGAGATGTCGTACCTTCGCAGTCTGGACCCGACGGACCGTGCGGCGCGCCTCGAGCGGACGCTCAGTTACCGAATTCCATGCATGCTGGTGACCAACAACAATGAGATCCCCTCGGATTTTCTCGAAAAGGCCTCGGCCGCAGGGATCCCGATCCTTCGGACCAGTTTGCTTACCACGCGTCTGGTTAGCCTGCTGATCGGGTTTCTCGACCGGTACTTTGCGCCAGTGCTTAATATCCATGCCGACTTGCTTGATGTTTATGGCATGGGCGCGCTGATCATGGGCAGCAGCGGCGTGGGAAAAAGTGAGTGCGCACTGGAATTAGTGGAACGCGGCCACAGACTTGTCGCCGACGACATTGTTATTCTTCGGCGCATATCCAAGGAGGAAATCGTTGGACGCAGTTCCGAGTTGCTCAAGTACCACATGGAAATCCGCGGTTTGGGCATCCTCAACATTGAACGCTTGTTCGGCGTAGCGTCTGTGGTGGACGAGAAGCGTGTGGATTTGGTTGTTCAACTCGAGCGGTGGAACGAAGGGGTCGAGTACGAGCGGCTCGGTATAGACGACAAGTTTTATCCTTTGCTAGATGTGGAAATTCCCATGTACACGATCCCGGTTCAACCCGGGCGCAATAACTCGATCATGGTCGAGATGGCGGCACTGACCCAGCGCCTCAAGAACCGTGGTGACAACCAGGCGCGTCAAATGGAGGACCGGCTGACGCATCTGATGAATCAGGCGTCCAACAACCCTTGAGACCGCACCATCCATCGCTCCGCTGGGCTGGCGTCTTGGTCGGTTTGTTGTTGTTGGCAGCCGTGCCGGGCTACGCCCAACAAGTCCCGGCCGGCATGCGCGGCCAGCGGGCCATCGTGGAGCGCGGCGGTTGGATTCGGGTGCTCATCGCGTCAGAGCAGCGCGAGGTAACGATAGGCGTGCCGTCGGCTTTTATCGTCCGTTCCGGCGACGCTGAAATCGCGCGCAGTCAGGCCAACGCTATCGTCAAATGTGTGGCGAGGGGCGGCAATCTCGATCTAAGCATGGATGGCCGTGCGCTGGGTCGCCACGCTGAGGCATGGATTGTGCCGGTACGACCCGGTCCCGACGGCGAAGGGTTTGTGCTGGAGGGACGGAAAGATAGGCGCTTTCGGGGTTCTTGTCGTCTCGTTCGGTCGGGCGAAACCGTTCGTATCATCAACGAAATTCAGTTGGATGATTATCTTAAAGGTGTGCTTCCTGCAGAAATCGGCGGCGATGCGCCGCTGGAAGCCCTCAAGGCCCAGGCCATCTGCGCGCGGTCAGAGGTCGTCCACAAAATCATTCGTCCCCCGCACGATTCTGATGGTTATGACCTTTGCGCGGGTGTTCACTGCATGGCCTACAAGGGCATGACCTTGGAGACAGCGGCCGCCAATGATGCGGTTGATGCCACGCTGGGCATGGTCCTCGTGGCGGGGGGGGAAGTCCTCGATGCCGTCTATCATAATGTTTGCGGTGGCATTACGGCACCTGCTGAGGATGTGTGGGACAGCCGGCCGAAAGTTGCTCTCGAAACAGTCCTCGACACAGACCGACCGCGGATGCCGCCGGACCTGAGCACGGATGCTGCGCTGCTGCGGTTTTTTGAGTCAGGCGGATCGGACTACTTCTGTTACCCGGCCAGCGCAGGCTACCCCGCCTATGCCAGGAAATACTTTCGTTGGGAAAAAACCTTGTCGGCCGAGCAACTGGCGCGCGCCTGTGGCGTCGGGCCGGTGACAGATATTCGTGTGATCGAGCGTCGCCCAAGCGGCCGTGTGCGCAAATTGGAGGTCACAGGAACGGGCGGGCGGCGCATCATCGAGAAAGAACTGCCAATCCGTCAAATGTTTGACTTGTGGAGCGGCCTGTTTGTGTTGCGCACGAGCAAATCCGCCGGGCGTGTTGCATCGGCAACATTCATCGGCGCCGGCAATGGTCATGGCGTAGGGTTGTGTCAACAGGGGGCCCGCGTGATGGCGGCGCGCGGCTACAAGGCCGATGCGATTCTCAGCCACTATTACCGGGGTGCGCAGATCCGCCGCATTTACCGCCCGTAGCGCCAGCGCCGCCGTCACTTGGCGGCGAGAAAATTTGCGAGGATCCGCCGCCCTGAATCGGTCAAAATGGATTCTGGATGGAACTGCACCCCCCACACGGGGAACTGTTTGTGTTTCAACCCCATGATGGTTTCGTCCTCTGTCCAAGCCGTGATCTCAAGACAGTCGGGCAGCGAGGCGCGTTCAACAATCAGCGAGTGGTAGCGAGTGGCCGTGAAAGGAGATGGCACACCGGCAAACAGGGGGTCTCCCGAGTGGAAAATCTCGCTGGTCTTACCGTGCATAATTGTTGAAGCGCGAATGACCTTGCCGCCGTAAACTTGGCCAATGGCTTGATGGCCCAAACAAACACCGAGAACGGGGCGTGTCTCGCCAAACACCTTGATGACATCCATACTAATGCCGGCCTCATTCGGGGTACACGGTCCCGGCGACACCACGATGTGGGACGGCGACGCCTCAAGAATCTCCGGCAGCGTAATCTGGTCGTTGCGTGCGACGCGGATTTCCGCGCCCAGTTCCCCAAGGTATTGAACCAGATTATAGGTGAATGAATCATAATTGTCTATGACAAGCAGCATTCAGTCGAGCCCCGTTTCTGCCAGTTCAATGGCCCGGACGAGCGCACTCGCCTTGTTGATGGTTTCACGGTATTCGTTCGCCGGATCGCTGTCCGCCACGATCCCTGCGCCCGCTTGGATGTACGCACGGTCCCCGTGGATGACGACCGTCCGGATGGTGATGCACGAGTCGAGGTTGCCGTTGTAACTGAGGTACCCCACGGCGCCCGCATAAGGTCCCCGCATGACGGGTTCAAGTTCGTCAATGATTTGCATGGCTCGGATCTTGGGCGCCCCGCTCACCGTTCCGGCGGGAAAGGCCGCCTTTAGCACATCAAAACTGTTCAGCCCGCGCCGCAACTTACCGGTCACATTGGAAACGATGTGCATGACATGAGAGTAGCGTTCAATGACCATGAGGTCGTCTACGCGAACAGTGCCGAATTCACAGACTCTCCCGCAGTCATTCCGTCCCAGATCCACGAGCATGATATGCTCTGCACGCTCCTTCGGGTCGGCAAGCAGTTCGCGTTCGAGCCGCAGGTCCTCTTCGCGTGTCGCCCCCCGCGGTCGCGTGCCGGCAATCGGGCGTATTTGCACCTGATCGCCACTCACCCTGACGAGTATCTCCGGACTGGATCCCGCGAGTCGCAGGTCATCAAATTGCAGATAAAACATGTAGGGCGAAGGATTGACCGCGCGGAGAGCGCGATAGATGTCAAACGGATCACAGGATATCGGAACTTCGAAACGCTGACTCAGCACGACCTGAAAAATGTCGCCGGCGCGGATGTACTCTTTCGCCTTTTCGACAATTTCCTCGAAATCTTCGGGCGTGAAGTTGGACTCCATCGGCACAGACGAAGAATTAACCGTCTGGTCACACCGGGGCACGGGTCGAAGTAACCGCTGGTGCAAGGCGTTGATGCGTCGGATCGCTGCATCATAAGCATCCACCGGATTCGCACCATCCTCAATGTGCGCATTGGCCAGAATCCGGAGCCGGTGGCGCACATGGTCGAAGATCACCAAAGTGTCGGTGATGATGAAGAAAATATCTGGCAACATGCGGTCATCAATCGCCCGGCTGCCAACCGGTTCGATGTTCCTTACCTCGTCGTAACTGACATATCCGACCGCCCCGCCACAAAATGGCGGCAGGGTCGGGTCGGGGACGAACTGGTACCGCTCGAGCACACTGCGCAGCGCGTCCAAAGGCGAGTCGCACCCGAACGACTCTTTGCGGCCGCTGGCATGCACAATTTGCACATCGCGCCGCTTGCTGCGGAAGACGATCCGCGGCTCGGAGCCCAGGAAACTGTAACGCCCTAGCGTCTCACCGCCCTCTACGCTCTCAAGCAGAAACGCGTATGGCGTGTCGCAGAGTTTGCGGAAGGCTGACACCGGTGTCTCCATGTCGGCCACAATTTCCCGGTGAACCGGGATGAGATTGCCCTGCGATGCACGGCGGAGGAATTCCTCCCGACTTGGATAAAACAGCGTCACGCTTGCGCCGTCCTTACCAATTGTGAGGCTGCCCCTAGGGGACGGATCACCTGAAACGAAGCGGCCATGTCACGCACCATAAACCCTGTCAGGGTCAAAAATCTTGACGCCATCCTCCACCCAGCCGCCCGGCTCCGCACGCCGGTAAAAGCAAGACTGATACCCCGTGTGGCAGGCGCCGCCGGTTTGCTCGACTTCCAGCAGGATGGCATCTCCGTCGCAGTCGAGACGAACGGAAAGGACTTTCTGGGTATGGCCGGAGGATTCGCCCTTGAGCCACAATTTGGAACGGGATCGGCTGTAATACCAGGCCCGCCGCTCTGCCAGGGTGAGACGCAGCGCCTCACGGTTCATCCACGCAAACATTAAAACCTCGCGTGTTTGCGCGTCTTGAACCACGGCGCCGACAAGCCCCTGATCATTGAACTTCACGGCCGCAAGCAAGTCGTCCATTGTTTATCCGGTTCTGTCCTTTCGCAGACATCGGGCAACTGATGATGATGAATTCAGTCTGCAGACCCGTCAAATTCAAGCGGCCAGAGCAAGGCAAGTTTCGGACTTGTAAAGCGGACTGTCATGCGATTCGTGCATTCACAGCAACACGACGAGATTTGAAAAGCCGGGAAGATTCACGATGAAATGCGGAGTCATAGGACTGGGCTATGTGGGGCTGCCGCTGCTCGTAGAGATTGCCAAGCATGGCCACGAGGCCGTGGGCATCGATGTGGACGCGTCGAAGATCGAGGCTATCAATAGCGGCAGAAACTACATCGAAGATGTGGACAACGAGGAGTTGGCCGCTTTGGTGAAAGCCGGGACCTTGCGCGCCACTGCAGACTGGTCGGTGGTGGCAGACTTGGACGCCCTCAGCATCTGCGTCCCGACGCCCCTGCGCAAAACAAAGGACCCCGACATTTCGTTCATCGTCAACGCCGTGGAGCGTATCGCGCCGTTCATGCACCCCGGCATCATTGTGATTCTTGAAAGCACCACATACCCGGGAACGACAGACGAATTACTCAAACCCGAGTTTGAAAAAGACGGGCGGCTCGCCGGCCGGGACTTCTTCCTCGCCTTCTCGCCAGAGCGTGTGGATCCCGGCAATCCCGTTTACAAAACCCGCAACACGCCGAAAATCATCGG
This sequence comes from Candidatus Sumerlaeaceae bacterium, assembly GCA_026418615.1. Taxonomy (GTDB): domain Bacteria; phylum Sumerlaeota; class Sumerlaeia; order Sumerlaeales; family Sumerlaeaceae; genus JAOAAY01. Next base: position 23,842 of record JAOAAY010000013.1, on the reverse strand, counting down.
GGGCGTGACGCAAGCCTGCGGCGCCAAGGCAGCCGAGTACTATCGCACGATTTTCGACAGCGTCGTCCTCGTCTCGTCCAGCCGCTGCGCCGAAATGGTCAAACTGCTCGAAAACACTTTTCGCAGCGTCAACATCGGTCTCGTTAATGAAGTTGCCCTGATGTGCAACAAACTCGAACTTGATGTGTGGGAAGTCATTGACGCTGCTGCTACAAAACCGTTTGGGTTCATGCCGTTCTATCCCGGTCCCGGCCTGGGCGGGCATTGCATCCCCATCGATCCGCACTATCTCGCATGGAAACTCAAATCGCTAAACTACACAGCGCGTTTCATTGAACTGGCGAGCGAGGTCAACGGTTCCATGCCGGAGTTTGTCGTCTCCAAGATCGTCCGGGCGCTGAACGACGAAACAAAACCTGTTCGAGGCAGCCGGATCCTCATCATCGGCGTCGCCTATAAGCCTGATGTCACGGATGTCCGGGAGAGTCCGGCGGCCGACATCATCGGACTTTTGGATGGCATGGGTGCCACGATTTCCTACCACGATCCCCATGTGCCAGAGTTCAACGAAGGCGGGCACCGCTTGTCCTCGGTCGCCCTCACGGATGAGGTGCTTCGCGCGGCTGACTGCGTCGTCATCGTCACGCACCACAAGGCAGTGGATTACGCAGCCATTGGGCGCTCTGCCCGGCTGGTGGTGGATACGCGCAATGCCATGCGCGGCATTCAAGCGGCAGGCCGGGTGATTCGGCTCTAAATCTGGTCGCGGTGAGTCGGCCGGCCCGGCAACTGGTCAAGGATCTGGCCAATCTCGCGTACGATCCAGTCGGAGCGATAGATGATACCGCTGGCCGCTACCCGTTTGCGCAGATCGTCTAAACGGTCGCGGATGGCCTCCCACGACGAAGAGGCTGGGCCTGTCGCCGCGTCCGTGAGCGTGCCGCCGAGCCGCGAGTCGAAAGATTCCAGCAGCCGCTGCGCTTTCCGAACGGCATCATGAACCGCCTGCCTGCTGATGCCGTGCTCGCGCGCAATATCTGCAAAACTGCGATTACCGAGCACATGTTGCTCCAGTAGCGTACGCTGGCGCGCGGTCAGCAGCGAGCCATAGGCTGCTAACAGACACCGCAGACGCTCGTGGGTGCTACCGTTACTGTGAAGTCTCCGCGCCATGGGCTCGTTAGCCGAGAAGGTGCTTACCTGTATAAGCAAGTCAGCGGGCATCAAAAGCCGGGCGTCAACATAATCTGCTTGTCACACGAGTGAAGGGGAGTGGAGGCGACGAGCGGATTCGAACCGCTGAATAGAGGTTTTGCAGACCTCCGCCTTACCACTTGGCTACGTCGCCAGTATGTTTAGACCATTGCCCAGTACCCGCCTGCATTGCAAGTATTTTGCGCATAGAGCCGTCCGCCGTTAGCGGTTTGCATCGGGTTCTTCGACAGCGATAATTCCAATATTGGCCGCCTCGGCGTCGCGCACGACTTCGTCTCGGTCGAAGATCAGACACTCGCGGGCGTTGACAGCCAGAGCGCTGCATGCCGCCTCAACCAAAGCCTCCACCGTGCCGCGTCCGATGACGGGAATGTCGAAACGGAAGTCTTGGCGGGGCTTGCTGACTTTCATCACCACGCAACCCGGCCCTGCAAGTTTTCCCGCTCGCCGGATGCATTCATCCGTTCCCTCCAGTCCCTCCACGGCTACGACGACTTGCTCTTTGACAACGATCGTCTGACCGATGTCCTGACCCGCAATGACCTTCGCGATAGGGTAGGCAAACTCCACATCGGCCATTTCGCGCTCGTCGAGGGGTCGGTTGCGCGTAATCAGACCCGGCGGGGGCATGAGGCTTTTGAGGTACAGTGATGAATCGAGCACCTGAATACCCTCGCCTTCGAGTTCCTGAGTCACCACGCCGAGCAGCGAATCAGCCCGGCGCGTGACGGCGCGGGTGAGCATTTTCAGTGCGCGAGCGTCGAAATGGCGATACTGAAAAATCGAGGAGTGAGGGATCCGCCCCGCCATGGCCACGGCCTTGATGCCATGGGCATGCAACAACTCCAGCACGCGACCGACCTGCCCCAACTCTACCCATTCAACCTTGTCAGATGTTTCGGTTACTTCTGGAGACGCAAAACCATTGAAAGCAATGGTAACGACTTCCACACCCGCACTGCGCGCAGCCCGGCCAATAAGCAACGGGAACTGCCCCTGCCCGGCAAGAATGCCAATCTTTGCGGGTGCCGGGCTCGGGCGGGCGGTGACGCCCCCAGACTGCGAGTCATCGCTTGTTTTTGCGGGCTCCACCCTTTTCCGGCACCGATTCGAGTTTGGAGATTGACGGATCCGGGCTTGGGATGACATGAGCAGAGACGAGTTCGCCCACTCGCCGGGCTGCGGCAGCCCCCGCATCCACTGCGGCTTTCACCGAGGCAACATCGCCATGCATGAAAATCGTCACGAGGCCAAGATCCGCCCTTTGCTTGGACACCAGGTGAACTTCCGCGGCTTTTACCGCCGCATCTGCGGCCTCAATGAGGCCAACCAGTCCGCGCGTCTCGATCATTCCCAGTGCCTCGGAACGGGCCATACCGGGCGCCACCTCCGTCGCTGATCATTTATCACGACCGAACCGCACTTGCCGGCAGGCGGCAAGCCCAAATTCAGAACTTTCTTGATACGGCATGCGCCGACACCGTAATTCACCACGGGGTTACATGACACTGCCATGACTGGCCAGCGCAATACAGAGGAACGCATCTTCGAGGGGATTGCTGCGTCGCCCGGAATCGCCTCGGGTCGCGCCCGGGTGATCAGACATTCGATTCCCCTTGTGCTGGACGCTTACCCGCTTGCCGACGACGAGGTAGAACCGGAAGTCCAACGGTTTCTTGGGGCTGTAGAGGCCGCACGCCGGCAATTGCAAAGCCTCCGTGAGGACCTAAAAGCGGAGATCGACGAACGCCATGCCAGTATCCTTGGCGCGCAAGCCATGTTCCTCGAGGACGAGGAACTGATTGACAAAACCGTCGAAGCCATCCGCCGTGACAAAAAAAATGCTGAGTACCTCTTTCAGCGCCGTTCCAATGAATTGATCGAAGTTCTCGGCTCCGTCAAAGACGAAGTGTTCCGGGGGCGGATCGCCGATGTGATGGATGTCGTAAGCCGGGTCCTGCGTATCCTCATGCCGACCGCGCACGAGCCCAGCGATCTGGTAGTTCCCGACACCATCATTGTTGCTCACGACCTTGCACCGTCGGAAACCACAACCCTGATCCGCCGCCATGTCAGGGCTTTGGTCTTGGAGAAAGGCGGTCCCACATCCCATACCGTTATTATTGCCAAGGCGCTGGAAATCCCGGCTGTCGTAGGGTTGGCTAATATCACCAGTTTCGTCGAAGACGGCGATCCGCTCATCGTGGACGGCCTAACGGGCCAAGTCGTTGTGCGGCCCACGCCCGACACCATCCTGCACTATGACAAGGAGCGCGGGGCGTTCACGGCGCGTGAGCAGGAACTCGCAACACTGCGAGACTTGGAGGCTGAGACCTTGGACGGCTACTCCGTCCACCTGCGGGCCAACATCGAATTCCCTGTGGAACTCGATCATGTCATCCAGCATGGAGCGAGGGGAATCGGCCTTTTTCGGACAGAATTCCTTTATATGAACCGGAGTGGACTCCCCTCGGAGGAAGAACAGTTCCAGATTTACAAGCAGGCTCTTGAGGCTGTTCGGCCCCATTCCGTCGTGTTTCGCACGCTCGACATCGGAGGGGACAAGTTTTTCTCGCATGTGGAAGTCTCGCGCGAGTTGAACTCTTTTATGGGCCAGCGTGCCATCCGGCTGTGCCTTCAACATCCCGAAATGTTCCGCGAGCAATTGCGGGCGATGCTGCGCGCCAGTGTCTACGGACGGACGCGGATTCTCATTCCCATGATCTCCGGGCTGGAGGAGTTCCTCGAGGTAAAAAAACAATTCCGGCAGGCAAAAGAGGAACTCAAACACGCCCGCGTTTTGTTCGATCCGAATGTGGAACTCGGAGCCATGATCGAGGTTCCGTCAGCAGCCGTCGTGGCGGAAACTCTGGCTCAGGAGTGCGATTTCTTCTCCATCGGTACGAACGACCTGATCCAGTACACTTTGGCTGTGGACCGTGGAAACGAGTCGGTAGCCTATTTGTACGAACCGTTGCATCCGGCCATCCTCCGCCTCATTCGCCAGATTACGAATGCTGCGCGCGACAACGGCATTCCGGTCAGCGTTTGTGGCGAGGTGGCGGCCGATCCGCTCATCGCCGTGATTCTGATTGGCATGGGAGCAGATGAACTGTCCATGAGCGCCGTCAGTTTGCCAGCGGTCAAACGCATTATCCGGTCAATCCGGATAGGCGAGGCGAGAGCATTGGCCGAGGAGTGTCTGTTCCAAACAACCATCGAGGGTGTTCGTCAGGTCGTCAGGCGGCGCTTGAAAAACTACATCTCCCAGAATCGCTCGACGGCTTGGTTGCAAGCCGCCCGCACATTGTCGGGGCTGTAGCGCATTCTCAAATGGTCCGCCGCAAAGCCAGCAAGCGCCACCAGCAGCCCAAGGGTTTACCATCGCAAAGTCCCTCAGTAGGGCTTCCGGTTTTGGGCCCCGGATTGCAGGAACGCATACCTGCGCCCCTGCGCCGGCACTGGCCATTGATCGTTCTCGGCTTTGCCACCGCGATCGTTCAGTTTTGGTTTTTTCTGGCATCTGAGCCTAATGTATTTCCGGATTCCGCGACATACAGCGGTTTGGCAAAGAATTTGATGCAAGGTCGCTGGTCGGGTCACGGGGCGGGGGCGCTCACGCCCGGATATCCGGCCATGCTGGCTCTGGCTTTTTCCTTTGGGGGAGAGGACAACTGGCATGCTGTCGTAGCCGTGCAGTTCCTCCTGGGTAGTGCCACGCCGTTCCTATTCTACTGGCTGTACCGGCCCCTGCTGCGCAGCCGCGTGCTGGCCGCGCTGGCGGGCGGCGCGTTCCTCCTCGACCGCGTAAGTCTTGGCTTACAGACCGTTCCCCTGACGGAGCCTTTAGCGGCGCTCACGCTCACGCTGGCCCTGGCAGTCTTCGTATGGTCAGCGCGCAAAAAAACTTGGCTCTCTGCGATAATAGCCGGGCTCACCCTTCTCCTCAACTACCTTGTGCGCCCGTCGTTTCAATTGCTCTATGTTGTGCTGGTAACCGTCGGGGTTGTAGTGGAACTCAGTTATCGCGACGGCCGCGCCCGGTGGCGTCAGATAGCCGCCCACTATGCTGTGATCTTCCTCATGGTGTTTGCCGGGGCGCGCCTGTGGTCATGGTTCAGCGTGGTGAGCACGGGCTCGTCGGCCGCTACCATCAATGTTTATGCCCAGATGATCAACCACACGGGCAACTTTATGCACCTTGCACCAGATAAACACGCGCGGATACGCGACATTTATGTGCGGGAACTCAAGGCTGCGGGCGGGAATAACGCGAATCTCCTGATCAAAATTCTCGGAACGCTGATGAACGAAACCGGCATGACGCGCGAAGAAGTCGAGCGTGAGATCGGCGAAATCAGCCGGTATTTGGTCTGGCACCACCCGTTCCTTTACTTGGAACAAGTCTGGCGGAGTTGGCAACGCCTATGGTCGGATAACTCCCAGTATATCACCGACATGACCGATCCGGACGGCTCCGGGACGGGGCGCATTGAAATCACCCGACTTTTCCGTAACATCGTCACGAATCCACTGACCCGGGGCGTCTACGGGTTCGTAGAACGAGTTCTATGGGCAAACCCCGGCCTGCTGCGCCTGATCCCGTGGGTTCTTGTCGTTTTGGCGGTGGCCGGCTGTTGGCTGCGACGAGACGAGCCGTTCTCAGTTCTCGCCATCATCTGTGTCATCGGGGCCATCTTCTACCACATGGGCATCCACGCGCTAATGCAATTCACGGAGTTCGGACGGTATAAATTGCCCGTTCAGGCGTTGTGGTTCACATTTGGCCTCATGCTTTTGCTTCTGATTATGTCCGAGGCAGTCACAGCATGGCGTCGTCATCAGGCTCAGCGTGAATAGCCGCGACAGGGAAGGCTAACGAAAAGAAGATCAGCCCATGCCCCGGAAGATCGCTTTCTCCAACGACCACGCCGCCATCGGGCAGCGCGAAGCGCTTCTGAAGCGGCTGCAGGAACTCGGGTTCGAGGTTCTCGACTTCGGCGCCGCCACGGAGGAGTCTGTGGATTATCCGGACTTTGCCGCGCCGGCCATGCGCGCCCTTCAGAGCGGCGAGGTGGACGCTGCCGTGCTCGTTTGCGGCAGCGGCATCGGCATGAGCATGGCCGCTAACCGCTACCGTGGCGTCCGGTGCGCGCTGGCAACCGATTTGTTCGCTGCCGAAATGAGCCGCAGGCACAATGACGCCAATTGCCTCGCTCTGCGCGCGCGCAATCAGCCCCTTGAACTCAACCTGAAGATACTGGAGACTTGGATCAACACCCCGTTTGATGGCGGGCGTCATCAGCGACGCGTCGAAAAACTCGATTCACTGCCGGAAGACACATCAACTGCCAAACAATCACAGGAAACAGCCACATGACACAGGTACACGAAGCCGCCAGCGCGTTGGCGCACTCCGATCCGGAAATCTTCGAAGCCATCGAGGCCGAGAAGCGCCGGCAGACGGGAACCCTCGAGATGATCGCGAGCGAGAATTTCGTCAGCGACGCGGTTCTCGAGGCACAGGGCAGCGTACTGACCAACAAATATGCCGAGGGTTTGCCCGGCAAACGCTACTACGGTGGCTGCGCGCATGTGGACATCGCCGAGTCGCTTGCCATCGAGCGCGCCAAGCGCCTGTTTGGTGCCGATCATGCCAATGTCCAACCGCATTCCGGCGCCCAGGCCAACATGGCCGTCTTCTTTTCCCAGATGAAGCCGGGAGACACTTTTCTTGGAATGGATCTCGCCCATGGCGGGCATCTGACCCATGGTTCAAAAGTGAACTTTTCCGGCATCATGTACAATGTCGTGTCGTACGGCGTCCGTCGCGACACGGAAACTATTGACTATGACCAAGTCGCTGCTTTGGCCCGCGAACACAAACCTCGCCTGATCGTGGCCGGCGCGAGCGCCTATCCGCGGCAGATCAATTTTGCGCGATTCGCGGAAATTGCCGCGGAAACAGGCGCCCTTTTCATGGTGGACATGGCGCATTATGCCGGGCTCGTCGCGGGCGGCGTTTACGAATCCCCGGTGCCGCATGCCGACTTTGTGACCTCGACCACGCATAAGACGCTGCGCGGGCCGCGCGCCGGCATCATCCTGTGCCGCCAGCAGTACGCGAAGGCCGTCGACAAAATGGTGTTTCCGGGCATTCAAGGCGGCCCGCTCATGCATGTTATTGCGGCAAAAGCCGTCTGCTTTGGGGAGGCGTTGAAGCCATCGTTCAGGCGCTATGCAGCGCGTGTCGTGGAGAATGCAAAGGTCCTCGGCGAGCGATTGGCCGCGGAGGGCATGCGCCTCGTCAGCGGCGGCACAGACTCGCATGTGCTGTTGGTGGATGTGACACCACTTGGGATCAGCGGCAAGCAGGCAGAGACCGCGCTGGAGGAGGCCGGGATCACCTGCAACAAGAACATGATCCCCTTTGACACGAGAAAACCCGCCGAGTCGAGCGGCATCCGGCTGGGCACGCCGGCGCTGACCACGCGCGGGTTCGGCCCCGATGACATGCGGACCATTGCCGGCTGGATCGCAGCAGTGCTCAAAAATCTCCAGGACGAAAAGTTGCGTCAGCGGACCCGCGCCGCTGTCGCGGAGATGACGGCCCATTTCCCTTTGCATCAGGCCGATTAAAATTCCTCACGGCTTGGTTCCGAGTTTCGCCTCAATCTCGGCGGCAAACGGGGACTCGGGAAGTCGGCGCAGGTGTTCCTTGTAAAACGAGGCTGCCCAATCCCGGCGCTGCATCTCAATGCTGATATCGCCCAATAACAGCCACACCTCGGGGTCCTCTGGCATTTGGCCGGCCAACAGTTGAAGGAGCATAAGACCGTCAGAAGCCCGCCCGGCCTTCACATAACCTAGGGCCAAAACCTTGTTCATGGCGGGCGACAGGGGCGCTTCGCGCCGGTATTTTTCGAGCACCTCTGACATGGTGTCGAGGCGCTGGGCGGAGGCGGCAGCCGAGAACAACTCCTTGGGGTCAACAGGGTCCGATCCGCCTGCAGGAGGCTCACACCGGCGCATCAGAGCCAGAGCCATAGCCGGCTGACGCAGCATGACGGCGTTGATAGCCCGGGCGTGGAGGCTGACCTCTCTGTACTCGGCATAACTCTCCGCCCGGTTGAGTTCGATCGTTGCGCCGGCCGGCTGATTGGACCGGTACAAGCACTGGGCAAGCAAATCAATAAATTGACCCGCAGACCCGGCCGGTTGAGGATCCATCTTGAGGTAACGCGCCAGGGCCACGGCAGCCTCGGCGTACTCTCGCCGCTTGTGGAGAATCTGGCCGCGAAAGCGCAACAACTGCGGCAAATGCGGCATGAAAGGCTCTGCCCGATCCAACAATCGTGCCGCCTCTTCCGGGCGCGCAAGCAAAGCCGCGTGATCCGCCGCAAAATAATAGCCGTAGCCTGTAAACGGGTAAAGCCCCACTGACTGCAAAGCCGCATCGTAACCACGGGAGTACAACTTTTGACGCTTCATTTGGTCGCTGATCGAGATGAGAGCCTCGGCCTGATACTGGCGGGCCGCCAGCACCATGACCACTTGTGCTGCCAACGCGACCAAACCGACGACCAACAAATGCGCCGGCCAGCGTCGCCCTTCACGAGGTGCACTTGCGTTGTTATTGTCCGAGTTCAGCCGCATACCTCACCATCCGGCAGACCAGAACACAGAGGCAACCCTTGATTGAAATGCATGACCGAGTAAAGACGCGGCAAGCCCGACTGTAGATCATGGCACAGGATTTGCTTGAAAAATGAACCCGGCAAATGAAATGCTCTAAATGTTAGACTTACCGACCATGCTCCCATCGTTGGCGGCCGTCTGCTCATTTTTCCAAGGACTCGAAGTGTAACGAGAAAATGGCTCTGTCACTCCACCAAGAACAGCGATTGAGGCAAGAGCACCGTCTCGTCATGACCCAGCAGATGCAGCAGTCTATCAAACTGCTGCAGATGTCGGCCATGGAACTTGAGCAATTAGCGACCACGGAAATGCTTGAGAATCCGTTCTTGGAAATCGCTGAGGAGGGTGAAGCAGGGGAGGAGGAGACCTCTGAGGAACCATCTGCAGAGGACGATGCAACCGAAGAGAATGCGGCCGAGTCGCCCGAGGACCAGCCCACTGACCTGTCACCGGCGGCCGAAATCGAACAGTTTGAAGTCGTTGCAAACCCTGATTATGTGCAAGAACCGTCCGCTCCCGAGTCCGTCGAACACTTTGACGATGTTGATGTGAATTGGGATGAGTATTACGATGGGGCAGAAAATGTGGTTTACGCTCACCACGATTCCTCTGAGGAGGAGCGTGACTTCACCGAGTACACCTCGGCGCCCCAGAGCCTCTACTCGTCGCTCAAGTGGCAACTGGGAGTGGCGCCCATCAGCGACGAGCAGCGGCGCATCGGTGAGTATATCATAGGCAATATAGACGACGATGGCTACTTGCGTGTGCCGTTAGCCGAACTGGCCGGCGACCTAGGATGCACGGTGGAGCAAGTAGAACAAGTCCTCGCTGTTGTGCAGACTTTTGAACCCGTTGGGGTGGGCGCGCGCGACCTGGCGGAGTGCTTGCGCATCCAGTTGCGGGCCCGAGGTGTCAAGGATCCTCTCGCCTACAAAATCCTGACACACCATTTCGACCTGCTGCAGAAAAAGAAATTCCGCGAACTGGCCCGAGAACTGAAGGTGGATGTCGCGCGGATTCACGAAATCTTTCAAATGGTCTCGCAACTGGAGCCAAAACCGGGCAAGGCCCGGTCAGGGGAGCAGGTGCGTTACATTGTGCCCGATGTCATCGTGAAAAAAGTTGATGACAAGTACATGATTTTTCTGAATGAAGGCCGCACGGCTGGTTTGCGCATCAACCGCTATTATCAATCCCTCCTGCTGGAGGGAGCGATCGGAGATGGCAAAGAAAAGGAGTTCGCCCAGGAAAAGTACCGCAACGCGGTCTGGCTCATGAAAAACATCGAAAAGCGAAAAAGCACGATCCTGAAAGTCTGCGAAGCCATCATGAATTTCCAGCGCGACTTTCTCGAGAAAGGCACCCGCTATCTGCGCCCGCTGACGCTCAAAGAAATCGCCGAAGTTGTCGAGATGCATGAGTCCACAGTTGCCCGCGTCACCTCGGGCAAGTACATCGAGACGCCGCGCGGCATCTTCGAGTTGAAGTACTTCTTCAGCCCCGGTCTGGAGATGGATTCGGGCGAAGAGGCCAGTAGCACGGCCATTAAAGACTTGTTACGGCAATTGGTGGACAGTGAAGATCCGCGGCATCCGCTTAGTGACCAAAAGTTGGCTGAAATGATTCAGGCGCGCGGTATCAACATCGCCCGCCGGACGGTAGCCAAATATCGCGAGCAGTTGAAGATCCTCCCCGCCAAGTTGCGCAGGCAAGTGCAGTAGTCCCGGCTCAGAGGCTGCTTGCCGCCGGCGGTGGCAGCGGATCTCCCAAAATGGCATCGAGGATACTCTCGGCTGTCTCGCCTCCAATCGCCACCTCGGCCGGAGCCGCGGCCACTAAGTCGGTCAAAAGCATGTCATCAAGAAAACGCCTATCCCAAGGCCTCAGGGAGTTTTCCGGCACCAGATAGCGATCATACCCGGGGTGCTCCTTCATGGCGCGCGCAAAATCCGCACCCGGCAATAAACCGGATACCGTGATGCCCTTCCCAAAAAGCGAATTTTCCATGGGCAGAAGGTCGAACTGAAGACCTTGAACGCGCGCATTCACCGCATCGCGAAGCCGCCCGAGGACTTTTAGCCCAAGCGGCGTCGTCACCGCGGCCACTCGTCGGGGCTGGGGCAGACGGTCGGGCAGATCCGCCAACAGCGCGTCCAACTCTTTGTACAGGCGGTACACCATCCCGACACCATTTGCCAGTTGCGGAATTTCGGGATACTGTCGGTAAGACGGTGGTTCGAGTCCGGCAATGAGGAAGAACTCATCGCTTGGAAAGATGACGGGATGACCATGTTTTTTCAAGATGCGGCGTTGAAGCCGCTTGCATTCGTCAAGGAAGGCGCGGGCGTATTCGGCTGTCACAGGCTGGAGTTCGGGCAGTCGCTCACGGTGATCCGTCAACCCAACAGGGACAATGGCCACCGACTCGAGGCGGGGATGGAGTGATGCGAGATCAAAAGCGGTTTTTTCCAGAATTTCACCGTCATTGATCCCCGGACAAAGCACGACTTGGGCATGCACAAAGATGCCGGCCTCGGTCAGGTCCTGTAACAACGGGATAATCGGTTCGATGTCGCGCTTGGCCAACAGACGCTCGCGCACGGCCTGATCCGTCGCGTGGACGCTAAAGTACAGCGGCGAGAGCCGCTGTTCCTTGATTCTCGCCTTGTCGGCAGGGGAGAGGTTTGTCCCGGTGATGTAGTTGCCGTAGAGGAACGAGAGCCGGTAGTCTTCGTCTTTAATGTAAAGTTCCCGCCGCAATCCTTTGGGCAACTGGTGTACAAAGCAGAACACGCAGTAGTTGTTGCAGCGGCGAATCTCAAACGGCTCCAACTCCAAGCCAAGCCTTTCGTCAAAGGCCTTGCGGACCTGTTTGCGCCGTATGAGGCCCGTGCGGGCGTCAACCCATTCCACGCGCAGGCGTTCGGCCGCTGCATGAAACCAGTAGTCAATAATGTCCCCGATGGGCTTGCCATTGATCGAAATCAGCGTGTCTCCGGGGGCCATGCCCAGCCGAGCCGCAGCCGATTGCGGCTGCACAGAAAGAACCTTGACACCCTCCTGCCGCAACACCTGAGCCATGGTGGGTGACGGGCTTGAGGGACACATCGTGCCGGCAAGGTACCCTTTTGCCGGTCGTGTCATTCGCCCTCAGAGGGCGGGCGGTGCATGGCCTCGACCGACTTTTCGAGCCGGTCAAACTCGCGGTGCGCCGCAGGAGAGGTCCCACGCACGAGTGTCGCCATGTACAACCGTCCAGCCGTTGGATCGTGAAGCAGCCACACTTCGCGATAGGGAATCAGGAAGGCGATCAGAGTCCCCACAATGACGATGAGCGCGCCCGCATAGATCCAATTGATGCTTGGATCCTTCATGTAGCCGAGAAAAGTGACATAGCCGGAGGTCCGTCCTAGGAACTCCACCTCGAAGCGTCCCGATTTTCCATCGGAGGCGGTTGTTTTCAAGGTGTCGCTCTCCGTAGACACGGCTGAATTATTGCCAGCATGCGCGGACCGGACCTCGCCGATTGCCGGGGCTGCGAGCACTTCCGGGCTGATCTCTCTCAACTCAAGTGCCTCGCCCGGCTTGACCCAGAAGGTGCCGAGAGAGCGCGGCGGTCTCTTCTGCTCGACCTCCAGTTGGATCTCGTAATCCATCAGGGTCTCCGCCGTCGAGGTCGAGCCTCCATCCACCCGGCGAAAGTCGCGGAAGACCATGGATATTTCGGGGTGCGGCTGGCCGACAATGGCTTGTGCCTGCGGATTATGGAAGAGCCACACCTGACCGTTGGGTTGCCCATTTTTGTACACGATCACGAACACAGCCGGATTCTCGAACTTGTCGTCGCGCGTGATCGGGCGCCGCGCTTCGTCGAATGTAAAATTGGGGAACAGCGCCGCGATCATCAGAGCGTACCGGGAATCGCGCAGGCGTTCCGTCAGGGCCGGGTCGTTGGCTGATACAGGCTGACCGCCACCCCGTCTCATCCGCCCCTCCTCAACTGTCGCGCCGGTCGCCAAATTGGCTATCCGGTAGGCCGAGTCGGCCTCCAAAGCGGCGGTCTCAAAGAAAAGATCGTCGTGGCCAGGGAGACCAAGCCGCACGGGATCTCCGGGACCAGCATCGAAAAGGCGGGTAGCGCCTGTTTCGCGATCACGCACTCGAAACTGACCGCGGATCACGCGGTCGTTGGCGCTATAACTGTTTTGCGTGATTTTGTAGCCGCGGTAGAGCAGCGGCTTGCTCATGGAGATTTCGCCGATGAGCGACCGCTGGCCGTCATCGAGTTCGACAAGCGATGAGTAGTACCGGGCGACAGTGCTGCCCGGATGGAAATCCGCAGTAAAGTCAAGCGCGCGCAACCGGAACGGAAGCGCCATTTCGCGCAGGTTCCGTTCCACCAATTTGTCGAGCCGGTTGATGCGGGTAAAATACGAATTCGTGGTCTCACCCTCTGCCAACACGATGGTGCCGTCGTAGACGCCCCACCCGAAGTCGTCCGCGAGGATGCGGTAGTAGCCCGCCGCCATGACCCAGAGCAGTCCGATGTGAATGATAGTCGCGCCGCACCTGCCGAGCAGTCCTTTTTGAGCGTAGAGCATGTGGCCCGATCGGCGGGTGACAGTGTAGCGCCGCTTGAGAAGCGCCTCCAGGTCCTCGGTTCGCCCGCTCCAAGCCAACACATACCCGTGTTTGGCCTCCTCATAAAAGCGCGGCGAACCCTTGAAATTCTTTTTCCTGTAGAGCGTGAGGGCAATGTAGGATTTCTCCCACGAGCACAGGATCAGGTTCACCGCAAGCAGGCCCATAAGGCCGAGAAACCAGGGCGTGTGAAAGACATACTCCCGACCAAAGTCTACTCCCATCTCGGGATGCGCTGCAATCAGCGAACCGTAGATGCAGGCTGCCGTTATCAAAATGATGAGGATGATGCCCAGCCGCACCGACGAGAGCAGGCGCAGGAGTTTTGTCATCTGTATATCTGGACCAACTGTGACAAGCGTTCGGTTGCCATGAACGGGAACCCATAGGCTACTACAGGCAACAGAGCGATTATTCCCCAACGGCTGGAGTCTGCGTGAATCACATCGTGAAGCGGCTGGCGATGAATTCAGCCAGCGACTGGACCAGCACCGGGCGCCCGGCCTCGCCGGCGCAAATGATATAGTCGTAGCGGCGGAGTTGGTGAGTCACGAATCCCTCCGATTCCAAACGCGCAAGCACCAGAGCCCTCTTGCCGCCGCGCAAGGTCACGGCGGCCATCCCCTTGGACCGGCCATGAAGTTCCAAATAGGTCTCGAACCCGTCAAGAAGGTTGGCACGGCGCAGTTGGCCGAGGACCTCCTGCAAAGCGGCCAAGTCGCCCGGTTCACCTTGGGCCTGTGCGCCTTCGGTCGCCGTGGGAACGACAATGTCGAGCACGGGCGCGCCCGCGTCAGCGGTCCCGTCCGGCGTGTGTGGTGCGGCACCTGATCCCGCGTCAAGCGGTTTGATGGCCGCAAGGATCTCGCTCTCAAAGCGTGCCTCGTCCAACGCCTCCCGCGCGCGTTGTTCGCGGCTGCGTTTCACGAGCAGGTAAACAAAAATCCCCGTCACCAGCACAATCAGAGCGGCCACAGAACCCATCAGATAGGCGAGCAGGGTTACTGTCGTCGGCGATGCGCTCCCGCTCTCGGCTTGGTCCTGCGCACCAACTGGCACAGCGGCAAGAAATACGCTTCCGACTGCGGCAACCCGCAGTGTCAGAGGTAAAAGATAAGCGAGACCGTCGCCAGCCACAGCAGCACATTCACCAGCAGTGGAATATCTTGCAACAGCAATGCCTCCGGCGCGCCTCCCTCGTCGCGGCGGTACGCAAGGTAAAGATAGCGGAAAATCCCGTATAGCACGAAGGGCAGCGTCCAGATCATGAGTTCCGGGTGGCGCACTTGTGTCCGCGAAACCCCAAGGGTTACATAAAGCGCATAAGAAATCACCGTGGCTGCCGTGGCCACGCTGACCATTTGATCCACAAAAGCCGTGGAATAGTGCTCGAGCACGGGCCTGTGGTTTCGCGCGCCGTCGCTCAGCAGCACCAGTTCGTGCCGCCGCTTGCAGATAGCGATGAAAAGCGCCAGAAACAGCACACAGGTGATGAACCACGGCGTGATCACAATCGTCTCGCCGGCATGCTCGATAGCCTTCACGCCGGCTACGGCCCGGATCACGAAACCCATGGCGACGACCATCAGGTCAAGGATAACGAGGTGTTTCAACACCGCCGAATAGGTGAGCATCATAAAAAAGTACAACAGCGCCAAGCCGGCAAATTTCGCGTTGAGCAGCAAACTGCCTCCCAACGCTGCAGCAGCAACAGTCACGGCTGCCGTCCATGCCGTTGACACCGGTAACCGCCCCGAGGCTATGGGGCGTTTTTGCTTCAGAGGGTGTTGCCGGTCACTGGCCGCATCACGGATGTCATTGTAAATATATACTACGCCAGAAAGTCCGCAAAACACCAGGAAGGCGGCCGTCGCCTCGAGCACGCGCTCCCACCGGGTCAGATTGTGCGAAAAGACAAGACCCGCGAACAGCAGCAGATTTTTCGTCCACTGCTTCGGCCGCATTTCCTCGATGATGAGTGCACATGTTTTCATGGCAGGGGCGATGTTGTGTTACCGTGTAAATCAGGCGCCCGCGCTGCAATCATTTTGTGGTGACATGCCCTTGGGAAACCTGATTGCTCCGACACGGGCGGCGTGATATGCACCTGTCCTCACAGGCTTAAGGAGAATACTATGACAACCTCGACGAGGACGGCGATCGTCACAGGCGCCGGTCGTGGCATCGGGTGCGAAATCGCCCGCGTGCTGGCACGGCGTGGTTTTGCCGTGGTGGCCGCAGCACGGACCGAAACCGAGGTGGAGGCCTTATGCCGGGATCTGCGGGGGGAGGGATGCCTCGCACTTCATCTCCGATGCGATGTCCGCAGGCCCGAGGATGTTCGCGCGCTCGTCGCGCTCTGCGAACGCGAGCATGGGCGCCTCGATGTGCTGGTCAATAACGCCGGGGTCGGCCGATTCCTGCCCCTCACAGAGACAACGGACGACATCTGGCGGGAAACGGTCGAGACCAACCTGACTGGAACCTTTCTCTGCACCCGCGAAGCACTTCCGCTGATGGAACGCACGCCCGGCGGGGTTATTGTCAACATGGCCTCCATCGCCGCGGTGCGCGGATTCGCGAATTTCGCGGCGTACTCGGCCTGTAAAGCGGGCATTCTCGGCTTCTCGCGCTCGTTACGCGAGGAGGTTCGCAAACGCGGAATCCGCGTGACCGTCATCATGCCCGGCGCAACTGAATCAACCTTCTGGAAAGGTCAGCAGGGGGATTGGGACCCGAGGCGGATGATTCCCGCTCGCGAAGTGGCCGAGGCCGTGGCACTGGCCGTCTGCCAGCCGCCATCCACCTCCACGGACGAAATCGTCATCATGCCGTCCGGCGGCCCGCTCTGAAAGTCTGTGCTTTTCTTGCCGCAAGGGCAGGAAAAACGGAGGTGCAGGGAGATTCCCTGCCGCGAAATCGCTAGCGAACGAGAAACCGTAAAAAGAGCAAAAGATTAGGCCTTGACGCAAGATCCTCGCGCCTTACCACGCGCCGTCGCTTATCGCGCACCGGTGCCGTTTAGCCTTTTGGGTAAGACGATAGGGGCCTCAGGCCCCGGACAATTCGCTCAACGCGACACGCAGCCCGTCGCGGCAGGGCAGCGGGTGCCAGTCAAACGCGGCACAAGTCGCCGAAATGTCGAGCGACACATCGGCTGGCCGCGGGGCATCGAGGGCTACATCCGCCTGCCGTCGTCCGATCACGCGCTCCCGCGGCAGACCCGCCGCGTCGGCTGCCAGCAGGGCGAACTCATACCGCGAGAGGCGTTCCGGCCCGCTGGCGTGCCAGAGGCCGGTCGCCCGACGCGTCGCGACCCTCTCGAGAAGCCGGCACAAGTCCCCCACAAAAACCGGCGATCGGTACTCGTCGGTAAAGACTGCGCCCCGCGCCTCGCGGATGTTGCGCAGCAACCATTCGAGAAAGCATGGGCGCGGCGCGCCCGGCGGGCCGTAGATGAGCGCGCTGCGGACCACCGCTGCCGCACCGCCCCGCGCCATATAATCGCGCACGATGCGCTCGGCCGCCAGTTTTGTTCGCCCGTACTCCATCACCGGCCGCGGCTCGTCAGGTCCGCCTTGCTCCTCCACCGGGTACATGCCCCCGGGCCGGCGACCGTCGAACACCAGATCCGTGGAAACGAGGGTGAAATGGCTGTCCGCGCGCTCGGCAGCCTCGAGCAGGTGGCGAGTGCCATCAACATTGACGGCCTGCGCCGCGTTGGGGTCGCGTTCACATTCGTCCGTCTTTGTCATGGCGCCAGCATGGATGATGTGCGTTGCGCGCCACTGATTGACCAGCGCCCTGCAGGCATCCGCGTCGCGCACATCTAACCGCGCCGATTCCGCGTCCGGGAACCGCACCTCGCGCGACGCCCAGCATCCAAGCACCTGATGCCCGCATGCCGCCAGATACCGTACCAGATGCCAACCCAGATATCCTGACGCCCCCGTGACGAGTAGCCTCATGACCCGTCCGTACCGACAATGCCGTTCAGGCGCTCGACTGCCGACCTCAATTTGTTGGTGTTCGTGTGCGTGTAAATTTGCGTGGAGACTACCGAGGAGTGACCGAGCAGGCGTTGAATTTCGACGATATCCACTTCGTTCAAATGCAGCAGCGTCGCGAAGGTGTGGCGCAGTTTGTGCGGGCTGATCTTGTTTTTGCCTATGCCTGCGTGTTTCACATACTTGCGCACGATGTTGTACACACTGCGGCCGGTCAGGCGCTGACCGCGCTTGCTCAGGAACACGGCCACCGGATCGCCCGTCGCAGGGCGCACATCGAGGTAACAGCCGAGCGCGTTCATCACGATCGGGTTCATGGGAATCAGCCGTTCTTTCGAGCCTTTACCGATAACCCTGATCGTGCGCCGCTCAAAATCGAGACTGTCGAGCCCCAGAGCCACCAGTTCTTGGCGCCGCATGCCCGTAAAGCCAAGCGTCACCAGAATGGCGAAATCGCGGCAACCCCACACATCTTGTGGGTCGGGCTGGGCGAGCAATGCGCGCAGTTCGCTTTCAATTAAATAAATGGGCAGTTTGCGCGGGAGTTTCGGATTGTGGATATAGGCGGCCGGACTCGCCTCGAGGTATTGCTGCTGGACGCAATACTCAAAAAACACACGGATGGAGGCGATCGCCCGCGACAATGTGGTGCTCTTGTACCCCCGCACTCCCTGCAGGTAGCCCAAATATTCCTTGATGTGCTGCGCAGTGATGCGTCCGACAGCCGGCTCCTGACCCAGCGTCCGGATCAGGTGTTCCTTGAACTTCTGTAGATCATACTGGTACGCCGCACGCGTGTTGGGTGAAAGATTCCGCTCGACCTCGAGAAAACGGTCGAACTCCATCGCAACGGCTGAAAGCAGCAGGGGCATCAACGGGTCTCCACAGTCGCAGCGTCAGCAATCGTTTCAGCACAATCAGTTGAAATCATGCGTAAGGAATGCTTGAGGCGTCAATCGAAATGACGGCAACAGATGTCAGAGAGACATGAGGACGGCAGGCGCTGACGCCCAGTCGGAGATCGAACGCGGCGAGCGGTTCGCCTTCGGGCGCAACTGGAGCCGCTTCCTCGACACGCTTGACGAGAGTCGCATGATCGAGGCCGAACGCTCAATTCAATCGCTGCTCCGCTGCGAAACTCTTAGCGGGAGGACATTTCTCGATATCGGGTCCGGCAGCGGCCTTTTTTCGCTTGCTGCCAGACGCCTTGGCGCAAGGGTATTCTCATTTGATTACGATCGCGAATCTGTGGCCTGCGCGCTCGAGTTGCGGCGACGGTACTTTCCCAATGACCCGGACTGGGTCATTGCTCACGGCTCCATCTTGGATCCGGCTTTTCTGGCGCAAGTGACGCCCGCGGATGTTGTGTACTCGTGGGGCGTTCTGCACCACACAGGGCAGATGTGGACGGCCCTCGAAAACGCCGGAAAACTGGTACTCCCCGGAGGCCTGCTGGCTGTCTCTATCTATAACGATCAGGCCGGCACAAGCCGCCGCTGGCGGGCCATCAAGCGCGCCTATGTCGCTTCTTCGGCACCTGTGCGGTGGTTACTGCTTGCGATAAGCCTCGTCGTCACCTGGTGGAAGGATATTCTCGCGGATTTCGTGCGCATGCGTCCTTTTTACACATGGCGAACCTACAGTCGCCAGCGCGGCATGTCCCCGTGGCACGACCTTGTAGATTGGGTGGGGGGGTACCCCTTCGAGGTCGCTAAGCCGGAGGAAATCTTTGAATTCTTTACCGCCCGTGGTTTCACCCTAATCCGCCTCAAAACTTGCGGGGGCGGCAAAGGTTGCAACGAGTATGTTTTTCGCCGCGATTCCTCGCCGGCCTTGCCGCTTGCCTGACATGGCGATGGTTCAGAACAAACGACTTCGAGTGACTGCGTTCTCGGCTTTCGTCGGTCATGTGGCTCGGGGAGAGGAGGCATTCGGGGGCGGATCGGAGATGGACCTGTGGAACACGGCTCGGGAATTAAGCCGCTTTCCAGACATCGAAGTCCGATTACTCACCTTTGCCGTACCATCAGCATCCGGGTCTCACGATTGCGGAAATGTCATTTTTAGCAAGGTCATGCCCCCAGCCGCTGGGGGATACTCTGCACGGGCTTGCCAACGGCTCAGCATGCTGGCCTTCTATTTGCGGCTTTTCCGAAAATTGCTTTTTGTGCCAGCGGACATCTTCTACGCAAAATTGGCCTCGGTCGAGACTCTGCTTGTCTTCCTTGTGGGCCGGGTTCGTCGAGTGCCGGTATGCTTTCGGCTGTCGCACGATATTGAAACGGATGAGATGCGGCTGCGAGATCAAATCTTTCGCGGAAATTCGTGGCTGTCGAAATACTTTATCAACTGTCTCAAGAGTGCTGCAGCCGTAGTCTGCCAGAAACCGTCTCAGGCTGCAGCCTTGAAGCCTTTCGGTGTGCCCAACTTGACCGTGATAGGCAATGCTCATGCTTTTGAGCAGTCCGAGAATGTGCCACCGGCAGGGGAGCGGGACCTGGTGCTGTGGGTAGGGCGGTGCCACCCCTTGAAGCGTCCATTGGAGTTCGTGACCTTGGCGCGTCGGTTGCCTCACCGGCAGTTTGCGCTGGTCCTTGCACCCACGAATTATCCCGGCGCCCAGGAAATCTTTACCACGGTCGAGGCAGCCTCTCGGGATTTGGAAAATTTGCGCTTCATTCCGGGCGCCTCGAAAGCAGACCTTGCCCCTCTGTACCTTCGGGGACGGGTTTTTGTCCTGACTTCCGAGGCCGAGGGCTTTCCCAATGTGGTCATCGAGGCATTTAAGTACGGTGTGCCTGTGGTTTCCGATACTCTCGACCTTGATGGGTTGCTCCCGACCGCGACGGATCGTGTTTCGCAATTGTCACCCGCGTCCGGTTTTTGCGTGGCCGGAAACCCTGAAATGATGGACCAGGTGGTCGAACGATTGATGCACGATGACGGGTGGTGGAGCGCGTGCTCCGAGCAGGGGAGGCGGTATGCTGCAGAGACTTTCGATGCTCGGAGAATCGCTGAACAGTATCGGCACCTATTCCAAAGCCTTGCGGTCGGGGGAGCGCGTTGCTGATCCGCTTCGTTAAACCCGTGGTGCGAGGGGGCGGCCGTCGCTTAGTTGAATGGCTGTTTGGGGGAGCAGTCACGACCGGGGTGTCTCGGTTCTTCAAGTCGCTGGGGGTGGTTGGGGCTTGGTTTGCCATCGCGCGATTCATCTCGGCAGTCGCGGCCGTTGTGGCGGCCCGTCTTCTTGGCGCAGAGGCCTACGGCGACGCGCAATTGGCCGTCACAGTGGCCCAAGCCTTTTGTATTCTCTCGATCTTTGGTTTGAATACGGCTGTTGTGCGCTACGGCGCGCCCGCGCGAGATCCGCACCCTTACACGGCCTCGAGTTGGTGGTTTGTGGCGGCGGGCAGCATCCTTTGGTGCTTGGTATTGATCCCATTTCGAGATGTGCTTCGCCCTTGGTTTGGCACCACTTCGGACATGATGCTGCTGGGACTGTGCCTCGGTCCGGCCATGTCGCTGTTCGTGCAAGTGTCTGCTGTCCAACAAACCGTGGGGGAGTACAATCGTCGCGGCTTGGCCGAAGCCACTTTGGCGCTGGTCTTCATCGTCAGCCTCCCACCGGCGTTTGTCTTTTTCGGGCGGTCCTACCTCGCGAGCGTCTGCGCTTTTTTAACGGCCTACCTGATCGCCACGGGACTTGCAGTTTGGTGGTCGTGTCCTTGGCTCAGCCTGCGACCATTATCGAAAACGGCTCTCATCGAGATGGCACCCTATGGCTGGTACAACTTCCTGTGCGGGATAGGCTTTTTCTTCACATCCAGCATTCAGAAACCAATCATAAAACATTATCTTTCAAGTATCGAGGTCGGGCAGTATAGCCTGTACACGATGGCAAGTCTGAATCTCGCCGTGTACGGCGGATCGGTCTTGGCAACCGTGTTCTTCCCAACCGCTGCGCGGTCTGCCGACCGGGCTGGTCTTTGGAAAGTGACTTGGCGCGCTTGGGGTAAAGTTGTTTGGATCCTCTTCCTCGCTCTGCTTGTGGCCCAAGTGGCAGCGGTCGTTCTCAGTGGACGGGATGAGTATCCGCTGGACTTGGGATTGGCTGCCCTGTTCGCTGCGACTTCAGGCGTCATGATGGTACAGAACAGCCTCGGGCAAATCATTGGAGCCGAGGGCGTTCGGGGAGCGCGCCTCGGCGTCTTAATGTCTCTTTCTGTTGGGTTTGCAAATATTGGATTAAGCCATCTTCTCATCCCCCGGCTGCATGTCCACGGCGCCGTTTTGGCTCTCCTCATTGTATATTCGCTGGCTTTACTGGTTCTCGTATCAGTGCGAAAGCGGTACCTTTGATATGAAAAAACGCCTCAAGATTAGTTTAGATGGCTGTGAATGCAGACTTTGTGGTCATTCAACTGCGGTATCGCTTGAATGGCTAAACCAGATTGCCAAGCCACCTCGAGGGCGCCGCATTGTCCGTTGCTGCGGATGTGGACTGGCGTTCATTCACCCTATGCCGACGCAAGAGGAACTCGTTACGCTTTATTCCTCGCCGGAGTACGCAGCCGCGTACGCAGCACACGGCGATGCCTATGTGTTAGGTGCGACGGTTCCGGCGGCCTTCATAGGGGAGAGGTTAGCCCGAATCGAACACCTGAACGGGGGAAGGGTTGGTCGAATTCTCGATATTGGAGCGGCCACTGGATCGTTTTTGAGAGTGGCCCGTGATCGGGGTTGGACTACGATTGGCTTGGAATTGAGCGTAGAGGCATCCGGAGTGGCAAGCAAGGAGCACGGCCTTGATGTTAGGCGACTTACGCTTGAGGAGGCAAAGTTCAGCGATAACGAATTCGATGCCGTGCACCTGAGCCATGTCTTTGAACATCTGCGCGATCCGGTGGGAAGCCTCGCGGAGATGCGCAGGATCTTGCGCCCTGGGGGAGTACTGACGATGGAAGTTCCAGCCGAACTCGGCGACCTGCTCGTTTGGATTCGTAAAACATTCCTTCGCCGCTCCCCTGAACCTTATGCCGTCCCGACGACTCACACCTTTTTCTATACGACCCGGACCTTGCAACGAATGGTCGCCAAGGGCGGTTTTGAGGTTTTGTTTCTCCGCACGCCGCGCCGAAATAAAGATCCCCGCAGTAGAATCCCGTTCGGCGGACTCGCGAAAAGGGCTGTTTATGCCATCGAGGCACTGGCGCGGCTAGGACCGAATATCGAGATTTTTGCGCGAAAACCACCCGCCTAAGTGCTCTCAACCACTGGGGGCAGGCACCAAACAACCCTGCCATCGCTTCCTTAAATGTAAATTTAAGGAAGTAATGCCCGTAGCAAGTATAACTGAAGGCTGCAAAGCGCGAGATTCGACGCCATTTCCTTAAATTTTGCTGTTTTCTGCGTTCGCACGGGAGGTCATAACACGAAATCGCCAGCCGGTATTAGGTTTGGCGCTCGTTGGGCGCCATTTGGCTCCGGATTTCCCCGTGTCCTGTGGTTCGCCGTAAGCCGAGGCTAGGTCGGCGGCACGAGCGGGCTTCGTCGTGACGGCACGGATTTGACCAACTTCTGAGGCTGAATGAGAGCGAGTGTGTCAGAGGCGAACTTCGCGGAAGAGGATATCGCCTGAGCCGCCGAATTCCGTGCTGGATTCCCATGCCACGGCAGCGCCACCTTGCAGGGGAGCAGCCGTTGGACGAGCGAACCAGTCCTTCTCCCCTTCGGAGACGGCTATCTGCATGAGAGGCGGTTGATTTCCTACCGCGGCCATGACTTCCGTTCCCGCCCCGGGACTTTCTGCTACCCATGTGACGACCAGAAGTCGCTCCCTCAAGGCTGCGCCGGCGACCTCTCGATTCTCAGCGTCGGACCGCTGATCCACGACCTTACCCCGGCCGTAGTCGGGTGGACCTTGGACCCCGACGAGAATTCGATCCGCATTTTCAATCTCATCGTACCAAAGCCCTGCCAACCTGCCAGTGGAGTCGCGGAGGATGGTTGGGAACCGATTGGCCGGCAGAGCCTCGAGCCCGGTCACGGGGGTAGCCGCATGCGTTTCCAAAGCCGCCGGCCCGATGGGGCGCTCCACAAGAGTGAAATCCGCGCCATTCGCTCGGTACCAAACGACAGATGCCGATGCGCTGGTCAACACGATAGCCGGGTAGAGGCCATAACCCTCGGTGGCACTCGACAGTTCCGTGACCCCCCATTGCCCCGTCTCAGGCTCCAACCATGCCGAGCGCACACTATAGCCCTGTCTCTTATACACATCT
>JAOAAY010000124.1 GCA_026418615.1 Candidatus Sumerlaeaceae bacterium | reverse complement strand
ATGAAGGCCGTTTGCTGTCGCAATCCCTTCTACATCAGGGTCTTGTTTGCTACCTACCGTGAAGAATTCGCCGCAAAACCGAACCGCCCACCTGTCGCAATCCCTTCTACATCAGGGTCTTGTTTGCTACGCCGAGAAGCGGGTCGTGGTTGGCTGCGAACATTACAGCCGGCGTCGCAATCCCTTCTACATCAGGGTCTTGTTTGCTACATTGCACCTGCAATTCCTGCCACCTGATGAAACGCATGACTTGTCGCAATCCCTTCTACATCAGGGTCTTGTTTGCTACATGAGGCGGAATACCACCTTATCGTTTGCCGCGGCGGGGAGATGTCGCAATCCCTTCTACATCAGGGTCTTGTTTGCTACGGAGAAAGGAAAGGCTATGACAACCGAAGAGTGGAATGAAAGCAAGTCGCAATCCCTTCTACATCAGGGTCTTGTTTGCTACGCAGGCCGCCCGCCTGGACCGCGTAGCGGACCATTTCGGGGGTCGCAAT
>JAOAAY010000123.1 GCA_026418615.1 Candidatus Sumerlaeaceae bacterium | reverse complement strand
GCCGGGGAAGTTGAGCAGGGCTTCCTCCAAGGCACGCAAGGTTTCCACATCCAAGTCGTTGGTCGGTTCGTCGAGCAGCAGCAGGTTGCCACCGGATTTCAGCAGCTTGGCCAAGTGCACCCGGTTGCGTTCGCCGCCGGACAGGTCGCCGATGCGTTTTTGTTGGGCATCGCCCTTGAAGTTGAAACGTCCGATGTAGGCACGCGATTGCAGGGTGTAACCGTTGACGTTCATCAGGTCGTGGCCGTCAGCGATTTCTTCAAACACTGTCTTGTTGGGATCCAGCGCGTCACGTGATTGGTCAACATAGGCAATCTTGACCGTATCACCAATGCGGATGGTGCCGCTGTCAGGCTGTTCCTGCCCTGTGATCATGCGGAACAGGGTAGTCTTACCCGCGCCATTGGGGCCAATGACGCCAACAATGCCCCCCTTGGGCAGGTTGAAACTCAGGTTCTCATACAGCACACGGTCGCCAAAGGACTTGCTGATGCCTTGTGCTTCAA
>JAOAAY010000122.1:248-511 GCA_026418615.1 Candidatus Sumerlaeaceae bacterium | reverse complement strand
TGCCCGGTGTGCCGGCATCCGCGGTCGTTGACCCGACGGGGTGCGGCGACGCCTGGCGCGGCGCGCTGCTGTACGGCCTGGATCGTGGCTGGCCACTGGTTCGATGCGCGGCGCTCGGCAATCGGCTGGGTGCGATCAAGGTGGCGTCCCGTGGCCCGCAGAACTATGGGCTTGATGATCTGGGAGACGACTGGGCCTGATGCGTCGTCAGTCCCCGAGCGAGGCGTAGGCCTTCAGATGTCTTGAACGGGCACCAATGAAAA
>JAOAAY010000122.1:0-238 GCA_026418615.1 Candidatus Sumerlaeaceae bacterium | reverse complement strand
CGGCCAGGCAGCCTGCGGGTTCAGCGTCGTTGCCGCTGCAGGGGCGGCCGCAGCCGCCGGGGCAGCAGGCGCTTTCGCAGCTTTCTTCGCCGCCGGCTTCTTGGCGGCCTTCTTCGCGGCGGGCTTCTTGGCGGCGGGCTTCTTGGCCGCAGCCTTCTTGACGGCCTTCTTCGCCGCCGGCTTCTTCGCTGCGGCCTTCTTGGCCGCGGGCTTCTTCGCCGGGGCCTTCTTGGCGGCC
>JAOAAY010000012.1:45661-97173 GCA_026418615.1 Candidatus Sumerlaeaceae bacterium | reverse complement strand
GAGACAGCTCCGGAACCCATTGGCGATTATGTCGCCGGCCCCAATCATGTCCTGCCGACCGGCGGCACGGCGCGGTTTTTCTCGCCTCTTGGCGTGGACGACTTTCTTAAGTCGAGCAATGTGCTACATTTCAATGAAGCCGCCTTCAACCGCGCAGCGCCGCATACGATTGCGCTCGCCGAGAGTGAGGGCCTGTTTGCCCACGCCGAAGCCATTCGCGTTCGGCAACGACGGCAGGATCGCTAGGCCGGGCACAATAGGGTTGACCTGCCGGCAACACGCTCCGGCAGAATCCTTTCCATCAGGGGGACGGCATCCCCACATTCAAATCCTTAGGCGGAACCATGCAGACGAACGCAGAGACGGGCCAGTACACTCTCAAAACGCTCCCGGGCGATGATGTCCGACAGGTTTTGTGGCGGTTTGCAGACCGGTTCGACCTTCAGATGCTCGTTCAAGCGGCGCGCGCCGTGGCACGCGGACCTGTAGCGCGCCTTGTCGCAGAGGGCGGGCGCAACTCGCATGAGTGGACTCCGGAGAAAAATGCCCTCCTCAAGCACTTCGACGAGTCGGGAATCACGGCGGCCTTTCTGGATCCGGAGCAAGGCGGCTTCATCTCAGGCCCCAAGAATTTGGCTTTGTCACTCGTCGCGTTTGAACTCGCCTGGGTGGACGCGGGAGCGGCCACCTGCAGTCTGGCCAACAACCTGGCCTACGCGCCTATCCATGAACGCGGAACTCCGGAGCAGCAGGCAGCCTACCAGAAAGCCATGTCGCCGCCGGGCCCCGGCGAAGTGAGGCAAATCAAGCGGGGTGCCTTTGCCCTGACCGAACCGCTGCCCTATGTGGGAGTGGACACGGGCGTGCTTGCTGGCCGGGTGACCGTTGCCGAATGGGTTGACGGCAAGGAGCCCATCCTTCAGGTGGACAAGCGGGGCCGGTTCATCACAAACATGGCCTTTGCCAATTTTGTCACTGTGGCCGTCGCGTCGGCCGACGAGCGCATCAAGGGCAGTTGCGTCATTATTCTCGAGGAATCGGATCCGGGCACATTTGACCGGGGTGTTCCTGCGCGCAAACTGGTTCACCAGTTGTCGTCCACGCGCGATCCGATCTTCAGCATGCGTGTCCCCGCCAGCCGCATTGTAGGCGGGTATGACATCAAAGACGGCGTCATCGTGCCACGCTACAGCCACAGTGATGTCATCGAGGCCGTGTTCCGCCGCACACGGGTCACGGTAGGCGTGATGACAAGCGCCAAACTCTTGTCGGCGGTCGAACCCATCATTCGTTACCAGCGCGGTCGTTTCCGCGGAGGCGAAGTATCTGAGGGCTCCCCTCGCTACGAACTGGGGCTTCAATCCAAGGAGGACAGCCTTCACCGCCTGATTGACATTTGGGCCGCGGGCGAGGCCGCCGCAGCCTTGGCCCTCGCAGCGGCGCGGACTTTCGACGAATTTGACCCGCTGGAGCGCGAGAAAGACGCCATGATGAAGGCTCAGGGCATCAGTGGCGGGCGCGCAGAAATGAAAGCCATGAAAAAGGTGGAAGCGTCGGCCCTTGAATTGCTCCAACTCAAGGCCGCGCCGCCGGACAAGCGCGATGACGCACGAATTGCCGAACTCTCCGGCGACCCGCTCGTGCGTTTTGCCCTGCTCGATGCGGTGGCCAATGTCCTTTGTCCCGCTTGCAAACTCTGGTCGGGCTTTGGCGCCAACATCATGCGCGAGGCCGTGAGTCTCATGGGCGGCTACGGCATCACCGAGGATTGTCCGGGCTTCCTCGGGCAAAAGTGGATGGATGCGCAATTGGAAGCCACCTACGAAGGCCCGGAGGCTGTCCAGCGCCGCCAGTTGAGCGTTACGATGACTCAGCCGCTGTTCCTTGAACAGTTTCGTGGCTGGATCACAGAGATGCGCACCGTCGCCGCAGAGCGGCCGGGCACGGGTGCCTGCACACTGGCGACAGCCATGACCATGTGGTTGTGGACGCTGCGCCACTTGCAGACGGCCCGGGACGCGAACGGCAATCTCCTGTATCAGAGTGCCCGGCAGGGAGTGACCTTCCCCCTCGCGGATGCCCTGTGCTGGATTCTTGCCTCGCGCCAGCAAATCCTTGATGTCATCGAACTCGACCGCAAGGGGCCGGAAAACCCTGTGATCGCCGAACAGATGCCCGGCCTGCTCTATTTCCTGACGGACCTTTGCCATGTCCAAAGTGCCCGGGCCGCCGGCGAGGTGGGACGCATCTGCGCCGAACTTTTATATGGGTACACGAGACATCCGGCATGGGACGACGCAGGATGCGCAGCCTGCTATCAGGCTTCGGAACTCGACGACCTCGAGGCGCTGATGCCCGGCATCTCCGGCATGGCGTCCTCGCTGACCGATGTCATCACCGACGGCAAGCATCCCCTCAAATGCGGGCCATGCGCCAAACCCGAGGGGCTGGATCCGTTTATCCAGTTGCGCGTCAAGATGGATGCCTGCCTGACGGGCGCCCGACTGGCCAAGGATCGCGCGGCCCATGCACTGACCACGGTCATGATCCCCGAAGCGCTCGACTACCCGGCATGAGTGAGACCCCGGCCATGGAGAGGTTAAGCATGGATGTGGACATCGTGTGCGTGGGATTTGGTCCCGCCACGATGGGCTTCCTCACCCGGCTTTCGCGGGAAATGTTTGACGAAAACGGCCAACCGCGGCTGTCGAGCACGGTCATGCCCGGCATGCCGCTGCAAGTCGTGTGTTATGAGCGTGCTGACGACATCGGGTTTGGCGTCTCGGGCGTAGTCACACGCGCGCGCGGCTTGCGCGAGTCGTTCCCGGGCCTTGATCTCTCCCAGGTGCCTCACGCGACACCGGTGACGCATGAGGTCGTCATGTATTTGCTTGACCCCCATGGCGTCAGCCGCCGGTCGCGCGTTCTTCGGCTTGCTGACAGATGTATCCGGGCACTCGGCCGGTTGTTGCCATACAAGGACCACGCGCTGACGCTGCCATATATTCCCCCGTTCCTGCGAAAAGAGGATGGCTGGCTGCTCTCGCTGGGACAGTTCAGCCAATGGGTGGGCAGTCAGGTCATGGGTAGCGGGACCGTGCAGATCTGGCCGGCCAGCCCCGTGGCCAGCCCGCTCTTTGAGGATGGGCGCGTCGCGGGCGTGCGGCTGAGCGATCAAGGGGTGGAGCGCGACGGCACCCCGGGCGCCGGTTTCATGCCCGGCATGGATGTCCATGCAGCACTGACTGTGGTGGGCGATGGCCCGGTCGGAGCGGTTGGACAACAGATTGACGAACACTTCGGCCTGCCCGGGGGCCACTTCCGGCGGGAATGGGCTTTGGGCATGAAATTAGTTGTCGGCCTGCCAGAAACCTGCGAGTTACAGCCCGGCACGGTCATCCATACCTTTGGATATCCGGAGCCGGAAATTTTCGGCTTCCTCTATGTTTATCCCGACCGGGTCGCCTCGCTGGGAATCTTCGTACCGTCCTGGTTCGATTGCCCCGTGCGGACCAGTTACCGTTTGCTTCAGCACTGGATGCTCCACCCCGCTTTGTGGCGTCATCTGCAAGGCGGCACCCTGCGGTCCTTTGGCGCGAAATCGCTGCTCGAGTCCGGACGGCGGGGCGAACCCTATCTGGTCGGCGATGGGTTTGCGCGCATAGGCGAGGGCTCCGGCAGCACCAATGTTCTCACGGGCAGCGGAGTGGATGAGGCGTGGACAACCGGGGCCCTGCTGGCCGAGGCCGTAACCGAACTGCTTGAGGCTGGAAAACCTTTCACAAAAGAGCACCTCGAAGAGGCTTATGTCCGCCGTCGTCGGCTCAGTTGGGTAGACCGGGAGGCCCGCATCGCAGAGCGCAGCCGCGAGGGCTTCTCGCACGGCGTGGTGGCCGGACTCGTGGGAATGGCCATGACCGGCCTGACCCGAGGCCTCATCAACATGCCCGGACGGCAAGTGCCGCCGCATCAGCGTGTGCCGACGCTGGAGCAGTACTACCGGGGACGCATTCCGGCCGCGGAATTGGAAGCGCTGTGCGCGGAATGCAAGCGCACCGGTGTGCCCCTCCACGATACGCTGATGGAACGCGTCGGGTGGAAGCCTATCCCGTACGACGGACAATTGTTGGTCAGCCATCAGGACGCCCTGTTGCTGGGCGGCAAGGTACAGGCCCCGCCGGGCTTTGCGGATCATGTTCGGTTTGAGCAGTTGTACCTGTGCGAGCAGTGCAAAACGCAAATATGTGTTGAGATGTGTTCGGGACAGGCCATTTCGGCCGCCGAGGGCGGCGGGGCTCCGCGGTTTGACCGCGAAAAGTGTGTTCACTGTGGGGCTTGTTTGTGGAACTGCGCCCATCCGCATCCGGAGGACCCCGAGCGCGGCAACATCCGGTTCCTCGCCGGAGCCGGCGGCCTTCACTCCGCCGAGAACTGAGGGGAGTCCTAACGGACCCATCCCATCACGAAGTCCACGAGTCCCAGCAACTTTGCACTGCTGGCCAGGACCATCACCACCATGACGATCCGGATCCACCGGTCGCCGCCATGGATGGCCACCCATGCGCCTCCAAGCGCCCCGAGCGCCTGTCCCGCAGTCAGCACGCCGCCGGCAACCCAGGCGATGTCCACCCCTTGGAACAGAAAGACGCCGAACGCAATAGCATTGTGAACAAGCGTGAATAATAGTTTAATATAGTTTCCCCGGACAAGATCCAGACGCACCAGGTATCCGAGCGCCAGCAAGATCATGATACCGACACCCGCCTGAAGAAACCCTGCGTAAATGCCGAGCAGGAAAAACACTCCAAGAACGGCCGCCCGGCGACCTGTGCCGAGCGGACTCCACGCATCTTCCGGTGCACCATTGTCGAGCAGGTGCGGCTTTGGAGACTTTACGATCAGGACGAGCAAGACGATCATCAAGATGCCCAGCAGGAACTCGAACTGGTCATCCGGAATACGGGCGGCAAGAATCGCCCCCAGAACCGCCCCGCCGAGACCGGCGACCACCAAGCGCCACGACAGATGGTTTTCACGCACACGACGGCGGTGGAACTCGCCTACGGCCGTCAGCCCTTGAACCACGATCCCGATGCGGTTCGTGGCATTGGCCGCCACGCCGGGAACGCCGGCAAAGATCAGCGCGGGCAGAGTGAGCAGGCTGCCCGCGCCGGCCACCGTGTTGACTGCGCCCGCAATCAAACCCGCTGCAAAGAGCAGGACATACACAAGAACCTGGTGCCAGAAATCCACTTGATAAGGTGCCCTCGTCTCCAGCAGGCGGCGGCTCTGCAGAAGCCGGAATATTGTGTGGCAAGCGCCTGTGCCCGCCCGATCCGCCAAAAACGAAGCGGGCGGCGCTCATTCACGCCGCCCGCCGGCAAAGTGCAAGCCCTGAAGCCGTTTACTGGAACAACTGGAAATCCCGCGCGGCAGTTACCACCGGCCGGCCCGCAAAGGTGATGATGCCATGCGGGCGCTCGGCAAAAAACGCTCCTGCGCCAGTCGTCGGGTTGGCATCACCCGCGTGATAATTCCATAAGGGCAGATTCCCACTGCTGGCGATGCGCGACATGTTGAACAGCCACTGATCGCCATTCGCGGGTGGGCCGGTGAGCAGCAGTCCCGAATCGGCAACAGACGACGCGTTGAGGGCCGCAAAAGGAATCTTAATCTCCAGCGTGAAACCTACGCCATTGGTGACGGATCGCGACCAGACCACTCCGACCGGATTCCACGGCGGCGAAACATTGTCGCCAAACAATGCGTTGGTGCGCGCCTGCGTGTAGAAAAACGGAGGCCCGGGATTTGTGCTGTCGCGCGTGCCGGTTCCGGGGAAGAGCGGGATAATGATTTGATAGGAATCGTCGTTCGAGTCGCCCGCAGTGTTGGGCTCTCCGTCGCGGTTCGGGTCGAGGAAGAGTTCGATATCGTCGCCGGTGGCCAGCGCATCGTCAGCCGTCAGTTCGCCGCCTGTGAACGCCGTGCCGCCCGTGCCAGTCGTCGTATAGTTGCCCACTGCGTAAATGTACAATGCCGACAAGTCCCAGACGGCAGCCCACTGGATCGTCTCGGGAGACGGGGACCCCGGCGGCGTGGTCCGCAGCAGCCGGAACGCGCCCGCGAGAGGTTCGGTCGTCGTGTATTCGGTGGGGCCGACCACACCATCAATGGTGGGCGGGGAAGTGGTGAACTGGACCGTGTAACTCTGTTGCGCCATGACCGCGGACGCCCCCAGCGCGATCAAAAAGAGTACCGCGTAAAACCGTTTCATGTTTTCATTCCTCCCTTGAATCAGCAAACAGATGGCGCTCGTGCCTTCCCGACAGATGCCGCACTCCAGCATCCTGAAAGGTGACCTGCGCCATCATTCACGGTGCCGGCTGCACGGGGTTTGTCAAATGAAACCCGTGCCTCGTTGGGCCGGAAGACGAGTCTATTCGTCCACAACGATCACTTGAAGCGGGCGCGGAGAGCCGTGACGATCCTGTCCGCCAACCGAGGGCATGGCTCCGGCAGCCGCGCGCACCGCACTGACAGGAGCCGTGTAGAAGGCAATTTGTTCGGTGCGAGGTAAGCGGTGCCCCTGATCGGCAAGAGCCCTCAGCACCGGAACCTCGGCAGGCGCGCGGTAAATGTCGAGCGCACGCGTGACATGCTGCAGCCATTCGGGCGTCACCAACACCGTGTAGCACCGGTACCGACGGCCATTGAAAACAAATTGGTCGCGAGGCTCGACGCGTTGACGCCCCGACGGATCGCGATTGGCTGCGGTCAGGATCTCAGTCATCTCGTCGGTATCATAGGTGCGGGCATCCGCTCCCGGCTGGGATCGCAGAACAATGGCCGCGATGGCGGGGCGCTCGGCCTCGGCGGGGCCGGGCAGAGAGGCGTTGTCCGCGGCGTCAGCCAGCCGCGACACGGCTTCGTTCACCAAACCCAACTGTTTGTTGATCAGCCGGCTCAGTCCGGTGCCGGTCTCCTCGATACGCGCCATCTGCAGATTCACGAGTTTCGGGCCTTGGGCCGATGCAGCACTTTGAGCATGATCCGTCTCAGCAGGCGATGCGATGATGGTTCCGCCGATCGGGGCCCGAGATTCCGCCTGATTCAGACCCGTGCCCGTTGCCAAGGCCAGCACAAGGCCCGTTGCTTCGCGCAAGGTCTGCTGCACCCGCCCAAGCAGCGCATTCTCCCGGAAATCACCCGTCAACAGGGCCGAGATCGCTGCCGCGGCAAGGAACACCGTGGCGGCGGCAGCCTGCCATTGGGCGACGCGGCTCAACCGGCGACGACGGTTCGCGCGAGGCATTTCGCGCTGAAACACCCTGGGTTCCTCGTCGCTCTCGGAGGGCTCCACCTCGCGCCCAAAAAGGCCGGCCAAACGATCGCCGGCATCCAGCGCGCTCATCGAGCGTTCGCGGTCGCGCAAGGCTTCGCGCAGGATCTGCGCCCGCAAATCCGAAGGTGCCACCATGCGCGGCAACCGCCGCAGCCGCTCGTTGAGACGCTTTTCCGCCTCCAAAACTTCGCGGCACGGTTCGCAATGAGCCAAGTGGGCAAACAATTCAGCGGTTTCTGCCGGGGACAAATCCGCTTCGACATGACGCTCGATCAGGTCGCGGAAGCGGGCATGAGCCCCCCCCTGCCCGGCATCTGCGTTCCGCGACGGTTGCTCCTGCCCGGTCATCGGCGGCAACCTGTGTGGCGGGAACATCGTTGCAACGGCATCACGCGCAGCCCTTCGGGTACGCCCCGAACCAGCCGCCTTAGGCGAGGTGCTCCCGCATCATTTCGCGCAATTCGTGTCGGGCGCGATGGATCCGGGATTTCACCGTGCCTATCGAAAGGCCGAGAATCTCCACGATCTCCTCGTACGACAACTCTTCCAGATAACGCAGCACCATCACCACACGGTATTCCTCGCTCAGGCGGTGCAGAAATTTTTCGAGGGAGGCCATGGCTTCGCGATCCGAGGCCACCTGAGGGGGCGTCGGCTGTCCGTCGGGAAATTGCTTGACACGCGCCTCGTCTTCCGCATCCATCGGGCCGTCGAGCGAAGTCATACGGTGCAGGCCGCGCGACTTGCGGTACTTCCAACGATTCTTGGCCGTGTTGACCGTGATCCGGTACAACCAGGTCGAAAGCGCCGAGTCGCCCTTGAAACTGTTTATTTTGCGGAAGCAGTTGAGGAAGACCTCCTGCGTCAGGTCGAGCGCTTCGTCATAATCGCCCATAAGGCGGAACGCCGTGTTCAGGACTCGTTCCTGATGGGCACTGATGAGTTCGTCGAAAGCCAGACTGTCCCCGGCTTTGCAACGGGCAACAAGCACCGCCTCCGCGTCCTGCGCGGCCTCGGTGGATGCGACCTGCCCCGTCAGCAGTCCCCGATCTTTGGACAACGAAAATTCGCTCACAGTTTTCCTCCCGGCGGACTAACGGCATGCTTCACGACCTCACCGAGAAAGCACTTACCGTGCCCGAGCCCCTGTGGGAGTGTCGGACAAGTCCTCCGGTCTAACTCCGTCACCTTTTGCTACCGGATTTAGGGCAGGTTGTTTGCGGGAAGTAAAGTCAAATCCGCAGTGATAATGAGCACCCTGTCTTGGTGAACCCCACTGCACCCATCAGACCGGTGGCCCCGAAAGTTTTGCTTTGACCCCCCCGGTTGCGGTCCTCGAAGTGCCTGCAAACATTTCGGAAGGATTCATTAGATGGCGGAAATTACTGCCCAGATGGTCAAAGAACTCCGCGAAAAAAGTGGCGCGGGAATGTTGGACTGTAAGAAAGCACTCACCGAAGCCGGAGGCGATCCGGATAAGGCGATGCAATTGTTGCGCGAGCGCGGTGCTGCCATTGCCAGCAAGCGCTCCTCGCGCGTGGCCAAGGAAGGGCTGATCTCGATCCACATCGCTGCCGACCGCCGCTCGGCTGGCATGGTCGAACTCAATTGCGAGAGCGATTTCGTGGCTCGCAATGATGACTTCAAGGCTTTGGCCAACAAACTCGCCGTGCATGTGGCTGGCTTGGCGGACGCATCCCATGTCCACCAGTCCCGCATGGATACGGGCGAGACCGTTGAGGACGCGCTCAAGGGCATCATTGGCAAAATCGGGGAGAACATTGTGCTCTCGCGCGCGACCAAGGTCGTCGCTGGCGATGCCGGCCGGCCCGCAGGTTTGCTTTTCCACTACATCCACCCCCCGGGCAAGATCGGTGTCATCGTAGAGATCGCCACATCCAGGCCCGAATTGGCCAACGATCCGGCATTTGAAGAGTTCGCGCGCGACTTGGCCATGCATGTGGCCGCCTCAGCCCCCCTGTGCACCCGGCGCGAGCAGGTGCCGCCCGACATTCTGGCGCAGGAGCGCGAGATCTACCGCAATCAGGCTCTCAATGAGGGCAAGCCCGAGAAAATCGTGGACAAAATCGTTGAGGGACGCGTGCAGAAATTTTACGCCGAGTCTTGCCTGCTGGAGCAACCGTTTGCCAAAAACCCCGACCAGAAGGTCGAGGATTATGTGAAGCAAAACGCTGCGAAATTCGGCCCTGATGTCACCGTTAGTACTTTTGTCCGGTGGAAACTGGGCGAAACGGTGGCCGCTGAATAGTCTCAATCGCGGCTTAAGCAGCAAACAAAAACCGGGCGGTTCCCCATTTGGGGAACCGCCCGGTCTCCTTTTATCCCCGTGAAAATCCGGCAAGGGCCGGGCGCGGGCGCCCTCAGTCCACGACTTCCAAGCCCATCGAGCGAGCCGTGCCCGCCACCATGGAGCAGGCACTCTCGAGACTCGTCGTGTTGAGATCAGGCATCTTTAGCCGGGCGATCTCCTCAACCTGCTTGCGCGTGACCTTGCCCGCCTTGGTCTTGTTAGGCTGACCGCTGCCCTTTTCGATACCGGCAGCCTTGCGCAGCAACACAGCGGCAGGCGGCGTCTTGGTAACAAAGGTAAACGAGCGATCCGCATACACGGTGATGATCGCAGGAATGATCAGGCCGGGCTGATCTTTTGTCCGCGCATTGAATTGTTTGCAGAACTCCATGATGTTCACGCCGTGCTGGCCGAGCGCGGGGCCAACCGGGGGCGCGGGATTCGCCTGCCCGCCGGGGCATTGGAGTTTGATCTGCGCTACGACTTTCTTTGCCATGGGTCACACCAATCTTTCGTTAGTTCCTGTTAAACCTTGTCCACCTGTAAAACATCAAGTTCCACCGAAGTCGGCCGGCCGAAGATGGATACCATCACCTTCAGTTTCCCCTTCTCACCGTCAACCTGTTCTATGGTCCCAATGAAATTCGCAAACGGCCCTTCGATGACCTTCACCTGATCGCCCACGCCGTAGGCGATGGAGGCGCGCTGGCGGTCAACCTTCTCGTCACTGATACCGAGAAGCGCGTCAACCTCATGCTTGGGCAGCGGCGAGGGCGTTGTCCCGTCGCCGAGAAACGCCGACACGCCGGGGATCTTTTGGATCATCGCAAAAATTTCACTGTCGGGCACCATCTCAATCAGGATGTAACCCGGCATGATGTTTCGCATGACCTCGTGCTTCTTGCCAGCCTTGATCTCGACATATTTCTTCGAGGGGATGACGACTTGGGCAACGCGGTCTGACAACCGTTCGACCTGCACCATGTGCTCGATGGTTGTCTTGATTTTGTTTTCGTAGCCCGTATAGGTGTGGACGGCAAACCATTTAGTGTCCATGTGAGTGGTCAACCGGCTCCTTCAGCATCATTACAAGCGCAACAATAGGCTGATCAACTGGCCAAACAGCAAGTCCGCCAACGCCAGCACCACGGTCATCCCAATGCAGACGGTAATGACCACAATGGTCGCCCCATACAGTTCGGGGCGCGTGGGCCATGTTACTTTCTTCATCTCGACCACGACCTCATGATAGAAGCCGCGGATGCGGGCCACGAGGCCCGGTTTTTTTTCCTGTGCCTGATCCATAATTATCCCGCCGCGCGTACAGGCATCAACCCGCCGCACGGTTCAACTCTAAACTGCATCCCCTCTGCCTGCTGTTGCGCGCCGGACCCCAGACCGGGTTGACCATCGGGCTGCGGAAGGCTGGCAGACCAGGAGGGACTCGAACCCCCAACCACCGGTTTTGGAGACCGGTGCTCTACCACTTGAGCTACTGGTCTTTGCAGGCGTTGACACACGCGTTTACGGCACCACCTGCGGAAAATTCACGCTCCCCGAACGGGGTAACTCTCCATGTCTCAACACCCAGCACGACCCACTATGATAATCCGGCGCACGGCGAAAGGTTCGCAGTGATCCAACCCGAACGAATCCAAATCCTTCGCGATCAGCCGGTCTCAGCCGGCCGGTATGTCCTGTATTGGATGCAACAAGCCCAGCGGGCCGCCTGCAATCACGCCCTCGAGTTTGCTATCAGCGAGGCCAATTCCCGCAGCCTCCCCGTGGTGGTCACCTTCGGGCTGACCGATGACTATCCGGAGGCTAACCTGCGCCACTACGCGTTCATGCTCCAAGGCCTTGCCGACACGGCTCAGGCCTTGCGGCAGCGCGGGATCCAGTTCGTGTTGCGTCGCGGCTCGCCGGATCAGGTTGCCGTGTCCCTGTCCCGCGAGGCCGCGCTTCTCGTCGCCGATGCCGGATACCTGCGCATCCAGCGCCAGTGGCGGCAAAGCGTGGCGCAGCAGGCGACCTGCCCTGTCCTGCAAGTCGAAAGCGATGTCATCGTGCCGGTGGCCGTCGTTTCCCACAAGGAGGAATTTGCGGCACGCACCATTCGCCCCAAAATTCATCAAAGCCTCGTTCGCTTTCTAACTCCGCTGAGCGAAACACGCCCGACGCAATCGTCGCTGGGCATGTCCTTCGACGGTCTCGACGCCACCCGGCCTGATGCCATCCTGCGCGACTTGCGCATTGATCGCAGCGTCGCCGCGGTGACGGATTACACCGGAGGCCATGCCGCGGCGCGCCGCCTTTTGGATCGTTTCCTGACCAATGACTTACAGGGATATGCCACCCGGCGCAATGAACCCGGCCTCAATGCGGTGTCTCACATGAGCCCTTACCTCCATTTCGGCCAAATCTCGCCGTTGGAAATTGCGCTTGCCGTGCGTGCGGCAGGCCCCTCGCCGGATGCCGATGCTTATCTGGAGGAACTCATCGTACGGCGGGAACTCAGCATGAACTTTGTCACCTACAACGAGTCGTATGACCGGTTTGAGTGCCTGCCGCAGTGGGCTATTGAGACGCTTCATCATCACGCCGGCGATAAGCGCCCCTATGTATACTCCCGAAGGGAATTGGAGGAGGCCGCCACGCACGACCCCTATTGGAACGCGGCTCAACTTGAAATGGTGTACACCGGCAAAATGCACAACTACATGCGCATGTATTGGGGCAAGAAAATACTGGAATGGACTGCCTCTCCCGAAGAAGCGTTTTACACCGCGTTGGAACTGAACAACAAATACGAACTCGACGGCCGCGACGCCAACTCGTTCGCGGGCGTCGCCTGGTGCTTCGGCAAGCACGATCGCCCGTGGACGCGTCGTCCCATTTTCGGGACGGTGCGCTACATGAACGATGCGGGACTCCAGCGCAAGTTTGACATGAGAGCCTATGTCCGCCGTGTTGAGGCGCTGGCGCAACGCGGCGTCGAATGAGGCCGGGATCCGGACAGCGCCACAAGCAAACGCGGCAGGCCGCACGGTCAGCCGGCGCTCATCAGCGGTCAGCCCCCCCGGCCCGCAACGCGCACAGCCGCATTCCCACGGCTGCCGTGCTTGCCGTGGCCATCGGCGCCATCCTTGTCCATGCGCAGACCGTCACCTTCGATTTCACGAACTGGGACGATGACATCAATGTTACGCAAAACCCTTATGTGACCCCGCCATCGTGGGCCGGCACCATGCACCACTGGACTCACGCTTATCGCAGCCTCTATGTCCCGCTTGTTTACACGACCTTCGCTCTCGACGGCCTTATGGGGGGAGGCAGGCCATGGGCTTTTCATCTGACGAATGTTTTGCTCCATGCGGCCGCGTCCATCGCTGTGCTTCTCATCGTTCGAATGCTGCTGGCTGAGCGTGCAAGTGCGGAGGCGATGACGCCGCAACGCTGGAGTTGGGTATCGGCCGGCATGGCAGCCTTGGTCTTCGCGTGGCACCCTGTTCAGGTGGAGGCCGTGTCTTGGATCACCGGCCGCAAGGATGTCCTCTCCGGTTGCCTTGCGCTGTGGGCCGTGTGGTTTTACCTTCGAAGCCCGCTCTTTGCCGGTGCAGATTCTTTCAGCCGCCGTCTGAGAGCCAGCCCGGGTCCGTATGCTATCGCGACAGGGCTTTTTCTGCTCTCGCTCGCCGCCAAACCCTCGGCGGTTGCGTTGCCAATCGGCCTGTTGGCCATGGAATGGTCCTTACGGCGAACATCCCTCTCGGAAGCAGCAAGGCGTCTGGCGCCATGGTTTGGCCTTGCAGCCGTCTGGGCGGTGATCACGGCCCTCAGCCAACCGGCGCATCCGCTTCTGGCAGCCGCCAGCCCATTTTGGAAGCGGCCCCTGATCGCCGCAGATGCCGTGTGGTTTTATGTCCGGTCACTCGTCTGGCCGTTGGGCCTCGCTCCGGTGTACGGGCGAACGCCGGACTTGGTTGCCGCAAACATGGGGACGATTCTTGGCCTTGTCGGACTTCTCGTTTTTGTTGTCTCGGCGCTATTGGTTCGAGGGGTGTGGAGCGCCTGCGCCTTGTTTGCTCTGGCTTTGCTCATGCCGGTTCTCGGCCTTACGCCTTTTCTTTTCCAGTACTTCTCGACCGTTGCCGACCGCTACCTGTATGTGCCTATGTTAGGCTTTTCGCTGGCGAGCGGCGCGGCTCTTCAGGCGGCTTGGCAATGGTCGCGGCGCTGGCGATTGATCGCCTCCGCGCTCGTTGCAGTCCTGCTTTTGCTATGGGCCGTGCTGTCTATTCTCCAAGCCCGCGTCTGGCGCGATTCCTTCACGCTGTGGGAGCACAACATCCGGTTGTATCCGCGTGCTGCCTCGGCGTATCACAATCTCGCAAATGCCCATGTGCTGGCGGGGCACGACGAGCCGGCGTATCCGCTCTTCGAGCAGGCCCTCACGCTCGATCCAGATTTTGGGGAATCGCACAACAACCTTGGCCTGATCGAGGGACGGCGCGGCAGGCACGAACAGGCCATCGAGCGTTACCGCGCCGCTCTGGCTGCGTACGAGCGCTTGAACCTGCGCGATACACGCGTCTTCGAGGCGCGCGTCAACATGTCGGCCTCTTTACTGGCTCTCGGGCGTTTGGACGAGGCGCAAGACCAGTTGACAGCCGCGCTCGAGATGCACCCGGACTCTTGGCAGGCTTTAACCAATATGGGGCTTGTGCTGGCCGCCAAGGGCGAGACAACAAAAGCCCGCGAATACCTGCGCAAGGCTCTCGAATATAGCCCGGGCAACCCGAAGGTTTTGAGCGAACTGGAGCGCCTTGCTGCGCCGCCACCGCGGCGTTAGGTTAGTGGTCCGGCTGGGTGGCTGTAGCGTCGGAGGGGGACGGATTTCCGCCGTTGAGCGCCTGAACGGCTGCCAGACAAGCGGACTGCTCGGCCTCAAACATTTGTTTTCGCTGCTGCGCTTGCGCATGCTTGTAGTTGTAAGGCTCGCCAACATTCCGGTCCGCATCTAACAGTTCCCGCAAAGCGCGCTTGCCGTTGGCCACCACCCGGTTCTCATAATCAATAGCCCGTTTGCGAGTGACCTGATCCGCAGGACAGTTCAGGACCTGAGCGTAGTATTCAATGAGTTGCGCCTCCAGTGGCTCTGACGGTGCGGATTCCAAATGCTCGAGGGTCATCAAGTGCTTGGCCACGAGCAGCAACTCGCGGTTGGCGGCGCTACCCGGCAATTCGTCGCGCCGGATAATCATCTGATAGGGCTCCTCTTCGCCACACCGGGTCAGAAAGCGGTTCAGGATGACCTCCAGACGGTGCAACTCAAATCGGATGACCTCGGCGCGGGTGATCGTATCGCTGGGGCGCTTATGCAGAGGAATCATGTACTGGTGCAGAACCGCCTCCGACAGGTCGTGAGTCCGCACATAGGCGCAGCGTTTCATTTGCTCGTCAAAGTTATACATGTCAGCCGCATCCGGCAGGTCCCAGAGAATCCAGTGCTGGATCAGTTCGACCAAGACCTCCAGCGCCGGGTTGAGGGCACGAAACAGCGTTCGCATGTCGTGAATCGGCATCTCCGACACCCGGCCGCGATGCTGGTCCTCGGCCTTGTTCATGATTTCAAAGATGATGGAGTTTTGGTCCGCGTGATGAAACAGTGAACGCCGCTTGGCCTCGTCGTCGCTGGCAAGTATGTCCGCCACGCGCAAGCGTTCCGGCCCGAAGGCCTTCGTTTTCGACATCACCCGGCGCAAATTGGTAACCTGCACCCAGACCATGTCGTTGATCACCCCGGCAACACCCGGATTGATGCGAATGGTCTGCTGCTCGCGGATGGCCAGATAATCGTTTAGGTAGTGCAGAATCCCCTCAAGGTTACGGTCCCCTGCGCGTGATTCCGTGGACATGGCTCAGCCCCCATTCTCCCAAGGCCTTGGGCATGCAAAACACCGTTTGACCTGTTGGCGGGAGCGTGAGCAGGCCGTTTGGAGAAATCAAACATTATTTCATCGGCACCGGGTGCCGCGCGCCGGCACGCCGGAATAGGGTCTCGCAGAGAAACGCGTAACTCCGGGGAGCGATCCCTGCGTGGTAAACGACCGTGGCGTCAAAGACCGCGGCGAATGACTCGGCCGCCCGGACAGTCAGCAAGGTGGCGGGCGGAGGCGTTCGGGGATCCGTCAGGCACCCCCCCATCCCGCCGGGCGACAATCCCTGCACAGGCAAGGCATCCTCCGCACCGGTGACGCAGCGAGCACACAACGCACTGCCAAGCGCCACAGCCACATGCGTCACCATGGCACCCGGAGCCTCGCAGCGCATGCACCGGTCAAGACGAACATGGAGCCCCTCCACTGCCAACAACCGCCCAAAGTGCCACCACACCGCGACACTCCAGACTCCATAGGCTTCCAAGTTGGTCAAAAATCCCTCGGTCAGGCCGAACAAGGCGCCCCCCCCTTGTCCGGGAACAGCCATGGCACCGACCACATCGAACCAGTACGAGGCCAGCGCGTAGGCCTCCACCGACCCATGCGGAGCGGAGAAAACCCGCTCAATTTCAAGCGACGCAAGGGTTCCAAGATCCTTTCCCTCGCGCAGAGAGAAACCGGCCTGTACCAAGGCGAAGGGTTCGGGCGGCGGCGTCTTGCGTTTGGGCGAGGTCAAGCCGCGCGCAACCAGCGACAGACGACCGTAATCTTCGCTGAGCAGCCGCAGGATTTTCGATGTCTCGCGGTAGTCCGCCAGCCCCAACACAAATGCACGGGTTTGCTGACGGCTCATTTTTCGGATTTAGTCCGAATCGGTGCCGGCGGCCTGCGCTGCCGCGTACTCGCGCCGGAGCAGATCCATCATCTCGCCCCGACGGTCGTACAGCCGCTTGGGCTTGCGCGGCGCATGGCGGGTCAGGGCGTAGGCCGTCAGCAGCGGCAGGGCAATCGTGCTGTCGCAGTAGCAAACCACCGCATTGGGGAGTTGCTCAGGATCTACCTTGCCCCAACTGACCGCTTCGCTGGGCGTTGCTCCGCTCAGGCCTCCGGTGTCGGGCCGGGCATCCGTGACCTGAAGGAAGTAGTCGTGACCCTTCTCGCTGATGCCGAGCACTTCCTGAATCTGCGGTTCGGTCTGCAGCGCGAAATTTTTGGGAGAACCGCCACCAAAAATCACCACCGCGCTCTTGCCTCCCGACCTCTTTGCCGACAAAACAATGGACGCCGTTTCGTTGACATCCGTGCCGGGGTCAATCGTCAGGCGCGATCCTTCCAATTGTTTTGCGGCAATGTTCATGCCAATGCTGCTGTCGCCCGGCGACGATGTATAAACGGGCACTCCGAACTCATACGCCGCGGACAGCAGGCAGCGGGTGCGGGAACCGGTCTGGCGTTCGCGTTCGGCCAGATACTTGCCGCACAAATAGTGAAACTCGGCGCTGCCCATCGGCCGCTGAAACTCCTCCTCTTCGATAATGCGGCGGAAGAAAGCATCGGTCTCCAGCAAAACGCGGTAGTCGAAGAGGATGTCATAAATACGCACGACTCCCTCCTCGCGCAGCACGACATCATTCGCATGAGGGCTGCCGGCATGAAGCGACAAACCCAGCCCGAAGTGGGCATCATGATAAAGATTGGCACCCGTGGAGATGATCCAATCGATGAATCCGGCCTCTATGAGCGGAATGAGCGATGAGAGGCCGAGCCCGGCCGGCGTGAGAGCACCCGTCAGCGTGACACCGACGGTGACATCCTCCTCCAGGCACCGCTCCGTCAGCAGGCGCGCGGCCTCGCGCAGGCGCGCCGAGTTGTACGCCATAAAAGTGGTATCAATCAAGTCGGCCGCTGTCATGCCCGGCGTGATAGCCGGCGGGGCGATGCGTCGCCCGCCCAGAAATCG
This sequence comes from Candidatus Sumerlaeaceae bacterium, assembly GCA_026418615.1. Classification (GTDB taxonomy): domain Bacteria; phylum Sumerlaeota; class Sumerlaeia; order Sumerlaeales; family Sumerlaeaceae; genus JAOAAY01. The sequence goes on along the minus strand of JAOAAY010000012.1, from coordinate 79,618 downwards.
TGAACCCATGCAAAAATCCCTTACCGTATTTGCCCCCCATGACGGGCGGGGGACGAGACGATTCAAGCCGATTCGATGCCCGACGCCGGGCTCACACTCTTCCTCGCCAGCCTGTCCGCGGTGAAAAACAGCCCGAGCAAGCCCCACGCCAGCGTCGCCCGGTCCGGAATCTGAAGCGGAAAACTAAACGCCGCATTAAGGAACAGTGCCGTCCCCGCCGCAAAAAAAGCGGTCCTGTTCAGACGAAGCCCCCAAATCGCGGCGTCTGCCGATGCTGGCATAGGCAACCGACGGAAATAACGAACCAAGGCCGTGGCCAGCACGAGAAGCAAGGCCCCGAATCCAAGCGTCCCCATGGTGGACCAGGTTTCCAAATAGTCGTTATGCGCATGCCGGGCGATGCGACCCCGGAGGTGGATCGCCATCCGGGCCGCCCCCACCCCGGGATCCGACTCAACCAGACGCTCCACTTCGGGATAAAACTCGAGCCGGAAAGTGCCCGGGCCGGAACCAAACACGGGGTTGGCCGCTATCATGCGCGAGGCCACGCTGTAAAACAGAATCCGCTCTTTGACCGAGTCGCTCCGCACATCAAACAGTTCCATGAAACGGCGTGCGAGCCGCATGTCGCGCACATTAAGAGGGTTGGGAAACGAGAGGATCGCGAACAAGCCGACAGCCGCGACAGCCAGCACGCCGACGGCCCCGGCGGCGGCGGTTCGGGCAGAGCCGCGAAGGGTCCCGATGCCATGCACGACAAGGATGGCGGCCCCAAGCGCGAATCCGCCCAAGGCACCGCGCGTGCCGCTGAGCACAAGGGTAAACAACAGGAAAACTGTGATCACAGCCCAAATCGCGCGTCGCACACCGTGCAAGCCCGGAACAAACACGCGACTGAGCGCCAAAACGGCCACAGGCGCGATGTAACTGCCGTAATACTCCGGATTTCCTTGAAAAGAATGGATATAGTTGCGCGCGTCCACATTCTCGACCGCAAACGGGAAGAGCGGGTTGAGCACATCGAACCCAAAATAAACGCTCGAACCATACAAGCCCGCGACAATGCCTGCCGAGACAATGACTAGGGCGCATTTGTCAAGAAAGGGTGGGGAAGCGCCACTGCGCATGATAGCAAGGGCCAGCAGGGGCAGAACCCACAGATGCCAAGTCTCCAGCAGGCAGTAGGCAAACCGACCCGACAGGGCGGCTGACAGCACGGCGGCCAGAAACACTGCGACAAGCCCCGCCTCGGCCAGATCGGGCGGCCGCCGGTCGCGCCGGGGCCACGCGGCCACGGCCGCTACCAGGGTCAGAGCCAGCAAAACCCGAGCCGCCAACTCTTTGGAGTGCACGGGCGGATTCATCGTCCGCACCACAGGCACCAACGCCAAGGGCAGCGACAACAGGATGAGAAAAACGAGAAGGTGGAAGGTTCGCAGCGCTGTCTGCGTCATGGGCAAAACCGGCCCGGGGGGCCGGCACTACTCACCGCGCCCAGAGAACTTATCGTAGATGACCGTGCCGCGCTCAGACTTGTCCGGGTTGGACGAGTCTAATTCGTCAATCCCCAGTTCTTGGGCGATTTCCGCGAAAATCCGCTCGATTCTCTCATTCCGGCGGTCGTTTTCCGCGTCGGGCTGCGTGCCCGTCTGACTCAGCAAGAACCAAAGATTTCTATCGCTCATCGTCCCAATCCTGCCTGTTGAGTACAATAGCCGAAAGCCAGGGATATTCGGCAAGGGAATTCCACTGCTCAGCCTGTGTCGCCGCGGCGTCCCCGCGGGCCGTGGCGCATGTCTTTCAGAGCGCGATCCATTTCGCGCTTGCTCTCGCGCTCCTTCACATCCTCGCGTTTGTCGTACTCGCGCTTGCCCTTGGCCAGCCCCAGTTGAAGTTTCACCCGGCTGCCTTTGAAATACAATTGCAGCGCGACAAGCGTAAAACCTTTTTGCGATACCTGTCCGATCAGACGGTTGATCTCGCGCCGGTGCAGGAGCAGTTTTCGGGGCCGCCGTTCGGGAACATTGAAGCGGTTACCCTGCTCGTAAGCGTTGATAAACAGGTTGTACACATACGCCTCGTTGCCGCTGAAGGCGGCATAAGCATCCACGAGGCTGGCACGCCCCGCGCGCAGCGATTTGACCTCGGTGCCGCTCAGCACCAGACCGGCCTCCACTGTGTCGAGGATATGGTAGAGATGTCGCGCTTTGCGATTAGTGGCAATAATTTTTATGGGTTGTTCATTCGCCATGATTGACCAAGTCGTCCGGACACCGTCCCCTTCTCTACCCTGTCGTGGCCGCGTCCATCCAATCTATACGACTCGGCCGGACGCGCAGGGTCAGTCCGCCGGCCTTACATGGACTTCGATGCGCAGCCCGTCCCCGTGGCGGATTCGGGCCGCCAGCCGCGGCAGGCCGACCACGGCGCGTACGCGACGCTCGCCGTCGGCGACAAGGATCAGGTAGTCGCGCAGGTAAAACGGCACACGGTCGTTGATCAGCACGCTTTTCAGACGCACCGAGGGACTCACTCGGTCGCCCGGACATCGGTTTCTGACCACGAGTCCGCCAGCAACGGCGACATCGGCACCTTGCGCACCGCCCAGCGGCAACTGCTCTTCGGGCGCGAGCCAAACCTCCACGATCGCCTGCCGGCCATCGAGCAACTCGACAGGCACTCGCGCCACTGCACCCGGCCGCAGGTCACCCAAGGCAACAGGTGTCGTGAGGCGGGCAAGCGGCAGGTCCGGGTTGGTCATCAAAGACTCGCGCGCCAAGGCCTCCCGTACAGCCCGATCCTCCGCTTCGGTTCCCTCGCCCTCGTCGGGAGCGGCGTCGGACCGAACAAGCACGAGGCGGGACTCATCCTTCACCACCGAAAGCCCCCGCGACAGATTGAGGGAGCGCGTTCCGTCGGCGACAGCCACTCGCAAAATGGCTTCTATTTGCCGGTAAGAGGGCGCCAGCGCACCAGCCCGCTTTAACCATTCGGCGCACAGTTCCATCTGAAGGATTCGCGGCAGTCTTAACAGACCCGCGAGTTGCACCTCCCATCCGACAGCCGTCGGCTTGCCGAGTCTCGACAAGGCCCGCCTTGCCCGGACGCGCAGATCGGCCTCCGCAAGCGCAATAACATGGGCTGCACGGCGTAGAGCGTCTCGCACTGACGGATTGAACTCGCTTTCGAGCGCCGGAATCAGCCGATGGCGGATGCGATTGCGCGTAAACTCCAGAGAAGCATTTGACTCATCATCGCGATAGCCCTGTCCGAGGGCCCGCAGATACTCGATCACACGCCGCCGCGGCGTCTGCCACAGCGGACGCAGCAGCATCACATCGCCGAGATCCTGCGAAAACGAAAAGGACAGGCCGTGCAGGCCGCTCCCCCTGAGCAAGTGCATCAGGAAAGTTTCCGCCAAATCATCCGCCGTATGACCGAGGGCGGCCTTGGCCATGCCGCGGGAGCGGGCTACTTCGATGATGCGGGCGTGGCGTTCGGAGCGAAAATACTCCTCCGTGGTCATGCCGACGGGCTTGCGCGTGAGCGGGGCAATTTCGCGCAGATGAAACACGACCCCCAGCCGCTCGCACAGGTCGCGGCAGAACTCGGCGTCCGCCGTAGCGGCGGCGCCGCGCACAAGGTGGTTGACATGCAGCACCTCCAACCCCCGCGCGCCGCCCCGCCACTGACACAGGGCGCGCAGCAGGGCCACGGAATCTGCCCCGCCCGAGACGCAAATCAGGCACTTTTCCGCGCGTTTCAACTGGCGGGCCAGAGACTCCGTGTCGAGCACCCGCCCCGGATCCATCACCGGCCCTCGACCTGTCACACCAGCCGCGCACGCAGGATGCGGTCCAAAGCATACATGGCATCCGTGTCCGATTCGAGGCAGTGGGCGTACACTCGCGAGCCCTCAAAACTGCGGGGCAGGACATTGACCTGCGCCTCGCGGTCGCCCTTTTTCAGATAAAGCATCTCCACCTCGAGTTCATGGTCGCACGCGAACTGCAGCAGCGCCACCACATCCTTGCGCTCCACCGCTGGGTTCACACCGGTATAATGGAAACGCGACGGCCCGCGCCCGGTCAGGGTCTTGCCGACCAGCCGCGCCACATCCTTCTTGAACCGGCCCTCGACACTGGCGATTCGCTCCTCAAGGGCTGCACGAAATTTCTTGGCATAAACATTGGTCGTGGCTTCCATCAGGCTGGCAAAACTGCCCAGTTGCGCGGCCTCAGGCGTCATTTTCCGCGCCAGTGCCGCTGCACGCCCTTTGCCGAAATCCACTTCCAATTCCTCCTCGATGACTGTCAGCAGACGGATGGCCGCGATGGCGTGGAGCATCTCTTCCGGGGTCAGAGCCAGATGAAAACGGTCGCCCGCACCTGCCTGAACGGTGGCCGACTCGAGGCGCGGCGACAGTCCGAGCGCCCGCAATTCGCGGGCCACGCGCTCAAGGTCCGTATCGGGGGCCAGCAACAAGGCTGAGGGACCCGCCTGCCCGACAATTTGCGGCGCCAGCCGCCGGCTCGCTTTCACCTCCGCCAGAACCGCCCCGTCATCAGCCATGATGCAGCCCCCGACCGCCCGGACGCGAACCTCGCCATGGCGGACGGCGCAATCCCGGAGCATCTGAACGACCGTCTCAGGGACGGGCGCGCGACTCAGGTCGGTCAGGAACTCCAGCAGCCGGTCGGCGTCCTCGCCGGCATCCAAGGCCGCCTGAACAGATTCCCGGGTAATTTCAAATGTGGACATGACATCCACGCTGCGAATCTCGCAAAACCGGCTCAACCGGTGGAGGAGCGACAAATCCAGATCCGGAGGCGCAAGAATTTCATGATTGGGCTGAACAACGATCCACCGTGCAGCGTGGAAAAACGGCAATTCGTCCGACGCCAAGTCGGTGACGACACGGCCCTTTTCAAAGGAGATTCTGTCCAGCAAGGCGCGGCCAAGCACGGTGAGCCGGACGGCATCCACCTCCGGCGCGACCGGCGTGCCCGGGCGCTCCGGGCCTTGGAGACCCGGTTCATCGCCCTCCTCCCCCTCGCTCTCCTGAGCGCTGGTGAGCAGGCCCAGCCATACAAGCGATCGCGTAGCGATGGACAGCAAACTGTTTGCCAAACGAGCGGGCATCCGGCTGCGGCGGGCCCCTGCAGCCTGAAGCCGTGGCGTCAGTTCCTTGAGGAAAGCATCCGTGGAGACCCACCGGTCAGCCGGAATGCCTGACAGATGTTTAAGCACGAGGTAACGCAATTGGATAATGTCGAGAGCCCGGCTGGCCTTGGCCGAGCCAGCGTCACCAGTGTCGCCATCCTCAGACCAGTCGTGCGTGTGGACCCACCAGTTGAACACATCCTCGAACAGGCCTTGCGGGTTGCTGAGGGATTCCTCCAAACGCCCCGTCAGCGTCCACCGGCCATCATCGCCCGAGACATGGCCGCGCGCTATGAGACAAGCGGCCAGAAAAGCATAGTAATCTACGGATTTCCCGTGATTGCCGGGCGGCACAAGCCGCTTCAAATCATGCTTGCTGATTCGTCCGCCAGATAATGCTTTGATGGTGCCGGCGCCAAGCCGGCTCGCAAGAATCACGAGATCCCGAAGGATCAACTGGCTATTGTCATGGCTGGCGGACGGCCAGAACTCGCCGGATCCCGCCGTCATGCCATCCAGTTGTGCTGGCGATCGCAGGTCAGGTTTGTAACCGGAGCGGACGACATGCAGCACATCCCGCGGAATCACCAACAGGTTTGCATACTTGTTGGCACCTTCCGACGCCACGAACACCAGCCCGCGTTTGGCGATCAGCGTGTTGAGTTGCTCGCAACGGGCATGATCCGGGCGCTTGGAGAGATCCGACTCGAGAAGTTCTCTGTAGAGCGCATGACCACCGCGATCGAGCAGCGTCTGAAACAGCCGGTGCTCTTCGGGCGGCAGATTCGCTATGTGGTTCTCCAACCATTCCGGGTCGAGGACCCGGACGCGGACGCTATCCACGAGGTGATGGCGCGGCAGCGAAACCGCCTGATCGCCAAGCAGCGCCGTTGCGACATCGTGCAGATCCTGCAGCGTCATACGGGCCAGCAACCCGCCCAGATGCCCCGTCATGTGCGGCGGCAGCACCAGCAGTTCGAGAAAAGTGTCGGGGATACAAAGCAGATGATGATCCGGCCGGGGTGCGGGAAACACAAATCCGCGGCGGCGAAGCGCTTGGAGTGCCTCGGCGATGAAGTCTTCGTCCCCTCCGGCGCACCGCTCAGCCAGTTCCCGGCGCGACATGGCTCCGCCGTGCGCCGCGATAAAATGCAAGATCTCGCGTTGATCGGCCGGCAGGCGGTCGACAGCCATGCGTAAGTAGCGCGCCGTTTGCAGACGCGGATACAGGTAATCCATCAACCCGCCGCCGTGCTCTGCAGGAACAGAAAACCCCCAAAATTCGGCGATCTCTGCAAGAGCCGCCTCGTCAAGGCTTTCCAGTACGGCCTTCAGTTGCACTGGCCCGCTCCAAGCCGGTCACATTGCAGCACCGATTTCCGACCCCTCATCGAACATTTCTGCTTCATCCGTCGCTCCGGGCAGGAAATCGGCATCCGGTTCCACGCTGTGCTCCAGCGGCAACCGCCCTTGCTCAATGTCCTCCTCGTCCAGCACCACGATCCGGTATCGGTAACCCTGCTCGGTGAGAAAAAGACAGCGGTTGCGAGCACAATCCTGATCCTTCGAGTCGCGGCTCACGATGGAATAAAAGTAGGCATTGTTGTCCCCGGCCTTGGGTCGCAACACACGCCCAAGTCGTTGCGATTCTTCCTGCCGGGAGCGGAACATCCCCGAAACCTGAATCGCCACGCTCGCATCGGGCAGATCGACAGCGAAGTTGGCGACCTTCGACACGATGAGCACCTTGATTCGGCCGGCCTTGAAGTCCGCGTACAGCGCCTCGCGTTCTTCGTTGGGTGTTTCGCCGGTGATGATTGGCGCCCCCAACCTTTCCCGTAACTGGTCCAGTTGGTTGAGGTACTGGCCGATGATCAAAACGCGGTCTTCCTTATGGCGCTCCAGCAGGCGTTCGACAACGGCAATTTTGTATGGGTTTTCCATGGCAAGCCGGTACTTCTCGCGCAGGTCAGCCATGGCGTAGGCCACCCGGTGATCTTCTGGCATGGGAATGCGCATCTCCACGCACAACGCTTTGGCAATCCAGCCCTGTTGCTCCAGTTGCTTCCACGGGCGGTCGTAACGCTTCGGGCCAATCAGCGAAAAGACCTCGTCCTCGCGGCCGTCCTCGCGCACCAAGGTGGCCGTGAGGCCCAACCGCCGCCGGGCCTGAATGTCCGCAACGGCTCGGAAAACCGGCGCGGGCAGCAAATGCACCTCGTCGTAAACAATCAGTCCCCAATTGTGGCGCTGAAACAGATCCATGTGGAGGAAATCCTCGTTCTTGCGCCGCTTGTAAGTCAGGATCTGGTAAGTCGTCAGCGTCACCGGGCGGATATCCTTCACCTCGCCGCTGTACTCGCCGATGTCCTCATCGGTCAGGCTGGTCTTGTCGAGGATTTCGCGCCGCCACTGCCGCAAGGCCGTAATATTCGTTGTAAGAATGAGCGTGCGCTGCTGCAGCCGGTGCATACAGGCGATGCCGACAATCGTTTTGCCGGCTCCGCACGGCAAGACGATCACGCCGCTGCCGCCGGCCGATGTGCCACCGGCGTAAAAGATCTCTGCGGCATCACGCTGGTAGGCCCGCAGGCTGAAGTCGCAACCGCGCAGGGTCTTCTCCCGCAACTCAAACGGCAGAGCCTCTCCGTCAACAAACCCGGCCCGGTCGTCAACCGGCAGCCCCAGTTTGACCAGGGCGTGTTTGATCCGACCGCGCGCCCCACGCGCCACTTCGAGCCGCGTCGGAGAAATCCGGCGGGCGATCAACGGACCCGCGGTTTCGTCCGCAAGCACCCTCTTCGCCGACTTGGCGTCCCGGAAGACCAGCACCTCGCAGCCGGACTCCGAGTCGCGCTCGAGCCAAACCGCGCCGTAGCGTTTATACAGATCATGGATTGTCGCGATAACAGTCGGCGGCACATCATACTTGGCCAGCCGTTCCAGCCCGGAAACGATTTCATCCACCGGCAAGCCCGCGGCCGCCGCATTCCAGATAGACAGAGGCGTGACCGCGTAGGTGTGAAAGAACTCGGGGCTCTTCCGCAGTTCGGCAAACTGTCCCAGGAAATCCCGAGCCTCTTCAAACAACGGCCCGGTCGCCTCCAGCAGAACTGTCATGTCCGTCTGAACGATGACCGGGTTATCGGGCTGATACCTCATTCTTGCATCCACTTCCGCAGTCTTGCGCAACCCATCACGGAGGCCAGATCAAGGCCGAAAGCACCGTTGAATTAGTGGTGAAAAAGGACCATTGACCGGATAGACACCTCTCATTCTGTCATTTTTCTCTCTACTTCTTCTGCTTGTCAAGCCCAACCCACATGTCACCCTTATCGCTGGCGCCGATCCATTCCCGAAAGCGGTTACACCATCGCCGAAAGACAAAGACCTGCACCCTACTGCAATTCAAAAACAGGGAAAACCGCTGGATTAAATCCTGTCCCGATCCCCGGAGCCGACTCCATCCACCCTAAGCGGCCACCACCATCATTGTCGTTCAGAAGCACGCAAAAGCCAAAAACCGAGCCAACCTTGAGACGCAACGGAGCGAGAAGATCGGCCGGAATCGCACACTCGTAGGTCAATAGAGTCGCTGGCGGCGACCCGCCTTCGCTGCTCGGCGCGCTTGGACCTAAATTTCTGACGCTGACCTTGATGCGGGACGCATCACCATGGCCTTGCCACGCGGCTGCCTGCGGACCCGTCGCTGTCAGTGCCAAGCCGTAACAGTATTTCCCTACCCCCGGTTCCTGTCCAGCCGGCACCAATTGCCCGGGCTCGGAGTCGAAAGCCAATTGCCACGAGTCTCCCTCCCAGATGAGGTCGCCCGTGTGGGGCTGGCAATGCACATTGTCCTGCACCAGCGAGGCAAAATACAGGTACCGATCGTCCCATTGCAGCCAATAGGTCGCCGAGAGATTCCAATCCATCCACGGGCTGATGCCTGCCACTTGATCCGGCGAATCCAAACGCAGCGGCCGTGCCGTACGCCAATCTGACAGATCACCATCAATGACCGGTGTGCCGCGCGTGGCGACTTGATCCGCAACACGCACCAAACGCTCCGTCGTGGCACCGCCGTCAATCGAGGCTGTTAGCCGAACATCCCAGCGATTGTCCGGGGCGGGCCGCACCCCGAGAATCCTCAGGCGCGCCACGGCCGATGTGGCCGGATCAAGGTTCATGACAGGGGCCGGCGAGAGATCCAGACCATTGCATTCGACTCGAGGCTGCAACACCACGGGCCGGCGCGTGAGGTTCTCCGCGACCACTGACAGCGTCCGGCCGACCGCCAGCGCACCAGTCGTGGGTTCCAGGCGCAAATCCACCTGAGGGATGCCTTCGATACGGGCGCTCTCCAAAACAGACAAGTGACTCTTGGCCACCTTAATAAAGACCGGTGCGCTCGTCAGCCGCACAGTCTCAGCCGGCCCCGGGCATACATTGCCAAATAAGTCCGCGACCGATCCGGCGAGAGGCTCGCTGGGAATCAGTCGTCCTTCTCCGCGCTCGGTCCATGCTGCCACGGTGCAATCGTCGCCCTCGGCCGCAAAGACATACGCATGGACGAACCTTCCCAACTCGAGGGATTTGACGAACCGCAAACCGTCGAGCGCTGACACCAAGCCGGCGAAGGCCCCGAAGCCAAGGCGCGGTTCGAGCCGTGGCCGTGTCAACAGCCCGTAATGCATCGCGGAGTCATCGGGAGTATCATTGATAAAGTTATACCAGAATATGCGCTCATAGCCCGCAGCAAGTGCCAGCACATACGATTGCGCGAGATAAACGGCCTGCTGCACCTGCCTCTCACGCGACCGGTCGGCGTACCAGCCGATTTCGGTGATCCACATGGGCACACGGATCCCCTGGCGCTCGTAAAACTCACGCTGCGACTTCAATTGCCGCGCCAGTCCACCCTCGGCCGGGCTGCGGGGGGGCATGTAAAAGTGCGGCGCAACTGCGTCGAAGGTTCGACCTCCCATCGCTGCCAGCGCCGCCGTGTTGAACGGCTCCGACGCGTCCGCGAAAAACACGCGGGCGTTGGGATCGGCAGCCTTGATCGCACGATAAGCCGCGGCGGTCAGCCGCCCGAAATCCGCGGCGCTGAACGCCCAGAAAGTCGCCGGCTCATTCCAGATTTCCCATTCACTGACCCCCTGACCAGCCGGCCAACCGCGCTCGCGCGCCTGCGTCCCATCCGGCCTATAGCGCCTGACGCAAGCGGCGGCGTAGGCTGCAAAGTCCTCCACGGCCTTGTTTGTCATCGTGCCTGTGCTGGGGTGGTAAGCCCCCCAATAGTCAACTAACCCAAGTACTCCGATGTGATACCGCACACAGGCATCCACAGCGCGGTCAAACTGCTCCCAGCAATACTCCCCGCGACGCGGCTCTGCAACATCCCAACGGATTTCCTCCCGCGAAGCCGCAACGCCCGACACCGAGGCCAGCCGCACGGCTGCCTCGAGTTCCGCGGCGCTAAAACGCATGCCAAAATAGCACCCCATAGCAAACGGAGAGGTGGTGCAGGTCTCAGTTCGGCGATTGTCCGGAATCGCGGCGACATCCACCGATACCCCGCCCCCAAAATGGACGCGATACACCCCGAAACGCTCCAGCGGCAGCACAACCTTCACTGCGCCATGTTCTGCCACCGCAGTACCCGTGGCCACCGGCTCACCGGTTGACAACGAAACCATGACCCAATTTACCGGCGCCTCGGCCTCGTGGGCGTGCAACACCAGCGTGCCCGTACCTGTCCGCACGCACGCCCCGGGTGCTATCTGAAAGGTCAGATGAGCCGCCTGAGCAAGAGCGCTCGCACATCCAAGAAACAACGCCAATCCAATCGAAACCGATCTGCAGCGCATCACAAGTAGGCATCCCGCCGGTCGGCGGATGTATCCGCCAACCCTAACGCTTCGCACAACGGTCGAGACCACCAGACGCTCTCGGGATGGTCCCGCACGGCCTGTTCATACCGGGCAACACAGGCACGAAGGAAATGATCCATTTGCTCTTCCGTGTAGCCATCCGGGCCGGGTTCCATAAAAGGGCCGTAAGTCACGACCACGCGGCCGCGCTCAATGGCTGCGACCCCAAAGCCCACGGGAGCGCACGCCCGGTGAGCAAGGGCAATGGCACCCCGATGCACCGGGATCTTACCGCCAAGGAAGGGCAGATAAACAGGATCGTCCCCTATATCGCCGTCAATCGCAATTCCCAGGACCTTCCCTTGTCGAATGGCTTGGATCGCGGCCCGCAAAGGTGTCGCCAACCCTGACCCGCGGCTGCCCACATAAATGGTTTCGTGGTGAATCAAAAGCAATTCGCGCAAGACCTGCGAGGTGATGTCGCGCATGGATGCCGGACGAATGATGACGGGACAGTAGCCCTCATGCGCCAACAGGTTCGCTGTCACGACATGCGTGCCAAAATGAACGCAGCATAGCACCAACCCCCGCCCCTGCTTTAACAATTCCCCGATGCGCTCGAACCCGTGGCGCTCCACAAGCCTGTCCCAGGATCGCTCGGGAGCGTTCTGCAAAACATAGCCGACAACTACTTCCATCAATTGCCGCCGAAAGTATTCGCGCGTCAAGACGGCGGGCGATTTCGTCCCGCCAGTAGCCCGCATGAGCACGCGGAAGTTCTTTTCAACTCGTCGCCGCTGCCCGCGCTCAAAGACATAGGCCAGAATACCGACCACGCGACTTAGTGGCCATAGCATCCACGGCGGCAGATGCCGGCAGATTTGCGCCAGCAACTGCGTCAGTCCGTCCTGAGGTTTGAATAGTTTCACGAATCCAATCACCCAGAGCAGCCTCGGCACCTAAGGTGCCGAAAACATAAGAGGTAACAGCAACCAATCGGGTCTCTCCCGGTTGCCATCTCAGAATCCTGAGCATGTAAAGGGACGAGCGTCGCAGTGCAAGACAGAAAAACGGAGACTGCCGATGGCCTCGGGCTTACATGGGAGAATCCCATGGTCTTTTCTTAGAAAAAGGTTTGGCGTATCATGCCGGCTGACTGTCCTAATGCTTGCCGCGGTCATCACCGTCCGAGGTCTGGCATCAGCCCCGGACGCGCCGATGTCGCCGCCGGAAATCCGAGCAGTGTGGGCGTCCACGCTTCAGCCTTGTCTGAACTCTCCGGAGGAAATCCGCGACCTCGTGGCGACAGCACGGCGGGCTGGGCTCAACACGATCATTGCCCAGGTGCGCCACCGCGGCGTTACCTGGTACAACTCGGACATTGAACCCCGCGCACCCGCCATCCAAGCGCATCCCGGGTTTGATCCCCTCGCCGTCCTCCTGCGCGAGGCCCGCGATACCTCGGGCGGACAGCCCCGCATCGCTGTCTTCGCTTGGTTCAATGTCTTCCGTCTCGGATCCATGGAAGTGGGCGACACATCTGTCCCGGCTTACGCGACCAGCCGATACAATGAGTGGGTCAGCCTCACCACCAGTGGCACACGGACCGACTTCCTCGACCCTGCCATCCCTGAGGTGCAGGATTACCTGATCCGAATGGTGGATGAATGCCTCTCCCGATACGATGTGGACGGAATTAACCTAGACTACATCCGATACCCTGAGGACGACGCCGGCTACCATCCGCGCGCCATTGGCCGGTTCCGTAGCCTCGTCGGCGATCCTAAGGCTACGCCATCGGCTGACAACTCTGCCTGGAACGATTTTCGCCGGGCACAGATCACGGCGTTCGTCCGCCGGTGCGCTGTCACGGTTTGGGCTCGCCGCCCCGATGCTCTCATGACCGTGGACGCCACCGCGTTTGGTGGTCCGCCTGCTGACGGCGACTTCTCCCGATCGAGCCCGTATCGTCAGGTCATGCAGGACTGGGCGGGCTGGGCTCGCGACGGTTGGGTGGACGCTGTCATCCGCATGGGCTACAAACGCGAGGGTGTGCCCGCTCAGGCCAAACAGTTTCGCGACTGGGCCAATCTCTCACTTCGCATTCAGCGCGAGGCTGCGGGCCCCATCGTGACCCTTGGCATTGGCGGCTATCTGAACGACCTCGATGGCACCCTCGCCCAATACCGGGAGGCCCAGACCCGCGGCCTTGGCACTTCTCTTTTCAGTTACTGGCGGCCTCTGCGCGACGCTGCCGAAACCCGGAAGTTCGGTTCGGAATCCCCCCTTTGGGCCGCCCTCGGCTCCAAGATTTATATTACACAGGCTCCGGTGCCACAGCCCGACTGGCGCCGACAAGTCGCCGTGATTGCCGGAACCGCCCGCAATATCGAAGGCAAACCCCTTGACGGCGCGACTGTCCGTCTCAGGGCTGGCGGTCGGCCCGAGCAAATCGGCCGCACCGACGGCAGCGGATTTTACGCTTTCTCCCGTCTCGCCCCGGGCACCTATAGCATTGATATCCCTGACACAGCCGCGACACCTCTCACGGTTGAGGTAAAGGCAGGAGACATCCGGTTGTTAACGCACGATGGTGACAGCCGTGACGGCCCGTAAAACCGATTGGTCGCTCCACCGAGAGGTCATCGGTGTTGACTGCCGGCCTCAGGGCACTCGACTAACCGGAGCAAAATGCCGAGTGGCCCCGAGCCGAGGCTTAAACGGTGAGTGACAAAAATAAAACTGCCGACATGATCAAGCGCGCCCGCGCGTTCTGCGAGCCGTTTCGCGTCACGGACGGATCGCGATTCAGACTGAAGGACATTGATCCGGGCGATACGCTGCATCTGACAGCCGGCGACAAAGCGCAGGCGCAGGAGGAACTCGCGCGCGGCGTGCAGGTGCTCGCCGACATGCAAGATAAACTCTATGCTCAGGACAAATGGGCTGTTTTGCTCATCTTTCAAGCGCTCGACGCGGCCGGCAAAGACAGCGCGATCAAACATGTGATGTCCGGCGTCAATCCGCAGGGCTGCAATGTTCATGCGTTCAAGACGCCCTCCGCCGAGGAACTTGACCACGATTACCTGTGGCGCTGCATGAAGGCCTTGCCCAACCGCGGCCACATCGGGATTTTTAACCGCAGTTACTACGAGGAAGTGCTCGCGGTGCGCGTCCATCCGGAATATCTCAAGGCGCAGAAAATCCCGCCGCGCCTGATCGGGAGAGATATCTGGAAGCAGCGCTTCGAGGACATTGTCAACTTTGAGCGTTACTTAGCCCGGAATGGCATGGCCATCTGCAAGTTTTTCCTCCATGTATCCAAAGACGAGCAAAAGCGCCGATTCCTTGAGCGCATAGACAACCCGGCAAAAAACTGGAAGTTTTCCTACGCGGACATCGAGGAGCGCGGTTTTTGGAGCCAGTATCAGAAGGTTTACGAGGACATGATCCGACACACGTCTACGCGCTTCGCACCGTGGTATGTCGTGCCGGCAGATCATAAATGGTTTACCCGCGTCGTCGTGGCAGCGGCTGTTATCAACACGCTTGCCTCCTTGGATCTGAGGTACCCTCAGGTCCCGGCCGAAAAACAAAAGGAATTGGCTGCCGCCCGCCAGCAACTCATGGCCGAGTGACCCGCCGCGCGCCGCAGGATCAAGGCAGCGGGACGGGGTTTGGAGCGGGACGACCTGATAGAACCGCTACGATATTGTCCGCCACCATTTCGGCCATCGTGGCGCGCGTCCGGAAGGTCGCACTGCCGAGATGCGGCAGCAGCACGACATTCTCCAGTTGTGCAAGACCGTCTGCCAGTTTCGGCTCATTCTCGTACACATCCAAGCCGGCTGCAAAAATCCGCCCCGCGCGCAAGGCCTCGACCAGCGCCGCCTCGTCCACGACCGGCCCGCGCGCCGTATTGATGAGAACGGCCGTCGGTTTCATCACGGACAGTTCCCGCGCTCCAATTAAGTGGCGCGTTTGCGCTGTCAAAGGCACATGCAGCGAGATAAAGTCCGACTGGCGCAGAAGGGTCTCGAGCGTCACGCGGCGGCCGCCGGTGGCAGCCTCGAACTCCGGCTTGTCCACCCGGTGGCTGTAAATCACTTGCATGTCCCAGCCGCGCGACCGGCGGGCCATGGCTGTCCCGATTCGGCCCGGACCGACAATCCCCAAGGTTTTTCCAACCAGATCCACTCCCAGATAATCATTGGGTCCCCAGCCTTGGAAGCGTCCCGCCCGCACATCACGCTCGCCCCGCCCCGCGCAACGCGCCGCCGCCAAAAGCAGCGTCCAGGCCGCATCCGCCGTCGCATCCGTCAGGACATCCGGCGTGTTCGTCACCACCACTCCGCGCCGCTTGGCCTCACCAAGGTCAATGTTGTTGAAGCCGACCGCGTAGTTCGCGACAATGCGCAGTTGCGGCCCGGCAGCATCGAAGGCCTCGGCGTTCCAAACCTCCGTAAGCATGCACCCAACGCCGTGGCATCCAGCCACCAGCGCCAAAAACTCCTCGCGCGTCAGCGCAATGTCCTCATCATGGGGCAACGGGACAATCTCTGCACCCGCCGCCCGCAGCCGCGCGGCCCAGTCTCCCGGAAGCCGCCGCGTGACCAGCACCCGCGGGTTCTTCACCGCTTCCATGCATCCTCCAATCCACCGCGTGTTCGCGCGAATCACCGTGCGGTCGCCGGCAGCCGCGAGCAAACGAGAAAAGCGGGGTGCGAACACACGATGGTTAGTGGCTAAATCAACGCCCTGAGGCCGGACCGGTGCGCGGGACACAAGAGGGAGAGCATGTCCCGACCAGCACGACATTCGGGGCCAATGCCCGGGCTGTGGAATACAGAAAAACGCAAAACGGTGTGTGACGCCGCGGCTTGTCCGTCCATCTCACCGAATGTCGCGCGCGCAACTTGGAGAGTGGGTTTGATTGTGGGGTTCTGATTAAAACCGATTTCTGTCGCTCTCCACCTCCCTACCGCCACCGGTCTGGCATTGTTTTTTTCGGCGCCGCCGTTTCCTCGGGATGAGATGGCGGCGCCCGTACCCGGCTTTTCTCTGCGTTGGGATGCTGCACAATCAGTCTACTCCTTGACTAGCCTCGCGGAACCGTCGCCTTGCTTGCGAATATGCATGCCGAAAACCTGATTCGTGCGGCGATGCACCGTCACTGGGGGTTCTCGAATTTCCGCCCCTTGCAGCGCGAGGCAATGCTCGCCCTCGCCGACGGCCGCGACGCCGTGGTTGTGCTCCCCACTGGGGGCGGCAAGTCGCTCTGTTATCAGGCTCCGGCCGTCGCTCTCGGGCCGTGCTTGGTGGTCTCGCCGCTCATTTCGCTCATGCAGGATCAAGTCGCCGCATTGAACGCGCAGGGGGTTGCCGCTGCATTCATCAATAGCACTCTTGACCGCGAGGAAGCGAGCCGCATCGCCCTTGCGTGGCGCTCGGGACGGCTCAACCTGCTATACGCGGCGCCCGAGCGTGTTTTGACCGGCAGTTTCCTCGCCATGCTGCGTGCAGCCCCGCCGTGCTTCATCGCCATCGACGAAGCCCATTGCATCAGCCATTGGGGTCACGATTTCCGCCCAGAATACCGCCGCCTTGGCGGGTTGCGCGAGCAATTCCCCACCATGCCCATTCATGCCTACACCGCCACCGCCACGGCGCGCGTCCGCGAGGATATTGCTAATCAACTCGCCCTGCGCGACCCGCAAATCCTGGTCGGCAATTTTCACCGCCCCAATCTTCACTATCGCGTCCAGCGTCGCGAGCGCGACATTCCGGCGCAGGTGGCCGCCATCATGTCCGCCTACGAGGGCCGCTCCGGCATCGTGTATTGCATCACTCGCAAGCGCGCCGAACAACTGGCCGAATCCCTCACCAAACGGGGGTTTCGCGCCATCGCGTATCACGCCGGGATGGATGCCGCTGACCGGCAGCGCGCGCAGCAAGCCTTCACTGCGGAGGAGGTGGACGCCGTTGTTGCCACCGTCGCCTTTGGCATGGGCATTGACCGCTCCAATGTGCGCTTCGTCGTCCACGCCGAGATGCCCAAATCCATTGAGCACTACCAGCAGGAGACCGGCAGGGCGGGCCGCGACGGCCTGCCCGCTGAGTGCGTCCTGCTGTACTCCCCTGCCGATGTCGTGAAATGGCGCCAGATCCTCGAGAGCGATGAGACTTTGGACGACGAGGTGCGCGAGGCCCAACTCGCGAAGGTGCGCGAGATGAACAACTTTGCCTCACGCCTGCGCTGCCGCCATCGCTCTCTGGTCGAGTACTTTGGTCAGGTGTGGCACGACACCGAATGTGGCAATTGCGATGTGTGCGGTGGCAGCGGGCCGACGGACGGCGAGCCCCACCCCGACGCTCTGCGCATCGCCCAGATACTGATCTCCTGCGTGCTGCGCCTGAAAGAGCGCCGGGGCGCGCGCTACACCGCGGCGATTGTCCGCGGCCAGACGGAACGCGTTGATCCGGCCGACTGTGGCCTCAGCACCTTCGGACTGCTGAAGGACGAGTCGGCGCGCAATATCCGCCGTTGGATCAGTGAATTACTTGCACAAGGTTTACTTGACCAGTCGCCTGGCCAGTACCCCGTGCTGCGCTGCACCGCTGCCGGATGGGAAGTTCTGCGCGGCCAGCGACAGCCTCACCTGAGCCGCCCCGAAAAACCAAGTGCTCCAGCCGCCTCACGCAAGCGACGCGCCGAGGAAAAGGCCGCACGCCGAGCGCGCGCCGATGCCGGCCTCAGCGCAGCCGAACAGGGCCTATTCGAGGAACTCCGCGCGTGGCGCAAGACAACCGCCGCCCGGCTCCGCGTGGCGCCTTATGTCATTTTCCACGACACCGCCTTGCGCGCGCTAGCCATTGTTCGCCCCTCCACGCCGCAGGCATTGAAGGTTGTCCACGGCATTGGCGACAGAAAAGTTCGCAACTTTGGCAGCGAATTGCTAACAATCATAGCCCAGTACTGTCAGCAGGCTGGTCTGGCACAAGACGCTGAATAATGTGGATCTCGCCCGCGCCGCGCGTGGCGAGCCTTTAGGTCGCGCCTCTTGAGCGCTACCTTTTTCCCGACGGGCTGACCTCCGTGTAGGAGTCGGCGAGGATGGTGGCCGTGTTGTTCACGACCTCGAGGAAGCCGCCCGATATGCGGGCTTGGCGTTCCTCTCCCTCGTTCTTAATGGTGACGGTGCCCTCGCCGAGTGTGGAGATGAGGGGCGCGTGATCGGCGAGGACGCCAAGGTAACCTTGTTCACCGGGCACGATGAGAGAGGTGATTTGTTCGCTCAGCACGAGTCTTTCCTGCGTGAACACCTGAAGGGTAAAACGCTTGGCCATCTGTCTCCTCGCAATGCGGCTCCTTGGCAGCGGTTCTGTCAGGAATTCTGACACCCAACCGGCCAATGGTCAGGGCTTCGTCCGCCTAGGCAGCGCAAACGCCCGAAAAATGGCGGTTTGCCGCTACTTTGGCAGTGGCCCAGATCCTGCTGTACAGTCGGGCACGGAAAACATCGCAGACGACCCGCACGGGTCGAAACGATGAGGTCGATCCCATCCGCCATGACGGCGCAGGAGGTTATGGACATGACGAAGCACCTGATCGCAGTTATCGCGGCATTAGCACTCGCTGGTTGCGCCAGCATGACACCCGTTCAGCAAGGCGCCGGCGTCGGCGCGCTCGCAGGCGGCGCGGTGGGAGCGGCTATCGGAGGACCTGCCGGCGGAATCACAGCCGGCGAAGGCGCAGCGATCGGAGCGGCGGTGGGCGCCGCGGCTGGCGCTCTCATCGGCGATGCCGTGGGCGGCCCGGCATATCACGCGGCTCCCGCTCCGCCCCCTCCGCCGACGACCTATGCTCCTCCTGCGGCGCCGCCTAAGCGCTACTATGGCGAAGGACGCCCGATCGAGAAATAAAACAGGTTTCTGATACCCCCTCCCTCCCCCCAGCAGCGGCCCCGCTTCCCCCGGCGGGGCCGCACTGCTTTCTACCGGCTGGCACTAACTTCCGAACTGGACAAAGCCGCTCGCGGCATGAAACCAAAGCGGGCCCATGAGCCGCCTGCGACGCAGTGCCATCATTGTTTACGCCGCGTTATTTGTCTCTGCGCTTTTCTTTCTTGGCATGGTGACCGGCGTCATGCTGGTCCGCTATGAGGTGCAGCCCGGACCTTGGCTGGATCAAGCCGTGACGGCTTTGCGCGCGTGGGACGAATATCTTTTCGACAAGGTGGTCGCCCGCGCGGGAAGCAAGCAGCGGCAACTCGTGAAACTCGGTTTGTGGCAACGCGAACGCACCCGGGACACAGGAGTCCTGCGCAACAATCCCACTTTGTCGTTTGCCGGATACACGCTTTACACATCCGCTCACGATCAGGGAGCGCGCCTACTGGATCCGGACGGGCGCGTCGTCCATGAGTGGCAGAAGTCTTTCGCTGAGATCTGGCCAGACGGACGCCATCTGGCCCCGACACCTCGGGTGGACCCCGAGTTCCTGATGTGGCGTCACGCTTACCTGTATCCAAATGGCGACATCCTTGCCGTGTTCGAAGGGCTGGGAGTAACCCCGTGGGGAAGCGGGCTCGCGAAACTTGACCGCAACTCGCGTGTCCTCTGGACTTTTGACGACCGCGTCCACCACGAGGTGGATGTGGCACCGGACGGCCGAATCGCGGCGTTGACCCATGCCCTGCGCGACAAGCCGCTCGGGAATCTCTCCTTCCTTCAGACGCCCCTGGTGGAGGATTTCGTGGTGATTCTCTCGCCGGACGGGAAGCGGTTGGGCACTTGGTCGCTGTACGAGGCTCTTGCTGCCAGCCCTTGGGAGGTCCTGTTGCACCTCGCCAATCCGAAGGAGGACCGCGACTACCTGCACGCAAACACGGTGAAATTCGTGCCAGCCGGATTCGCGTCGGCCAACCCGCCCGTCGAAGAGGGGGATTTGATGATCACCCTCCGTGAGACGGATACCGTGTGCGTCCTTCGCCCGTCATCCGGCGAGATTGTCTGGGCCCGTCGCGTGCCGTGCGAGGCGCCGCACCACGCGACGCCGCTGCCCAATGGGAACATCATCATATTTGACAATGGCGGCCGCAAATCTGCCGATGGGTTTTCCCGCGTGATCGAGTTTGAACCCGGGACTGGCCGCACCGTTTGGTGTTACCAAGGGTCTCCCGGACAAGTCTTTTACAGCCGGGTGCGTAGCGGCCAGCAGGTGCTGCCTAACGGCAATGTCCTCATCACCGAGAGCGATGCAGGAAGGATGATCGAAGTCACTCGCAGCGGCGAAATTGTGTGGGAGTGGCGCACGCCTCACCGCGGAGAGGCGATTGGACTGCCCAAGGCGATTCCGGTTATTTGTGCGGGGACACGCTACTCGGCTGAACAACTTCCCTTTGTTGCCGAAACGAAATGATACTTCCGCACCGCGGCGCTTGACGGTTGAGCGGCCGGCAACCAGATAGCAGGTATCATGGCTGGGCTATTTTCACTTCTCGGGTATGTAGGCCCCGGCGCAGGCATGGGGGCACTGGGCGCTCTGCTGGGCCTGCTTGTCAGTGCGCTGCTGGCTTTGGGCATTTTACTGTTGTGGCCGGTTCGATTGCTACTGCGCAAAATGGGCGTGCTCAAACCGCCGGAGCCGCAGCAGCCAAAGCCGGAGCCGGCCGCCAAGCCGCCGGAGGATCTGAAGCAGCAATCGCCCGAATCGCAGGACTCTTGAGCGGCCTGCCGTGCTGGAGTTTGTTTTCCCCTTGTTTGGCCTTGCCGATCGCGCCTTGGCCGTTTTCCTGCCAGCATTTATGCGGGTGTTTCTGCTGAGCGCCGCTGTCTCAGCGCTCTCCATGCTGGTCTATGCGCGTGTATCGCCCCAAACAAGATTGGCTGCCATGAGACGCCTTGGTGCACGCCTGAATCGCCGGCTCGTGGCGGCCTCGGACGGCGAGTTTCGGGAAGTGCTTGCATTGTCAAGGAAATCGCTGTTCCTCAATCTCGGCCGTCTGGCCCGCACCCTGCCGGGCGTGATGGTGGCAGCGGTGCCCGTGGTGGCGTTGCTCTTGTGGACTTGGCGCGCTTATGACCGGCAATGGCCACCCGCGGGCACAACGGTGGAGTTCGCCGTCACGCCGGCCGGCGCAGCCATCGGACCCAAGGACCATATTCACGCGAATGACCGTGGTGTTCATCAGGTGAGGCTCTCCCCCAGCGGCGAACCGTTGGCGTTGGTGGATGCTGCGGGATTGGTACTGCTAACCATTCCCCCCCAAGACGGCACTTTCGCGTGGTCGCGCCGCACGACCAGCGCCAGAGTGCTCGGTAGCCCGGAGCGCGCGCTGCCGCCGCAGGCGGCAGTGGAACGAATCGAGTTCAGGCTGCCGCCGCGCGAGTTGCTCAGCGTCGGACCCTCATGGATGCGCGGCTGGCCGTTGCCGTTCCTGTTGGCAGCAACCCTGACCCCTCTGTGGGTCAAGAAAGTCCTTAACATCGTGTAGAGCCGTGTCGCGCCCCCGAACAATTGATCCCGCCCGATTCCGGGTGCCGTGGGAACAGCGGTTCTTTGGGGCTGTCATGGAGCGGTGCGGTCGCTTGTGCCGTGCCATTGGCAGTCTGGAGTCAGCCGTGGTACGCGACCGTTTGGAACGCACCCCTCTCGACCGCCCGGTTTTCATTGCCGGAATTGCGCGGTCCGGAAGCACGATCCTGCTCGAAACCCTCGCGCGCTGCCCCGGGGTGGCCACGCACCGCTACCGTGACTTTCCCTTCCTGCACTTCCCGATCGCGTGGAACACCTACCTGGACCTCGTTCCGCGCCGTGCCACCCCTCCGGTTGAGCGGGCGCATCTCGACGGCATGCTGGTCACATCCGAAAGTCCGGAGGCCATGGAAGAAATTCTTTGGATGAACTTCTTCCCGCACCTTCACGACCCTGAGCGTTCCAATGTGCTCGACGAATCGGTCTCCCATCCCGCATTCGAGCGCTTCCTGCGCGACCATGTGCGCAAGATTCTCCTCATCAGAGGCGGATCGCGATATGTTGCCAAAGGGAATTATAACTTAACCCGCCTGGCCTATCTGCACAAGATATTTCCGGACGCTCGGTTCATAGTGCCGGTGCGCCATCCCATCAGCCACGCCGCATCGCTTCTCAAACAACACCGCTTGTTCTCGGCGGTCGAGAGCGTTGTGCCGGATGTGTTGCGCCACATGCGCCGCGTAGGACATTATGAGTTCGGCGGCAACCGGACACCCGTCAATGCCGGGGACATGGCCCTCACGCGCAGCATCAGAGTCTTGTGGGAGCAAGGCGACGAGGCGCGGGGACTGGGGCGATACTGGGCGGCACTCTACGGATTTGCCGACCGCTTGCTCGCAGACAGTCCAACACTTCGCCAGGCGACTCTGGTTGTGCGCTTCGAGGATCTGTGCCTCCAACCGGCAGCCACCATACGGCGATTAATTGAACATTGCGGCCTAACCGAACCACCGGGAGGGCTTGCGGAGGCAGCGGCGCGAATCGCCAAGCCTTCTTATTACCGGCACGACTTCACGGCCGACCAAGTTCTGGCGATCCTTGAGGAAACGGCAGCCATCCGCCGCGCCTACGGTTACGACGATGCCGACCCGTTGGAATCATCCGCCGTCTCGTGACAGCCAGATGACATTCCGCGTTGCCCGCCCCGCAAACACGGCGGGACAAAATAAAGGCAATTGCACCCTGTAGGCGCGTTCGGCTTATGTGCCCGGAGAGGGCGCTTCGGTCATGACTAAACACCACGAGGAAGGAAACGAAGAGGTGGCACGCAAGACTCCGCTCAAGCGGGTCCGCAACATTGGGATCATGGCGCACATTGACGCCGGCAAGACGACGACGACCGAACGCATCTTATATTACACCGGGCGCACCTACAAGATCGGCGAAGTCCACGAGGGCGCTGCCGAAATGGACTGGATGGAGCAAGAGCGCGAGCGCGGCATCACCATTACCAGCGCCGCGACCCAGTGCTCGTGGAAGGATCATATCATCAATATTATTGACACCCCCGGGCATGTGGACTTCACGGTGGAGGTGGAGCGCTCGATCCGCGTGCTTGACGGAGCCATCGCGCTGTTCTGCTCCGTGGGCGGCGTCGAACCCCAAAGCGAGACGGTATGGCGTCAGGCGGACCGTTACCGGGTGCCCCGTCTGGCTTTCGTGAACAAGATGGATCGCATCGGCGCCGACTTTTTCGCCTGCGTTCAGATGATGAAGGAGCGCTTGGGCTGCCATCCCGTGCCGCTGCAAATCCCTATCGGGGTCGAGGATACTTTCCGCGGTGTCGTGGACTTGGTGCGCATGAAGGCACTCGTCTGGCCCGAAGGCACGGACGAGACTAAAGGGGCGCACTATGATCTGATGGACATACCGGCGGACCTCGAGGCCATGTCTCGCGAGTGGCATCAGAAGATGCTCGAATCCATCGCCGAGTACGACGAGGACTTCATGGCGAAGTACCTCGAATCGGAGACGCATGATTTTGAGCCGGAGGAGTTGACCCGCCTCATCCGCGAGAGCGTGCTCCATGCCCGCATCACACCGGTTTTGTGCGGGTCATCGTTCAAGAACAAGGGCGTTCAGCCGCTCCTTGACGCGGTGATTGATTACCTGCCGTCGCCCATTGATGTCCCTCCCATCACAGGTGAAAACCCGGAGACGAACGAGATCGAGGAACGCAAGGCTGATGACAACATGCCGTTCACGGCCCTCGCGTTCAAGATCATGAGCGATCCGCATGTCGGGAAGTTGACCTATTTCCGCGTGTACAGCGGCGTGCTCAAGAGCGGCTCCTATGTACTCAATGCGTCGAAGGACGAAACGGAGCGCGTCGGGCGCATTCTGCTGATGCATGCCAACGACCGCGAACCTCTTGACGAAGTGCGCACGGGCGATATTGCCGCTGCTGTCGGGCTCAAACACACCACCACGGGAAACACGCTGTGCGACCCGGATCACCCGATCATTCTCGAGCCCATGCAGTTCCCGGAGCCCGTGATCCACATCGCCGTCGAGCCGAAAACCAAAGCCGATCAGGAACGCATGAGTACCGCGTTGGCACGCTTGGCGGAGGAGGATCCCACTTTCCGCGTCCGCACCGACGAGGAGACAAATCAGACGATCATCAGCGGCATGGGCGAGTTGCACCTTGAGATCATCGTGGACCGCATGAAACGCGAGTATCGTGCCGAGGCCAATGTCGGCCAGCCGCAGGGGGCCTACCGCGAAACGCTGGCCCGCGGCATAGACAAAGTCGAGGGCAAGTATGTCCGTCAGTCCGGTGGCAAAGGCCAGTACGGCCATGTCGTCCTGAAAATCGAGCCGATGCCAGCCGGCTTCGGGTTCGAGTTCGTCAATGAGATCGTCGGAGGCGTCATTCCGAAAGAGTATATCCCGGCCGTCGAGAAAGGCGTCGTGGGCGCCATGAAGACCGGCGTGCTGGCCGGTTTTCCCGTGGTGGATGTCCGCGTAACGCTGATTGACGGCTCCTTTCACCCGGTGGACTCCAGCGAGATGGCATTCGAATTCGCGGGCTCCATCGGTTTCAAGGAGGGTGCGCGCAAGTGTGATCCTCAGTTGCTGGAACCGATCATGGCCGTGGAGGTCGTCACCCCGGAGGAGTACTTTGGCGATGTGCTCGGCAATCTGAGTTCCCGCCGCGGAAAAATCGAGGAGTCGGGCCGGCGCGGCAATGCTCAGGTCGTGCGCGCCAATGTTCCGCTCAGTGAAATGTTTGGCTATGCTACGACGCTGCGCAGCCAGACACAGGGCCGCGCGACCTATACCATGCAGTTCTCCCATTACGAACGCGTGCCGGCGGCCATTGCCGAGCAGATCACCGGTCAGGACATCGTGGCTGGCCGCAGCGGCCGGTAATTAACCCGCTCGGGTTGTGATGCCGGGGCGTGCCTGCGGACGGGCGCGCCCCGGCTCAGATCACGCCTGCGGAGCACCGCCCTTGGCGATGGCGTCGAGTTGCTCCAGCGTGTGGGCACGAACGAAATCGTGGAAGGTTTCGCCGTTGCGGCTCCAACTGAGGAAGGCCGCGTAAAGATTTGAAATGTGCTCTATGACGCGGTCCTTGGGCACCTTGCGCGAGCAGACTTCGCCAAACGCGCGCACAGCGCCCGTGGTGCCCCCGACCAGCATATCGTACGCTTCCACTTGCTGGCCGTCAACCTTGGTCAGGCCGCCGCGAAATCCAATGTCGGCGATGGCGTTCTGGCCGCAGTTGTTCGGGCAGCCGCTGAAATGGATGCGCACCTGCTTCGACGCGCCGGGGAAACGCTCCTCCAGAGCCTGAGCCACACGCCGGCCAAACTCTTTTGTTTCCGTGATGGCCAGATTACAAAATTCGATGCCGGTACACGACACCAAACCTTTCTTGAACACGGACGGCTCGTAATCGAGCCCCTCGGCCTTGAGCCGTTCCTTGAGAGCGCCCAGCCGGTCCTCGGGGACATGCGTGATGAGAAAGTTTTGCTTGTTCGTGTTGCGCAGACTGGCGTGAACGGAAAATTCTTCTGCGATGTCCGCAATGCGCAGAAGTGTGTCGCCGCTCTGACGGCCCACCGTCACGCCAATGCCGACATACCACCGCCCCGGCTGCTTTTGGGGCCGGATGCCGAGGTGATCGAGTTCCGTATGCTTCGGAATCTCGTACGGTCCGCCATCCTGGAGGCGGTACCCGAGCCGCTCCTCCAGCATGGCGCGGAAACGCTCCGGTCCGACGCCAATCTTCGGGTCGTGAATCAGGAACTTGAGCCGGGCCTTGGAGCGGTCCTGACGCAGCACTTCCGAGTCGCGATAAATGGCCGTAATGGCATAAACCACGCGGAAGACCTCATCGGGCCTGACGAAGACGCCAAGGTCCGCACCGAAATAAGGTTTTGTGGACAATCCTCCGCCCACTTTGAGGCCAAACCCGGCCTCGCGCCGGCCATCTACGGTCCGCTCCACACCGTAGAGTCCGATGTCATTGATGTCGGGCTGCGCGCAGTGGAGCCGGCATCCGGAAATGGAAATCTTATACTTCCGCGGAAGATTGGAAAAATCTTTGTTACCGCAAAAGAACGCCGAAACTTGTTTCACAATGGGCGAAGCGTCGAGAATTTCGTCGCCGTCGAGGCCGGCAAGAGGGCACCCGACGATATTGCGCATCACATCGCCACACGCCCCGACGGTCGTCACACCCACCCGGGCCAACCGCTGAAGAATAATGGGAATGTCCTCGATACGAAGCCAGTGAAACTGGAAATTCTGCCGGGTCGTAATGTCAGCAAGGCCGCGCCCGAACTCGTTCGCGATGCGTCCGATTTCCCGCAACTGGTTGGCCTGATAATCCCCGTTGGGGAGTTTCAGACGCAGCATGAAATGCCCCTCGTTGGGTTTTTGCTGGTAGATCCCGTACCAGCGCATCCGCGTGAAATCGTCGGGCTGAATGGACTCAAATCCGCTCTCCGCATACCGGAGGATGTCGGCCAGCACATCGAGGCCGTCCTTTTGACGCTTGATCTCTTCGACCTTGTTTGGGCCCGGCATGGAATTATCTACCAATCTTGTAGAGGTTTTGCAATGCAGTACAGGTAATCGCGCCGAATCATCATGCCAAATGTTCGGCAAGCAGCGATCGTACGATTGGATTGCGACGCAAGGCGGCTTCGGCCTGCGCAAAGGAGTATTTGCCGGTGGCCATGAGCAGCGCCTTGGGCACCACCTTCTGAACGCTCTTGGCATGTTCGATGCAGACGCTAATGGGAGCCTCTCGCTGAGCCTCCGTTAGGTTGTCCGTCTCGAAAACAGCCCGCAAGAGGGCTTGGACCGCCTCCTCATGAGAGACTTTCATCAGATCAGCGATGATGCCCACCGTACGGTGAAACAGTTTGTTGTTGGAAATGCGGAGGTCTATCATACGATTACCAAAGACTTTTCCTGCAATGATATGCGCTCCGGTGGTCAGCGCATTGGCGGCGAGTTTGACCTGCACTTCCAGCAAGGCCTGTCCCCGAGGCCCGGCCGCGGGCGGATCAAGGGCAATGACCATGTCGCCCTCCGGTCGAGATCCATCCCAGACGATGCTCGCCAGACGCGAACCGGCGCGGCCGGCGGCCTCACGGATGACATCTGCACCGGGCACCGGACCGAGGAACACACACAGGTCATTGGCGGTCAACCGTGGCAGTTTATCCTGCGCAAAGTCGGCCAGCGCGATCCGGTAGTGCCCGCCGCGGCTGGACAAATCATTGTCCCCGTCCGGGAACAGCGCACGCCACCCTCCCACCAGAAAACCGCGCACATCCTCGAAGTCGGCGCCGTAAGTTGGCGGGCATTCGGAGGCATCAATCAGCCCCAACAATCCGGTCCTCGTTCCGTCCACCCGACGCCCTTGTTCGTCAACACCCGCAGTGCCAAAGTAATAAATATGCCCTCCGGCTCGCAGCGCGAGTCCGCCCGCCTCGACCAAAAGCCCCAGCCCTGAGGCACGAAGGTAGAGGGACCGGACGGCTTGCTCGTAAGCGGTCAGCATTTCCACGAGAGCGGGCACGAGACCGGCAGCCGACGGCCCGCCATCCGCTGCCAGACGCACGGCCGCAGTGAACAGGACCTCCAACAAAATCTTGGTTGCTGTACCGCTTTTCATGCGGGTTGAGCCGGTCACGGGTTCGGGACCGATGACAGGATTCAGCAGCGCCGCGTTGGACGCGGCAGCCGCACGACGGGCCGTGTCGAGAAAAGTCCCGGGCCAGCCTTCGATGGGTGTGTTGCGCGAGAGTTCCAGCGGGTTGAAGCCAAGAAGCACGGCAAAGCCCCCCGGACGATCCATGGCGGCTTCCATCTGGCCCGCAATGTACGGAGCGCTAAGACCGCAGGTGATCCCCACGAAGAACACCTCATCGGCACCGGCAGCCGCCGATTCGAGGTCGGCGATGCCTTGGTGCGGATCATCCTCGGCCCCTTCCTGAGCCTGAATAAGAGCGGCATCCCCGCCCGCTATCAGGTAGAGGAATTTGCGGTTGTTCGGGGGGCAGGCGAGCGATTCATTGAAGACCCGCGCGATAAACATGGCAAGCCTCCCGCTCGTGCCGGCCCCACTCAGGATGATCCGGCCTCGCGGGTTACGGATGACGGATGCAGCGCGTTGCACCAGAGCCGAGAGAGTTTGCAGAGTCTCGTCGTCAAACAACCCCGGGTAGTCGAGGTACCCACCGAAGATTTGGGCATCCGCTTGCCGCAGGATCCGAACGATACCTATCGGCGTGGCGAGATCAATGTCGGCGGACAGCGGATTGGGGGTCTCTGTGATCGAGCGTCGCGATTCCATAACGGGGCGAATCGTGGAGCCGGTCGACGCGAAAGCAACCCCAATCCGGGCTTCGAACCGCGAGCCTCAGCGCACCGTCACCGGCACCGAGAAACTCGACCAATAAGATCCGTCATTCTCGACAGGAGCAATAGCGAACGCAAAAAGGTTAGAATGTGCGGGGTCGCTGCTCCAGCCTTTCACGCGCGTTGGCAGGCCGTCAAACCTTAGCGTAGCCGAAAAAGTCCCGTCACGGCGGGTGGGAATAAAGCGGGTGAGTATCGGCTTGCCGCCGTCAGGCCCCATAAGAAACACTGCTACGCGCGGGGCTTTGCGACCCAAGTGGCCCTCAACTCGGTACTCGCGGTCGGTGAGCAGCAGGTGTGCCGGCAGATCCGTTCTGGTGATCGTCACTTGGTTTCGGGCAAACATGGCCAGCGGCATGACCGACTCCCCTGCATACGGGCTGACGCCACGACCATCGTTGGCAGAAGTCACAAGGTCGCCTTGGCGGGGGATGCCGTCGCCCGACACATCGAGAAAAGTCGCCGGCAAGGACTGGCCGGAAGCATCCTGAACCTGAAAATGAAGATGAGGTACGGAGGAATATCCGGTGTTGCCGCTACGGGCGATCATTTGTCCGCCCGAGACCAACTGGCCTTCGATTACGCAAGCGGAGCCTTGCTGCAAGTGAAGGTACTGGGTGAACAAACCCCGTCCATGATCAAGGATGACAACATTTCCCGTGTTAAAGTGCCTCGGTTCCAAGCCCCCTTCGTCTGAATCCTGCTTGACGCGCACGACTCGGCCCGGCGCTGCCGCACACACGGGTGATCCATGGGGGAGGCCGAAATCCCAAGCGTAGTAATTGAGGCGTGAATGCGAAAACTCCCCGCCATGGCCTTGAAACACCTCGCAGGTGGTTCCCTCCGAAAACGGCAACTTGATCCGGATGTCGGCCACTTTGCCGGCTAAAGGCCGAAAGGCGACTGGTCCCGGTCGAGGCGCGGCGCCGCCCTCCCGACGGGGTGCCCGGTCCTCAGCCGTGACCACGCCGGCGGCCAGTAAAAGCACGGCTAACGCCGTGATCCGCCGCCGGCCCGATCGCTTCAACGCTTTTGTCCTGTTCATGTGCGGCGTTTGGCTATGCCAGCCCGAGCCGCAAGTTCAAGGTATTCCCCTTGTGATTCGTCACGCTGAACCCGGACCCGAGGAGAGCGTGCCGGGCATCTCATGCTAAATCATTGATTTTGTCTGGTAAGAGGCCGCATGCCATGGGCGCGTGGGAATCGCTCAGGCCGCGGTTGTCTTCCTCGTCGCCTTCGCCGTGTCGTTCGCACTCACGATTGTCGTGCGTGGCACCATGCGAAGACTGGGCGTCTATGATTTGCCATCCGGAGGGAGGAAGGCCCACACCCAGCCCGTTGCCTATGAAGGCGGCGTTGCGATGCACCTCGCCTTTGTGGCGGGTTTGATCGCGGCCGCGCTGGCCGTTCCAGAGTTTGTTTTTCTTCGCCACGAGATGCAAGGGATCCTCATTGGCGCCACTTTGGCGACCTGCGTGGGGGTTGCGGATGATTTGCTCGATCTGCGCCCAGTGGCCAAACTGGTCGCTCAAGCCGCTCTAGGCGCCTTAATGTTTTACTACGGGTATCGTATCGAGCGTCTGACCAACCCCTTTGGCCCGGAAGTGATTCCCGCATGGTGGCTGAGTTTGGCTGGCACCATGTTGTGGTATGCCCTGCTCATGAATGGGATCAACATGATTGACGGCATGGACGGGTTGGCGGCAGGGATTGTGGCTATCAGTGGGCTGACTTTGGCCGCCATCGGAGCGGATCTCGGTCAGCCGCTGGCCGTGGCTTTAGCCCTGATCACGGTCGCGGTTTGTCTCGGTTTCCTGCCGTTCAATTTTCCGCCAGCCAGTATTTTCATGGGGGACGCAGGCAGCCTGCTACTGGGTTTTCTGCTCGCTTCCGTGTCGTTGCTCTCGAGCACCAAGACCCCCGCGTTGCTGGCCCTGCTGATCCCCGTCATGGCGGTCGGCCTGCCGCTATTCGAGACGGTATTCGCGTTCGCGCGCCGGGCAGCCAAGGGACAGCACCCATTCCGAGGCGACAGCCGCCACCTCCATCACCGGTTTCTGAACCTTGGGTTCTCGCCTCGAAGAACTGTGTTTATCTTTTACTATTTCTCGCTGCTTCTCGGCGTGACGGCCTTCGTCTTGCAGCGGCTCGAACCTGTCGCCACAATGGCCCTTGTTGCCGCCCTCTCGACAGGGCTACTTGTGCTGCTCGAGAGTCTGAGGTTTCTTGAGAAACGACGCCCCTGAGTGCCTTTCTGTCCACAGCCCTGCAAAAACGCAAAGCACGCAGAAAAGCCCCGCCGAAAGCAGCGAGGCCATGGCCATTTGCCATTGAAACCGGGTCGGCTCCCACCAAGCCGTGACGCGGCAGGATCCGCCGGGCAAGACCAAGGTCAGCAGCCCTGTGTCCGACGCCGCCCGCGGCACCACCTCGACATAACCTGTTTCGACACGCCATCCGGGGAAATAATAGACAGGCAGCGTGCAAATCGAACGGGGAGGTCCGGCGACCTCGACCGTGAACCTCATGCGCTCCGGCGGCGGTGGCAACTTGGCACCCGGCACGCCGCTGACCAGCGCCCGCCCCAACGGAACGGCCTTACGAATATCCTCGTACGAGGCCGCATGAACAGGCCGATAATCGTCGCTGACGGTCGTGGTGACATAAGCCCGCTCCAGTACACGCCTCAATTGCTCGTCGTCAAAGTTCATCCAGGTGAGCGGCTGGCACAAAGGCAGTGCGGTCAAAATGGCAAAACCAGCGAGCAAACCGTGTGTTTGATGGGCGATAAGGCGCAAGCGCCCCCGGCGCGAAGCGAGCCAGTAAGATATCGAATTGACTGCCATGGCTCCGGCCATGGCCAAGAGCAAACTCGCCGGCAAGAGGAGCCGCCACGGAAACTGAATCAGCCGGAGAGGCCGTGCCAAATCCCACACTGCCGCCGACCAAGTCGTGGTTAAGAACAGGGCGACGGCTGCCAGCACCAGCACAGCGGGCAGCGTCGCCGACTTAAGAACGACCACAGGCCAATCAATCCCCTCCGGGTCGTCCCGGTTCACAATTTGGCCTGCCGGTCTGCGCCGTCGCCTGAGCATCACCCCGGCAAGTCCGGCCAGCCCTGACACAAGAGCGCCGGCTCCGATGCGGAACGCCATACCGTCGTCCGGACCTGCAACACTGTAACCGTAATCCCAGCGGCTCCACAATAACTGCCACGGTTCGACGAAGTGGGTTTCCGGAACCAGATTATTATCATACACCCGGTTCAAGTCCACGGCGTCGCGCATGACGATCAGCGGCGCCCAAAAAAACGCGCTCATCGCCAGCCCTGCACCCGTGACAGCGCCAACGCGCAGAAGGGAGCGCAGGCACGCCCCGGCATCCCGCTGACCGAGGCTTGTCCAAACACCCGCAGCCACAGCCAGCGGGCCGAACAAAAACGCGCTGACATTATGCGTGAACATGAGCAGCGCCAAAAAGGCTCCGCACGCAAGGGCGCTGCCGGCACCGGAGCCGCGCGCCACCCGGATCATTCCCCATAGCACCCACGGCGCCAAGGCGCCGCCTGCGTATTCGGGCAACGAGGCTCTCACATAAAGGAGTGACATCTGGTACGAGGCGTACGAGTAAACAGCCCACGCAACCCAGGCGCCTCGACGGCATCCCACTTCGCGGCCAAGGGCAAACGCCCCGCCGCCCAGAACCACTGCAAAGAAAACAAAGGCTAAATTGGTGGTCGCCACGGCTGGCCACCCGAAAACGAAGTGCGGTAGCGCCGCCAGCGCATACGGGGCCCAACCGTAGTAAATGAAAAGCGGATAACCAAGCCCGCCGGCCAGCGTCGGACTCCATCGCGGAATCATTTGCCCAGCCCGCCAGATGTCGGCAACCGCCAGGGTGCGCATGGGATGGATCTCGGCGTTATGGCCGGAAGGCATCTGTTCGCCGAAAAAAGCCCAAGCCGGAAGCAGCGTTAGGCCGAGCCAGAGCAACGCTGCGAGGACCTGACGGCGGGACACAAACCTCACGGGGCCGGGATCCGGCGCCGGCTGCGCATCGCTTTTAACCGTTCATGGGCTGCGATACGCCGGCGGAGGTGCCGCTCAATCTGGGCGTTGATCTCTACGGTGCGCGCTTTAACCTCTCGCGGGTGCTCCATGGGTTCCACCCAGAAGGCCGGATGGTATTTGACCACGATCGGGCGAAAGGGGCGCGGCAGCAAATGATGGATGTTGTACGCCTCGAACGCGCCAATGACGCTCACGGGAACGATCCACGCGCCAACCGATAGAGCCAGCCGCGCCAATCCTTTTTCAAGCGGTTCCAACCGTCCTGTCTTGCTTCGCATGCCCTCCGGAAAAATCATCAGACAGCCGCCAGCGCGGAGCACATCGAGAGTTGCCTCTACGGCCCCCTTGTCAGCACTTTTTGTGCGCACGGGGAATGCGCCGTAAGCGCGAATAAGCGATGCAAAGCCGGGGATGCGAAACAGGGCGTCCCACGCCATGAAACGAATCCGGTGCGGCACACCGGCTGCGATCAGTGGCGGATCGTAATAACTGACATGGTTGGGCGCGAGGATGATGGGGCCGCGTGGCGGAATGTTGTGCACGCAGCGATATTTGACGCAGTGACACACATGGAAGTATTCGAGAAGCGCCGCACGGGTCGCCTCCCAGACCAGCGAGGTGCGCAGTGGATCCGCAGCAGCCGGCACGGCGGTCATGCGATGAATGGGCAGAGTCGGGCGGCCCGTCGGGCCCTGTCCAGCAGGTGCATGGCGACGCAGAGCAACAAGCGGGACCCCGGGACTCAAGCAGAAAGCCTTGAACAGCGTGCATTCGCCATGGCTGCTAATGGAGCGGCCTGCCGGGGCAGCCCGCAGGATGTACACAATGGTTCAGGAGGCTCATGCCGGGTGAAACTTCAGTTGGCCGCAAGCAAGGATCACGCGTTGAAGACGCCGTTGCTCGTTTTTCTGACCGGAGCCGGCGACACTCTGTTTGCCGCGGGACATCCTTTCACTGATGAACTCGCCCGCCTGCGCCGAATGCTCAAGCCCGATGCCAACGGCGGTGGGTCGCCGGAGGCGGTTCTGCCCTTGGCCGAGCACTCTCAGGTTCAGCATCTGGCCCTGATCAATACGGACTCCCCCGGGTGTTTCCCCCAGTCCGAGCGATTGAAGATCGCAGCCTCGCGCGCGGTGGCCTGTGCGCGACGGCTCGGTGCCCGAGACTGTGCGATCATGCTCGACGGATCCGGTGGGTTGGACGCAGTGACAGCCGTCGCCGAGGGATGCCTGCTCGGAGACTACGAGTTCGCCAAGTATAAATCCGGCAAAAAGCGCGAACCCATGGTGGTGACCCTGATCATGGCGCGACAGGCATTGCAGACGGCGCGCCGCGCAGTGGATCGGACAGCCATCATTTGTCAGGCGGTCAATTTGGCGAGAGACCTTGTCAACGAGCCATCGCTCAACCTCGGGCCATCCGGTCTGGC
>JAOAAY010000012.1:39481-45654 GCA_026418615.1 Candidatus Sumerlaeaceae bacterium | reverse complement strand
GCCATCATTTGTCAGGCGGTCAATTTGGCGAGAGACCTTGTCAACGAGCCATCGCTCAACCTCGGGCCATCCGGTCTGGCATCCGCAGCCGTCAAGGAGGCCCGGCGCGCGAAGATAGCCTGTGAAATCCTTGACGAACGCCGCCTTCGCCGGCTGGGTTGTGGCGGTATTCTGGCCGTGGGACGGGGAGCCCGTGAGGCACCGCGCATGCTGGTCCTGCGCCACTCTCCCAAGACTTCTGCCAAGAACCATGTGGCCCTCGTCGGAAAAGGGGTAACTTTTGACACAGGAGGGCATTGCTTGAAATCGGCCGACGGCATGTGGCGGATGAAGTCCGACATGGCAGGCGGTGCTGCCGTCATTGCCGCCGTAGTCGCCGCCGCCCGCTTGCGGATTCCCGTGCGGGTCACTGGCATTGTCCCCATTGTCGAAAACGCGATCGGTCCGCAGGCCATGTTGCCCGGGGAGATCATCCGCATGGCCAACGGGAAAACCGTGCATGTGGACAATACAGACGCCGAAGGACGGCTGATCCTCGCGGACGCGCTGTGGTACGCACGCCGCGAGGGTGCCACGCATGCGGTGGATATCGCCACGCTGACCGGATCGGCAGCGCGAGCGCTGGGAAAATCCATCTCGGCGCTGTTTTGTGACGACGAAGAGTGGGCTGGGCGCCTGATCGCGGCGGGCAACGAAACGGGCGAACTCATGTGGCGCCTGCCATTGCACGCAGAATACCGCGACATGCTTAAGCATGACTGCGCCGACTTGGACAACACGGGCAAATCGCCCAATGCCGGAGCCATTGTGGCCGCACTCTTTTTGCGGGAATTCGCGGACCCGGCGCTCGTCTGGGCGCATCTCGACATCGCCGGCACGGCCATGGCAGAAAAGCCGTGGAAGTATTTCGCCTCTGGCGCGACCGGGGTCGGCGTGAGGACTTTTGTGGCGCTCCTCAGCAGTCTTGGAGGCACGCCCAGACAATGACAGACCGGTCGCAACCCGCCGGCAACGGCCTCTCTCTCATTCTCCACAGTACCTTAACCGCCGCCATTGTTGTTTTCCTTGGTCTTCACCTGCTGGCAGTATTCATGCGCCCTCCCAACCCGGACGAGTGGCAGCAGTTGCGCAACTCGTACGACCTTTACATGGGAGAACGGCTGTACGAGGATTTTTGGGACAATCACGGGCCGTTCCTCACCTACCTGCAGGCACCATGGTTTGGCGTTTTACCGCGGGATCACTATATTATCTGTCTGATGCGTTTGCCGCTGTGGTTTGTCACGGTGGCGGTCGCGCTTTTTACCGCCTTGGCTGCACGCGTGGCGTTTCCTGAGCATCCCCTTTTGCCGCGGCTGAGCGCGTTATTTGTGCTCGCGGCACCTACCTACTTGGCCAAGGCTTACGAAGTTCGCGGGGACAACATCCTGAATGCACTCTACGCCTTGGCCCTGTTTCTGGTCCTGCGGGGATTTCGGACGGGACGCCAGTGGCATTTCCTTCTGGGAGGGCTCGCGTGCGGACTGATCTTCGGTTTCAGCATCAAAGTGTTATTTGTCGGGTTTGCATTCTTCCTCATCTTCCTCATGCGATGGTGGATGGAACGACGCATTCAGTGGGGGCCGATGCTTTTGTTTGGAGCGGGCAATGCGATGATCTTCGGCGCAACGCTCGCGTGGCTTCACGGACAGGGTTTGCTCGACGGATTCATGCAGGCGTACTTCGGCGCCAACCTTGACCGCGAGCATGACTTCAATCCCGAACCGTTGTTAGACCTGATCGTGGACTACCCGGTAGCGACCCTGCTGGCTGGGGCTGCGCTCGGGGCGGGAGCGATTCGGCTCAAAAAAGGCATCGCCGAGCCCTCGGAGCAACTTCTCTGGCCCGCTGCGTTTTTTTTGCCGTTTTCGTACTTTTTTCTGCTCCCAACCCATCACCTGCAATCGCTGCTGTCCAGCCACCCACTCGTGGCCATGTTTGTCGCGCTGTTGATTGAGCGGGAAGTTGCCAGCCTCTGGGATCAGTGGGCGCTCGTGAGACGACTGAAAATGCGGCCACAGGTGCTGGCGGCCATCGCATTATCAGTCGCATGCGCCCTTCACGCAATCGGCGTACTTCTGTGGCTGCGCTCGGGCGAGCCCAACCTTCGCAGTTCGATTGATTCGGCCAATGCGCTCATGCGTCTCGGCAAACCGGATGAGATGATTCTCGACGGTCGCGGTCTTCCGTTGTACCGGCCGAAGCCCCTTTTTGCCCGAAGCCTCGTCAATCATGTTCGAAGTATGTATGGCGGGGGCAAGATGAACTTGGATATTCCCGGTCGTCTGCAAGCGAAGGGAGTCCGCTTTGTCGTCATGGACAGGCGGGTGAGTTCGCTCGAGTTCCTGTTGCCATGGTTCGAGCGCCACTATCTGCCGATGGCCCTCCTGCCCGAAGTGAACGATCTTGTCATGGTTGCGGGCACCATCGCTCGAGCCGACACAACTTCAGCAACCGTTGCGATTGCGATTCCGGCAGAATACTGGTTTGAGAGTTTGCCCCAAGCGGGCGGCGTGATTGCTGTCAATGGTTCCGAATCAGGCCCGTGGCGCTTGGAAGCCGGCAACCACACGGTGCAGGTGCGCGATGGCGTCACCACCATCATTGCCAGCGCCGTCCCACCAACTCTTTTATGGAATCTCGCGGAAATCGAGCGCTTTGACCTGTCCGGCACCGCCGACATCATCCGCAGAGCCAGCATTTGGGATGGGACTGTCCGCTACCATGGCGATCCGCCGGATGGAGGGAAATGATCAGCGAAGTTGCTCGTCGCGCGAAGGGCTGTTTGCCCTTGCCCGAGCAACACGCCCGGCTTCAATGCGGTCATCATGCAATGGGACGACTCGCTGGTAGACCGCATCGTGAATGCGGTGATGGAGCGTTTGGGACAGCCAGCCGCGCAGAGCGGTTCGGGCGAGAATCTTGTCACACCGGATATTCGGGCTGGCCGCGTGCCGGTGGGCGTATCGGCACGGCATTGCCACCTGACACCGGAGCATGTCGAAATTCTTTTTGGCGCCGGCACGAAGTTGAGTGTCTTCAAGCCGCTGCTCCAGCCGGGTGAGTTCGCCAGCGAGCAGCAGGTGACGCTGGTCGGCCCGACCGGCAAAACCCTCGGGCCCGTGCGCGTGCTCGGCCCGGAACGCAAGGCATCGCAGGTTGAAATTTCGCTCACCGACTGTTTCGCCTTGGGTCTGAAACGAATTCCGCCGATCAGGCCGTCGGGAGATCACCGTGATGCGCCGGGGATCACAATTGTTGGACCGGCTGGCGCTGTGACGCTCCAGACGGGTCTCATTCGCGCCAACCGCCATGTTCACCTGCACCTTTCCCAAGCCGAGGCCATGGGCCTGAAAGATAATGACACGGTTCATGTCCGGATTGAGGGCGAGCGGCCGGCGGTGCTGCTGGGTGTTCAGGTGCGTGCTCACAAGAATTTCCGCGCGCAACTGCACCTCGACACCGACGATGCCAATGCCGTGGGGGTCAAATCCGGCGACCTTGCGACGCTGATCAAGAGTCTGTGACGCGGTCGGCCGGTCGCCTGAAGTTTTCGCTTGGCGGGCGTAACCTTGACGCTGGAATGACGGCATTTTCGCGCGGCGGCGCCGCGCTCCGAGGAGGCTTCGCAGGCAAGTGCCCATGCGTCTCGAGTTTCTGACTGCGGGCGAAAGTCACGGTCCGCAATTGACCGCCATTGTGCGGGGAGTGCCAGCCGGGTTGACGCTGACGGCCGAGGATATCAACACCGACCTTGCCCGGAGACAGCAAGGGTACGGCCGCGGCGGCCGCATGAAGATCGAACAAGACAAGGTGCTCATCCGCTCGGGTGTGCGCAAGGGCGTGACCTTGGGCTCGCCCGTGACGCTTGTCGTGGAAAATCGCGA
Source organism: Candidatus Sumerlaeaceae bacterium (assembly GCA_026418615.1). Taxonomy (GTDB): domain Bacteria; phylum Sumerlaeota; class Sumerlaeia; order Sumerlaeales; family Sumerlaeaceae; genus JAOAAY01. Next base: position 41,728 of record JAOAAY010000012.1, on the reverse strand, counting down.
CTACATCTCCTGGCAGCCGCAAATGTCTCCCGAGCCGGGCGAATTAACCGAACAAAAGGTCGTCACCCGTCCGCGCCCCGGTCATGCGGACCTCGCCGGCGCCCTGAAATTTGGCCATCGCGACGCTCGCAATGTTTTGGAACGGGCCAGCGCTCGCGAGACGGCTGCGCGCGTCGCGGTGGGCGCCGTGTGCAAGCGCCTGCTCAACGAATTTGGCATTCACATTTACAGTCATGTCATCAACCTCGGCGGCATAACGGTGGACACCTCGGAGTTGAGCCATGCCGAGATCGAGGAGCGCGCGTCCCGCAGTGACCTGCGCGTGGCGCGTCCGGAGGTAGAGCAGGCGATGCGCGACCTCATTGACCGCGCCAAAAAAGACGGCGACACCGTCGGCGGCATTTATGAGGTGGTGGCGCTGGGCGTGCCGGTCGGCCTTGGCAGCACCATGCATTGGGACGAGAAACTCGATGCGCGCATCGCGCAGGGCATCATGAGTTGTCAGGCCATTAAAGGTGTGAGCATAGGTTTGGGCTTTGATGTCGCTAACCGGCCCGGTTCGCAGGTGCACGACCCCATCGGCTACACGGCAGATCCGGCCGAGGCCGAACTGCGCGACCGCGAGCGGGGACGAGGGCCATCCGGCGGGTTTTATCACCTCTCAAATAATGCCGGCGGCCTCGAGGGCGGCATGACAAACGGCGAGCCGGTGATTGTCCGAGTTGCCATGAAACCCATTGCCACGCTGATGAAGCCCCTGGGGTCGGTGGACCTCAGGACCAAGGAACCGTTTGAGGCTGTGCGCGAACGCAGCGATGTGTGTGCCGTGCCCGCCGCAGCGGTCGTCGGCGAGGCCATCCTGGCATTCGTCCTCGCTCAAGCATTCCTTGAAAAGTTTGGCGGCGACTCCATGGAGGAGATCCGCCGCAATTACCAGGCCTACATCCAATACCTGAAGGAATACTAAATGACATCCAATGTCGTGCTCATCGGCATGATGGGCAGTGGCAAGACGACGGTCGGCAGGCTTGTAGCTGAACGCTTAAGCATGGAATTCATTGACCTCGATCAGGCCATTGTTGACCGCGCCGGACGCCCTATTCCCGTCATCTTCGAGATGGAGGGCGAAGACGGCTTCCGCCAGTACGAGACGGAGGCGCTGCGGGAACTTCTGTCCGTCAACCACGCGGTGATTGCCACGGGGGGCGGTGTAGTGACACGAGCCGAGAACCGCGCCCTGCTGCGGCGTCTCGGCAAAGTCTTTTGGTTAGACGCCCCGCCGGATGTCCTTTACCGACGCATTGGCGAGGACGAGGGACGCCCCTTGCTCAAAGGGGGCGATGCACTCAAACGGCTGGAGGCCCTCAACGCCGAGCGCCGCGAGTACTACGCCGAAGTGTCGGACATCCACCTCGATACGACCGAAGCCACGCCCGAGGAACTGGCCGACCGTATCGCGGCAGAAATGGACGAGGTGATCGAGGAGCGCGAGGAGGATATCTTTTCGACTATTGTGGCCATTGACGGCCCGGTGGCCTCCGGCAAGAGCACGCTCGCCCGCCGGCTGGCCCAGCGGCTCGGATTCACCCATGTGGACACGGGCGCCATGTATCGCTGCGTCACGCTGGAGGCCATGCGCCGGCGCGTGTCGTTCGACGACCCGGAGGCGCTGACTCATGTGGCTCACTCGGTAGATATCCGTTTTATCCAGCCGGAGGATGCCCCCGAGCATGCGGAGAAACGCGTCCTGCTCAACGGCGAGGATGTGACCGAAGCCATCCGCTCCCCGGAGGTCAGCCGCAATACCAGCCCGGTGGCCGACACGCCCGGCGTGCGCGGTGAACTTGTCCGGCTGCAGCGCGAGATGGCTCTGCGCGGGCGGAGCGTGCTCGAGGGCCGCGACATCTCAACAGTCGTCGTGCCGGAAGCCCGCTGGAAGATCTTCCTCGTCGCCTCTCTAGATGAGCGCGTCCGCCGCCGCCACGCGCAATACGCCGAGCAGGGAAAGTTGGTGGACATCGAAGAACTGCGTCGCGACATGGTCGTCCGCGACGAGCGCGACCGCATCCGGCCGCAGGGGGGGCTCAAACTGGCCTCCGACGCGATGATCTTGGATTCAACCGACATGCCGCTGGAGGAGGTCGTCGAGACGGTAGCCGCCCTCGTGATGAGCACGCTCTCCGGCGCGACCGAATCTGCCAGCAAACCTTCCTAAGGGTCCTGGGCAAGGCCGTCGCCGATGCGTGC
>JAOAAY010000012.1:15519-39226 GCA_026418615.1 Candidatus Sumerlaeaceae bacterium | reverse complement strand
TCATCCAATTCGCCGGGAGGGTATTGACCGCAAAGCCCTTCGGGGGGTGCTGGAAGTGCTGCGGCAGGGGAACACGCTCATCATTTTTCCGGAGGGTACGCGCACGCCGGACGGTTCGCTGCAGGAGGGAAAACCGGGGGTAGCCATGATCGCGGCGCAGGCAGGGGCGCCCATAGTGCCCGTGTTCATTGACGGGAGTTTCCGCGCCATGCCGCGGGGGGCCGCATGGCCCCGGCCGGTCAAAGTTCAGATTTATTTTGGTCAGCCCTTTCCGCCGGATTTTTCGGATCCGGAGGATGGCGCAACTCCGCGACGCGGCCGTTACGACCGGCTTGCAGCGGAAATCATGGAACGCATCCGTCAAACGGCGCCGGACCGCTCGAGGCCGTCCGGCGCCTGACAGAGTCTCCGCGTCGCGCGCTCACAGGCCGCGCTTGGGCACTGCGATTTCGCGATCCACATCGCGCAACGCCACCAGTTTGTTGATCGCGTTGAGGTAGGCCTTCACACTGGCCACCAGAACATCGGTGCTGGCCGCCCGGGCGCGCACGGTCTGGCCGTTGCCCTGAAGCGTGACAGCCACCTGACCGAGAGCATCGCGGCCGCCGGTCACAGCCTCGAGCGAATACTCCTGCAATTCCGCCTCAACCTGAGTAATGCGCTGAATCGCCTTGAATGCCGCGTCAATCGGTCCATCGCCGACGCTCGCATCCATCACGACCTCGCTGCCGGTCCGCAACCGCACGGTCGCCGTCGGCACGGTGCCTGTGCCGCTCGAGAAGCCCACATAATCCAGAGAATAGGTTTCTTGGGCTTTCGACATTTCATCCTCGACGATGGCAAACAGATCCTCGTCGTATATGTCCTTCTTCTTATCACACAAATCCTTGAACCGTTCGAACGCCCGGTTGATCTCGTCCTCGGTCAGACGGTCGTATCCCAGCGCCTCGAGCCGTTTCTTGAACGCATGGCGCCCCGAGTGCTTGCCGAGAACCATGGACTCGCCCGTCCAGCCCACATCCTCGGCGTGCATGATTTCGTAAGTCGTGCGCTCTTTGAGCACGCCGTCCTGATGGATGCCCGCCTCGTGGGCAAACGCGTTGCCGCCGACGATGGCTTTGTTGCGTTGAACGCGGATACCGGTGATCTTCGAAACAAGACGCGATGTCCGGTAAATTTCGCGCGTGTTGATGCCCGTCGTAAGACCATAAAAATCCTTGCGTGTCACAAGGTTCATCACGATCTCTTCGAGCGAGGCGTTGCCGGCGCGCTCGCCAATCCCGTTGATCGTGCACTCCACCTGTCGGGCACCGTTGAGCACGGCCGCCAGCGAGTTGGCGACGGCCAGCCCAAGATCATTGTGGCAATGCGTGCTGAACACCACGCGCTCGGCTCCTTTGACATGCTTGCGCAGGTAGGCAAAACACTCGCCGATCTGCCACGGGTTCGCATAGCCCACTGTGTCGGGAACATTAATGGTGGTCGCGCCAGCCTCCACCGCTGCGTTGATCACGGCGACCAGGTAGTCCCAGTCGCTGCGTCCGGCATCCTCGCAGGAGAACTCGACATCCGGCGTGATGGATTTGGCCAGTTTGACGGCCTCAAAGGCTGTCTCGATGACCTTCTCGCGGCTCATGCGCAGTTTCTTGTCCAGATGAATCTGGGAAGTGGCGATGAAAGTATGAATGCGGCCCGGGCGCTTTCCGGCCGTTACGGCCTCACCGCAGCGGACGATGTCCTTTTCCATCGCTCGAGCCAGTCCGCAGATGACCGGCCCTTCGACTTCCATGGCGATCTGCCGAACCGCCTCAAAATCGCCCGGTGACGAAATGGGGAAGCCTGCCTCGATGATGTCCACGCCGAGGCGGGCGAGTTGGTGGGCAATTTCGATTTTCTCTTTGATGTTCATCGTCGCGCCCGGCGACTGCTCACCGTCGCGAAGCGTCGTGTCGAAAATGAGTACGCGATCAGGCTGGTGGGATGCTGTCATGGTTGGGAGACTCCTCTTCTCCTGAGTTCATCGGGGTGGTGGTCGCTCCGAACAGCCACCGGTATCGGCTCGGCGCATCCGGAGACTGCTCTCACATCAAGTGGTGCGCGCGGGGCCACCGCGGTCGCACCAAGGATCGGCTGGACCCTGTCCAGCCTCGCAATGACAGGGTGGATCGCGCGGGAAACCAGAAGCGGCTCGGCAGCCGCGGCTGTGTCCAGTATGTTGCGATTCTACTCATAGCATTCCCGAAAACAAAAGTCCCCGCTGCCCTTTCGGGCTGCGGGGACGAAACCTGTTCGTGTTACCACCCTGCTTCACCGGTCTGCCGACGAGACGGCACACCGGCCTTCATTGCCCAGTTACGCCGGGCGTTGCGTGTATCCCTACTGGCTTTCAGGATACCGGCTCGGAGGCGAGTTCGGAGCCCTTGGACACCGCCTTCCACCATTGCAGCGGCTCTCTCTGGTCCAACAGGGTACTCTTACTACTCCTCGTCACTGCCTTTAGACGAATCGTCAAAGAACTGTTGGCGCGTAATACAGTTCCCCCGGATCAAATCATCAATCCAGCACAGAAATTACGGAACAATCCGGATGGTGCCGGCGGCCGGGGTGCTGGGGGCGGCTGCGGGAGCCACCCGCGCCCGTTCCGTTTCAGCCGTCTTCCGCGTCCCGTCGCGATTCAAGATGTCATAGGGCGACAGGTTCGTGGAGGTGATATTGACCTCATCGGGCGGTACGCGCTTGAGCGGCTCGCGAGACAAAACATAGGTGATTCCGTCAATCGTAACGGTCACACCGCCCTCGGCCGCGAAGTTGATCCCATAATACCAGTCGGCCGTATTGGTCGGCAATTCCCCGGCAGCCCAGTTGGCCCCGTGCACCTTGCGGCCCCAATCCGCCGCGCGTTCATCCACCCGACGGCTGACCGTCGCGAGCCATTCGTAGAAGGCGCGACGCCGGTCCTCGCGCTGCTGGAGACGATCGTAGAATTCCAAATTTTCATTGTACTGCTTGTTTACGATAAACTGGGCGGCCTGCTTATAAGCGTTTTCCAGATCAATGCGTTCTTGCGCGAAATTCGCCGTGTCGTAAGTCGGTTCATCCACTGATTCCACACCGACCAGAACCGTGTCGCGCATGTAGCGGTAGTACAACTCCAACTGCTGGAAATAAAAGTCCCAAATGGCCCCTGCACGCGGGTCAACGCCCTGCTGCTGATTGCCGGCAAACTGGAGCGTCAGGCGGTCAATCTCATTGCGAACCACTTCCGTCTCCGCCACCGACTGCGGGTACTTTTCGCGCCGAACGGTACCGTCTTCCATTTCGCGGAACAGGAATGAGTACAGGGGAATCTCGCCCGAGGGACTTGCCGGAGCCGTCGTTGCTGCCCCTTCCGAACTTGTCGGTTCCTGCAACGCAGCCATGAGATTTGATAGCGCAGAAGTCGCCACTGCATCGGTGGCCGGAAGTGACGGGAGCGTCGGAGCCGACGGAGCCGCACCGGGCAGGGCTCCGGGCAACCCTGACGGCTGCATCCCTGCCGGCGACAAGGTCGGAAATGGCGCTGGCGCAGCGGCTCCCGGGAAGGCCGGCAGACTCGGCATCCCCGCGGGCGCAGCAGGATTCATGGCCGGAGCAGCAGGTCCCGGCAGTCCCACGGGCTGACCGGGTGCCGGACCGTACGGCGTGTCCATACCCTCCGCGCCCATGGCCGACACGGCGCCCCACACAACGAACGCCACTACTGCGGCGATTCGGCTATAAGTGAGCATCTTGGCCTCGACTCTATTGGTCTCGTACAGTCTCTTCATCCCGCGCGGCCTGACATTCGCAAGGTTTTTCCGCAGGCTGATAGGCCCCTATGGGTCGGTGCAACGCATGCAGTTGCTCTTCAAGGGCGAGACGCATGGCCTCGATCTCCTCGCGTGAGGCGTTCTCGCTGACCTGTATGGGAACCCCGTAACGCACTTCCACGCGGGCAAACGGCTTGGGGATCATGGTGCGATCCCACGAGCGGAAACGCCAAGCGCGGTCCGCCGCCACAGCACCCGGGACGACGGGAACCCCCGTGCGGCCAGACGCCAGTAAAACCCCTGACTTGGCCACACCCAGCGGACCGCGGGGACCGTCCACCGCCACGACAACCGCGCGGCCCGCCCGCACACTTCGCATGATCTCCCGCAGCGCCTCCACCTGTCCCCGCGAACTGCCACCGCGAATGCAGCCCGCGCCGTAGAGATTCACGAACCGCTCGATTAACTGACCCTCGCGGCTGCGGCTGGCCACTACATCCACACCCGGCAGGTGCAGGTGAAAAAAAGCGGCCGCCGCAAGCATGTCACCATGCCAGATGGCAAACAAAACGGGTTTACGCTCCCGGCCATCGGCATTCACCAGCCGGATGCGCCAGGTCAGGCGCAGCAGCCAGATGACGACGATGACCAGCGGCACGACGACATGATAAACAAGCCCGTGGCTCGCCGTGCGCAGCCAAACGCGAAAGGGGCGCCGGCCACTCACGATGGCGCCCAAAAGAAACCGGCTCCGGGACGCCCCGGAGCCGGAATAATCGTGTGCAAGGTCGGGCTGCGCATTAGCGCTTCGAGAACTGGAACCTTTTCCGGGCGCCCTTCTGGCCGTACTTCTTGCGCTCTTTCATGCGCGGGTCGCGGGTCAGGAATCCGGCTCGCTTGAGCGCAGGGCGCAGCGCTGGGTTCGCGTCAATGAGGGCGCGCGCAATGCCGTGGCGGATCGCTCCAGCCTGCCCCAAAATGCCGCCGCCACGAACCGTGACGGTCACATCGTACTTCGTCAGAGTGTGTGTGTCCTTCAGCGGTTGCTTGATGATCTGCTCGACGATAGGGCGGTCGCCAAAGTAAGCCTGAATGGTGTCGCCATTGACCGTAAACTTGCCTTTGCCGGGCCGCAGGTAGACGCGCGCGGTGGCTGTCTTGCGACGCCCGACGGCGATATGCTGTTCCAGAATCATCAGATTTTCATTCCCTCCTTAAGCGCTCTTACGGCGAACGAGCGAGACGACCTTCGGCATCTGCGCCGCGTGCGGATGGGTATCGCCTGTGTAAATACGAACATGAGTCTTGAGGCGGTCGCCCAGACGCGTCTTGGGCAACATTCCCTCAATGGCGCGCCGAAGCACATCACCCGGCTTCTTGCGGTTGAGTTCCTCGGCAGAAATCTGCTTGTACCCCCCCGGATAACCGCTGTGCGAGTGATAGACCTTCTGCCTCAACTTGCGTCCGGTCAAAACCACCTTGTCCGCATTGAGAATGATGACATGGGTCTTGGGATCAACAGCCGGATGATAGGTGGGATCAGCCTTGCCGCGCAACAGACCCGCCACGCGCGAGGCCAAACGGCCAACGACTTCGCCTTTCGCATCCACGACATACCAACGCTCCTGAAGGTCGCCGGGACGCGGGTAATAAGTGCTCATGGCACAACAAATCCTCCAAGCAGATCAAAAACGCCGAAAAGTGCAGTATAGGGCATGAAGGCGTTTATTCGGCGAACGCCCTCATGCGAGACGGTCGAAAAGACATTTGCCCGCACTATTTGTTCGCGCCACTCACGAGGTGATGACTGTGTCACCGGCTAACCGTGGGCGCCTGATAGCGGTGGATCCCGGCACCGTACGGATCGGCTTGGCCATCTGTGATGAAAGCCGGACCCTTGCGCGGCCCCTTGATATCGTTCGACGCGACGCTCCAGATCCCATCGGTCGTCTCTCAGCAAGAATTCTGGCAGAGCAACCGTCTCAAGTGATTGTTGGATTGCCGCTCCTGCCGGACGGTTCCCGCGGTTCCAAGGCGCGGCAGGCCGAACGCTTCGCGCAGCGCTTGCGCGAGGCCCTCGCGCCCATTCCCGTGGTCATGTGGGATGAGCGTTATTCTACTGCCGAGGCTCACGAGCGGCTGAAAGAGGTCGGAGCCTCGCGTAAGAAACGACGCGCTCCTCTAGACGCCATGGCCGCCGCAGTGCTGCTCCAGTCGTATCTGGATGCCGGCACGCCGCCGCCTTCACAAAGCAATGAAACCGGCGCTTGATTTGGCGGGTTGGGCGGGGACAACAGCGCGCAAGTTTGGCGTAAGCGGTTGCGCGCCGGCCATCAATCTCGGAGCCTCAATCAATGAATAACTTTTTCCTGCTCAGCCCGCTCTTCGGCGGAATCCCCATGCTCTGCGACGCCGAGACTCGCTCCATCAGCGCTGAGAACCCGGACGGCGCGCGGGCCGGCGGGTGCCACGCCGAGGTAGACGGCCCCGCCCATCCCGGTTCAGCACTCGGCAAAGGATGGAAAACACGAGCCTGCATTACCCTTCCAGCCGGATCCACCACCACCCTCATGGACACGGACGGGCCCGGCATCATCCAGCACATCTGGATCACCAACGACCAGAAACTGAACCGCGACGCAGTTCTAAGGTTTTACTGGGATCATGAGGAGACACCGTCCATCGAGGTCCCCCTCGCCGATTTCTTCTGCAACGGCCACGGGCTGCGCTACGATGTGAATTCGCTCATGGTTTGCGTGAACCCGGACGGCGGGATGAACTGTTACTGGCCGATGCCATTCCGCCGCCATGCGCGCATCACCATCGAGAATCAGCGGTGGGAGGATGTCGGCCTCTTTTTTTACCAGATCACCTACGCTCTGACGGCCGTGCCGGATGAAGCCGCCTATTTTCATGCCCAGTGGCGGCGCTCCATGACCACCCGCCAACATCCGGAGCATGTCATCCTCGACGGCGTCAGGGGCCGGGGCCACTATGTCGGAACATTTTGCGCCTGGACGCAGATGTCCAACGGTTGGTGGGGCGAGGGCGAGGTCAAATTTTACATGGACGGCGACACCCGCCACCCGACCATTTGTGGCACGGGAACGGAGGATTATTTTGGCGGAGCCTGGTGCTTCAATGACCGGACTTACTCCACCCCCTTCCTGGGTTATCCCCTTTTCCGGCGCGAACCCAACGAGGTCCCGCGCCACGGACTCTACCGGTGGCATGTGCTCGACCCAATCCGCTTCAGGCAGGATCTGCGCGTGACCGTTCAGGCCCTGGGTTGGTGGCCCAACAGCCACTTCCAGCCTCTGACCGACGACATCGCCACGGTGGCCTACTGGTACCAGTCCGAGCCGCACGCGCCGTTCCCGCCCCTGCCCCCCATTGAGGAGAGGTGGTCGCGTTGACCTCCTGAATGCGTCGGGTCGCAAACCGTACCCCGTGTCAGGGACAGGGACTGACCCATGCGTGGCGTTTACCTAGTTTACTTTGACGATGCCTGCCCGTTGTGCCGGCGATTCGCGCAGCGGCTCGAACGACTGGATCGCTGCGGGACGACACGGCTGGTCCCGCTAAGCGCGGCGGCATCGGCGGCCGCGCCTGTCCCACTCGACATGGAAGCCTGCCAGCAGGAAATTCATGTTGTGACGCCCGCCGGCCGCGTCCTTCGCGGCTGGGACGCTGTGGCAGCACTCGCGCAGTTGTTTCCGGCTACCTATTGGATTGGCGCGCTGGGCACACTGCCGGGACTGCAGCAGGCGGGACGCTGGGCGTACCGGCAAATCGCGCGTCGGCGTCGCCGTTCGTGCCGTGGCCATCCAAACCCATGCGCTCCCTGAGCGCCCTCAGGTCACAGGCTGCCAGCCGATGTCAACATATTGGCGGGCGAAGCCGCCTCCCTCATACAGGTCAATCAGTGCATAACCGGCGGGCGTCTGGTCATAGGCGCCCTTCCACCAGTTGCCGCTCACGGCGCCATTGCACAGGTAGGTCACCCCCGCATAGTCCACCCGGTCAGTCAGGTGAATGTGGCCGCTGACCGCGATCTTCACATTCGGGTGACGAACAAATAAATCTTTTATCCGCCTTGCATCAATGTGAATCCACCGCCCCGGCACGACCCAGTTTCCGGTCTTTTCGTTTTCACCGTCAAAGTACGCACATGCCGCGATGATCGGGATGTGGGAGCAAATGATGACCGGCACGGACGGATCCGTCGCGGCCAGATCGGCAGCCAGCCATTCGAACTGCTCGTCGTCCAGACGAGCCGTGTAAACCCCCGACGGATCGTGATGCACACTATCAAGCACGACGAAATGCCACCCGGCCCGATCGAAACTCCTGTAGGAACGGTCGAGTCCGAGTTGCTCAAGCGCGTGCCTTTTTCCGTACTCCGGTTCGGTTCCCGAAGCCTTGCTCTTTTGGCGGTCCCACCCGAAAATGTCATGATTGCCAAGCACATGTTCCACGGGAAGGCGGCACTCTGCCGCGTAAACCCTGTGCCAACATGCCCATTGTTTGCGCAACCGGTCGAGAGAAACGCCGAGCCCGTCCATGATAGCGTCGCCGCCCTGCAGGATGAAGGCGGGCGGATCAGGATGGCTTTGCGCGTGGCGAAGGGCTGCCGCCATGCCCGCTTCCGCGCCGCGCTCGGGCTGAACATGGATGTCCGTCAGATGCGCAAATCTTAAAACCCGCCGCGGGGGCGACTCAGACCGGGTCGGCTGCAGTGCTGCGGACTGCGCCGGTGCTACGATGCCAGTCCCCAAGGCCGCCACACCGGTTTTCACCATCCATTCCCGCCGCGTAATCCTTTTCATGACTCCTCTTTTGCACCGCGCAGGGGCGAGCATGAAAACAGGTAATCTGAAACCGGCCGGCCGCCGACAAGATGTTCCTGAATGATGCGCTCCAGCACCGCCGGAGAACACGAATGATACCACGCACCGTCCGGGTAAACAACAGCCACGGGGCCTTGGCGGCACACCCGCAGACAATTGGCCTTGGTTCGCAAAATGCCGCCGCGACCGTCGAGCCCGAGTTCTTTGAGCCGTCGCTTCAGAAACTCCCACGATTCCACACCGGCTTCTCGCGGGCAGCATTTCGGCTCCGTTGCATCCGCACAAACAAAAATATGGCGACTGGCGCCGGACAAGCCTAAAGCGGTCGCTGCCCGCGTAACCTCTTCCAGTGCGGCGCGATCGTCAGCCATCCAAGCGCAAATCGTCCTTGGTATCCGGCACGCCGTCCGGACCGCTGGAAATGATCGAGAACGACTGACGCCCGCCGGGCCGGGTCGTATTGATATAACGATAGCCGCGGCCCCACGGATCCAGCGTCCCCGGCTGCCAGGACGACACTGCCAGATACGGCCCGCGCCAGCCGCGCAGCCCAAGCGGCCGCTCCACCAAAACGAGCAACCCCTCGCCGTTCGTCGGCAGGCGGCCTGTGTCCGCGCAAAAGGCGGTCACGGCGGCGGCCAAATTCCTCATGCTGGCAACCGCCGCCGCTTTTCTCGCAGTGGCAAGCCGCGCATCAAGGCGTGCCGGATGAACGGATCTGCCGACTCCCACACGCCCCGCTACGGCGGCGTGAGCCGGCACGCAAATCAGCGCCAAGAGGGCTATCACAAGGACTTTTTGCAGCATTGCACTTTCCTTTACAGCCGCGCCGCGGACCAATTGTCTTAGCGGGGCGTGCCGCGCCGACGCTCGCGGCGCGCCTCGGCCGTGCCCGTTGTTGCCGGATTCGGGGGCTTGGCCTCAGCCGCCGGCGTCGTAGTCAAACCGATTTCGCGAAATGCTGCCTCGATTGCCGCCACCCGCTGCTCCCGACGCCGGATCATCTCAGCCGGAAGGGCAAACACGACTGTGCGAGCCTTGCCTGCCCCGCCGTTGACGACAGCAGCGGCTTTGCCGTTAAGCGGTGCGCCGTAGAACAGGGCGTGCGCTCCGGCGGCGGGCTCGAGTTCGCCAACGAACGGCGCCCGGTAGAGCGTGGCAAAACGGCCATCGTGGAGGTCCAAGGGCGCCGTGGTGACACCCCCGGCCGGCACGAGAAGGGTCGCGCCAGTGGTTTCGCCCGTCTGCGTCGCTCCCAGTAGCGGTTGCGCCATATCGCCTAATTCCTTTACAACATGACGCCCGAACACAACCAACCGCCCGCCGCGGGCAAGATACTGCCCGACGGCTTCGCGCAGAGGCGGAGTCATCAAGCCGTCTTCCGGCAACTGCCGGCCAAATTCCATGAGCACAGCCGGGAACGGCGCGAGTTCTATCGCACGCGAAGCCGCGGCTTGCGCCGTGCAGGAGTCAAAACCGCGCCTCAGGACGGCAAGCACCTCGCCCAACGGCACCACCTCCGACCGGGGATTGATAAGCCGCTCCACGACCCGGGTAAATTCACCGCCGGGCTCCAGCGGGCCGTGCAGGTTTAGCGGCACACTCTGGCTCGCATTGAGGTCCTCGCCCATGCTGGTGAATCCAGCCACAACGAGCACGCGCGCCGAAGAGTCAGCGCCGGCAGCCATACCCAGGACATGCGACGGACGGCTTTCGCCGCCGGCATTGACCGCCGTCACCCGGAAATAGTGGACCGCGGCGGGGTCAAGGTTTTCGACTCGCAGTTGCAAAGCGGTCCCCGCGTCGCGTCCAGCGTCAAATCCGTATCCGTTCGTCGAATGATAGACCCGGTACCCGGTCGGCGGGTCGCCGCCCGCGGGATCCGGCGCCGGCGCTCGCCAAGTCACCAGTGCAGCACTGGTGCCATCCGCCCGAACGGAGACAATTTCAGGCGGTTCCGGAAGCAAAGGCATGGACGGCCTGGCTGGATCCCGCTCGCTCAAGAATTGTTGGACAGCCTTCAGCATGGAGCGAGCATACATCGTGCGCGCCACCCAACTGCGCAGGAGGGTGGCATCGAGGGCGTTGTCGTGGAACGCCACCTCAACAATCGTGGCACACATCTCATTGTTAAGGTAGTCGCGACGGATCTCGCCGAAGTCGATATGCGAGTAGGTCAATTTCTGGAACGGTTCGTAGGCGACGGGCAACTTCATCGTTCCACTGACCGAAAAATCCCTGTTGATTGTGGTGGCAACCAGTTCCGCCCACTCCACCTGATAATCAGTGCGAAGTTCCGGAGAATTCGTGAACAACCCCGTCGCGCCCCGGCCGTATTTGAACTGGGCTGGGTCAATGGCGTTCGAGTGAAATCCAAGGTATATCCGGTCGAAGAACGAGCCGTCCGATTCGCGGTTCATGTAGGCCGACATGCGCGGCGGCGCGCCGACATTGGCGCCCTGATCGTTTCGTCCCGGCGGGCGCTGGATGAAGAGAGCCTCGTCGGGAATCATCCGCTCGACCCAGTACAGGCTTGCCTCTTCCTCGCGCGGAAAACCCGAAATGCCGCCGCCGCGGTTGATGTCACCCAAACCGTTGCCGAACCGGATGGCATCCGCGATCACGACCCGACCGTCGCCAGCCTCGGCCGGATCGTCCACCTTGTTCGTGATTTCCACATAACCGTCACGCCCTGCCTCGAAGTAATACTGTCCAAGATAAACCCAACCTTTCCCAACACGGCGGTGGTTGACGCGAACCTCCGTCACACCGCCCGAGTGTACGATCCGGTAGGTCTGCACCACGCGGTCGGCACCATCGCGCGCCCAGCAGTAAACCGGGTAAAAGTCAGCCCGGGGAATGACCGGCCGATACCGGGCCACGGCAGTCTCTTCCAGCGAAGCCTCGGCAAAGCGGTAGGGAACCGCGTCGCGCGGGGAGCCGTAGTAAATCTTTGACGCGGAGTCGCGCCACGGCCCCTGAAAACCAACGCCCGAGCGGGTGGCGTTATCGAGAATGCGCTCCACGGGCTGCAACCCGATGGGGCGGAAAGGCACCACTGTTGCCCCGGCGCGGAAGCAGTAGTCGGCAAAATAGTTGATCTGGTCAAGGTTTCCGAAGTCCTCCACCATGCCAAAGAGCAGCGGTCGCTGAGTGTACCATAGCGAGGTCGAAGTGTCATGGGTCCAGCCATGCCCGCCGCTCGTGAAAACCAGGCGGCCGGTAAGCGAGCCGGATGGCTGGCGCCCGACAGGGGCGTCAAACGCCAGGGCGGTCGGGATGAAACGCACAATCTCGGAGGTCTCCGCAATCCCCAGGCGTGAGCGAAGACGCCCGGGAACCGTCTCCTCCAAATCCTTGCATATCGTGGGCGCGCCGGAGCGATCTTCCCGGTAATTGTCGGCCGTGACGGCTTTCATCAGCGCCTCGGTCCAAGCCTTCTCGGCTGGCGAGACCGCCGTTGGCGTAGTCGCCGTAGTGGTTATGTCTGGCGTCGGCATGGCTGGCGCAGGCACGGGCGTAGCCGCCACCGTAGCCGTTGTCTGCGCCGGGACATTGACGGGCACCAGCATCAGGAAGCCGAGCGCTCCTGCCCCGATGATGAATCTGATTACGAAATTCCGGAACCTGCGGGTTTCAAGCACCTTTCCCCTCCTACCTGACGCCAGAGTGCGCGCGAGCCCACATCCATTTGCCGGCAATTGCAAGCGGCGACAGATCAGCCGACCGCCCGTTCGAAAGCATCCGCCATGTTCCAAATAAAAGATAAAACCGGCGGGAGCGGCCCGAACCTCGCCCGCCGGTCAGTGCGAAGCCAAGTTTAGCGGCTACTAACAGCGGTAATACTCGTAGTGGCCCGGCACCCAGTAGTGACGGGTCACATAGCGACAATCGCCCATGGTGCGGCGGAAATAGCCGCCATCCACCTGGATCTGCTCCCAACAGCAACCCGTCCAGACCCATTCGTACACGGGCGGGACCCACACATCCACCGGCCCGCAAACTTCGACCGTGTAGGGCACCCAAAAGCCCGGTACCCAGATCCGGCAGTCGCCGTAGTCAATGCAACCGTCAATCCAGCCCCAGCCGTAGCAATAATACCGGCCGCCGACGATGATCCCGTCAAAGCCGTCGAAACGGCGCTTGCCGAGACTGACAAACACATTGATGGCATAATCATGGTCGTAGCAGAACCGGCCGTCCCAGTAACTGAACCTGAATCCGCCGGAGGAGAAATCGATGCCAAAACCCCGCCGCGGCGGAGGAGGCGGCAACACGGCCGGACGCAGGAAGTAGTTGTTCTGAATGTTAATGTTATTGATGTTGATGATGTTGTAAGTGTCGCCGTCGCGGTCGCGATCGCGCCAACGCAGCCGGTCAGGCACCCGTCCCTCATTCAAAAGCGACAATTCTGCGTCGGACAGTCGGTCGCGCGCCTCCATGCGATCAAGCCGTCCCAGCCTGTCCTCGATGTCCTCCCGGGTGATCTTACGATCGAGGAAACCCAATTTCTGCAGTTTGTCGCCAGACACATCCGACCCGAGAAGGGTGAGTTTCTCCCGGCTCAACTCGAGGTCGCGCTTGCGGGCCGTCTCTGTGTCTTCCCCGCGAACCTTGCTCAGCAGTTCGCGCAAATTCGACCGATCAATCGGCTTGTCACCGCGTTCCGCAAGGATGGCATCGAGTTTTTTCTGCTGCTCTTCCGGAAGCGTGCTGCGCAGTTTGTCCAGTTTAGCCTTGGACGCAGCCTGCTCAGTCTCGCCCTCCGCGGAATGACGGGCCTTGCGCAGTTCCTGCAACTTCTGGAATTGCTCTTCTCGAGATAGTTGGCGAATTTCGAGCGGCTTTTCGCCCGCTTGTTCACCGGGCTTCTGCTCGCCCTGAGCCTGCTCGCCAGCCTTCTTCTCACGCAGTTCCTGCAGGCGCTTTAACTGCTCCTCGCGGCTGAGGCGGCGTTCACCTTCCTCGCCCGCCTTCTGCTCACCCTGCTGCTCGCCCTGAGCCTGCTCGCCAGCCTTCTTCTCACGCAGTTCCTGCAGGCGCTTTAACTGCTCCTCGCGGCTGAGACGGCCGGCGTTCACCTTCCTCGCCCGCCTTCTGCTCACCCTGCTGCTCGCCCTGAGCCTGCTCGCCAGACTTCTTCTCACGCAGTTCCCGCAGGCGCTTCAACTGCTCCTCGCGGCTGAGGCGGCGTTCACCTTCCTCGCCCGCCTTCTGCTCACCCTGCTGTTCGCCCTGAGCCTGCTCGCCGGACTTCTTCTCACGCAGTTCCCGCAGGCGCTTTAACTGCTCCTCGCGGCTGAGGCGGCGTTCACCTTCCTCGCCCGCCTTCTGCTCACCTTGCTGCTCGCCCTGAGCCTGCTCGCCAGCCTTCTTCTCACGCAGTTCCCGCAGGCGCTTTAACTGCTCCTCGCGGCTGAGGCGGCGCTCGCCCTCTTCGCCTGCCTTCTGCTCACCTTGCTGCTCGCCCGCTTGTTGATCGCCAGACCTGCGTCCGCGCAACTCCTGCAGGCGCTTCAACTGCTCCTCGCGGCTCAGACGGCGTTCGCCCTCCTCGCCCGCCTTCTGCTCACCCTGCTGCTCGCCCGCTTGCTGCTCGCCAGATCTGCGTCCGCGCAACTCCTGCAGGCGCTTCAACTGCTCCTCGCGGCTCAGACGAGTACCGCGTTCCTCGCCGGGTCGCGATCCCTCGTCTTCTTTTGTTTCGGCCTGCTCGCGCTGAGTTCGTTGCTCCATCAACTGCCGGATACGCTCATTGCGTGATTCGCGTGACTCATCATCACTCTTTTGGGTTTGTCCCGATCGTGACCCTTGAGAATCTTCTAGCCGCCGCACCTGAGGGGCCCGGTCACCGTCCGGTTGTCCGCCCCATTGCCTTCCCCCCTCCATGCGCATCCGCTCTTGCTGCTGTTGCTCGCGGCGCTCGCGCAACTGCTGCAATTGCTCAAAGCGGTTCGGCTGGCCCTCGGACTTCTCGCCGCTCTGCTCACCCGAACCCAGCCGCCGCTGAATCTGCGCCGGGGACGGCTGTTCACCCTGATTGCGGTTAGCGCGCTCCTCCCGCGCTTTCTGAATGCGCTCGCGCAACCCAGGTGGCAGTTCCTCCGCCGGTGGCTGAGCCATCACAACCGTCGCCGCCAATATCACGGCAGGTGCAACCACCCACACCTTTGCCCACTTCGATCTCATCACCGCACACTCCTTGGTGTTTGTTACGCCACGACTGGTGCCCGAGACCACGCGTCAGCCGGGACATGGAAACCTTTACCACGCCTGTAAGGCAAACCGAATGCCTGACGCAAGAAGCCCGGATGACGAAAAAAATCAAGGCCACTGAGCATTTAGGACTCACATCCGGCAGTCGCAGATCCCTCGGGTGTTGTGAAATTGGACACAGTTTTGGTGAACGGGTTTCTGGGAATAGGCTGCGAATAGGAAAATTTGCCGGCTCCCGCCGCGGGGTTGCGGCATGTCGGGCAAATCAAATCGAATTACGGCTTGACCCTGCGTCGCCTCTGTGTACGGTTTGCCAGCGAACCTTCAATCCGCGGCAACGGGCGAAGGCCACGGTGGAGGCATTTTCTCCACCTGATAAGACTCACTGGGGGCAAGTGGGTCGCCAAGATCTGGACTGGGCTGCGCTACCAACGGCCCAGCCACTGCGCGTTGCTGCGAGGCGCCAAACCTCTCGAGGCGGCCGCGGCGCGCGCGGGATCGCGACCATGGGAGAGAAGAGGGTTCTGTCACCATGCTTGAAGCAGGGGCAAAGCAGGCATCTCGAATTCTGGGACTGTCCGAAGAGACCGTTCGGGAGGTCCTCGCCATTGTCATCTCTATGTTTGGGTTGCTGGTTCTGCTCTCGCTGGTATCCGAGGGTCCGAACGGCAACCTCATTGGCCGACTGGGCTCGGCTATCCACACCAGTCTAACTTTCTTTTTAGGCCGCTATGTGGCTTTGGTGATTCCCTTTCTCATTATAGGCTGGGGCGTGGCCTTTTGGCGCGGATACGCCGTCGAAAAAACCCCTGTCAGGGTGCTCGGCATGTTCCTGACGGTCGCGAGCATTTGCGCCATGATCGCGGTCCGGTACGCTGAGACCGATTTTTCCAAGGAAGAGGGCTTCCGTGCGGGCGGTGCGATCGGCAATTTCCTGGTCCACCAGCAAGCCTTGGCCCTGAAGTCGGTGCTGGGTGTCACGGGCTGCCATCTGCTTTTCGGGTGTGTTCTGATCGTCTCGCTTATTTTGCTCACCGATGCAAAGATTATTCCGCTCGTTATCCGCTGCATCCGGCTGGGACGCTACCTGCACCCGCGCTATTGGGCCGGCTATCTTGCCATTTGGAACTATTTCCCTAAATCGGCGGCCGACGACGAAATGGCCGGAGTAGCCGGTGCGGCGCGCTTGCAGGGGGCGGCAACGGCTCCAGCGACCTCGGCAGACTTTTCCCGACCGGCTGCAATGGGCCGCCTGCGGCTTGCGGACGACCAACCTATCCGGCTCGCGGCGACTCAGCCGGTAGCGCGCGTCCGCGCCACCCCGTCAGCGCCCGTTGACGAAGAAATCTTGGACGCCATGGAGGAAGCCGGTGCCGCCGAAACTAGGAAACCCGCTCCCGCGCCCCCGCTCGTGCCTCCCATGGCCATACCTGAGGATGACCTGCTCTCCTTGCCCGAGACGGCCGAGCAAGGCACTTTGCCCCTGTTCGCAGAATACAAATTGCCCCCCTCCTCCCTGCTCAATGATCCCCCCCGCGCCGAACACCGGCTGTCGCGGGACGAAGAGGTAGCGGCGTCGGAGGTGCTCGAACGGACTCTCGCCGAATTTGGCATTAGCGCCCAAGTGACCCAAGTGACGCAGGGACCGGCCGTTACGCGCTACGAATTGCAGCCCGCAGCAGGCGTCAAAGTGGCTCGAATTGCGGCCCTCGAGAACGACATCGCCATGTGCATGAAAGCCGAAAGCGTCCGAATCATAGCCCCCATTCCCGGCCGCGGCGCTGTCGGCATCGAAGTTCCCAACCCTAAACCGACTCCGGTTTTCCTTAGCGAGATTCTTCAGACCGACGCCTTCCGAAACCAGCCATCCCCACTCGCCTTCGCGTTGGGGAAAACCATTTCTGGCGAGCCCTATATTTGTGACTTGGCCCGGATGCCCCACCTGCTCATCGCTGGCACCACTGGGTCCGGTAAATCCGTCTGTCTGAATTCCATCATTGTCTCGATTCTCTACCGCATGGAACCGGACAAGGTGAAGTTCATCATGATTGACCCCAAGCGGGTCGAACTCAATGTGTACCGACACATTCCGCACCTCCTCGCACCGGTCGTGTGCGATCCGCGCCAAGCAGCAAAAGCCCTCGAGTGGGCTATCGAGCAGATGGAAGAGCGTTACAAACGCCTCGCCGAATTGGGGGTGCGCAACATTGACGGATACAATGCCATTGTCCGCAGCCACAAGCCCCACCCCAAGGCCGCCGGGCGGACCCTCGAGTACATGCCTCATATCGTGATCGTCATTGATGAGTTGGCAGACCTCATGCTCATCGCCCGAAACGAGGTGGAAGACAGCATCATCCGTCTCGCCCAGATGTCGCGGGCGGTCGGCATGCACCTGATCATCGCTACCCAGCGCCCGTCTGTCAATGTTATCACTGGCATTATCAAAGCCAATTTCCCCTGCCGCGTGGCATTCCAAGTCTCGAGCAAGGTGGACTCGCGCACCATCCTGGACATGAACGGCGCTGAAGCCCTGCTCGGCCGCGGAGACATGCTTTTCGCGCCGGCCGGAACCGGCAAACCGATCCGCCTGCAGGGCTGCTTTGTTTCCGATCAAGAGGTCGAACGGGTGGCCGACCATGTGCGCGCCCAGCAGCAGCCGCACTATCTGCGCCAGGATTTCACGCCGCCGGCGGAGGCTACGGACGAATCGGAACCGCTCGCACTGGATGGCATTGATGCGGACGACTCGCAGGTGCCCATGCCCGCAGACTGGGACGATGACGATGATTCCGACGCCATGCAGGCCCCTTGGAACCGGCCGGCACCGGGAGCCAACGGAGCGCGGAGAACTGTGGTCACTAACGACGCGGATGACGACGGGATTGACGAGGCCCTGCTTCACGATGGGATTCGCACGATCTTAACACAGCGTAAGGCCAGCGTGAGCCTTTTGCAGCGCAAACTCCGCATCGGGTTCGCCCGGGCCGGCCGTCTGATGGACATGATGGAGGAGGCAGGCATCGTCGGCCCCAATGTTGGAAGCAAGGTGCGGGAGATCCTTGTGGATCCCGAGGAATACCTGCGAAAGTTGGACGCGGAATCCGAGCACCGGTTCTAATTCAGCGGCTCCAAAATCGAAGTGCGCGGGCTGTAGGCCCGCGCACCCGAACATTCAACCGGTCGCCTCCGCTGGCGCGGAGACAAATGATCAGGCGTATTTTTTAATGCAGATGGTCGTGTTGTGTCCGCCAAACCCTAGCGAGTTGCTAATGGCGTACACCACCTCTGCCTCCCGCATCTTATTGGGAACATAATCGAGGTCGCACTCCGGGTCCGGGGTTTCGTAATTCAGCGTGCAGGGAATCTTATTTTCGTAAACGGTTTTGACCGTTGCGACGGCTTCAGCCGCCCCAGCGGCGCCGATCAGATGCCCGATCATGGACTTGTTGGAACTGATCGCGAGTTTGTAGGCATGGTCGCCAAAAACAGTTTTAATGGCTTGGGTTTCCAGTTTGTCGTTGAGCGGCGTGCTGGTGCCGTGGGCGTTGACATACTGGACTTCGGTCGGCGGAATGCCCGCATCGTCCAAGGCCATCTTCATGCCGCGTGCGCCACCCTCACCGCCAGGCGAGGGCGCCGTCATGTGGAAGGCGTCGCCGGTCAGACCGTACCCGACAATTTCCGCATAGATGCGCGCACCGCGCGCCTTAGCGTGCTCGAGTTCCTCCAGAATCAGGACCCCGGCACCTTCGCCCATGACAAAGCCGTCGCGGTTGGCGTCAAACGGACGGCTGGCCTTGGTGGGCTCCTCGTTGTAGGAACTCAAGGCCTGCATGTTCATGAAGCCGGCGATGGCCAGCGGGGTGATGGTGGACTCGGCGCCGCCACACACCATGCCGACCGCGTCGCCGCGCTGGATTAACTTGAACGAGTCGCCAATGGCGTGAGTGGCCGTGGCGCATGCCGTGCAAACGGCCGAATTCGGCCCTTTCAGCCCCAGCGCAATGCTGACCATGCCGCTTGCCATGTTGGGAATCATCTTGGGAATGAGGAACGGGCTGACGCGCTTGGCACCCTTCTTCCAGAGCACATCCAACTGCTCCTCGATCGTCCAAACCCCACCCATGCCGGAACCGATCATGACGCCGAAACGGAACGAATCGATCTTGTCCCGGTCGAGCCCGGCGTCGGCGAAAGCCTCCTTGGACGCAATCATCGCGAAGCGCGTGAAAAGGTCTATCTTCTTCAGATCCTTGCGCTCGAAGTGGTCCTCGTAATTAATGTTTTTGATTTCGGCGGCAATCTTGGTGGTGTAATCGGTCGTGTCAAAATAGGTGATGGGAGCAATGCCGCTGCGCCCTTCGCAGAGACCGCTCCAAAAGTCCGGGACATTATTGCCTATCGGGGTTACAGCACCAAGGCCGGTGACAACGACGCGTTTCTTCGACGACATGAACCATTCAACCTTTTGATAAAGTAAGTGCGCCGAAGGCCGAAGCCTCCGACGCAGTCAGCATTTGGCGGGCGGAAATTTCAGGCTTTCGAGGCTTGTTTGGCTTTCACATACTCGATGGCCTGTCCGACCGTCGTCACTTTTTCGGCGTCGTCGTCAGGAATATCGATTTGGAACTCCTCTTCAATAGCCATGACCAGTTCGACCACATCGAGCGAGTCGGCTCCGAGATCCTCCATGAACGAGGCCTCATTGGTCACCTGATCGGCGTTCACCCCAAGTTGCTGCACAACGATTTCTTTCACCTTCTGCTCAACTGCGTCAGACATCAGTTCCTCCAGGAGTCACGGGTAAATGCGGCCGCGAGCCGTCCCGCTGGGGGAAGGCCCGCGCAAAACGCGCACAACAACAATTGCCGCCATGATAGGCGTCAATACAAAAAAACTTCACCCAGACACTCAGCCTCACAGCCGGTCCTTGAAATACTGCACCGGATTCACGGGCGTGCCGTTGCGGTGGACCTCAAAGTGCAGATGCGGCCCGGTCGAGGCCCCCGTGGACCCCACCGCCGCGATGTATTCCCCGCGCCTCACATTGTCGCCAACATCCACCAGCAGTTTGGAACAGTGTCCGTACAGCGTCTGGTAGCCGTTGTGGTGGTCAATGATCACGCAGTAGCCATATCCGCCCTTCCACCCGGAAAAGGTCACCCGCCCGCTATCGGCCGCGAAAATCTTGGTTCCTGTTCGTGCGGAGAGGTCTATCCCTTTGTGCATTTTTGTCCCGCCGCCGAGCGGATGCTTACGGTAGCCAAACCCGCTGCTGAGGCGTTTAAAACTGGCCAAAGGAAATACAAACCTGCCGCCGGCGCCCGCCGCAGCAATAGCCGTTGCCGGCGCCGGTATCGGCCGCTCCTCACGGCGTCCGGCCGCACGCCGTGTTTGTCGCTCGGTATAAAGGTCCCACTGAGTCGTCTTTGGGACTTCCGTGTAAAAGTTGAACGCCACCGGCCCCGGCGATGTGGAGATGTAGGTGTTGGGCGTCACGAGCGCGTTTGACGAGTCGGGCGACGGCGGTGCGGGCGGCGCTGACGCCACGGCCGGCTTCGCCGGCGACGCCTCAAACGGCAAGAAATACTTTTGGTCCCCTTTCATCAATTCCACACCATCGGTGCCGATTGCGGTAATGCGATAACCGTACACCAGATCGCCAACGCGATAGAACGCGTCCGATTGTGCATTGCGATCTTCGATAAGGGCCGTTTGACGGCCACGAAAACTGGCGGTACCGACGATGCGCACATCGAGCCCTTCCGGCGGTGAACCGCGGCCCACCGCCCCGATGGGCTCGGCAGACACGGCCAATAGGACGGCAACCATGGCCGCAAACCGTGCTGCTGTCATTCGCGCATGCTCCTTTCCGTTGTAGTCGTGCCTCACGAGCCAAAAACCATTCACTGTCGCCCGACGAGACGGCGGAGTCGGCGCGGGAAACATCGCACCCGCCCATTAGACTTCTGATCAAAACCTAAAAAACGCGTTCGCACCTAAGCAATCTACCCGTCAAGGTCAAACGAAAACGGCGAGCCGTAAGGAACACTTGCGCGAGGCTTGCATTCACGCGATGACCCGGGCGTCTGGGACGCCACAGGAGGTCCGCCGCTGGTTTGGACATCATTGCCGCAGCAATTGTTTCATGGGCTGTGTTCGACCTTGCTGTTCTCGGGCGAGGTTCGACACAAACCGTTGATGCGACTCCACATACTTCCGGAATCGCTGCAGGTCGGCGGGTGGCAGCCATCGTGGCTCGGCGGGCTGGACGGTTTGCTTTTGGCCTGATTCTTTTCCACCTTTTGGCGGGTGCAGCCCTGATGGCTACGAACGCTAGGAGTCAAATCCTGCTCACCGTGTGGCTGAACAGTGTTTTCTTATCGGTCGCAACCATTGCGCTCCTCCCCGCCGGACTCGCAGCCGCGGCCATGATAAGGAGCCCCATCCTGCCCTTACTGCGTGGCCAGCGGCGCGGTCCTCGCGCGCGAGCACTGTTGTTGTCGGGGCTTCTCGGTTTGCCACTCCTTGCTTCAACCATTCTGTTCTCGTGGGCCGCTTGGAACCCCGGCGAGACTGCCGAGCAGATTTTTGGGCCTGCAGATCGAGGTCTGACCCCTGCGACCGTCTTGCTGTTTGTCTGTGTCGCCCTCTCAGCCGCGGTTTTGGAGGAAATTCTCTACCGCCAATATCTGCTCTGCAGGTTGGGGGCTATGCTTGTCGGGCTGGGATTGCCCCGCTTGGCGGCGCTCACAGCCGCCACCGCGCTCAGCACTGCCCTCTTCGCGTTAGCCCACGGCGGAATGGTCGAGCCTGCATGGCTCAAGTACACGCAGACCGCGATTCTTGGCGTGGCCTTGGCCATCGCCCAGGTCCGACTCGGTCTGGAAAGCGCCGTGGCCATCCACCTCGCCTTCAACATTCTGGCCCCAAGCGCGATGCTGGTTGTGCGGTTGGCGCAGTAGGTCAGCGTCGTTCGGATGAGCGAAGGACTTGCACGACCCGGATGGCCGATTCGTTCGTTAGCCGTCCTCAGTGTGTTGACTCAGTCTCCATCTTGTCGCCCGATCCACCGGCAACTTGTTGCTTGAGTTGCTTCGTTTGCAGCGGCCAAGACTTCGCCGCACATGCTG
Source organism: Candidatus Sumerlaeaceae bacterium (assembly GCA_026418615.1). GTDB lineage: Bacteria > Sumerlaeota > Sumerlaeia > Sumerlaeales > Sumerlaeaceae > JAOAAY01. The sequence continues at coordinate 17,236 of JAOAAY010000012.1, read as the reverse complement.
CTCGAACTTGACAGTCTCGACGCCGGTTACGGGCGCAAAGTGGTTCTCTCAGGGGTGACGCTGAATTACGCCGGGGGTGCCGTGGGGTTGCTCGGCCCCAACGGTGCGGGAAAATCCACTCTATTGAAAACCATTCTCGGCTTTCTGCCGCCCTTGAGCGGGACCCTGCGCGTTTTCGGCAAACCCATGCCTCAAGCGGCGCGCGAGGTGCGAGGGCGCATCGGCTACATGCCCGAAACTGAGGCCCTCATCCCCGGTCTCAACGCGGTCAACTTTGTGGCGTTTATGGCTGAACTTTCCGGCCTGCCGCGCGCGGCTGCGGTGGAGCGCGCGCACGAGGTTCTTCAGTATGTGGGCTTAGGCGAGGCGCGTTATCGCAATGTCGAGACCTACTCGACCGGCATGAAACAGCGCGTGAAACTCGCCCAAGCCATCGTCCACGACCCGACACTGCTGTTGCTCGACGAGCCCACAAACGGCATGGATCCGCATGGCCGCAACGAGATGATCGAACTGGTCAACGATCTCGCCCACAACAAAGGCATGAGCGTGATTCTCTGCAGCCACCTGTTACCCGATGTGGAGCAGGTGGCGGAGGAAATCATCGTACTGGGCAACGGGCGCGTCGCTGCGCGAAAGTTTGCGGATAAAGGGAAAGAGGCTGCGGAAACCGTCTTCACGGTGCGAGTGCGTGGGAATCCGACCGAGTTTTTGCGGCTGCTCAATGCACGCGGGTTGCGTGCGGTCGAATCGGAGGGCGCACCCGGTCTATTGGTAGCGCTGCCGCACGGCACTGGCACGGACACGGTTTTCCGTTGCGCCGCCGAGGCTGGTTGTCTTGTCATGCGCCTCGAACCGCGAACAGAACGCCTCGAAGACCTGTTCGAGCAGGCCTTGGGAGAACTTGGCCATGCCCATCTATGATCAGACCTTCCGTCACTATGATGGGCCGCGACAATTCCGTGCCCTTTGGTGGCCGATTGCCAAGCAAACCGTTCGGCCTCTACTCAAAACGCGTTTCACATGGGCGCTGCTCATCTGCATTCTGGGCATCCTGATCTTTATCAGTATCGGGCTATTCAGCCTGGCGAAATTGCGCGATCTCGACCCGCGAACTACTGCCGATATGGCCCGAGTTGTGGGCACCGTTGTCCCTATCGGGTCTGATCTCAAATTGAACACATTGTTCCATGCGTTTGCCGAATGGACCGGCATGCTTCAATGGCTGCTCGTCCTCTTGGCTCAAGGCACCATCAGCGCCGATAAGAAGCACAATGCTCTCCCCCTTTATTTCTCCCGGCCGCTAACCGGCCGCGACTACATCATCGGAAAGGTGTTGGGCCTTGCGCTTCTGCCGGCAACCGCGGTTTTGGCGGGCACATTTCTCATTTTCGTTCAGGCGGCGGCCTATGTACCGAACAGTTTCACCTATGCCGCCTCCCAATTGCCCGCCTTGCTGATTGCGTGCAGCGTTGCGACATTCAGAATTTTCGTTGTCGCCATGACGATGGCAGCGTTCTCGTCTGTGACATCCAACAGCCGCACGGCGGGCGTCTTCTATATTGGGTTTTGGCTAATCACGAAGATGGTGGGCGACAGTCTGTGGATGTCCACCGGTGATCCTGTCTTCGGTGCCCTATCTCCCAGCAATTCCCTGATGATGCTTTCGATCGCCCTCTTGGGTGTGAACTGGGATCTTCTCGACTCAACGCGCAGC
>JAOAAY010000012.1:0-15408 GCA_026418615.1 Candidatus Sumerlaeaceae bacterium | reverse complement strand
CTACGGTGCCATCGCCGCAGGTTGCGCACGACGCAGTCATTGTTCTCGACGCCGTCAGCAAATGGTACGGCGATGTCATCGGTGTGAATCAGGTTTCACTCCGCATCGGGCCGGGGATCACCGGCCTTCTAGGCCCAAATGGTGCGGGGAAATCCACGCTCCTGAAACTCCTCACCGGCCAACTCAAACCCGGCAGTGGCACAGTGCGTGTGGCCGGTCACGATCCGTGGCGTTCGCCGGATGTGTTCCGTCTGACGGGCTACTGCCCCGATACGGATTCCTTTTACGAGGAACTTAGCGGGCTGGACTTCATCGTACTCATGTCGCGTCTGGCGGGCATGGGTCCGGCTGAAGGGCGTCGCCGCGCACAGGAGGCTATCGAACGCGTCGGTATGGCGCCTCACATGAATCGCCGCATCCGCGGCTACTCCAAGGGCATGCGTCAGCGCATCAAATTGGCCGCCGCCCTCGTCCACGATCCTACAGTGCTTCTGTTGGACGAGCCGCTGAACGGCTTGGATGTCATTGGGCGGCGCGATTTCCTGCGCCTTTTCCGGGCCTTGGGTGCCGAGGGCCGGACTCTTCTTGTTTCCAGTCACATCCTGCATGAAATCGAGAGTCTCACTCAGGACATCGCACTGATTCACCACGGGCGTGTGCTGGCCGACGGCGCCATCGGCGAGATCCGGCTTCTCATCGAGAATCAGCCGCTGACCTTGCAGATGACCACGCCAAAGCCGCGCGAGGTGGGCCGCGAACTGGCTGCCATGGAACACATTTATTCCGTTACTTATCCCGAGCCCGGGCTTGTCGTTGCCCGCACTGTCCGGCCGGATGCGGTGTACGAGGCGCTGCAAGCCGGCGCGATGGAGGGGCGTTTTGAGGTGAACGGTTTGCTGGCACTCGACGACAACCTTGACGCAGTCTTTTCCTACTTGGTGAAGGAATGATCGCTTTTCGCCATGCCGCCGCCGCCGCCGCAACGCTGGCCGGTCTGCAGACCTTCGGCCGGCAGCGCCGATGGATTACCCTCGGCGTGTTCTTCCTGCCTGTCATCATGGCCGCAATCACAAGATACATGTCCGCCAACTTTGCCAGCGTCCGTCCAGCGGCCTATGTCGCTTCTGTGGCCGGTCTCTACGCCACCGTTATTGTGCCGTTCATCGGAGTTTTCTGGGGCAGTTCCGTATTCAGCGACGAAGTGGAAGGGAAAACCCTTGTCTTCCTTTGGACAAGGCCGGCGGGGCGCACGCCCGTTCTGCTGATCAAGTGGTTGCTCGTTGTGCTGGCATTCGTGCTGCTGCTGGTGACCTCGCTGGTGCTCATGTTTGGAATACTTTTTTACGACCGCGGGTTCGGACGGATTGTATCAGAAGCGCCGATGCTCCTGTACGACCTCGGGGCGCTGACACTGGGTGGTGTCACCTACTCGGCTTTCGGATTCGTGCTGGCGACGCTGTTCAAGCGCCCCCTCGCTGCGGGACTGGTCTATGTCCTGATTTGGGACAACGCGATGCATTTCCTGCCCGGGTATCTCAAACTTTTGTCTATCCGACACTATGTGGCCGTCCTGAGCAGCCGCCCGGCCGAGGGCGCCCCCAGAGGCTGGCTCGAATTTCTCGCCAAATCGGACACCACCGAGACACAAGCCGCAGTCACACTTGCGGCCGTCACCGTCGTTCTGTTGGCCGCGTCGGCCATCGTGCTGACGAGGCGTGAGTACCACACGGACGACCCCGCGCGGTCCCAGTGAGAGCCTACGGCTGAACGGGACTCGCCAACCGCACCGGCACCCCCCGTGCAGCCAAGTACGCCTTGGCCTCGCCGATGGAGTGCGTTCCGAAGTGAAAGATGCTCGCCGCCAGCACAGCATCGGCCTTTCCCAGCAGAATTCCGTCCACGAGGTGCTGAAGCGTTCCGACTCCGCCGGACGCAATGACCGGAATGCCCACCGCATCGCTGATGGCTGCAGTCAATTCGAGATCGTACCCCTCCTGTGTGCCGTCGCGATCCATGCTGGTCAGCAGAATTTCCCCGGCACCGTATTCCTCCATGCGCCGTGCCCATGCGATGGCATCAAGGCCGCGCGGGGTGCGTCCGCCATGAGTGTACACTTCAAACCGAAATGGCGCGCCCGGCGCCGTGCGTTTGGCGTCAATAGCCACCACGATGCACTGGCTGCCGAAACGCGCGGCCGCGGCTCGGACAAACTCGGGATTCTCCACGGCCGAGGTATTGAGCGAAACCTTGTCTGCGCCCGCCCGCAGCATCTCCTTGATGTCATCAAGCGTGCGCAGACCGCCGCCTACCGTGACCGGCATGAACACCTCCGCTGCCGTCCGGCGAACCACATCCACCATGATTTGGCGCTTCTCGTGGCTGGCCGTGATGTCGAGAAAAACCAGTTCGTCCGCACCGGCGGCATCATAGGCCTTGGCGCACTCCACGGGGTCGCCGGCATCAATTAAATTGACAAACTGCACACCCTTCACCACGCGCCCCTCTTTAACATCGAGGCAGGGGATGACTCGTTTCGTCAGCATTCGCAGGTCTCCGAGGGCGACGCAATCAGGCTGCGCCATCCGAACGCAAACGCCAAATGCAAGATCGCCTCAGGCAGTCGCAATGAGACCGGCTAGGGTCTCGGCAGTGGCGTCTTCTTCGCTCGGGAGTTCGGCCTCGTGGAGCGACCAGTATTCGACATGCTCCACGCTTCCGCCGTTTGCCGCCAGCAGGCACAGCGGCCCGAGCGTCTCGAGTTCCAGCATTTCAGAGTTGGTGAATGTCTCCCAGTTGCAGCCGAAATCGGGGTACTGCGCCTCCGCATCAAAGGCAGCCTGTTTAATGAAAACATCGCGGCCGAGACAATAGGCGCCCCAGCCGGCCGTATTGCGAATGCCGCACTTCTGCGGCCGGCCTGCGCGAGGATCCTGACGCAACCGAATGAGACGCCGCCCCCAAGTCCAGCGCGCGTCGGTCATGTCCGTGTAGGGCCACAAAACGAGGGGCCGTGCGGGCAGAAGCGCCTCGGGGTGAGGCGCGTACGGCTCCTGCGGCAGCAGCGCCGTCCCGCCGCATGCCATGACTGTCAGAGCCCACGGCGCCAGTTCCACATCCCACGGATTATGGTTAGTCAAGCGGTGCAGGATGGTGGCTGCCGGTTTTTCCGCGTCGAGGCGGATTTCCAATTCCTTGGCAATGCGCGTTGAGGATTCGATCGGCTGACGCAAAAGCAGCCGCTTGCCGTCCCAGTCAAACGCAACGGGTTCATTGTCAGGCTCGTAGGTACGCGGTTGCTGCTCGGGCGCGTGCCAAAGCCGATGTCCGCCATAGAGGCGCCACAAGTCGCCACCCGTCCGTCCCAGATCCGTGCTGATCTCGCCCAAGAGATTTTGCCCGGCCGGGCGGCCGAAGCGCATGATCCGTGGCCCAATATCTGTCGTGGCAATCAACTCGACCTTTTCGTTGCTCAAGCGGACACACCGGGGCCAACCACCGTAAGGGACTATCTCCATGAGTCCTCCTCCTGCGGTTCTTGCTTGTGCCGCAACAGGATGGCCGCTGCGCCCTTTCCTCAATGGATTTCGACCTGTGTGCTTTGCCTGATGGGCGGCCAGTTCCCGCTTTGGGAATCACCCTCGCCCAACGCATGACCGCTCGGGCGGCAGCGAATGACGCCAAGGGCTACGGTCAGCCCTCGAACGGCACTCGCTGAAGCGATCCCTTCAGGAAGGCCTCGTAAGTGAACTTCAGGTAGGGCTTCTTCTCATCCCCCGGGCGAAGCCTGTAAATAATTTGCGCCTCCGCGAAAGAACCCGGTGGGATCGTGTCGATGATGGTCTCGCCGAGTGCCGCGCCGGGCTTGCCGCGCTGGCCGGCCGGGTAGAACACAACCTTCACCCCGTGGGCCGGGCTCTCTCCCGAGTTCTCAATGCGCGCAATGATGCGCAAGCGGCGCTCGCGCAACTCCTCGGCCGTGGGAGGCGGCACATGAATGCCGGCGGCGCGCAAGTGATGTTTGGTGCGCACATGAAGGGGCATAATGAGCGTGTTATTCGCCGTGTCGCGCTCGAGGGCATTGGCATCTGCCGCCACGGCCCGAAAAACCAAAGTGCGCTCCCCGGCATTGCGGAACGGATCCCACCGCAAGCGGACGACGGCCGAGGCTCCCGGATCCAAATCCAGCGTAGGCGGCGGCCTGAGGATCCGGGATTCGAGCCGTGCAGCGCCATCAGCCAACCGCTCGCTCGCCTCCACACGGACCCCACCTATTGCACTTCCACCCGTGTTGGCGACTGTCACATCGAAGAAAATCGTTTCACCATCCGTTGGCGAGGGATCGGACGGCACAACGCCTCCGGGAGGGATAACGAGGTCCGGCAGCACGAAGCGCCCGGCATCAACCGGCAAACTGGGCCAGTTTGTTGAGCCGGCTACCCGGCCAAACGGGTCAAGCCGGACGCGCACCCGGTCGTGCTCCGGCGTATCGGCTTCGAGCAGACGCCTGAGTTCCACGCGGGCACGCGAACCCGGCGCGACAGCCGGAACTTCGGCCAGCGTTCCCGTGAGCATGGCCCCGTCCTCGCCGACAAGGGCGGCCGTAAGTCCGGTCAGGGTCTGCGGCGCGACATTATATACATCGAAACGCACGGCCACGGCGACACTCGACTCGGCGGCCACGGCCGCGACGCTGACACTATCGGGATCCAATTCCGGCGGCGCGCTGGCGTCCTTACGCAGCCCAACCGTCCGCAACGGTTTCAGCGATTTTATTTCGTGAGAGGGCAGTCCCTCGGCCGACACAACCAGTCTCCAAGGTGTCAGTCCCTCCGGCACGATGATCGGCAACCGAACCTCGCGCGGCTCGCCCGGCAGCAATGAAAAGAGTTCGCTCTCGACGGGTGCTGCACGGTTTCCCGCCGGATGAGCGGACACGCGGACACGGCACAGGGGGCCGCCGGCAACGGAACGAAGAGACAAAACAAGAGTATTGGTGGAATCGCCGTTTTGAGGGCGCGTTTCCTCCAGACGCCACTGCTCCAGCGCGATCACAGGCGGCGCGAGGAACCAGCCCCCAGCCGACTCGACCCGCTGCTGTCCGCGCGAGGCCGCAGCGACAGCGGCCCGCACCGCCGCAGTCGGTGGCAGAGCCGGCGGCGTTAGGGCTGCAGCGGCCTCCGTGGTTCCCACCGACAATACTGGACCGGCGACGCTGGGTACGGTTGCAGCAAAATACTGGACATGCTTCGGGCGCCCAACCAATGCGGGCGGCAGCGCCACAGTCGTGCCATCCGCCATCGGTTGCCATGTGCCATCAGATGCAGTGTGACTTAGCCGCAGCGGCAGAGCAGGATCGCCGAGGAGAATGAACATATTGACAAGGTCCGGCGACGCGCCGCGGCCAAGGTAGCGCCACGCGCCGAGCATCAGTTGCGGGCCAATGGCCGTGCCGGCCCGCTCGACCAGAAGTCCGTGCAGAATATCGCCCGCAAACTGCTCATGCTGCGATGTCACGCCCTGTCCGGAGGGAACATAGCAACCCACGGCCCCTCCGTTCGGGACGCGCATGAAATCCTCGCTGATGTTCACATTCCAGCGGGGCATGGGGTAATCAATCGCCCCACTGTTGCATGTCATCGTCAGGATAAACGCCAGACGGTCGCGGTTCGTCAGCATGAGATTGTCGCTGTTTTCACTCTGGCCGCCAAACCAAACCCGTTCGTTGGACCAGATGTTGGGCGAACCGTGGCCGAAAAAGGTAACAAACACCGCACCATCGTTGAACATGTCGCGTATTTTTGCGGTGGAACGAGGACTGACTTTGGCCTTTTTGGCATCGGCAATCTCAGCCGGGTAATAATAGTTGTCCACCCACGGCTCCTCAGAAATGAAAATACGCCTGATGAAGAAGCGCGGGGGGACGAAACGGGCCATGATGTTTTCCACCGCCTCTTCAAATTCATTGTGGTCGGCCACAAATCCCAGCGTGTTCTCCCAGATTCCCGGCGGTGACTGGGACCGGTAACGCTCCTGCTTTTCCAGGATAGCCTCCAAGTCGTGCAGGTTGTTGACGGAGAACCGGCCGATGGCCGCATCAGGCAGGGCATCATTGCCAAACATTTGCACGAACCATGCATCCGACGCGAAGTTGCCACTGGCGCCGTAGGTGCTGTCCGCCGCGAACGAGGGAACATAGTTTATGATGTCGTTGCGAAACTCGTTGCGGTAGGCGCTGGTGGCATCCCCTACAAGCAGAACGAACGAGGCGGATGGCCCGAGCCGCGAGGCAGGCCAACGGCAGGCCGCATGGCGGATGAATCGTTTGATCGCTGCCGGCTCCCGCTGGCCTGAGGCAAACTGATCATAAATATCTTGTACATCCACAACCGACACGGCATGGCCGTCTGCCCGCCGCCGCTCGGCAAAGGATTGCATGGCCGGCACAAAGGATTCGTGACTGATGATGAGATAATCCGCCGGCTGCGCCGCAGCGCGCAGGTCTGGGCGGCCGATGACCGGCTCCAGTGTGGCCGTGAGTGCCGAGTCCGCGGTCAGCATGACATAGCGGCGGACACCCGACTCCTGCGCCGAGAACTCGATGGCAGGCGGATCTGTCGCTCTCGCTGGCGGAATGGCACGCACATCCGCCAGAAGCGGAGCCGTGCCGGTGATGTCGAACACCATCGGTTGAGTCCATGCATCGGAACCGGTTGAAATCCTGTATGTCACCGTGCGCGTGGCCGTATCTGCCGCATCCCGCGACGGCGATCGAAACTCGAAAGGCCGGCTCTGGGCGGCATAGAGCCGCGGGTAGGCGATTTCCAGAGCATCCAAATAGATTTCTGGCGGAGCAGCCGGTGTGCCGCTTGTCACCAATTCCAGCGCTGCCAGGTTTCCCCTCTCCTGAAGACCGGTCAGGCTGGTGACGGTCGTGAAAAAATCCTGATCCGGCGACCGAACGGTTTCCTCCCCCACCACGCGCCCGTTTAATTTCAGGCGCAAAAGCGGTCGCGGATCAGGGAGGGTTCCATGAATGTAAAACTGAAGTGTAACGGTTGTGGGCGCCTGAAGCGGCGCAAGGCCGGGCAGGTCAAACGGGAACTCAAAAGGTTTGTTGGGCTCTAATTCTTGCCAGACCCACCGGTAGCCAAGGATTGAGAGAAACTGATCGGCGCGCGTGACAACTTTGTTGTCGGTCTCTACGCGCGCCGTTTCCGCAAACACGGTGGCTTGTTCGCGCGGCCCCGTGCTGCCTGATCCCACGATGCCCATCGGGCAGGCTGGCAGAAACGGATCGGCAACCAGCCAGTAGGTATTTCACGCGGGTAAAGCGCGACGGGTTTTCCAACCCATAAAAAAGTAGAACATCGTCGCGGGTCAGAGACTGCGGCGGGGCTTCGGCGGCACGCTGCCAGAGGATGGGGACACAAACGCCCTCCAGAAGCAGCCGCAAATGGGCAGGGTCGGTCTGCCCGAGAATAACGCCCGACGATTCGAGATCGGCTCCGGTGATCCGGTAAATGCCGGTCCGCTCCACCGGCACTCTCAGGCGCACAGCGGATGTTGTCAGCGCAGCGGGATTCCATGCCGGCCGGTCGTCGGCACCGGGAATGACAGACGGATCCGCAACGGCGTATCGCTCGATGTCATCAGGGTTCACCACTAAATACCGCAACATCTCGCGAACAGGCCCGCGGGACTCTGCCGCCAGGAACGACGACTCCGGTAGCGCAGCCGAATCGCATGGGTCAAACTTTAGGGCAATTTCCGCCTCGATGGCGCCTGCATCGGGTTGGGCTTCACCGAACGGTATCAGCGCGCGGGCGATGTGGACATTTCGCACATAGCCGAGCGGCGACACGGCGAAATCCGCAGGCGGCGTCAGTTCGACAGGTGGCCCCCCGTCGGCCGGCCACTGGCGGAACGAGGTTATCACCGCCGTGGTGACGGATCCACACGGTACTGCGATGAGGAAATGGGCGGATATTTCGCTCGGTTTGGGCTTTAGCCGCAGCCGCAGTGACATCGCGTCACTGGTCGAGGCCGTGACGGCTGTAAGCAGATTGCTTCCCGCAGAGAACACCTGTGCGATGTCCGCCGCCTGAGCCGGAGCGGCAGCCTCCAGTGGATGACGCCACGGCTGCGCCGGCGGCAGCGGCGGAAAATCATCAGCGACCTTGGAACCCGCCGCCATCACCATTCCAGCAAGGGCAAAACAGATGGTCGCGGCGGCAAAACGATGGATTTGCGGCATGGTCAGGCTCATGTATCCCGCCCACCGCGGGCCACCGTCAAGGCACAGTATGGCGCGCCCGATGCGCGCCGGTCAGTCGGCCAGTCGCGTGCCGAGTGCGGCCTCAATCCGCCATCGCTCCACCGCGCCCTGCCGAAGGATCCGATGGGGAACCTCGGTCACGCTCAACACCGTCGTGGTAATTTCCGCAGGGGCGCGCCCAATATCCAAAATTAAACTGGCACCGCAGCCTGCCTGCCCGGCGGATCTCATTCGCACGACAGCCAGCGGACGGCCCAGCATGCTCAGGATGGCCAGCGAGAGGTAGTCCGCCGGGATGCGGATGCCCACGGTTTGCCCGGATGTCACCGCGTTGAGCGCTCCGGCGCGCCGGGGAAACACCACGGTGAGCGGCCCCGGCCACAAGTCATCGAGCAGCGATTCGACTGACGGGGTCAGGTGACCGGTGAGGTGACGCAATGCGGCCGTGGAATGGATGAGGACTCCGACCGGCCGCTCCGGCGCGAGGCCGAGGGCTTCGCGCAGCGCCGCAACCGCAGCGGGATTCGTGGCGTCCGCGGCCAGACCGAGCATCGTGTCGCACGGTAGCGCCACCAATCCTCCCTCAAGCAGCGCGTCACAAGCCGCTTCGACGACCTCGAGCGGTGGATCGTCAGGATCGCACTTGAGCGTGACAGGTGGTTTTCTGACCTGCGCAGCCCCAGCAGGCCGCTCAACCGCGGGTTGATGCCCGGTCCCGCGCGGCTGCTCCGTCGCAACCCGCTGATCGGGCAACATCGAAGCGACCTGTTCGGGTTTTTCCGCAACGGGACGCCCAATCGGCCGTTGCGGCTGACGCAAAGGCTCTGTCTCGTCTGGCAGCGAGGGATCGCCGAACAAGGACTCGAGCCGCTTCAGAGCGGGCAAGCCCGCCCGGAGGGCCTTGGCGGTGGTTGAACCGCGCACGGCAATCATGGCCGCCAGAAAATCCAGGGTCGTCATGCAGGTCTGTCCGGCGGCGCGGGCGCGATCTTTGGCGGCGGCCAGAATCGCCTCGGCATCCGGCGCAAGCGCGCCGCGGACTTCGGAGACACCGGCAGCCGGAAAACGCTTTGCTGCGGCTACGGCAATTTTGTCCAAGTTGCCGCCGGCGCGCTCGATGGCCGTACGGGCGGCGCTTCCGGGTGAGTCGAGGATTCCAGCCAGCAGGTGCACCGCATGGACGCTGCCGCAGCCGTACGCGGCGGCAATCAGTCGGGCCTCCGTCAACACTGCGCGCAGCGCCGGGGAATAATCCAGCGGTCGGCGGCGGGGCGGCATGGCGGCGCGAGCAGTCCGGGAAGGCAACCGCGGGCGAAAATCTCGCGCCAGTTCGTCCACCCATGAGCAGTCGGCCGGATCAACCGCCGGCCGTGGAGCGGCCCGAGGTGCTTCGGCGGGCGGCGCCTTCTTTTGCGTCGCGGCGTTCACCTCTTCAACGGCCGGTCTGGCATCCGCCATGTGAAAAATCCGCTCGACCAAAACAGCAGCATTGCCGGGCGCATCGGGCGTCACCGTGGCGACCGGGGCCGCACAGGCCGGGATGGCCTCGGCGTTGCTGCCAGCCGTCACCGGGAGGAACACGACAGGCCGGTGAGTGCACGCACAGAGCAAGGTGGCCAGCATGCCCGGCGGTGAAGCGACGGCTACAAACACGCGCACGCCCAAACTCTCTTGCTGCGCCACCCATCGCGCCAGTCGGGCGGCGTCGCGGGCACTATCAAAACGATCAACAACCGCAGCGACCCGCCGACTGCGCAACAGTTGCACCAGTTCGGCGACCAGTGATTCCGGTGCACCCGGCTCTACCGCGATGGCCGATCGGAAGTCGGGATGTGGACGGGCATCATCCATGCTCGCATTCTGCCGAGGTCAGCCCGCGCGCGTCAACGGGCTTGCGTTGCTTCGCATCAAAGGAAATCTCTGACCGGTGGCGCCCGCGGGTGAATAGCGGTGCCGTGTCCTTGTTATCGAAGGCGGATTGTGACAGTTTGTCACATATTGCGGGTGCCGGTTTCGGCCATGAGACGACACCGGCAACTAAAGTACACTTGAGGCCTCGAAAGGAAGACGAGCAAAGCGAGCCTTTACCGTTCGCATGCGACTGTACGGACCGCGCCACCCACAAGCCCCCCGCGAAGCGCCCGGCGTCTCAGCCAGTTTGGGGCCGCGCCAGCAAGCAGCGCACCAAGGCGTCTTGTCCGTACGATCTGTGCGAAGTTCGGGATCGAGCGATGACCTTTGCGGGCGTCCCTGACGAGACGGAATAGGGGCTGTGCGGGCACGATGAAACGGGCGCAGGACTCTCGTAGCACCGATTTCGAGCAACTGATTGATCTGGGCCGCGAAAAAGGCCATCTCACCTACGCGGAGATTAACAAGCACCTGCCGGATGATGTGACGACCTCCGACATGGAGTCGCTTCTCGAGCAACTGGAAGAACTCGACATAGATATTTTTGACGAGAAGGAGATGGTGGCCCACGCCGCCAAGGGCGAGCAGGCTCTCGCCGTGGGCGAAGATGTGGAGGCCGAGGTGGCCGCCGCCGATCTCGAGCGGGAAATCGAGGATGTCCGTCAGGATGCCGACGCGGACGCCGACGGAGTCAAGATTGATGACCCGGTCCGCCTTTACCTGATGGAAATGGGCAAAGTGCCCCTCCTGACGCGGGAGGAGGAAATCACGCTGGCCAAGCAAATCGAGAAAGGGCGCCACGACATCACCGCTGCGATCGCACGCGCAACCGCTACCGCCAGCGAACTCAAGAAAATTTATACCCGCGTCGAGTCGGGCGCCGTCAATCTCAACGACATTCTTCGAGTCAATGTGGACGAGAGCGACCCTGACGAGCGCAACCGCTATGTCCGCCATGTGCTCGATAATCTGAATGCCGTTCTGCTCCACCTGTACTCCGAGATTATTGAACGCCTGGATTTGCTCGAGGATCCCTCGCTGACGGCACGCGAGCGCTCGACCGCTCACAAAGAGATCGAGGCCCGCCGCCGGACGATCTTTGAGCATCTGCTCAAGGTGGATCTCAACTTCACCATCATCGAGCAGGTGGCCGAACGAATCAAAGAGGTTCACGCCCGCATCGAGCAGGCCAACAACGAGATCCGCGATGTCATCCTCAAAACGATGCTGAGCGAGGACGACCTGCGCCGCATCGTGAAAAAGACACGCAGGAATTCGCCCGAAGCCAAGGCACTCGAAAAGAAGTATGGTCTGACCTTGGACCAGTTCATCAAACTCGACAAGCGCGTGCGCAACGCTCAGCGCATCGTGAAGCGCCTCGAGAAAGAGGCCGGCAACACCTTCGAGGAACTGGCCGTCATTGTGAAGGAAATCGAGGCTGGCGAGAAGATCGCCCATCGGGCCAAGATGAAGGTCGTCGAGGCCAACCTCCGTCTCGTCGTGTCCATCGCAAAAAAATACACGAATCGCGGTTTGCAGTTCCTCGACCTGATTCAAGAGGGCAACATCGGCCTGATGCGCGCCGTAGACAAGTTTGAGTATCAGCGCGGCTACAAGTTCTCGACCTACGCGACATGGTGGATCCGGCAGGCCGTCACCCGCGCGATCGCTGATCAGGCGCGCACCATTCGCATCCCGGTGCACATGATCGAGACCATCAACAAACTCTCGCGCGTGAGCCGCTACCTCGTTCAGGAACTGGGTCGCGAACCGACTCCGGACGAAATCGCAGCCAAAATGGGTCTGCCGGTGGACAAAATCCGCCGCGTCTTCAAGATCGCTCAGCAGCCCATCTCGCTTGAGACGCCTATCGGCGAGGATGGCGATTCGACCTTCGGTGATTTCATCAACGACCCCGATGCGGTAAACCCGGCCCACGCAGCCGCCAACTCGCTGCGGGCGCAGTGTATCAACGAGGTGCTCAAGTCGCTGACCGAGCGCGAGGAGAAGGTGCTGCGGTTGCGTTTTGGCATTGGCAACAACGACTTCCCCCGGACGCTGGAGGAAGTGGGAACAATTTTCAATGTCACGCGCGAGCGCGTGCGCCAGATCGAAACCAAGGCGCTCAACAAACTGCGTCATCCGAGTCGTCGCATCAAACTCGTAGAATTCATGGACTGACGCTTCTGTCGGCCGCGTCCCCGGCCTCTCGGGCCGATTCCGCTTGCCCGCGAATTGTATGTCGCCTGAGACAGTCGAGGGTATCGGCCGAATGGAACTCATACCAGCCATTGACCTGATGGGCGGGCAGGTGGTGCGCCTGCAGCAGGGCGACGCCTCGCGAAAAACTGTTTATGGAGTCGAACCGGCCGAGATGGCCCGCCGCTTCGAAGACGCAGGGGTGACGCGCATCCATGTGGTGGACCTCGACGGCGCCTTTGGCGGTGTGCCCCTGAACTTGCCGGCCATTCGAGAGATCCGAGGTGCAACCCGCGCAGTGATCGAAGTCGGCGGAGGAATTCGCGACGCGGATCATGTGCGCGTACTGTTCGCTGAGGGAATTGACTGCGCCATCATCGGGACCAAGGCGCTTGAGGATCCTGCTTTTCTGCGCGAGATGGTGGCCGAATTCGGACCCCGCATTATCGTCGGCGCCGACGCCCGCGACGGTCGCCTCGCAACACGCGGGTGGACAACGGACACGCAGGTCATGGCGCGCGATTACATTGCCGCCCTGCGCCGAGACCCGGGCATTCGCACGGTGATCTACACCGACATCGCACGGGATGGCATGTTTTCATCGCCGAACATCGCGGCGCTGGAAGAGATCCTGTCTATCGAAGGATTAGATGTCATCGCCTCCGGGGGTGTGGGCTCGCTGGCAGATCTCCACCTGCTGCGCAGCCTGAATAGGCCAAATTTGCGCGGCGTAATTGTCGGCAAGGCGCTGTATGACGGCCGGCTGAACCTCGCCGAAGCCTTGGCGGCCTGCTCTGGCACGCATTGAGCAAAGTCGCACCGCGGCGCGGCACCACGCACCAACCACCAGAAAGGAATCTCATTGAACATGGTTGTCGAACTGACCGATGCCACTTTCCAAACGGAAGTCCTCAAGAGCGACCTTCCCTGTCTCGTGGACTTCTGGGCGACTTGGTGCGGTCCCTGCCGGATCATCGCTCCCATCGTGGACGAACTTGCCGCCGAATACGAAGGCCGCTTGAAAGTCGGCAAGGTGAACACCGATGAAAATCAGGCCGTGGCAGCCGAGTACGGGATTTCCGCCATTCCCGCCCTTCTCCTGTTCAAAGGCGGTCAACTGCAGGAGCGCATTGTCGGCGCCGTGCCCAAGAATGTGCTCAAGCAGGTCATTGACAAGCACCTTGGATAAACGCGGCGCCTGCCGCCCTTAACCGGGTAGGCCTTCATCGTTTATTCTTCGCGCATTTGCCTTAAATAGAACAGCGCGGGTTGCGTTTGTACTGCGTCGGGCTCTCTCATTGCCCTATTGTCACCCCGGAGGGACGATCACATGAGCAAGCGCCGTCTTGACCGCCGCAAGTTCATCCAAGCCGCCGCGGGCTTGGCTGCAGGTCCGTCCGTGCTCGCTGCCGTCGGACCCGCTGGCGCGGCCCGCAGCAGCCGGATGGAAGTGCCCGGAAAACTCCCAAAGAACATTATTTTTATGGTTTCTGACGGGATGAGCATGGGAGTCCTGACGCTGGCAGAGCCGCTCTCGCAGATCGTGCGCGGGCGGGGTACGCATTGGCATGCGCTGCTGCAGCGACGCGATGCGGCCCACGGATGGTTCGACATGGCATCGCTCAACTCCCTGGTGACAGACTCGGCCGCCGCCTCGTCGTCGTGGGGCAGCGGCTCGCGCGTTTTCAACGCTGCCATCAATGTGTTGCCTGACGGCACCAAACTGACGCCCATTTGCACGCTGGCGCGAAAGGCCGGGCGCCGGACGGGGCTTGTCACCACGGCCACAGTCACCCATGCAACGCCGGCCGGTTTTGCCGCCAGCGTGCCTAAGCGCGACGACGAGGACGGTATTGCCGTACAATACCTTGACGCGGTGGATGTCATCCTGGGCGGCGGAAGCAAGTTCTTCATGGCCGATAAACGGCCGGACAAGCGCGACCTTTTTGGAGACTTCAAGAAGGCTGGGTACGCGACGCTTCAGACCCGCGACGAATTGCTCAAGACCGACGCCGCCGCCACGGCTCGCATGATCGGGCTGTTCAGCAGCAGCCATATCCCCTACACCGTGGATCGTGACAACAAACCCGAGACGGCCGCCGCCGTGCCGACCCTGGCGGAAATGGCGAAAGCAGCACTGGACAGCCTCTCCACTGGAGATAAAGGGTTTTTACTTCAGATTGAAGGGGCGCGGATTGACCATGCCGCCCACGGCAACGACGCGGCCGGGGCGCTGTTCGATCAGATTGCCTTCGATGATGCCATCGGTGTGGCCTTGGAGTTTGCCGCCAAACATCCCGACACCTTGATCGTGATCACCTCGGACCATGGCAATTCCAACCCCGGTCTCAACGGCATGGGCGACGAGTACGCCCGAAGTAACGAGTGCTTTGAAAAGGTCGCAGGGATCAAAGCCTCATTTGCGGAAATTGAAACGCGTCTGCGCGCCGCTGCCAAAGGCACGGCTCCCCTCGATGGTCCCGCGGCCGCCGCGGTCATCAAGGAGGCGACCGGTATTGAGGTGGAAAGTGCGGAGGCCGAGGCTATCGCGCAGGCTGCATCCGGAAACGCTCCGCCTGTCCTGAACAAGCAACTCGGGAAACTCACGGGCATCATGGGGCAGGTGTTCGCCAACCATATCGGCATTGGGTGGACGGGCAACACTCACACGGCCGACTACACAACTCTTACTGCCTTAGGGCCCGGGCAGGAACTGTTTGAGGGTCTTCACCTGAACACAGATGCGTTCCACGCCATGTGTGCGCTGATGGGCATCGAGCATGAGAACCCCTCGATGAAGCCCGAAGAGGCCCGGAAGGCGGCTTATGTGCCGCCGCGCGTGAGCCCGGTTCACTGGGCCTGAGCCGCGACATGAGGGCGAGAGCGCGCGAAAGAGTCTGTTGACGCGCTCGCCCTGCCGGGCGTGATGGCTGCAACGCGGGCGGCAGCATGGCCTGCATGCGCAACTTTCGGAAATGGCGGTTCGGATCATGCAAAAGTGCCTGTCTCTTATACACATCTCC
>JAOAAY010000121.1 GCA_026418615.1 Candidatus Sumerlaeaceae bacterium | reverse complement strand
GCACTCAATCGCGCGCTTCATCTGCGCTACAAGGGACCCCAGATCGAAAAAGCCCGCAATCCGGGCAAGTACCGTAGCATCCCGGCGCCGATGGGTGACCAACAGATCATCTACGGCGACAAGGTAATCAACAACCGGAACTGGTCGGTCTGGAAGAAGCGCATCTACCCGGAGCCCGCCAGCAACGGCTACCTTGCCAACGGCGAGATAGGCATCGTCGTCGGCCACCGGCGGACAGCCAAGCGCAACTGGTTCCCGGACACTCTGGAGATCGAGTTCTCGACCCAGATCGGCTATGTCTTCAAGTTCAGGGCCTCGGACTTCGACGAAGACGGGGAGGCCAGCCTCGAACTGGCCTACGCACTGACTGTACACAAGGCGCAGGGCAGCGAGTTCGAGGTCGTGCTCCTCGTGCTGCCGCGCTCCACGGAGATTCTCACCCGCGAGCTGCTTTACACCGCGCTTACGAGGCACAAGCAGAAGTTGATCGCTGTCTCTTATACACATCTCCGAGC
>JAOAAY010000120.1 GCA_026418615.1 Candidatus Sumerlaeaceae bacterium | reverse complement strand
CTTCCCAGTACCGTTCCACTATCGAGTCGGTTTATCACTCCGCGGGTCATCCCCATGCGGCCCTACAACCCCAGCTCAAGCTGGTTTGGGCTCCTCCGCTTTCGCTCGCCGCTACTCACGGAATCTCTCTTGATTTCTTTTCCCAGGGTACGTGAGATGGTTCAGTTCCCCTAGTCTCGCCTCCGCCACCTATCGTTTCAGTGGTCGGATGACGGGCTCCCGCCCGCCGGGTTACCCCATTCGGCCATCCAGGGATCTCAGGATGTGTGCTCCTCCCCCTGGCTTTTCGCAGCTTACCACGGCCTTCCTCGCCTGATAACTCCGAGGCATCCACCAGACACCCATCGTCGCTTGACCATATCATCCTTCCATCATCTCAAGCGCCCGATCTTCTTTCGTCCTCTTCGTCCTCTTTCCCCTTCCCTATGTCGCTTACCACCAGTAAGCGCCAGCCCTACCTCTCCAGTAAAGCTGTCCCTGTCAAAGAACGCCTAATTGATATTTTCTTTCTGGTAAGGCTGT
>JAOAAY010000119.1 GCA_026418615.1 Candidatus Sumerlaeaceae bacterium | reverse complement strand
GACAGGTGATGTGATGTCCGTCCGCAGCACCGGTTGGGCTATGTTGTGCAGCGGCTCGGTGCAAGAAGTGATGGACCTTGCCCTGATCGCTCAGGCGGCGACGCTTGAAGCGCGCGTGCCGTTCCTGCATTTCTTTGACGGCTTCCGCACCAGTCATGAAGTTAACAAGGTTGAACAGCTATCCGATGATGACATTCGCGCCATGATTGACGACAATCTGGTACGCGCCCATCGCGCCCGCGCGCTTAATCCCGACAAGCCCGTGATTCGCGGTACAGCGCAGAATCCGGACGTCTACTTCCAGGGCCGCGAAACCTCGAACCCCTATTATTTGCGCGTGCCCGAGATTGTGCAAAAGACGATGGACAAGTTTGCAGCGCTCACCGGCCGTCAATATCACCTCTTCGATTATGTCGGTGCGCCGGATGCGGAACGGGTTATTGTGATCATGGGGTCGGGGGCGGAAATCGCCCACGACACGGTTGAATACCTCAACGCCCAGGGCGAGAAGGTCGGCGTGCTCAAAG
>JAOAAY010000118.1 GCA_026418615.1 Candidatus Sumerlaeaceae bacterium | reverse complement strand
GTCAAATACTGCGCTTCTTAGGCGGACGGCAGCCATTGTGAGGTACTGGCGTCACATCGGAAATGCTGGGGATCTTGAAGCCCACCGCATTCAGGGCGCGTACAGACGACTCGCGACCAGGCCCAGGACCCTTGATCCGAACTTCCAGGTTCTTCACACCATACTCTTGAGCCGCTTTACCCGCGGCTTCAGCCGCCACTTGTGCCGCGAAAGGCGTGCTCTTGCGCGACCCCTTGAAGCCGACACTACCTGCCGTCGCCCATGACAAAGCGTTGCCCTGACGATCGGTGATCGTGACGATCGTATTATTGAAAGAGGCATGCACATGGGCAATGCCTTCCGAAACATTTTTCTTGATCTTTTTCTTGACCCTCATGCTGGATGCTTTAGCCATAATTTCATTCCTTATTTGGATGCCTTGATCGGCTTAGCCGGCCCCTTGCGGGTACGCGCATTCGTTCGGGTACGTTGACCACGAACAGGCAAACCACGGCGATGCCGCACCCCCCGATAGCAACCCAGATCCATCAAG
>JAOAAY010000117.1 GCA_026418615.1 Candidatus Sumerlaeaceae bacterium | reverse complement strand
TTTCCCTTTTGCTCGCGCCGTCCACCACGTTCTCCACGGCGTTCATGGCGTCCAAGATTCTTCCTTACACTCCCTCGACCTGCAACACATCCAACTCCACCGACGTCTGCCGGCCGAAAATGGACACCATCACCTTGAGCTTGCTCTTTTCCTCGTCTATTTCGTTGACCTCGCCCACGAAATTCGCAAACGGCCCTTCGATGACCTTGACCTGTTCGCCCACGCGGTAGCGAATCTGCGGCTTGGGTTTCTCGGTTTTCTCCTGCACGATGTTGAGGATATCATTCACTTCGTTTTCGTCCAGCGGCACGGGGTGGGAACCGCCGGGCAGAAACTGCGACACTCCGGGAATTTTGGTGATCAGATTGATCAGGTCGTTGAGCTTTTCTTCGTCCGACTCCATTTGCACGAGCACATAGCCCGGATAGAGGTTGCGCTGCGTCTGGCGTTTCTTGCCGCCTTTGATTTCCACAAAAGTTTCCGCGGGGATCATCACCTGTCGCAAATAGTCGCGCAGTCCTTCGATTGTGGCCCGG
>JAOAAY010000116.1 GCA_026418615.1 Candidatus Sumerlaeaceae bacterium | reverse complement strand
GACAGATGCGCTCCCCAACGTAGGGCTGAAGGCGCTTATAGATCCACTCGGCGTAGGTTTCAAATTCTTCGAGATGCCGAAGGGTTACTTTGCCATGGTCAATGTATCTGCCGCGGGAATACTTGAGGATGCACCAGATCGCTTGGAGTCCATCTTTCCACCCGATTTTCTTACCCTCCGCGTAGCTCCGGCCGTCGTAGGAGATCCCCACTTCGTAAATGCGCAAGTTCATCCGGGCCAACTTAGCGGTGATTTCTGGCTCAAACCCAAATCGATCCTGTTCGATTTCGATCTGCTTGAGCACATCCGCACGGATCATCTTGTAGCAGGTTTCCATGTCCGTGAGGTTCAAATTGGTGAACATGTTTGAAAGAAGCGTGAGAAACTTATTTCCAACCATGTGCCAGAAGTAGAGCACCCGATGAGCTTTTCCGGTCAGGAATCTTGAGCCGTAAACGACGTCCGCTTTGCCCTGAAGAATCGGCTCGAGCAGTAGATGATACTCCTGCGGGTCGTACTCGAGATCGGCGTCCTGAATGA
>JAOAAY010000115.1 GCA_026418615.1 Candidatus Sumerlaeaceae bacterium | reverse complement strand
GCCTATGACATCTATGGCCTGTCCGAGATCATCGGCCCTGGGGTAGCCAGCGAATGCCCGGCGCAGGATGGGCTGCATATCTTCGAGGATCACTTCTATCCTGAGATCATCGATCCAGACACCGGCGACCCCCTACCCGAAGGCGAGGAGGGCGAGCTGGACTTGACGACGCTCAGCAAACAGGCGATGCCGATGATCCGCTATCGCACCCGCGATATCACCGCCTTTATCCCAGGCATCTGCGCCTGCGGGCGCACCATCCGGCGCATCCGCCGGATCGGGCGGCGTTCGGACGACATGTTCATCATCCGCGGCGTCAATGTCTTCCCCTCTCAGGTCGAGGCCGCGCTGATGGCAGTAGAGGGGACGCTACCGCATTATCAGATCGTCCTGACACGCGAACATGGTCTCGATCAGATGACGGTCGAGGTCGAGGTCACTCCCGAGGTTTTCAGCGATAAGATTCGGGGTCTGGAGGACATCCGCAATCGGCTTGCCCAGTCGATCGAGCACATCCTGGGCATCCGCGTCGAGCTCAAGCT
>JAOAAY010000114.1 GCA_026418615.1 Candidatus Sumerlaeaceae bacterium | reverse complement strand
CGCACGCGAGGCGCGAAAGGCCGGGCTCATGAACTGGGCGGGCGAGCGCGGGCGTGCCAGCGGCACCTCGATGATTTCCTGCACTTCGCCCGGATGGGCTTTCAGCACCAGGATGCGGTCGGCAAGATAGACGGCCTCGTCGAGATCGTGGGTGATGAAGAGGATCGTGATGTCGAGATTGCGCCAGATCTCCAGCAGATGGCCTTGCATCTTGGCGCGCGTTTGCGCATCGAGCGCGCCGAAAGGTTCGTCCATGAGCAGGATGCGCGGCCGATTGACGAGGGCGCGCGCGATGGCGACACGCTGGCGCATGCCGCCGGAAAGCTGATGGGGATAAGCGTCGGCGAACTTGCTCAAGCCGACGACGTCGAGCCACAGGCGCGCCTCGCGCTCGGCGCTGTCATGGCTTTGCCCGCTCATGCGCGGCCCGAACATGACGTTTTTCTTGACGGTGAGCCAAGGAAACAGCGAATAGCCTTGAAACACCATGCCGCGATCGCGCCCTGGCCCCTTGACCGGCTGGCCATCGAGCAGCACCTCGCCAGCAC
>JAOAAY010000113.1 GCA_026418615.1 Candidatus Sumerlaeaceae bacterium | reverse complement strand
CGTCTGATGCGTGTAGGCCTCCGCCGTCATCAGCTGCACATACTCCGGATTCTGCAACACCACCTCCTTGAACACCCCCAGCGTAAATTGCGCAAACTCCAGCCCCTCCTGCGCCAGCGCCTGAAACCGCGGCACATCCTCCCGCGCCAGCGGCTTCGACACCCCCCCCGGCAGCCCCAGCACCGGATGCACCGCCTTGCCCCCAAAATACGCTATCAGCTCCCGCAGCCGCCGCCGCATCCCAATCACCTTCTTCCCCACCTCCACCCCCACCTTCCCCATCACCCCCACAATGTTCCGCTCGGCCGGAGGCGCCTCCGGCCCCACAATGAAATCCGGACCCCCCAGCACATACACATGCAGCGCATGATCCTCCAGCATGAACGCGTGATACACCAGCTCCCGTATCTTCCGCCCCGCCGGCGGCGGCTCCACCCCATACACACGATCCAAACACTTCGTCGCCGCCATGTGGTGCGCCGTCGGACACACCCCGCATATCCGACTGGTAATCTGCGGCATCTCCTCCGCCGGCCGCCCCACCGCAAAC
>JAOAAY010000112.1 GCA_026418615.1 Candidatus Sumerlaeaceae bacterium | reverse complement strand
ACTTCAGGCTGGTCCGCACGCTGCCGCCGTGGATATACGTGAAGCTCTGCGAGAAGCACGAATCCCACAGCCGCCACCTCTCTGCTTCCTGCCCGTCCAGCGAATTGCGGTCCTCGTAATTGACGCAGAAGCAGGTGGGGCAGACCATCGTGCAGTTGCCGCAGGCCAGGCAGCGGCGCGCGACGCGGTCCCAGTGCGGGCTTTCGAACAGGGCGTCGATGAGCGCGGGCGCGGCGTGCGCGTTCACGCTGCGCTTCTGGGCGCCGGCGGCGCGTGTGCACGCCTGCTCGACCTGGCGCGCCATTTCCGGCGGCGCCGGCTGCGCGCCGCAGGCTTCCAGCAGGTCCATGCCTGCCGGGCTGCCTGCTTCTGCGAAGTACTCGGGCTCACCGGCTTCGGCGAACTCCGCCAGGGCGATGTCGAAGCCGGACCTTGCGCGCGGCCCTGTGCCCAGAGAGGCGCAGAAACAGGTGGGCGCAGACTCCGTGCAATGCACGGCCACAAGGAATGCGTTCTCGCGGCGCGCCCGGTAAATGTCGTCCACATACCGGTCGCCCAGCAG
>JAOAAY010000011.1 GCA_026418615.1 Candidatus Sumerlaeaceae bacterium | reverse complement strand
GTGGTCCCCCCGGATTCACGCGGGATTCCACGTGTCCCGCGCTACTCGGGTACGGGATAGGGCTCCTCTGGCTTCGCATACGGGACTATCACCCTCTATGGTCAGACCTTTCCTGATCTGTTCTGCTCGCCTTCAGAGTCCCACGACTCCCGCCCCACAACCCCCGGAGGCAAGCCTCCGGGTTTGGGCTCTTCCGCTTTCGCTCGCCGCTACTGACGGAATCTCGGTTGATTTCTCTTCCTCCGGGTACTGAGATGTTTCACTTCCCCGGGTTCGCTCTGCCGCCCCTATGAATTCAGGGCGGAGTGACCGCGCTTTACGCGGCCGGGTTACCCCATTCGGAGATCCTCGGATAATAGCGCCTGTTTGCGGCTCCCCGAGGCTTTTCGCAGCTTACCACGTCCTTCATCGCCTTCCAGCGCCAAGGCATCCACCGCACGCCCTTAGTAGCTTAACGAAACTTCCGCCGTACAAATCCACCAGTGGCGTCTCGATCAATCAGACCCTCACGCTGTCAATTACCCATCTCGCATTGTCAAAGAACCCTCTCGGCGCAGCAAACCGCACCGAAACCATAGCCCTTGTCTGTCACCAGGTTGCGCCTGCTCCCCTGAGGGGCGATTGAGGACCCGCACGGTCCGCGCAAACCTCTCCGCAGAGGCGAATGGCGATCTTGCCTACGACCACCCGGCCGTGTCAACCGCAAATTCGCATGCGCACCGTTCCACCGGCGTTGCGAACCGCTACAAGAGGCCGTTCGGATCCGCCGGGACACGCCGCTCGCCCGTGACGGGCTGCTTGGCGCAACGACACATTATGCAGAGGCCCGAAGCCTATTCATGCCCTTGTCGTTTTTTTTTCGCCAGCCCGCGTTGCCCGATTGTTCAAGGCCGGCGACCCTAATCGCCAAACCGCTGGGCGCACGCCCTATTCATTGGCCCGCCGCCATCCGGCGGAGCCACAAATACCTTTGGCACAACGCAAATCGCTTCCTTGCTTGCACGGCCCGCACGGCCCGCACTAAACTTCGTGCGCCATGACTTCCGTAATTATTATTGACGACGAGGAGAAAATGACCGGCGTGCTCGCGCGCATGCTCGGCCGCGACGGCTACGACATCGAAACCGCCAACGATCCCGAGGCCGCCCTGGCGCGCATCGCCGAACGCCGCTTCGATGTGATCCTGTGCGACCTGCGCATGCCCGGCATGACCGGCCTCGAGGTTCTCGAACGCGCCCGCCGCATCTCGCCCCAGAGCGATTTCGTCGTCATGACCGCCTACGCCACCGTTCAGACCGCGGTCGAAGCCATGAAGCAGGGCGCGCTCGATTACCTGATCAAACCTTTTCCCGTTGACGAACTCAGGCTTCTCCTCAAACGCATCGAGGAAACGCGCAGCCTGCGCGAGGAGAACCAGCGGCTGCGCGAGGTCATCGGGCAGACCTTCACGCTTGAAAACATCATCGCCTCGAGCCGCCCCATGCAGGATGTCCTCGCCCGCGCCCGCAAGGTGGCCGCGTCAAACGCCAGCGTGCTGCTGCGCGGCGAAAGCGGCACCGGCAAAGAGGTGCTGGCCAAGGCCATTCACAACCTCAGCCCCCGCGCCGCCGGACCCCTTGTCATGGTGAATTGCGGCGCCATCCCCGAGACCCTGCTCGAAAGCGAACTCTTCGGCCATGTCAAAGGCTCCTTCACGGGCGCCGTGGAGAACCGCAAGGGGCTGTTCGAGACGGCCCACACCGGCACCATATTCCTTGACGAAATCGGGGAGGTGCCGCTCCACCTGCAGGTCAAACTGTTGCGTGTCCTGCAGGAGGGCGAGATTCTCCGCGTCGGCGAAAGCCGCCCCCAGAAGGTGGATGTCCGCATCATCGCCGCCACCAACCGCAACCTCGAGGACGAGGTCGCCCGCGGCCGCTTCCGTCAAGACCTTTACTATCGCCTCAATGTGATCCCCATCGTCCTGCCGCCCCTGCGCGAGCGCACGGGCGACATCCCGCTGCTCATCGAGCACTTCCTGCGCAAGTTTTCACCGCCCGGCGCACCCCCAAAAACCTTGGACCCCGAGGCCCTTGCCCTGCTGCTGCGCTACGACTACCCCGGCAACATCCGCGAACTCGAAAACGCCATCGAGCACGCTGTCGTCCTCAGTGACGGCCCCGTCGTTCGCATCGCCGACCTCCCGCTGCAGATCCAGCATTTCGACTACAGCCGCACGCTCGGCCCCGCCGCGCCGGCCTCGCCCTCCCAAGCCGCTCCGGCCGAGGCCATGCACCTCGACGAAGTCGAGAAGCGACTCATTCTTGCCGCCCTCGAAAAAACCCGCTTCAACCACACCCGCGCCGCCCAGCACCTCGGCATCACCCGCCGCACCCTCGGCTACCGTATCGAAAAGTACGGCCTGCGCGAACTGGTCGAGCAGAGAACCCGCGAACTCAAGCAGGCCAAGCATTAATCCTGCAGCCCGCCGCGCCGGGAAAACCAACGAAACACACAACAAATTCCCGGCTGAGGACTCGGCCGGTCCTAGTGTCCCGCCGCACGATGAAGACCGCTTGCGCCCCAGATCACCCGCTGTGGGCGACGCCAGGTGCGGGCTCAAGCCCTGTTTTGCTATCATTTTGCTTGCCACTTGGCCCGGGGCGCGCGAGTAAAACAGGTTGGGAGTACCAATCGTGCGACAGGGTCCCCGTGCGCATAGAGCCGGGAACTCCGCTGGGACTGCCCGGTACATACACGGGGACTCGAGAGGGGGGTTTCATGAAACGGGCGATCTTGGCACAGATCGCGGGCCGACCCCTCCTACTGGTGGCAGGCAGGCCCGCGTTCACACTCATCGAATTGCTAATTGTAGTCGCGATCATTGCCATCCTCGCGGCTATTGCCGTGCCGAATTTCCTCGAGGCCCAGACGCGGTCCAAGGTTTCGCGAGTGAAAGCGGACATGCGGACGGTGGCCACGGCGCTGGAAGCATACGCGGTGGACGCGCAGCGCTATCCGGATACGCAGGTGCCGACGGCGTTTGTCCCGACGCGCCTCGGTGAACATTACGCCCTCGTGTGCCTGTCAAAGTTGTCGACCCCCGTGGCCTATGTCAGTCAGGGGCTGCTCTACGATGTGTTCGCCATGAACCGGCCGCAGACCAACTACTGGTACCTTGGCTACATGAACCTGCGCTCCATCATCGAGGGCGGTGATTTGGCCATGATCCCCAGCCCGCCGGGCGTGGACCCTCAGCCCGCCTTGATGTCGCATGCTTGGGGGCTGGCAAGCGTCGGGCCTGATCAGGTGACATTCCCCAATGTCCCGGCCAAGTATTACTTTGTCATGCTGGCGTTGACGGACCGGTCAAATCTGGACTATCTCTACGACCCGACGAACGGCACCATTTCCAGCGGCGATATCGCGCGGACCGCGCGCGGAGAACTCCATTAAAAGTCTGGCGGCTGGTGCGACAGTTCTCGAACGCAGGCCCGCACAATAAAATAAAGCGGCCCGGCGGACTGACACGCCCGCCGGGCCGACCATGGGAGTGGATGACCGTCTGTGACGGACTGGTGCGGCGTATTAATACATGCCGCCGCCCGGAGGAGCCGGAGTGGCCTCTTTCTCCTCCTTGATCTCGGTCACAAGGCACTCCGTCGTGAGCAGCAGAGCCGAGACACTCGCCGCGTTCTGCAGCGCCGTGCGGCTGACTTTGGCCGGGTCAATGACGCCGCCCTCGATCAGGTCCTCGTACTCCTCCGTCTCAGCATTGAAGCCGAAGTTCTTCTCGGTCGAGGCCTTGATCTTCTCCACGACAATCGAGCCTTCCTTGCCAGCGTTGGCCGCGATGGCACGGGTCGGAGCCTCCAGAGCGCGCGCCACGATGGCCGCGCCAAGCGCCTCGTCGCCCTCAAGTTTCAGGGCCTGAACGGCCGGAATGGCCTTGATGAACGCCACACCGCCACCGGGCACGATGCCCTCCTCGACGGCCGCCCGGGTCGCGTGCAGCGCGTCCTCAACGCGAGCCTTCTTCTCCTTCATTTCGACTTCGGTCGAGGCGCCAACCTTGATCACCGCAACACCGCCGGCCAACTTCGCCAGCCGCTCCTGCAGTTTCTCCTTGTCGTAGTCGCTCGTGGACTCCTCGATTTGGAGTTTGATCTGCTGGATGCGGCCTTCGATGGCCTTCTTCTGGCCCGCACCCTCGATGATCGTCGTGTTTTCCTTCTCAATGCGGATGGTCTTGGCTTGGCCGAGATCCTCAAGCCGGGTGTTCTCCAACTTGAAGCCGGCTTCCTCGCTGATGACCTTGCCGCCCGTCAGGATGGCGATGTCCTCGAGCATGGCCTTGCGGCGGTCGCCAAAGCCCGGGGCCTTGACGGCAGCCACCTGCAGCGTGCCGCGCAACTTGTTCACCACCAGCGTGGCCAAGGCCTCGCCCTCGACCTCCTCAGCGATGATCAGCAGCGGCTTGCCGTGCTGCACCACCTTCTCGAGCACCGGCAGCAGGTCCTTCATCGAACTGATCTTCTTGTCATGGATCAGGATGTAGGCGTCCTTCAACTCGGCCACCATCTTCTCCGGATCCGTCACGAAATAGGGCGACAGGTAGCCCTTGTCAAACTGCATACCCTCGACGGTGTCCGTCTTGGTCTCGATGGACTTGTTTTCCTCGACGGTGATGACGCCGTCCTTGCCGACCTTGTCCATCGCGTTGGCGATCTCTTCGCCGATGTCCTTGTCATTGTTGGCGGAAATCGTCGCAACCTGAGCGATCTTCTTGTGGTCGCGGGTGGGCACGGCCATCTCTTTGATCGCCTGCACGGCGGCTGCGACGGCCTTTTCGATGCCGCGCTTGATGCCCATGGGGTTGGCACCAGCGGCGACATTCTTAATGCCCTCGCGGTAAATCGCCTGAGCGAGAACGGTCGCGGTCGTGGTGCCGTCGCCGGCCACATCGCTGGTCTTCGAGGCGACCTCACGCACCATCTGCGCGCCCATGTTCTCGTACGGATCTTCGAGTTCGATCTCCTTGGCGACCGTGACGCCGTCCTTGGTGATCGTCGGGGCACCAAACTTCTTGTCGAGCACGACATTGCGGCCCTTCGGCCCCAGCGTCACGCTCACGGCGTTGGCCAGTTTGTCCACGCCCCGCAGGATCGCCGCGCGGGCGTCCTCGCTGTACTTCAGTTGCTTCGCTGCCATTGTTCCTCTGTCCTCCGAGTTATGCGAAACTTAAGTGATGAGTGGCGCGGGCGGGGGGTTACTTCGCCGCAGCGGCCTTCTTCTTGCCCTCGGCACCGGAACCCGTCAAAATGCCGAGAATGTCGGTCTCGTGCATGATCAGGTACTCCTCACCGTCAATCTTGACCTCGGTGCCCGAGTACTTGCCGAACAGCACCTCATCCCCCTCCTTCACATCCATGGGGATGCGGTTGCCCTTCTCGTCCTTCTTGCCCTCGCCGACGGCAATAACCGTCCCACGCTGGGGCTTCTCTTTCGCCGTGTCAGGGATGATGATGCCAGCGCTGGACTTCTGCTCCACCTCTTCCGCGCGCTTCACCAGCACCCGGTCGTGCAGTGGTCGAACCGCCATGAGATTGCAACCTCCTTAGGATATAATCACTCTGGGGCGCTTGAAAAGCAATCTCGGTGCCGCAGGAGACAGCACCCGTAATTCATGTGAAATCAATCACTTGCAATCCAACAACACCAAAACCGGCGGGGTCAGCGTGTCGTTAGGATACAGCAGGGCGCTCTATCGGCTTTCCGATGGCGACCTTTTGACGCACCAGCGCCGGCGTTACGCCGACGGCCGGCGGTCCGGGCTACCTAAGGCCATTTTTTTCAACGCTTGAGAATAGGCAGCCTCGAGCCCTTCGGACCGCAGAACGGCCAGAACCTCTTCGTCGAGCGCGGCAGCAATCACCGCCGCCCTCTCGGGTTGCGTGGCCACTCGGCTTCGAACGGCTGATCGGATCCGGGCTGCCAGCGCCACGACCGCGGCCGTTTCCGCCCCCATGATGCGCTCGATCTGCTGGCAAAGGTAACGCCCCACGGTTGGGGCAAGGCCGCCGGTCAGTACAGCAACCTGCACGGGTGACAAATCCGCGACGGCAGGCACCAAAAAATCGCTGTGCTGCGGGGCATCGGCACGGTTGACCCAAGCCCCGCGTGCCCGCGCCGCCCGCGCTAAATCAGCGTTGACCGAAGGGTCGTTCGTGCAAATGAAGGCCAGCCGCATGTCGGCGAAATCCTCCGGAGCCGCCGGACGACGATGCCACACGATGTCCCCCGCCTCGGCCCGAGCCTGCAAGGCGGGAGTTGCCTCGGGGGCTACGAGAATCACCTCAGCGCCGGCCGCGATCAACCGTCCGACGCGCCGCTCAGCGACCACCCCTCCGCCGGCAACAATCACCCGGCATCCGCGCAGGCATAATCCCACCGGGTAGAGCGTGATGCCGTCGTCTGGCAGAAGATCGCCGGCGTCATCGTGCCCCACGGCGGTCGCCGGCCGTTACTGAGTTTCTGCGGGAACTGGCGTCGGTGTCGGCGTTGGCCTCCCGCCGCGGTTTTGGCGCAACTGCTGCGCCCGCCGGATTTTCTCCTGCATGCTGGCTCCTGCCGTACCCAATTGCGAACCGGAACCGGTCTGGCCTCCCGCTGCGTTGGCGGGGGCACCCATCGCGGCCGGTCCACCGCTGCCAGCCGAGCCTACACCCGCGGGCTGCGAAGGCGTCTGCCCTTGGAACGGACGATTGCCATACACTGCCGAAGGTTTTGCTGTTCCCCCGTACGAGGCCTGCCCGGTCTCAAACGAGATGACGCCCGGGTTGGCCGCCACGCCCTTGGCGCTGCGAAAAATCTGAGTCGTGGTGTTGATCGGGATCCGGTAAAGGCGCGTCGGGTTGAGTTTCACCGGCAACACAACGGTGCGGTTGCCGTTGGTCCAGTAAGGATCCTTTGTCACCAGAGGAAAATCCGCCGAACGGGGCAGAGGCCAGTAGAAGGTCGCCACATCCATCGGCTCGTTGAAGGTGATCTCGATCTTGGTTGTGGTCCACGGCACATTGCGCTGACCATTGGACGGTTTGCTCGATACGACAAACGGAATGGTGGCGCCCGTCGGAATCCCCGGCTGGCCGGGCGTCGCCTGCGGAAGAGGTGTGCCGGAAATGACTTGGTTGGTCTGGGCCGGCGCGATGGTGCAAAGCGCCGCAGCCGCAAGGGTAATGCACAGGGTTTTCACGGTTCTGTGATCCTTAGCGGAATGGCTGACGACTATTTGTACTAATGATGTAACGATTATGCGCGGGTGTCAATCACTCTGCCATACTCGACTGCCCTTGCGCGTTGAGCCTGAACAGCACCGAGGTTAGCGGGCTGCCCGAGGATGCCGTCCGCACGCGCCGCACCTCGTAGTGCAAAGTCGGACGAAGGAAGACAGAGTACTCGCGCACCTCGACAGGCCCGTCACTGCCGGGTTCCACCCGTCGCGAGAGTAGGGCGACCTCTAACCGCCGGGCAAAACCGCCGACGAGGGACTCCACAAGGCCATGCGATGATGAAGTGTTTTTGCCCGGTGCAGACGGATTGTGCTGCACCGCCGGGACTGGCCCCGCGGCCGTCACCGATAACCACTCACCGACCGCCACGGATCGGACGCCGTTGCGAATCATCTGGCCCGCACCAAGGATCATGCACAATGCGAGGCCCATGGCAACCACGCGACGACCAAACATCCAGGCTGTTCCGGCCGCGAAATCGGCGAGGAATGTGCGCAAACGCTCGCGCGTGCTTGGGCTCGGCCTAAACGCGAGAATAGCCTCGAAAATTCGGCGTCGGGAGGCCGGCACAGCGCCAGCCACCGCCGGAGACGGAGCAAAACCCGGCACCTCTGCGGCCCGCTCGAGAGCGGCGCGGACAGGACCTTGCGTCGCGGCCGCCGCGGCCACAAGCCTGCGGGCGCGGGTCAGGGCTGACGGGGAAGGCTCAAAATCAGCCCCAATCCCGCACGACCGCAGAAGACTCTCGGACCCGGTGATCAGTTCGGACACTTGCGCAGCATCGAGTCCCGTCAAACCCGCGATCTTATCCACGCTCAGGCGCTCAGTCGCATGCAGCAGCAAGGCCTCTCGAGCCAAGGGGTCGAGAGCCATGATGGCCGATGGCAGCCGGTCCTTGCCCGCGTCATCGCGGGGCGTTGTAAGTTCGCTCAGGTTGATTTTCGGCATGACACCATGCCTCCTTCCTGCTCGAGGGCCTGACGCAGGGCTTCGAGCGCGGCGGCCAGTTGCCGCCCCACCGTGGACGGATGCACTCCGAGGCGGTTGGCCATGTCCACCTTGGACATTTGGTTCAGGTAGTGCATCTGCACTAACTCGCGCTGCGGCTCAGGCAGCCGCAAGAGTGCGGCACGCAATTGCTCGGTCTCCTCCTGTATCGCCGCAACCTCCCTCGGACTGGGCGCATGGCTGTCCTCCACCACCTCAGCGATATCCTCAAGCGGCACAGAGGCCGTCAGCCGCGAGGCCGTCTGGCCGCTGCGAAGCCAGTCAATGGCGAGGTTGCGCGTCATGTGCGTCAGCCAGGCGCCGAAACAGCGCGCCTCCTTCAATTTCCCAAGATTCAGAAAGGCCCGAAGGAAAACCTCTTGCGTCAGGTCCTCTGCGGAGGATCGGTTGCCAAGGCGAGCCAAGGCCACGGCGAACACCATAGCAAAATAGCGCTCAACGAGAGCGTCAAACGCGCCCGCATTGCCGCCGAGGGTCGCGGCAATAACCTCAGCGTCCGACGGCGCTGTCCGGTCGTCCAGCATCGAGCCCTGTGCCTTCCCCAAAAAAGCCCAATGTGCCTTTCGCACATAAGAAGACGCTTTTGCACGGAAAAACTTGCAGAAAATTCGCCGGGCGGGAGAGCCAATTCGCCGCGCGGCCATGGTCGTGGCCGGGCGACCCGGGCCGTAACTTCCTCTGCCTCGCGGACCCCTGCCGGTGCCAGTTAGCCCACCTCGAATACGAGGCCGTCGTGCGCCAGTTGGATATTGGGCGGCAGGGTGCGGTTGGTGGCCTCGTGGTCAAGGTCGTGGCTCATGTGAATGAACCAAGTCCGTTTTGCGCCCACACGGCGGGCCAGCATCACCGCCTCGTCAAGCGACATGTGCAGCGGATGCGCGCGCCGTCGGAGCGCGCTCGTCACCAGCACCTCAAGGCCCTCGAGCAGAGCGTACGACTCGTCCGGCAGTGCGCTTACATCGGTCAGCCATGCAAACGCGCCGATGCGGTAGCCCACGATGGGCAACCGGCCATGGATGACCGGCACCGTGCGCATGGCAATGCCGCCGGCCTCGAAATCCCCATCCACTTCGTGCATCTCCAGTTGCGGAACATAACTGCCGCCGGTGGCCGGCTCAAAGCAGTACGCGAAGCGGCGGCGCACCTCGCTCAGCGACCGCGCCGGACCGTAAAACCCGATCGGGTGGCCATGAATCATGTTGAACGCGCGCAAGTCATCGAGACCATTGACATGGTCCGCATGCTCGTGGGTCAGCAACACAAAATCGAGGTCCCGGATGCCGTGGGCAAGAGCCTGCGTCCGGAAATCCGGCCCGCAGTCAATGATAAACCTTTTTCCGGCAGCCTCGATGTACGCGCTCGAACGCAACCGCTTGTTGCGCGGATCCGACGACGAGCACACGGCACACGAGCAGCCGAGTGTCGGCACCCCCGCCGAAGTCCCGGAGCCCAGCACGGTCACCCGCATGGTCAGCCGGCCGGTCATCGTCCGCGCACCCGTCGGTTCATGGCCGCATCGTTGGCCAAGGCGCGGACTCATCGCAAGCGCAGAGCGACGGCGGCTTGACGGATCACAGCCCGCCCGACCGCTTCGCGGCAAAAAATTCCGTCAAAAGGGCTGCCGCCTCGTCCGCGAGCACCCCGCCGACGGTCCGCACCCGGTGATTCCAGGCGGGACCGCTCAAGAGCGAGTCGCGGGTTTCGATGGCGCCGAACTTCACATTGGCCGCGCCATAGACCACGAGCGGTACCCGCGCCAGCAACGCTGCGCCCGCGCACATCGGACACGGCTCGAGCGTGACAAACAAAGCGCAGTCCTCGAGGCGCCAGTCGCCCAGCGAGGCCGCCGCCTCGCGCAGCGCGAGCACTTCTGCGTGAGCCGTGGGATCGCTGAGTTCGATCTTGCGCTCGCGGCCGCGCCCGATCACCGTCCCCCACCGAACCACCACCGCCCCCACCGGCACCTCCCGGGCCGCCGCGGCCTCGCGCGCCAGCGTCAGGGCCTCGCGCATCCACTGTTCATAGTGCTCGGCCGGCGGCAGGCCGGCCGGGTCGCGCGCAGTCCCGCCGCTCACCCCGCGCCTCCCCCTCTGCCGTTGAAATGATTCATGGCGGCGGTCAATCCTTTATCAAGAATCATCTCGACCGCATCGGCTGCCTCCTCCTCGCATTGCGCCAGCCGCTCGCGATCCTCCGGCTTCATCCGGCTCAGAACAAAGCCTACGACATCGTCAAGGTTTTCCCCGGCAGGCTTGACGCCGATCCGCACGCGCGGAAAGCCGAGCGTGCCGAGCGAATTGATGACCGACAGCAGCCCCTTGTGGCCCCCGTGGCTGCCGTCCGGGCGGATGCGCAGGCGTCCGAGCGGCAGATTGATATCGTCGCTGATGACCAGAATCTCGTGGGCGTCGGCTCCGTTCTTGCCTGCCCATGCCGCCACGGCCTGGCCGCTCAGGTTCATATAGGTCAGCGGTTTCATGAGAACAACGCGGCCTGTCGGCAGGCTGATGTCGGCCGTCAGGGCCTCAAAACGCCGCTCGTGGCGCCATTCGCCGCCGTGGCGCACGGCCAGAATATCCGCGACATCAAACCCGACATTATGGGGTGTGCGCTCGTATTGGCGGCCGGGGTTGCCCAGCCCGACGATGAGTTTCATGCCGGGCATTCCATCGCGGTCGCTCGCGCTGGCAACAGCAAGGTGAGCCCCGGCCGCTTCAGCGGCGATGTTTGAGCGCCTCGCGCACGAGGTCCTCAAGCGGCGCATCCAAGCCCAGCAGATCGGCCGCGCGAAGGGCGGCCCGCTCGGCGATGGCCGGTTTGCAGCCGAGTTCCACAAGGGCGGCCGCCGTGAGCGCGACCGGGCCCTGCGGGACGGCGGGGGCGCCAGCGGCCGCATGGCGCGCCGGCGCGGCCGAAGAAACGGCCTCATCCCCCGACGCATCAGCAAAAGGTTTGAGCCTGTCGCGCAACTCCACCACGAGGCGTTCGGCGGTTTTTTTGCCGACCCCGGGAATGCGGGTCAGGACGGAAAGATCATTGAACACTACGGCCCGGGCCAAAGTGCGAATCTCGGTCGCCGAGAGAATAGCGAGCGCTGTTTTGGGCCCGATCCCGGTGGCCCCGAGCAACACCTCGAAAATGTCGCGCTCCGCGCCCAACGCAAACCCGTAAAGGCGCACCGCCTGCTCGTTCATATGGAAATAGATGTGGAGTTCGGCCTCGGCTCCCGCCTCAGGCAGCCGGGCCAAGGTCGTCAGCGGCACATCCACGCCGTAGCCCACACCGCCGCATTCCAGCACAATATGGGTGCCGTCGCGCGCAAGGATGCGCCCGCGCAGAAACTCGATCATCGCCTGCTCCGCCGCCTTCCAGCCGTCATTGGGTTTTCATCCCGAGCACCACCGGCCTCTGACCCGGCCGCTGAACGGTCACGCTGCGAGGCGTGATCTCGAGCACCTTGAAGTCGCCACGATCCTCCCCCTCGTACACCATTTCGCCGTTGATGACGGCGATGCGCATGTTGGTGTCAAACAAAATGGCTCCCAACGAGAACCCATCCGTGCTTCGGGGCGGCTCGGCGGTGCCGGACGCCGGAGTGGCGGCCACATACGACGGCGGCGAGGACGACGGCACCGGCGGCAACTGGCTGACCGGCACCGGCGGCGGAAGATCCGGCATGGCAGGCACTGGTTCAGCCACGGACGGCGAAGGCGCGGGCCGCCCCACGGGCAACTCGGCCACCGCCGGAGCCGCAGGAGCAGCAGCAGCGGGCACCGCAACAGCAGGCGGCGCAGCAGCAGGCGGCGCCATCGCCGGAGCCAAGTGATAAGCGGCCGGGGGCCTCGTTAGTACAAACCACACAGCAAAGGCCACTCCCGCCAGACACAGCAGCGTGCAGCAAACCACCAGCACCAGGATCGGCATCAGGCGAACCGGCCGGGTCCGCGAGTGCATGGGCTGCGGTTGCAGGGCGCGCGGCACATGCTCGCCTTGCGCCTCGGGCGGCCTTTCGCGACGGGCCTTTTGCAGAGCATCGAGGATGAAACTCATCGGCGCGACTCACCCTCCGGCCGCAGCGTTGAGCCGCGGCCCGTTGCGCATCATGCGGCTGTTGAGCAGCAGCAGCGTCATGCTGTCGAGTTCACCCGTCTGTTTCAGTTCGTAGTAGGCCTGCAGTTTCTTGATGGCCTCGGTCGTCTCAATGTCAAAAGTTCCGCTGGGTTTGGCAAGATAACCCTCATCCTTCAAGAATTGTTGCAGGGCACGCACTTTCTCGGATTTGTCACCCCGCTTGATGCTGCCCAACTGGTTGACATCCACACAGATGGCCGTCGCGCTCACCCAGCGTTTCAGAAAATCCTGTGTCTTGTAGGTCTTCACCCCCCATACGGGGTCGCCCACGGTCACCGCCTCGCCTTCGGCGCGCAGCAAGACGACATACTCGCTGCGCTCTTCGCCGGCGTCCTTCATTTTGACGATCACGGGCACATTGTAGCGCACCACTTTGTGAAACGGTTCCGACAGCGGGATGCGATGGATGGGCACAGTATCGGACTTGAGGTCGCCATTGATGATCAGGTCCTCGCTAATCTTGCTCATCTCGTCGAGATCAACATTGATGCCCCAAGCCTTGAGCAGGCTCAGTTGGGCTGCCCGCAGGACTGTGCGCGGGTTGTTCACCCGCACCAGCGGCGCGTTTTTCTCGTACTTCCAGTTCGGCTTTTTGCGCAGAATCTGCTCAAGGTCAGGGGTGGGCGTGGGCGCGGCGACCACGACGGTGTCGGTGGACGGCTGTTCCGCATTGCCCGTCGGCGTGGTCGCGGTGTCCTGCGTCGCGGGAGACGGTTCGGCGCCGGCATCCGGAGCAGGCGTCGTCCGCGCCGGAGGCGACCCGCCGGCCAGTTCCGAGCCCGCTGTCAGGTTGGCCACATGGATTCCCAGGGCCACAGCCGCCGTGATCACCAGACCGGCTCCGACGAAGGCACCCGCAACGACTGCGGCTCGGCGCAACATGGCCCGGCGGACTTCCGGCGCGACCACTTTGACCTTGGGCAGCCGCCCGGTGCTGACACCCAACGCCCCGCCCTCGGAGCCGGCCACCTCCTGGATCGCGCGCTGCATGATGCGCTCGTCAACCGAATAGGTGCCCTCCACATAGCATCCCAGCAGCGCCCGGTCGCATAAAACATTGATTTTTCGCGGGATGCCGCGAGTCGCCTCGTAGGCAAGCGCCAGCGCGCGGTCGGTAAACTCGATGTCCACCTTCGCCTGCGCCACAAACAGGCGGTGCCGGATGTACGCGTACATCTCCTCGGGGCTGAGCGGCGTGATGTGGTACCGGACGGCGATTCGCTGGTTGAGTTGCTCGAGTTGCGACAGCGAGAGCGTCTCGTTCAACTCCGGCTGGCCGATCAGCACGATCTGGATGAGTTTGGCGCTCTCCGTCTCGAGGTTCGACAACAACCGGATCTGCTCGAGGAGTTCCGGCGCAAGATTCTGCGCCTCATCAATGACAAGCACCACATTGGTTCCCTTCTGGTTCTCCGCCAGAAGGAAACGGTTCAACTCGTCAATGAGGCCCTTTTTCGTATTATAATACGACGGGATCTGAAACTCGTCGTTGATCGCCTTGAGCAGTTCAATCTCCGAAAGACCCGGGTTGAGGATCAGGGCGAGTTTGACATCCTCTTGGCGCAGGTCCTGCACCAGCGCGCGGCAGATGGTGGTTTTCCCGGAACCGATTTCACCCGTCAGCAAGATAAAGCCCTTGCGCTCGCGAATGCCGTAAAGCAGAGCGCTCAAGGCCTCGCGGTGGCGCTGACTCAGGAACAAAAACTTTGAGTCGGGCGTGATGTTGAATGGTGCTTCGGCCAAGCCGAAGAACTTCGTATACATCCGTCTCCTGCCGTGATGATGGGCGGCTTACAGCAGCCCGCTCAAACCTCAAGGCGAGCAAAAACCATGCTCGCACCTGGTAAAAAACAACCCTCTCTCAACCGGTTTCAGGATGGGCACAAACCGCCATCCCCCTCGTAAAGCGGAGATTCTCAAGTTATTGCGACACCAGCGACGGGCAAGATGTTTCACGAACCCGCTGCCGATCCCTGCTCGAGAGGCCTTGTCCTCAGGAGAGTTTCCAACTCCGCCCGCTGACGAGCATCTCGGTGGCTTCCTCCGACGACACCGGCGGCGAGAAGAAGTAACCCTGCGCATAGTTGCAATTAAATGCTTTAACCTGCTCCAAATGCTCCCGCGTCTCGATCCCTTCGGCCACCACCTTGACCTTCAGGTTGCGCGCCAGCGCGACGATGGTCTTCACGATCTCCCGGCTCTCCGCGCTGGACACGGCCGCGAGCACAAATGAGCGGTCAATCTTGAGGATGTCAATGGGCAGCCGGTGCAGGTAACTTAAAGAGGAGTATCCCGTGCCGAAATCGTCAATGCCCAGCAGGAAGCCGCGTGCCTTGATGCCCTCCAGTTGTTCGTTGACCAGCGTATAATCGCCCATGAGCGTGCTTTCGGTGATTTCGATAACGATCTGCGAAGTGTCCACCGACGACTCGACCATGATCTCATCAAGCCGGCGAAGCAAATCGGGCTGGGCAAACTCCCGGCTCGAGAGATTCATGGTGACAAGCGGACGAGGCAGGCGACTGCTGAAAACCGCCTGCCACTGCGCCGCTTGTCGGCACGAGTTGCGCATGCCCCAATGCCCGAGTTTCGTAATCAGGCCTGTTTCCTCGAGAAACGGAATGAAAACTTCGGGCAGGGTGCGACCGTTTTCCGGGTGCACCCATCGCAGCAACGACTCGAAGCCGCACAACTGCCCGGTCCGCAGGCAGATGATCGGTTCGTAGACCACTTCGAATTCTTGGCGCTCAATGGCACGGTGCAAATCCGTCTCAAGCCGCAACGACTGTTGAACCTCGGTCCGCATGCGCGCATCGAACACGACATGGCGCGCCCGGCCGAGCAATTTGGCCCGATACATAGCCGTGTCGGCATCTCGCAGGATGTCCTCTGCCTTCTCGTAAGACGCGGAACCGTAAGCGATACCAATGCTGACGGAGGAGTAAACATGGTTGCCCTCAACATCAAACGCCGCGAGCAGCGCTTCCTGAATGCGCTCGGCGACGATGATGGCGTCTTCTGAGTTGCGCAAGTCATCGAGCAGCACCGTAAACTCGTCGCCGCCAAGGCGCGCGACGATGTCGTCCGGGCGCACGGCGCGCGCCAGCCGGTTGGCCAGCGCAACAAGAAACCGGTCACCCACGATGTGGCCAAGGCTGTCATTGATCACCTTGAATCGGTCACAGTCGAGAAACAGCACGGCAAACTGGTGGTCGTGGTTTCGGCGACACGAATTGAGGGCGTGCTGCAGATGCTCCATGAACAGCGCCCGGTTGGCGAGGCCCGTCAACTCATCGTAAAAGGCCGACCGTATAAGGCGCTCTTCAGCCTCTTTGCGCTCGGTGATGTCGTGCGCCGAACCGGCAAAGCGCAACGGTCGGCCATCGGGCGCCCGGTAAGCCAGCCCGCGGCACCCCACCCAGCGTTGCGTCCCGTCTGGCAGAAGAATCCGGTGTTCCACCTCAAAGTGTTCCGTGCGACCGTCAAGGTGAGCCTTCAGCGCATCCTTCACGGTCGGCAGGTCCTCGGGATGGATCCGATCAAACCACTCTTCGGGCGAACGCGTCACGGCCTTGCCGGTCAGCCCCATCAGGTCACACCAGCGGTCGCTGTAATGGACAATGCCTGTCAGTAAGTTCCAATCCCACAAACCATCGTTGGCACCCCGGATGACCAACGAATAGCGCTCTTCGCTTTCCTGCAAGGCTTGGAGAGCGCGCACACGGTTGATCGCCGGTGCGGCAATATCGGCGATGCGTTTCAACAGGACTGCGTCGGGCTCGGAGAAAGCCTCGGGCCGATACGATTGCGCTGACAGCACACCCAGCGTTTGCTCGCCGCTGACGATGGGCACGAAGAGCAGGCTCGCGGAAAGTCTTTTTGTGCCCGGAAACAGCACGCCGCCCTGGGAATCGGGATTCCCCGGCTTTCGGTTGAGCACAACAAGGTCGCCTTTAAGAGCCTCACGGACCGAGGCCCCAATTCGTTCGAAGGAGATCTCCGGCGCCTCGAACTCTTGAATACGGCCGTCAATCACATCGGTGAGCCTAAGAATGTGCAACGACAATCGGGTAGGATCAAACTCGGCAAAATAAAAAGCATCGCACAGTAGCAGCGCTCGAACCGCATCGTCCACTAATGCGATGATGCGATCCATCGTTTCGGCGGCAGCCAGTCCTACTCCCAGACGCCCAATGGCGTCATTCACGCGTTGATGGCGTCGCCGCTCGGTGACATCGCGAAAAATGGACACAACAATGGGAGGCGTCGTGGTCAGGTCAAAAGACTTGGCCATGGCATAGCGGCGCCGTCCGTCCGGCAGGACAATCTCCCATTCTACCGCGCTGCTGCTGGAACGGCTTCCACCGGCACCCTCGGATTTGCGAGCGTTCCACGCCTCGGCGGGCGTGCGCCCGATCAACGCCTCAATGGGCCGCCCCACCAACAGCGCCATGGCCGGATTGCAAAACACGATTCGCCCCTGTGGGTCAAAACCACACACGCCGTCCCGCATCGTTTCATAGATCCGCTCTAACAGATGGGGGGGCGGGGTGAAATCGGGATACGGGCCGGAAATGGACACGACGCTATGTGCCAGCCTCCTCATCGGGCAGGGCTGGCAAGTCGCAGCCAGTTTGCCCGGCGATGCGATGAGTCTTGGGTTGGAGCAGGAAGGCCGTAAACCTCACCCACTGCTTGAACCGAAGTGTATACCATTGAGTGAGAAGACATTCGCCCGTTGGAGAACAAGCCGCCTGAGGCGTCAGTAAGCCCAAGGTGCTATGGATGGTCTTGAACAACTCGGATGGGGCCCGGACTTCCAACGCGCGTGGGAGGAGCGCATTGGCCGCAACCCGTCAAGGACTTGGCCCGGCCGGGTGGCCATTGCGCACGGGGCGTTTTGCACAACTTGGACGGCGACGGGCGAAGTCACCGCCCGTTTAGCGGGCCGTCTTCGGCGCGCGGAGGAGCGTCCCGTCGTCGGCGACTGGGTCATCCTCGAGGCTGCCGACGGACCGGAGCATGCAGTGGTTGCCGGCTTGCTGCCCCGACGAAACAAATTTTCCCGCGCAGCACCGGGCAGACCCGGCCGCGAGCAGGTGTTGGTGGCCAATGTGGATGTCATTCTCATCCTGACCTCGCTCGACCGCGATTTCAATCCCCGGCGTCTCGAGCGCTATCTTGCGCTCACCCGCGAATGTGGCGCACAACCGGTGATCGTACTCACCAAGGCCGACCTGTGCGCCCACCCGGCGCCCGCAGAGGCCAAAGCACGCCAAGTCGCGGCCGGCGCTCCGGTGCTGGTCATTTGCGCCCTGACCGGGCTGGGCCTCGACGGGCTGCGGCCATACCTTGCCGCGGGGCGCACGGCCGCGTTGCTCGGATCCTCGGGCGTCGGAAAATCCACGCTCATCAACGCGCTCCTTGGCGAAGAGCGGCAGGCAGTCGCCGAAGTGCGCGAAGACGGGCGCGGGCGCCATACCACAACGCACCGCGAATTGATCTTGCTGCCCGAGCACGCCGGCGGAGGCCTGATCATAGACAACCCCGGCATGCGCGAATTGCAGTTGTGGGAGGGAGCCACGGGACTGGCCGAGAGTTTCGAAGACATCGAAACTTTGGCCGCCGAATGCCGGTTTACCGACTGCCGCCATGCTTCCGAGCCTGACTGTGCGGTGCGCCGGGCCGTCGAGCAGGGAATCCTCGCGCCCGACCGCCTCGCCGGCTATCACAAGTTGCTCGCCGAGCAGCGCCAGCGGCCACGCAGCCGCCGGCGGTAGGCATCGCAGTCAGCAGATCCGGGGCAGTTGCTCACCGCTGAGCAGGTCGAGGATCCGATTGGCGCCGATGGAACTCTGCAGCGTCACCATCCCGCCGCTACCCTGCGCCACTTCGCCGATCATGGCCGCTCCGGAACTGACCGGATGCGCCCGCAGCGCGGCGACGGCCCGCTCGGCGTCCTCCGGCGCAACGAACGCGACGAAGCGGCCCTCGTTAGCCACATAGAGCGGGTCGAAACCGAGAATTTCGCAGGCGCCGCGCACGCCCTCGCTTACGGGCACAGCCGCCTCGCGAATGTGGATGCGCAAGCCCGTGTCCGCGGCGATTTCGTTGAGCGCGCTGGCGAGGCCGCCGCGTGTCAGGTCACGCAGGCACCGCACGGCAACGCCCGCCTCCAACAGCGCCCGCACAGGCTCCCACAGCGGCGCGCAGTCGCTCTGGATTGGCGACTCGAACTCCAGCCCTTCCCGAACGGCCATAATGGCAATGCCGTGCCGGCCGAGGTCGCCGCTGACCAAAACCGCATCGCCTTCGCGCACCGACGCCGGACCGATGTCGAGGTCGTGATCCAGCACGCCAATGCCAGTGGTGTTGATGAAAATACCGTCGCCTTTGCCGCGGTCCACCACTTTTGTGTCGCCCGTGACGATCCGCACGCCCGCGGTGGCCGCCGTGTCGCGCATCGAGCACACCACGCGCCACAGCGTCTCCATCGGCAGCCCCTCCTCAAGAATGAAACCCGCCGAGAGCACCGCCGGCCGTGCCCCGGCCATGGCGAGGTCGTTCACCGTGCCGCAAACGGCAAGTTTGCCGATGTCGCCGCCGGGAAACTCGAGGGGCCGTACGACAAACGAATCGGTGGTGAAAGCCAGCCTCCGTCCCGCGCCCGCGAGGTCGCGCGCCGGATCGAGCACGGCGCTGTCGCCTGCCGGCGCGTCCGAACCGCCGAATGCCGCAAAAAACATGCGCTCAATCAACTGCCGCATCAACCGCCCGCCCCCGCCGTGCGCCAGCAGCACCTCGGGGTAGTCCGAGATGGGGATCGGGCACGAAAGGGCGAAACCGGTCGGGCCTTGCGACATCACGATGGACCGGTCCGGCGGTAACGGTAATAAGCGGAGCAGGCGCCCTCACTGCTGACCATGGTCGCGCCAAGGGGTCGCTCGGGCGTGCAGCGCGTGCCGAACGCCGGGCAGTCGTGAGGCTTCTTCAGACCCTGCATGATGAGGCCGCTGATGCACTCCTGCGGTTCCTGCACGCTGACCTCCGCGACGCCAAAGCGCCGCTCTGCGTCGAATGCTTCGAAGCCCTCGTTGAGGCCGTAGCCGCTGTGGGCGATCTCGCCGATGCCGCGCCATTTGCGCGGCACGACGCGGAAAACGCGGCGCACCACCTCCTGCGCGGGCTGATTGCCGGCGCGGCGTACCACGCGCGCATACGGATTTTCTACCTCCGCCCGGCCCTCTTC
The DNA here is from genome assembly GCA_026418615.1 of Candidatus Sumerlaeaceae bacterium. GTDB lineage: Bacteria > Sumerlaeota > Sumerlaeia > Sumerlaeales > Sumerlaeaceae > JAOAAY01. The sequence continues at coordinate 85,164 of JAOAAY010000011.1, read as the reverse complement.
CAACTGCTTCACGCACAGGTAAACGCCGTGCAGAATATCCAAAGGCTCGAAGCCGGTCACGATGATCGGTACCCGGTATTTCGCGGCGATGGGAACATACTCGTCGTAGCCCATGACGGCGCAGACATGGCCGGCGGCGAGGAAGCCCTGCACGCGGCAGTCGGGCGCAGAGAGAATGGCTTCCATGGCCGGCGGCACCAGCACATGGCTGACGAGAACAGAAAAATTGCCGATGCCGGACTCGCGCGCCTGCAGTACCGCCATGGCGTTGGCAGGCGCGGTCGTCTCGAAGCCGACAGCAAAAAACACGACTTCGCGGTTGGGATTGTCGCGGGCCAGCCGCAGCGCGTCGAGGGGGCTGTACACGATGCGCACATCGCCGCCGCGCGCTTTGACGCTGAGCAGATCCGTCTGGCTGCCGGGCACGCGAAGCATGTCGCCAAACGAGCAGAAGATCACGCCGGGCCGCGAGGCGATGCTGATGGCGCGGTCAATGAGTTCCAACGGCGTGACGCACACCGGGCAGCCGGGACCATGGACGAGCGTGAGGGAGGGAGGCAGCAACTCGTCCACCCCGAACCGGACAATGGCGTGAGTTTGCCCGCCGCAAACCTCCATGATGGTCCACGGGCGGGTGGTGATGGCGGCAATGGCCGAGGCGAGGCGCCGCGTGCCGTCCGCATCGCGATATTCGTCGAGGTATTTCATCTCTCTTCAGCGAACGCCGTCAGCCGTACCAGCGCTTAGCCAGTGCGCGAGCCTGCTCCTCGGCGCGCGCCAGAATGTCCGGCGCCTCCGCAGGCCTGGCGTTCAGGCCCTGGGCCATGATGATCTGGACTTCGTCGAACCCCATGAAGTCGAACTCTGTTTTGAGCAGCGGGGTGGCGAGATCGTAAGAGGCCCACATGCCCTCATAGATCCCCCCGGTCGTGACCAGCGCCACCGCCCGGCGTCCCTGCATGAGGCCGGCGTACGCGCCGTCGCGAATCTCCCAAGTCTCGTCCTTCATCATGATGCAATCGAAATAGGTTTTGATGGCGCCCGGCACACTGAAATTGAACATGGGGGTCGCCATCACCACAACGCCGGCCGACTTGAACTGCTTCACCATGCGGTCCATGGACGCGATGCTTTCGGCCTCCGAGGGCGTCAGGGCCTGCCCGAAATAATTCCGGTGAATGTACGCGCCGAGGCTTTCCGGTCCGAAAAATTCGGGCTGATAGATCGTCAGGTCGAGTGTTTCCAGTTGGGCAGGCCGGGCCTGCTGAAGGAACGCATCAAGCAGACGCTTGGTGTTCGATGCCTCGCCCCGAGGCAGATACTTTACCACGAGTGTCTTCATGGCTGCTGCGGCCCCCGTGACCGGTTGAAATCGTGATGCGCATACTTCATCACAACGGGGAATGCTATTCAAGCGAAGACCATGATCTGCGGCCGCGGGCGCCGTGTGAATTCGCTTGGCAGCGCCGGACCAGGTGGCGCAGGGACAAACTGGCTGGAAATCGCCGCACGGCGGCGTGCCGCCACCTCAACAGAAAGGTGTTTTCCTGTCGTGAAACAACTCTTGCTCCGCCGTCTCGCCCGGTTGGCGGCCTTCGCCCTGCTTCTCCTCGCTGCGGCTTCGGCATCAGCCTTGCCGGCCGACGGCGCCACGCCGGTCAACAACCGCGAGTATGCGCAAGCCGTGCGCAAACTTATCCAGGGCGCAAAACACAGCCTCCGCATCATGCTGTATCAGGCACGCTTTTATCCGGAGTATCCGGACACCGTCACCAACTATTTCATTGATGACCTCATTGCCGCCCGGCAACGGGGTGTGGATGTCAAGATACTCGTAGACACGGGCGTCTGGAACCCCAACGGGAAAAACGAGCATATCCTCGACTTTGTGGACCGGCTGACCACGGCGGGAGTGGAGATCTGGCAGGATGCCGACGAGGATGTCAGCCATCAAAAGGTGATGCTCGTGGACGACGACATCACCCTCGTGGCCTCGCACAACTGGACCTACTACTCCGTGGCCAACAACAACGAGGTGGCCGTGATCGTGTACTCGCGGCCGCTCAACGAGTGGTTCAAGGGCTACTTCCGCGACCTTTGCCGCCTTGGCACGCCCCGCGCCAACGCGACCTCTGCCACGCTGGACGCCGAGCCCTCCCCGCCCGGACGCCCCGGTCTCAAAGAAATACCCGGCCTGCGGCGCTACCCGGTCGCCAGCGTCGAACCCGCTGCCAACCGCCTGTTCTATCCTGTCGTGCGCGACGCCATGCTTTCGGCCACAAAATCAATTGATATCGTCCAGCGCAGCATCGTGCTCTACGACCAACGGCCGTGGACCGATGCAGACCATGTGGCCATGCCCGGCGAACCCGCCAGCATGACCAATGTCTTGGCCGCGATTGCCGCCGACGCCCACCGCCGCGGACTGCGTGTGCGCGTGGTGCTGGATAACAACGAAAACTTCCCAACAGACGACAACGACCAGACGGCTCGGTTCTTCCTCGAGCGCGGAGTCGAGGTCTTTCGCGACGACCTCAAAGTGCAGACGCACGCGAAAATGCTGCTGCTCGACGACGACAAGGTCGTTGTCGGATCGACCAACTGGACTTACCCGGCTTTCGAAAAGGGCAACGAAGCCAGCGTGCTCATCACCAGCCCGGAACTCGCCCGGGTTTACCGCGACTATGTGGACGCCATCATTCAGGCCGGTGCGTCCTACTCGCTTTCCCAACGCAGCATCTGGGACGACAAACCCCAAGCGCCCGCGGACCCCACGGATTGACCCGGCCGGCCCCGCTAATTTCCCGTGCAGACCGCCATTGACACGGGCCAAGCGAGGTTCTGACAATTCCGACCCGTAGTCTCAGCGAAGGCCTTGCGGCAAGAACTCGCGAACCCGTTTCGCCCTCCCCCTGCTTGTACCGAGCCGCACCGGGGACAGGCCGGCGCTACAGACTTCCCGAGCGGGGCCTTGCGCCCTGCAGGTACAATGTAGGAGAAACCGCACCATGCGCGCCGACGAACCGACCACGCCCGTTCCGCCACAGGATTCGGGAGAACAGCCCGATGATTCGGCATTGTTCGACTCGATGATGTCGAACTACCTCGACGGAGTCGGCGAACTGACGATCGGTCAGGTCGTGGAGGCCCGCGTTGTCGAGGTCAAAAAGGATTATGTGATGCTCGATGTGGGCGACAAGGCCGAGGGCATCGTGGATGTCAAGGAATTCATGGACTTCCGCGGAAATGTCAAAATCGGCGTCGGCGACAAGGTCAGCGTCGTCCTCAAGGGCCGCGACAGCGACACCGGCCAGATCCTTGTCTCATACAAACAGGCGCAGCAGCGCGTGCAGTGGGAACGCATCGTCGAGGCACACAAGAACGGCACCGTCGTGGCCGGAATTGTCACGCGGGCGCTGGCGAAAGGCGTGCTGGTGGATTGCGGCGTGCCGTGCTTCCTGCCGGCCTCGCAACTCGACACGGGCCGTGTCGAGGACCTGTCGAAGTATGTCGGACAGGATGTGGAGTGCTATGTCATTGAGATTGACGAGGGTCGCAAGCGCGCCGTGCTGTCGCGCCGCCGCCTGCTCGCCGAGGAAGCCAAGCGCAAGCGCGAGGAGGTGCTCGCCAGCCTCGAACCCGACCAGATCGTCACCGGCAAGGTAAAGAGTATTGTGGATTTTGGCGTTTTTGTGGATCTGGGCGGCGTGGATGCGCTCGTGCCCCGCGAGGAAATCGCGTGGGAAAAGAAGTTCGAGGTGGCCGACCTGCTCAAGCCCGGCTACAACTACAAGTTCAAGGTGATCTCTGTTGACCGCGACCGCGGCCGCGTGTCGCTCAGCCGCCGTCAGACCAAGCCCGACCCGTGGGAAAAAATCGAGCACACCCACCCGGTGGACTCCGTGGTGCAAGGCACGGTCACCAATATGACTTTCATCTCGGCCTATGTCTTGCTCGACGACCACATCGAGGGGCGCATCCACCGCGACAACCTCAGTTGGTCCCTGAGTTTCAAGAAACCCAGCGATGTGCTGAAGGTTGGCGACCGCATCAAGGCCAAGGTTCTCGGCTACGAGAAGGAGAAGCGCCTGCTGGAACTCGGCCTGAAGCAGATTTCATCAAATCCTTGGGCCGACATGGAGCAGCGCTATCCCGTCGGCTCGCGGCAGAAGGTCAAGGTGCTGGAAATTGTCCAGTACGGCGCTTTCGTCGAACTCGACGAAAACACGAAGGGGCTCATTCATGTCAGCGACATGAGTTATGACCGCGGCTTCAAAGATCCGAAGACCCTCGTGACGGTCGGCGAGGAAATCGAGGCGGTCGTCCTGAAGATTGACCCCGAGCAGCAGCGGATCAACCTCGGTATCAAGCAGTTGGAGGAGGACCCGTTCGAGGCGTATGTCCGCGCCCATCCCGTCAACAGCGTCGTGACAGGGACGATCAAGAGCGTGGCCGCCTTTGGCGTCTTCGTCGAACTGGCCCCCCGGGTCGAAGGCCTCATCCACAAAACCCAATGGTCGCGCGAACGCGTCGAGTCGCTCGAGGGGGTGGCCAAGGTGGGCGAGCAGGTGACCGCCAAGGTGATCAAGATCGAAAAAAAGGACGGCAAAATCAGCCTCAGCCGCCGAGCCTACCTGCAGGACGAAGAACGCCGCGAAGTGGAAGCCTACACCAAGCAGCCCAAGGACGCGACTACCAGCCTGGGAAGCCTGATCAAGAACCTGAATATCAAGTTGGACTGACAGGCCGCATAGCCGCGATCCAGCAGCCGCGGGCGGGCGGCATGGCGACCGGCGGCCAGCGGAAGGTTTTCCCCGGGTCCCCGGCGGCCCCCTCCCGCCGGCGGAAAAAAATAGACGCACAGGCCGTAAATAGTGGATGCGGTGTGTATAGCCACGCAACACCCCCTCTGGCGGCTTGGGCATGGCTCAGCCGCCGGCATTGACAAGGAGTCATCATGCCGCAAACGCGCGACATTCACATATCCGGCCTTGTGCCGCTGGACCCGCCGCGGGTCGTTCTCGAGGAACTCCCCGCATCCGATCGTGCACTGGAAACCGTGGTGCGCGGGCGTGAGGCCATCGCCGATGTTCTGCGCGGCAATGATGACCGCCTGCTGGTTGTTGTCGGGCCGTGCTCGATCCACGACGAAAAAGCCGCGCTCGAATACGCCAGCCGCCTTGCAGCGCTCAACCGCGAACTCGCCGACCGCCTGCTGATCGTCATGCGCGTTTATTTCGAGAAGCCGCGCACCACCATCGGCTGGAAGGGATTGATCAACGACCCCCACCTCAACGGCACCTTTGACATTGCCACGGGTCTTCGCCGCGCGCGCAAACTGTTGCTCCACATCAACGAACTCGGCCTGCCGTGCGGCACAGAAATGCTTGACCCCATCTCGCCGCAGTACACCGCGGAACTCGTCTCGTGGGCTTCGATCGGGGCACGCACCACCGAAAGCCAGACCCATCGCCAGATGGCCAGCGGCCTCTCCATGCCCGTCGGCTTCAAGAACGGAACCGACGGCAACATCCAGACGGCCATAGACGCCATGGAGGCGGCCCGCAACCCGCATTGTTTCCTCGGCATTGACCTCGATGGCACGACCTGCGTCGTGCATACCACAGGCAATGATTTGGGCCATCTGATCCTGCGCGGAGGACGCACCGGCCCCAACTACGACGAGGAGCATGTCGCAGCCGCGGTCGAGATGCTCATCACGGCCGGTCTGCCTGCCGATGTGATGGTGGATTGCAGTCATGCCAACTCGAGCAAAGACCATCGCAAACAGGAAAATGTGTTTCGCTACGAGATTGACCAGATCCTGCGGGGAAACCGCAGCATCATCGGTCTGATGCTCGAGAGCAACCTCTTCGAGGGAAACCAGAAGATTCCCGCCGACCTGTCGCAGTTGAAGTATGGCGTCAGCATCACGGATGCCTGCATCGGGTGGGAGAAAACGGAGGAGTTGCTGCGGTTCGCCCACGAGGCGTTGTCGCACCATTCCATGGCACACGCCTAACCCGCCCGCGTGGCGGCCGCCGCGCGAAAGTCGTTTGACCCTCGGCGGTGTCTGCGGTGCTTTTGGGCGCGTTAGGCATCCTTCCCGGCAGGAGGCGGACAGTGACGGACCAGACCCCGACGGCGCGCAAGGGCATCGTCCTCGCAGGAGGTGCGGGGACCCGCCTGCACCCGCTCACCATGGTGGCCAGCAAGCAACTGCTGCCCGTCTACGACAAACCGCTGATCTATTATCCGCTCAGTACGCTCATGCTGGCAGGCATCCGCGATGTGCTGCTTATCTCCACGCCCCACGATCTGCCGCGTTTCCGCGACCTGCTCGGCGACGGTTCGCAGTTTGGCCTGCGGCTGAGTTACCTCGAGCAGCCCCGCCCCGAGGGCATCGCTCAGGCGTTCATCCTGGGGGCCGATTTTGTCGGCACCTCCCCCGTTTCGCTGATCCTGGGCGACAATATTTTTTACGGCAAGATGGATTTGCTTCGCGCCGGCGCCGGCGGCCAGGACGGCGCGACCATCTTCGGCTACTATGTCCACGACCCCGAGCGCTACGGCGTGGTCGAGTTCGATGCGCAGGGACGCGCCATTTCCATCGAGGAGAAGCCCGCGCGGCCGCGCAGCAACTACGCGGTTCCCGGCCTGTACTTTTACGACTCGCGCGTCGTCGAGATTGCGCGCGGCCTGAAACCCTCGGCCCGGGGCGAACTCGAGATCACCGATGTGAACCGCGCCTACCTCGAGGCGGGGCGGCTGCGGGTCATTCAGTTGGGCCGCGGCGTCGCCTGGCTCGACACCGGCACCCACGAGAGCCTGCTCGACGCGGCCAATTTCATCGCTACGATCGAGAAGCGTCAGGGACTCAAGATCGGCTGCCTCGAGGAGATCGCCCTGCGCATGGGGTATGTCTCGCCGGCCGAGTTCGACCGTACGGTGGCGGCCATGCCCCGGAGCACTTACAAGGAATATCTGACCCGCATCCGCGCCGAGTTTGACTGAGCCGCCGCAGCCCGGGGGGCGTCAGGCGTTCAGATCGCGCCGGGCAAACACCCGGTAGGCCACGGCCAGAAAAACAAGCGAACTCACGAGACTGGTGCCCAGCAGCATCCACACCTTCCACTGGCCCCAGACCTCGTAGATGCCGCTGGCTTTGCTGTCGGCAATGCCTATGGCCGTGTCATAATAACTCGTGAACAGCCAGGTCTCGAGTTCGAACGCGCCAAAGCGCACAAATTGTTTGATCGGCTCGAGACTCAGCAGCAGTCCCACCGCCAGACCGATCGCCGTCGCCACATTCGGCGCAAGCGTCGAAATGAAAAACCCGAAACACACGGTGGCCGCCTGCGGAATGAGCGTCAGAGCCAGCGCCAGCGCGAAAATCCCGACCTGCTGCGCCGGTCCCGGCAACCCGATCCCGCGGTCTGCATAGGCCACCGCCGGATAGCCGCTCGCGATGACGAGCGCCGGCACCACATTGGCCAGCATCAACAGAAAAAGATATGTCATGCCAGACAACAATTTGGCGGTCAGGAATTCCCGCCGTGTCACAGGCCGCACGAGGATGGTCCGCAGCGTGCCGCGCGAGGTCTCGCCCGCCACCAGCATCGCCGCAAAGATCGTCGCGAAGATGGGCACGATGATCGTCGTGCTCATGTTCACCGACGCCGCAAAATAACTGGGCGCGGTGATCGTGCCCGGCCGGCTCAGCCCCTCGACGCTCTGGCGCGCCACCAACGCCATAAGCGCGCTCGCAACCAGCCCCACATAGGGCAATTTCGTGCGCCACGCCTTGGTCAGTTCCGACCGGTATAACCTCGCCACGCGCCCCAGCATGCCGGAGGGATTCACGGGGCGGACTGGACGGGATGTAAAGCCGGAAAGCACACCGGCCCAGGCGCCTCAGGGACGCTCGAGGATGTACATGGCCACTTCAGCCAGCAGGTTCGGCCATACCGACACCGGACCACCGTTGGCGGCAAACCCCCGTTCGACGGTGCGCCACCCCTCCGACCGCACAAAATCCTCCCAGTCGGCCACCGTCAGGTAATGACGGTTGGGGGAAAGGTGCCATGGGAACGGCAAGGCCGGCGTGTTGGGCGCGCGCCCAAGCACGGCCAATTGCCAGCGTGCGCGCCAGTGACCAAAGTTTGGGAAGACAACAGCCATCCGCCGGCCCACCCGAAGACACTCGCGCATCACCCGGCACGGATCTCCCAACTCCTGAATGGTCAGGCTCAGAATGACCAGATCAAAGGTGGCGTCGCCGTATTGGTCGAGCCCCTCCTCCACATTGCCGTGATGCACCGACAGCCCCCGCTGGATGGCCGCCATGGCCGCGGCCTCATCGAGTTCGATGCCGTCGGCGCGCACGCTGCGCTCGGCCACCAGCCGCGCCAGCAAGTGGCCGTCGCCGCAGCCGATGTCCAGCACGCGCCCGCCCGACGGCGTGCGGCTGATGAGCCACGATTCGATATAATTGCGGTTCACGGATTCCGTCATGATGACAGGCCGACCATCGCGAGCGCCCCTTGCGCAAATTGCAAGGCCGGTCTTCGCTCCTCGCCGGTCATTGCACTTTGATCTGCCGGAGGGCGTCCTTCCAGCCTCCTCCGTCCTCCGGAGGGCATCCGCACGACCCGGCGTTCAGGTCCGCACCGCACTTGGGACACAGACCGCGGCAATCCTCACGACACAGCGGCAGCGACGGCAATTCCAGCAGCAGCGATTCGCGCATCTCGGCGTCGGCACATACTGCCTCGCCGTCAAAATAGGCCACACTGCCATCCTCGAGGCCCAAGTTGCGGATCTCCGGCTTGAGCAGGTCGGGATTGTGCTCGAACAACACCTCCATGCGCCCTTCCAGCACCGTCCGCGTTTCGCCCAGACATCGAACGCAGCGGCCCACCGCAACGGTCACCGCGCGGCCCCAAGCGCGGACCTCCGATCCCGCCAATTCAAAATGAACCTCGGCCGAGATGGCGTCGGGAAAAACGAACTCCTCGTCCGACAGGTCAATGTCACGCGGCTGGCATGTGACATGGAGCGTCAGCGGGCCGCCCGCCAGATCCGCCACCGTCACCCGCGCCACTTCTTCACGATGTTTACCCATGGTGTCATCACACATACCGGCACAGATCGGTAATTGTCACGGCCACATTTTTCTGCAATAGATTCTCTACTCATTTGGTAGAGATTCCAGCATGACCGGGTATTCATCAGAAAGGGCTTCGCCAGAGCGTTTGCGGCTGCTGGGATTGAATCACCGCGGCGCGAGCATTGCCGTGCGCGAGCGCTTCGCCGTGCCGGCCTCGCGGTTGGCAGAAGCCTTGAGATCGCTGCAGGCCTCCACCGAGGCGCGCGAGGCCGTGATTCTGTCCACATGCAACCGCGTTGAGGTGTACACGCTGGATGCGTCACGCGACTCGGAAGGATGGCTTCGCGACTGGGGAGGATCGGAGTTTTGGCGGCAGGTGGAACCGTTGCGCGCCGTGGGCGAGGCGGCGGTCGGTCATCTGTTTGAGGTGGCAGCGGGTCTTGATTCCATGATGGTTGGCGAGCCGCAGATTCGGACGCAGGTTCGCGCAGCCATGGAGGGGGCCGCAGCCTGTGGCGCTTGCGGGCATGAGTTACGGCGGGTCTTTGTTGCCGCCTTGCGCGCTGCGCGCAAGTCGCACGCTGCAACGGGGCTGGGTCGCCTTGCAGCATCGGTACCAGCCGTTGCTGCTGAGACCGCCGTTCGATTGTCCGCCGTCAGTGCGCCAAGTCGGCCGCGAGTCGTGGTCGTAGGGAGCGGCCACAGCGGCGAGTTGGCCCTTCAGCGCCTTGCGAGCCTGAACTGTGCGCACCCGCCGTTGCTCGTCAGCCGCAGCCGCGACCACGCCGCCCGGGTGGCCAGCCGAACCCGGGCCGCCGTGGCAGAGTTCAGCGAGGATCTGGCATTTGCACGGGAGGCCGACGCCATCGTCTGCGCCACCAGTGCACCGCATCACCTCGTCGCACCGGACCGGCTTGCAGCCTTGATGGCCGAGCGGGCCGGACGGCCGCTGGTGATCGTGGATGTTGCCGTCCCGCGCAATGTGCATCCTGCCGCGGCCGCCGTGCCGGGTGTCAGCCTGATCAATATTGATCAGATTGACACGATGGTGGCTGGCCATGGCCCGACACGCGCTGAACTTGCTGCCAAGGCGAGAATCATCGTCCGGGATTTTGCGTTGGAAGAGGCGCGGCGCTTGGCGATCACCAAGGCCAACTGTGAGGCGGGACTCACACACTGACCGGCTGTTGAACGCATGACGATGCGGGCCGCCGCACACCGCGCCAATCTGTTTTCAGGGTTCGCTGGCTGATATTAAAAACCTATCTTGTCCGCCTCGTCCGCCGCTCGCCGCCCTCGAACCAATCGGACGCTTCGGGCATCCCCTTGCCGGATGGGGATGACAGTGGCTGGCCGGGTCTCGTACAGGACGGGCACTTTCTTAAAACCCCGCGACAGAAAGCGGTAATACTTTGCCCTGTGACGAGGCCCGGTCGGTGAAATGATGTCGAATTTTCCCATGCCGACTGCAGCGAGACACAAGAACCGGGCCAGTACACCCCGGCCGTTGACATTGCGGTCTTTCAGGCCGGACAAGCGGATGCATCATCACAACTTGGCGCGACGGGGTGTTTCCCATGAAGATGGCTGGTGTGTGCGTGCTGGTGATTTTCTTAGCAGGCGTCGCTGGCGCCGCTGTGGACGAGAAAATCATGTCTGAGGCCTTCCAACTGCGCGAGCGCGGGGAATTCGACAAGGCCACTCGCCTCTTGAGCGACTATCTCGAGCAGTCGTCGGCTTCGCTCGACACCGCCGACCTGCGCTCCGTGCAGTTTGAGATCGAACGCATGCGGCGCATCCGGGCCGACTACAAACTCACGCGCGACAAGGCGCTCGAAGGGATCCGAAAACGAATCCCGGATTTCACCGAGGAGGAATTCGACCGCTACGAGCGCGAGGGCCGGTTCGATGTGATGGTGATTGATGGACAAAAATTTTACATGAATTCCACGCCGGCCAATTTGCTCAAGCGCGACACGGCGCTGCGCGCGCGCCAGCCCAACCGCAAACCTGACGGCACCTACCGCAAACTCTACGCGCACATGCTGCGGGTCAAGGAGGCCGCCCGGCGCACCCGCGATCCCCATGTTCTGCCGCAGGATTTCGCCGTCACCTACACGCTCACGGTCAAGCCCGGGGCCGTGCCCGCCGGCAAAACAGTGCGATGCTGGCTGCCCTATGTGCGCTCCTTCCCCTTCCAAACCGAGGCTTATGTGCTCCAGACAGATCCGCCCGAGCATGACATTGCGCCGCCCGAAGCCGACCACCGCACCATTTATCTCGAGAAGGTCGCGGGCGACAATCAGCCGGTGCGCTTCATGGTGTCATATGTTTATCGGTGCCGTGCGCGCGCCTTTGACCTCGACCCGGCGCGGGTGCAGCCGTACCGCAAGGATGAGCCGCTCTACCGGCACTACACTGCCTCGCGCAAACCCCACCTCGACCTCGACAATCCGCTGCTGCGCGAGTTGAACAAAGAGATCGTGGGCAACGAGACCAACCCGCTCGTCGCGGCCCGGCGCATCCACGACTGGATGACGAAGAACATGATCTACCAGTTCGCCCGCGAGTACTCGACCCTCGACAATATTTCCCATTACACGGCGTCGCGCCGTGCCGGTGACTGCGGCCAGCACGCCATGTTTTTCATCGCCATGTGCCGCCTCAACGGCATCCCCGCCCGCTGGCAGAGCGGCTGGGAATCGTTCGAGGCCCGCGGAAACAACATGCACGACTGGTCGGAGATTTATGTGGAACCGTGGGGCTGGATCCCCGTGGACACCGACATGAGTATCAACACGCTGCGCGACTCGGCCGGCGATCTCGACACAACACAGGCGCAGGAACTGGCCGACTGGCTGTTTGGCAACATGGACCATTTCCGCCTGGCCACCAATGCCGATTGGGGCGCCCCGCTCTACCCGCCCAAAAACGCTTTCCGCAGCGAAACCGTGGACTTCCAGCGCGGGGAGGTCGAGTACGACGATGTAAACCTGTACTTCGACCAGTGGTCGTGGGACATGGAAATTGAGCCTCTGTCGCCGCAACAGGCTGCCGCGTTGGTCGAGCGGTTCATGCCGCCGACCGTAGAGTTTCCCGCCCCGGCGGAGCCTCCCGCCCCGGCAACGGCTGACAGGGAATCCACGGCCGGCCAGACCAGCCCGGATCCGAAGTCACCGACACCGGCCGCAACCGCCACAACCGAGACGACCGCTTCGCCGTAATGTCCGGCCGTCAAATCTGCGCATGCTCTTGCCCGATTCTTGCTCCTGAATGCCCGGCGGTGCCGTCTGTCAGCGGTACCGATCCCATGGAGGGATGACCTGTGAATCTGAAATCCTTGCTTGTGCTGGCGGCCCTCGCGGCAAGCCTGACTATGGCTGGCGGTGTCCGGGCGGAGGAAACGACCGGAGTGTCCACCGTGCCAGTGGTGGATCGCCGCGCCACGGAATCCGCCACGACAGACATTCTCACGATGGATGTCATGTCCGCCCTCACCGGGCGCGACACGCCCACCACCAAACCCTCCGCCCAGCCGGGCGTCCCGGACATCCTGTCGTCGCAAACAATCGTCCTGGCCGAGTTTGAGGGCGGGCGCTTCACCAATGAGGATCTCTCCGCCACCTTGAAACTGCGCAAGCCGCGCAATGTCGCGATGCTGACCCCGGAACTCATCATGCGCCTGCCGGCCGAGCGGTTGCGCGAGGTGGTGCGCGACCTGGTCTTCGAGCAACTGTTGGCGCGCAAGGCTGCCGCCGCAGGCATCACTTCCGCCTCACCCGAAATCCGGCAGCGGCTCGACAGTTACCGCGACCTTGCGCTCAGCCGCGTGTTTTTCGAGCGCGAGGTGCAGCCCCGCCTCGCCGCCCTGAACGAGGAATCCCAAAAACAGTTTTACGAAGAGAAAAAGACCGAGTACTACACCAAACCCGAGGAGTGGCGGCTTCAGGAGATTCTCCTGCTGCTGTACAAACCTTATACAGTAAAAGAGGGCGATACTCTGGAGAAGATCGCCCGCGAGCAGTCAGGGGATGCGCGCGCGGCTGGCCGCATCCTGCGCAATGACCCGCTACACTATCCGCGCCTGGCCCCGGAAGCCGTCCGCGACCGCGTGGCGTTCGAGGAGGTCAAGCCGGGCGAGCGGCTGCTGGTCCCGATCACCAAGGAAGCCGAGACATCGCTGACGGCTTTGGCCAGCGACATCGCCGCTCAACTGGCCCGCGGCGTCAGTTTCGACGATCTCGCCCGCCAATACTCCGACGCGCCGGTCAGCGACAAAGCCACCTCTTTTGTGGCGGATCTGGCGGGCATGCGACCCGAGTTGCTTCAAGCCGTCACCGCCACCACGGTCGGCAAGGTCACTGGCCCGATCCGGACCCCGGTCGGCCTGCATTTCATCCGCGTGGCGGATTACCGCGCGACCTCCACGGAAACCTTTGGCGAAGCCCAGCGTTTCATTGAGATTTCCGAGCAGGAGCGGACGCGCAACATTGACCGCGTCAAACGCGAGTTTTTCGACCGTCTCGCGGAGCGCCACGGGCTGAAAATCGCCACGGCCATCCTCGAGCGGCCCGACTACGCATCACCCGACCCGCTGGTGGGCACGACCGTCATCGCGGAGGCTCCCGGCTTCCAATACACGCTCGACGATTTCCGGCGCGACATGCTGCCCACGCAAAAATCATGGACTGGCATGACCGCCACGGAACGCATCAATCTGGCCAAGGCCTCGCCCAAGGTCATCGCCTACCTGATCCGCGAGGAGAGCCGGCGCCTGAAACTCGATCAGTCGCCCGAGTTCCTGGCCGAGATGGAGTCGAAGGCCCTGATCGAGGTGACCACCGCCTATCTGCGCAAACTCGAGCGCGAGCGGGCCGAACCGACGGAATCCGCCCTGCGGGCGTTTTACACGAAAAACATAGACCGCTACACAAGCCCGCCGCGCGCGACCGTGCGGGAACTGACCAAGCGGGTGGATATGGCCCTGCCCGAGGATCAGCGCAAGGCCGCCATCGAGCGGCGCCGCAACGAACTCAGCGCCCTGCGCCAGTCGCTGAAGTCGCTCGCCGACTTCGAGCAGGCCGCACGCCGCGAAAGCGAGTCGCTCGCCACGCGCTCGCGCGGCGGCCTGATCGGCACTGTGCCGCTGGATTTCCGCGGAAAGGTTTTCGAAAACCAGTTGAGCCAGTTGAAACCCGGCGAAGTCAGCGAACCGTTCCTCTACGGCGCGGAGGTGATGATCGTCCGGCTGGACGAACTGTTCCCCGCCACGCCGGCGCCCTTCGAACAGGTTCTCGCACGCGTGAAGGCCGAATATATGCGCGAGCACAGCAAAGAGTCCGAGGAAAAACTGCGCGACGACACGCTCAAGGAGTTCGGCTTCAGGCTGCTGTTCTGACGGGAGCCGCACCCAGCCGCCGCGGCGGCCCCATGCGGCGCGTCACGGATAAACTTCGCGCACCGCTGCGTACTTGGGGCTGGCCAGCACCGACTCGATATCCACGACGGTCTGGAGCCGTACGGTGTCAATGGGTTCGCCGGGTTGCAGGCTGCTCAGCGGTTTCACGCCTGCGTAGCAGGTGACCTCGAGGAACACCGACGGCGGAATCTCGACATCCGTGGCGGGATAGGCCGCCGCGTTCCAGAAAAGCCTCCAGCCGCGGTCAACAGTGTTGGGATCCCAGCACAGAGCGGAGAACGACAGGACGCCAAACGCGATGGGCGAGGTGGTGGTGCGCTCGTTCGGGCCGCCGGCGTCTTCCGTCACCACGCGCAACAGCACATTGGGTTCGCCGTCATAGGTTCCGCGCAGGAAGCGCACCTCGCGGTTGCCCGGCGAGGGATTGAAGGCATTGGGAAAGGTGCGGAACCGCATGGTGGCGCTATTGAACCGTGCATCCACATCCACCACGCCATCGCCGAGATCCGGCGTGGTCAGGAACCGCTGGCGTTCATAGCGCGGCGGCGACGGCGGACCGCCGCCGGCCGGGTTGTCGAGGCGGGCATGGCGATTGTCGGCGGGCGTCCAGCCGCCCTGCGACAGGCCGTCCAACCATTCCTCGTCCACTGCCCCGTCGCCGTCGTCGTCCTTGTAGTTGCCGTTGGGGAACGCATTGGTGGACACCTCAAACAGATTTTGCGGAGTGGCCCCCAGCGGTCCGAACCGCACCTGCTTGATCTCGAGCGACATGGTCTCGAGCGCGTGGCGCGCGTTGCTCATCGCGTCGAGTTTCGCCTGAGCCACCTCGCCGGTGCGGATGATATGAAAAACCGACAGCAGCGCGGCCCCGATGAACAGCAAAAGAATGGCAAGGGCGATGACCAATTCCAGCAGGGTGAGGCCGCGGGCGCCGCGGGCACCGCACCGGTTAGTAACCGAAGCGCAGTTCATACACGACATCCTTCGGCCGCACGCCGGCCCCGATGGAATCTGATTTGACAATGATCACGCGCGGAACGCCCGGGTCGCCGCGCGGCGAGTCGGTATAGAGCAGCGAGCGACCGCTAAAGGCGTAAGCCAGGTCCGGCGCGTGCGGAAAGACAATGGGTTGGGTCGGCGTCTGGCGCGCGGCAATGGCCGCGGTCAGCGATCCGGCCAGGTCGTTATCCCGCCGGATCTCCTCGGCCTTTTGCTGGGCGAGCACGGCGGCCTGCGTCTCGAGTTGCGCCTCCTGCCGCCCGCGGAGGGTGTTGGGCAACAGAAAAACAATGGGCACAATCCCCACCAGCAGGATCGTCAGGCTGACGAGCACCTCCAGCAGGGTGAAGCCGCGCCCGCGGCATGTGGAACGGTGCGCCGACACGGTCATGTTCCCGGTCCGGGGAAAACTTTGCTCTTGCCCGTGGGGCCGTACAGTTTGACGCGGTAGTAACGGCTCTCGTCGAGCGGATCATTCGAACGCGCCGTGAGATTGACCACCGCGTGGTCGCTGCTGCCATCGGGCCTGAACCGGATCACCACCGAACCATTCGCCGAGGCCGGGTAGGTGGTGGCCGTGTCGCTGTTGTCGAGAAAGACCGACGCAATGCGCACTTCGGGTCTCACGAATTCAGGGGTGGTGACCTTCGGCTTGAGGATTCCCGAATCCGTGCCCGGGAGCGGCGGGTTGGGGGTCGTGCTGGAGTTCTGCGCAATCTCGTCAATCCAATACGCAAATTCCTCGGCGTTGGTGTCGGGATTGCGAAACTGAATGACGACGCGCTGCCACCGGTTGGTCGCAATGGCATAGGCACGGGCCGTGGTGAGGACACTGCTGATGCCTTGGGCGGCTGCCAACACGCGCCGGCCGCGGCTGAAATTGGCGTAACTGCCAATGGCCAGCAGGCTCAAAAGCAGGACAATGCCCACCACCACGGAGAGTTCCACCATCGAGAATCCTCCGGTGCGGCGGGCTCCAATCGGTGTTTGGAGTCGCGCTATCCGCATGTTACTGCCCAAGTTATATGCCCCGACTGTTACGGGCGTCAACGAACGCGCCGCACAGGTCAAGCCCCGAAGCCGCTCGAGTTACGCTGCTCGACTCGCTATGCGCAAGAACGACTTGCAGGCCCCGGCAGGCCCCAGTGAGGACTTGAATATTCCGACGCTCGGGCAACCGTTTACGACGACGGAGGCACAACGACCATGAAACGCAGTGAAATCAACGCAGCCATCGCAGACGCGCGACTGGCGTTTGAGCGCCATCATTGGCATCTGCCGCCTAAGCCGCGGTGGGATGTAACCGGTTTCGGTCTCGGCGACTTTCGCAAATACGGCCTGACACTCGTCAATCTCGCCGAATTGCCCGAGTACTGCGAGAAACTCATGTTTGCCCGCGGCGGACAGATGACACCGCTCCACACGCACAAGAAAAAGCAGGAGGACATCATCTGTCGCGTCGGCACCTTCGCCATTCGCCTCGTGTGCGCGGGCGAAGACTTCAAACCCGATCGCAAGGCTTCGGGCAGCGTGCGCGTGCTCCTCAATGGCGAGGAAAAGCAGGTACCCAACAATACGCTGCTGTACCTGAAGCAGGGAGAACGGATAACCCTTTTTCCCGGCGCCTATCATGAGTTCTGGCCGGTGGGCGAGTATTGCATCATCGGCGAGGTCTCGACGGCCAACGACGATGTGGGTGACAACTATTTCGAGAACCCCGAGATCGGCCGCTTCGAGGAACTGGTCGAGGACGAGCCGGCCATCGAGCGGCTGGTGAGCGACAAGTAGCGGTGCGTCGCCGCGCTTAAGAATAAGGAGCGGGCCTGCCAGCGCCGGGGGAGGCGGACGCCAGCAGGCCCTGGGCCTTCGCGCCGGTGCGTGCGCGACAGGCCCGTGCCGGCTGTGGGAGGACAGCCGGAAACTTCGA
This sequence comes from Candidatus Sumerlaeaceae bacterium, assembly GCA_026418615.1. Classification (GTDB taxonomy): domain Bacteria; phylum Sumerlaeota; class Sumerlaeia; order Sumerlaeales; family Sumerlaeaceae; genus JAOAAY01. Next base: position 67,710 of record JAOAAY010000011.1, on the reverse strand, counting down.
ACCCTCACTCGACCGAAAACCGGCTCATGCGCACGGGAACAAAGACATCAAATCCCATGTTGCCCGATTGCATGATGCTCTTGACGAGCAATCCGTTGATCGCGCCGGTCGGTCCGTGGCCGGTGATCTTGGTCCATACCTCGTCGAAGCCGGCGTTCCCCGGTTCCGGCGCAGGGGCCAAGTACATGGCCGTCTTCTGATGGGAAAGGTTGGGGAACAGGTCGTCGTTGGCCGGATCGAGGCTGTCGCTGGCCGGAGGGGTAAATCCAACATAATGCTGTCTCAGTGGCGGGAATTGCGGCGGAACAAAATTGAGGAATGTCGCGCGGAAGATCTCATAGTCGCCGGGCGGGGGCGTCGCTTGAAACTGCTGCCAATTGACATTCACATGCTGCCAGCGATTGAGCGCCACAGTGGGAAATTCCTGGTCGTCGGCTGACCACTGCTCGAGCATTTCGAGACTGCCGGTGGTGGACATCCAGATATAGAGGACCTGGTTGGGCTGCACACCGTACATACCGACACTGGGACCAGGGAATGATCGGACAAGCGACGGGTTGATGCCGGCCAAATAGGTATTCGGGCCGGTGCGCATGGGCTCCGCGGCCACGATGTTATTCCTCATAAAGGTTATATGCAGCCTGTTGAGCATGTCCACGGCGAGGTTCGGGTACGCATCATTGGGCGTGGGCGGCGCATAAGCCACCTGCGAGACATCCACGGGCGCTCCCCACCCCGCGCCGTCGTTGGCGCTGAACTTGTACAACACGCGGATGCCGCCGACGCCAAAGTCCTGATGGTAAGCCACATGGACCGCCGTCGAGTTATAGCCCATATCGCCGCGCCCTGCGACGGCCGGCGTGCCCGCATACTGGTCAAGAATGCAACAGACCGAGGGCATCTGGGAGTTGAATGGCGTCTGAGTGATATTGTCCCACGCGTAGGGGGGGAGCGGGCCGGGGCCGTCGGGATCCCAGCCGCCTCCGGGCGGCGCCCAACTGAGGCCGCTATTCACGCTGCGCGTGTAGGCGATGTCGCTGAACCATGCGTCCTCGGCGGGCGGTCCAATGATGCCACCATTATTGTTGACATCCTCCTCCTGCCAAACGACATGCACATGCTGATTCAGGGCGTCCGGGCTGTAACTGTTGATGGCCACGGAGGGCACGAGCGAATCCGTCTGCGGGGTTTGCGACAGGTTTGTCGCCACCACCCACGGCGACGCGGCGCCGGGCGGATTGGTCACCGGAATCGTGGCGTACAACACCTCGTAACGGTTGCCAAACGCCGGAACAGCCTGCCAGACAACATGGATCCGGTTCGTCTGCGTCCACTGCTGGTTATAGACATCATACTCGATGGCCAGAGAGGGGTAACGGTTGTCGGAGTTGCCAAGAAGCGCTGTCATGTTGACCGGGGCGGTCCAGACTCCGGGCTGGCTGGCCATGGAGGGAGGCTCGTTGGACGGCACGAGCGTGTGGGCATAAAAGACATCGCACGCTGCGCCCGACGGCCCCGCCGGCAACGCCGGCTTCGAATGCCAGACGACATGGAAATAACCGTTGGAATCGCGCACCATGCGGCGGCCATTGTTGAACCCGGTGGCTTCCCACTCGCTCGACTGGCCGATGGCACCCGGCGGTTGCGCGGTCCCTCCGGCCGCCATGAGCAGGATTGCCGCTGCAACTGCCAGTCTGCGCGTGCAAGAATATGTCATGATGTGAAACATTTGGTTTCCCCCCTGACAACAAAAACGGTTGGTTAGCGCGTGCGGAGCGGCTCATGACATACGGATTCGGGAATTGTGTGCGGCACCTCGTGGAGCGATTCCGGCCGGGAGTCCGACGATTCCGGATGCCGTCGGCTTTGCGCCCGGGCACCATGGCGGGCCGCAGCCGTGAGTGTCTCAGCACCACCCCCTTTCCTGCGACAGGAAGAGGCATGCCGCACCGGAAGAAAACCATGCCGCCATCTCGCCGCAACTTGCATCCATAATCGTCGTTTGCGGGATTCGCAAGCCTAAATTTCAGGCTTGTGGGAGGGTGCCCCGCCGGGCGGCCTCAAGGGGTCGTCTGTCGGCCGAGGCTCGAACCGCCGAGGCGCAAAATGTCGCCCTCGCTGATCGTTCCGTTTGTGGGGTCGTAGGCGCCCCGGATATTGGCCCCGTCCTCAAACGCCCGGGGGTGGGCCATGCAGTAATTGCCAAAAAAGATGTAACGATCGGGCCCGCGGCCTGCCACCGAGAAAATAGAGGCGCGATACTCTGTGCCCGAGTAAATCGGCGCCGCGCCAAAATACAGATTGCCCGGGGCGTACGAATAGGTCTCGTCCGTGAAAAACAGTCCGTTGCCGTTGATCTCGCCTATACGCGCAAAAGGATCCACCGGCAGCGACGAGATGTAGGCCACGGGGGTGGTGATCCGCCGTAACCGGACATAAAACGGCGTCAGACTGTCGAGCGGGGAAGGCAGTGCCGGATTGCCAACCACGGGATAGCCGTTATTGTCTGTGTGGTAGGCTTCGAGCGCCACTGCGATCGAACGCAAGTCGCTAACCGAGCGCGAAATCTTGGCGCGCGTTTGGGCCTCGAGAAAATTGGGCACCGCAATGGCCGCGAGGATCGAGATGATCCCGACAACGATGAGCAATTCGATCAGGGTGAAAGCCCGCGTCTTGGCGGGTTGCGCGGAGGTCACTCGAACAATGCCCAATCCCTCGCCGCGGCCGAGCCGCCGATGACAAGGTCGTCATAGTAAACATACGGCGCAAGGGTGACATGGCCGTACACATGCTGCAATTCGTTGACCGTCCGCCAGTTGGCAAAGCCTCCGGCCGTAGCCGAGTCGGCCATCAGGCGCAACTTCGGGTTGGTATTGAGGCCGGGGCCGACGGCCTTGGCCGGATCGCCGATACCATCCACCGTGATGGTGGAGGTGGTGACGCCGAGCACAATATCCACGCGGTGCCAACCGATCGTGCGGTTGCCGAACACGCGGCTGTCAAAACTGTTGGGCGGCGTACCCGAGGCCTGCCCTTTGGTCAGATAATAATTAGGTCCGCCGGGAGTCGGGTCCCCGGAGGCCGGATACGGATGATTCCAAATTTCGACCGCCGTAAAGTCCGCGTTGTTGATTCCGCTTTCGAGGATGATGGAGCCGCCGTAGTTGGTCATGAGCGACTCAGGCCCGCGCGCATCGTAAAACCACACTCGCACGAGCGACCCAGCGGGCTGGCCGGTGAGGTCAAAGGCCACGCTGCGAAACGCATGCGGATTCTTGACGAACGAGGCGCTCTGGACGCCCGAGCGGACATAGGCCGCCGTGGTGGTTGTCTCCCATTGGTTGACAAACCCTTTCATGTAAACATTGTCGTTGGCAGGGATCGGGACGGGAAAGGGAATGGCGTATGTGTCATACTCCGGCGTCCCGCTGATGATCTCGAAGCCCATGGTGTGGGTGTTTGGCGCTGGGGTGTTTGCAACAATTGAGAGGTCGTCATAAAAAACCCAGACCACATCCGTCGGCTCGGCAAACGGCGCAGCCGTCGTGTACCAGTTTGGCTGGTAACCGGGTGGGAGAAAACCGGGCGGCGCTCCGGTGACGCTGCCGTTGCCAGCCGAGCCATGCATGATGCGCAGCCTCAGCGTTTGCGTCGTGGTGCCCGGGCCGGCCACCTCCGTCGCGGGCAAGCCGTCCACAAAAACATTCGTTTCCGTCGGCCCCAGCGCGAAATCCACGCGGTGCCAGCCGACGCTGCGCAGCGGGAAACTCGGTCCGTCGAACTTGTCCGGGCTGACCTTGCGGTCCACGATGCCCTCGGTGCCGTAGTAGCGGCCGCCAAAATACGGCAAGTCGCAGATTTCCACGGCGACAAAGTCGGCGGGATTGTTGGCGTCCTCCAGAATGATCGAGCCGCCCCAGCGGGCCTGAATGGGGTTTGGCTGAAAGGCCGCCGGTCCGCGGGCATCGTAGAACCACACCGTCACCGTGCCGCTAGTCACCGCAAACGGCAGATCGTAGGTCCATGACTCAAACGGCTCCAATTTGGTGTCAATAAACTTGATGGATTGATTGCCGCTGCGCGCCTGCTCCGTTGTGACGGCGAAATTGGTTTTGTTGCCGGACACGAGGCTCTGGTTCAGCGGATCAGTGGACTCAAAGTCGAAGACGGTCAGCGCATGCGTCGCCGACGGGATGAGGAGGAACACCATGGCCAACCGGATAAAACGGTTTGCCAACGCAAACTGGCTGCTCATCGAGCAGACGCTCCTTGATGCTGATGATGTGTTAATGCTGGGCAACCGCGCCAACCGGCGCAGTTTGAAGCCGCCCGAAATTCCTAAACAAGACTTTCAAGTCCGGAATTCCAAGAAACTGGCATTCGCTTTTTATAATTTAGGACAAAAGAAGGCGTCTGGGAACATTTCAACTGCGCCCTTGTCCCTGAAAAAAGGTCGCCTGCCATCGCATGGCACGCCGTTTGTTTGACTACAGGCAGTGGCCGTTGGTTGTCCGCAACCTCGGCAAATGATGAGTCAGTCGGAGGGGTTGTCCCGCTATGTCGCCAGATTTCATGACATGCCGCCGCTCGCTGGCCAGCCTGTGGGCGATGGCGGCTGCCATGATCGCACTCACAGTGTCGGCTAGTGCCCAGCCATCCGCCGGAGCCATTTTGATCAGTCCGTCGCGAACCGACAAGACGACCACTCAGCCCGCTCCTCCGGCGTCCTCACCGGCAGCCCCTGCAACCCCGGTAGCGCCGCCGGCCGGAACCACCAGCCCGCTGAATCTGCTGAAAACAGCACCCCGCGTGCAGTTCGAACGGGACGGAGACCCGGTCACTGTCGTGGCCACGCCGCCCCCCCCGGATGCGATGGACGCGACCGACACCTCGGATGAACTGCCTGACTCTGCGATGCCACTGGAACCGCGGCGCCCGGTTGCCAAGAACGCACCGGACCAAGCAGAGGACTCCTTGGAGCCCGCCCAGCCGCGCCGCCGTCCCGGCATTGTGCGCGGCATGCTGCGCAGTGTGCCGCTGTTGGGTCCGGTCCTCGTCCGTGACCAATCCGAGCGCCCGTCCCGGCGGTTGGTTGACCGGGTGCCGACCGACCGCGAGCCGCCGGATTCGGCCGACTCCGCAGGCCCGTTTGCTCCGCCTGCGGAGCGGCCCGTGCTGTTTCCGCCGCCGCCGCCGCGCTCCGAACTCGCTGATGAAACCACTACCAGTACGACCGACGAAGGCCGGGTCACAGGCCCAAAACAGCCGGCCTCGGAAGACGGCGTGCCGATGCCTGTCACTGTCTCCACGCCAACACCCGGATCTGCCGTGCCGGACAACGCGTCACGGGCGTCTCTTGTGAGCGACCAAGCGCCGGTCACTACGGCGTCCGATGCGGCCACCTCTGCTGTGCACTTGGATCCAAACGATCTCGCCCTGCCCAACCCGTCGGCTGAGGAAAACGAGGTACTGCGTGAAAAGTACACCACGGCGATCATCCGCGCACGGGAAGGAGACCATGCCGGAGCCGCCGCGCTTCTGCGCGAATACGCAAACAGCCATTTGCTTTCGCGACTCACGCCCCGAGCGCTGTTTCTCGCTGCAATTATGGAACCCGATCCCGCACGGGCGGCCGAGAGCCGGGACCGTTTGGAGAAAGACTTCCCCGCCAGCCCCTATGTGACAGACCTGCGCAATCGGGTGGCAGCCGGTCGTGTCCTAGCGCTGGCTGCGAAACCGGCGGACGGACGAACCGACGAGCCGTTGCGCGGCTCGTCCCCTGTGCCGGCCGGCGCCACGGCGCCCGGCCCCGGACTCGCCTCGCCCGTGCCAACTGCTGAGACCGACGCCGAGGCCATGGCACGCCTCGAACGGTTCCTCGCGTCCGCGCCCGTGGGGCCGCAAACATTACGGCAGCGATTGGATCTGTGTCGCCTGTACTTGAAACTCAAACAGCCGCAGCGCGCGGAATCGCTGGTGAGGTCGCTCCTGCCGGATGCCCGCGGTCGCACCGAAGAACCCGAAGCCTTGGACCTGCTGGCCGAATATAGTATTGCCGTTGGTCGGATGGACGAAGCGAAGAATCACCTCGAGGCGCTGATCGCCGGGTTTCCCGCCTACCCGGCCATGGCCAAGGTTCGCCTCAACATGGGTTTGATCAGCGAGGCGTCCGGCAATTATCAGCGTGCGCTGGCCGAGTACCGGGCCGTGTCGGCCGGCTGGCCCCAAACCCCCGAAGCCACCCTGGCCCGCGAACGCATCCGCGATGTTGAGTCGCTGCTGGAGTAGGCCGGCGGAGGTATTTTTTTTCCGGTTGCGGTTCGCTGATCGCTATCGAATCCAAGCCTCACCATGCGCTCTCTGATCATCCGCAACGGTCGTGTGCTCGATCCCTCAAACGGAATAGACGAAATAACCACCGTTTACATAGAAGACGGTGTGATCAAGCAGGTGGGGGGCCAGTGTGCCGTGGCGGGCGCCGAGGACATTGACGCCACCGGTCTGCTCGTTTGCCCCGGATTCATTGACATCCACACCCACCTGCGCGAGCCGGGTCGGGAGGACAAGGAAACCATCCACACCGGCACGCGCGCAGCCGCAGCGGGGGGTTTTACCTCCGTTTGCGCCATCCCCAACACCGAGCCTGTGATTGATTCGCAGACCGGACTGAAGTTCGTGCTCGCCCGGGCCGAGTCCGACGCGATTGTCAATGTTTTCCCCTACGGAGCAGTCACCAAAGGACAGGCTGGCGAGGAGATCGTCGAGTTCGGCGATCTCGTTTACTACGGCGCGCGCGGATTCACCGACGACGGCCACCCCGTCATGAACGCCGAGATCATGCGCCGCGCGCTCGAGTACTCGGCCATGTTCAATGTGCCCGTCCTTGACCACTGCGAGGATGCCAACCTTGCCTCGGGCGGCGTCATGCACGAGGGCGATGTCTCCAATCGTCTGGGGCTCAAGGGGATTCCGGCGCTTGCCGAGAGCATTCAGGTCTCGCGCGACGCCGATCTTGCCGCCCTGACCGGCGGACACATTCATATCATGCATGTTTCGAAGAAGGAGTCGCTCGAGGCCATCCGGCGGGCTAAAGCGTCTGGCGTGCGGCTGACCGCCGAGGTGACCCCCCACCATTTGACTCTCACCGACGAGGCGCTCGCCGACTACAGCACCTACGCCAAGGTCAACCCGCCCTTGGGAACCGCCGAGGATCGCGCGGCGCTGCTCGCGGCCCTGCTGGACGGCACGATTGACTGTATCGCCACCGACCACGCGCCCCACACAGACATCGAAAAGGATCAACCCATCACCGACGCGCCGTTCGGCAGCATTGGTCTCGAAACGGCCTTTCCGGTGCTCTACACCAAATTAGTCCTCACGGGGCGCATGTCGCTGGAATTTCTCGTACACAAGATGACCGCAGCGCCGGCAGCCATCGTACATCTGGATCCGCGCGGCTCGCTGTCGCACGGAGCCCCGGCCGACATGACCCTCATTGACCTGAACAAGGAGTTCGAGGTCACACCTGACTTTTTCCTGTCGAAAAGCCGCAACTCGTGCTTCCTCGGCGAGCGTTTGCGGGGCAGCGTCGAGACGACTATTTGCGGCGGCCGCGTGGTTTATCATCAGCGCAAAGTCCTGAGGCCGCAGGCCTGACACTGGTTGACGCGCACCCCGGCGGAGCGCTACAGTTAGCAACTTATGAGTGAAACTGCCAAAACCGACCCCACGCACCCTCCGGACGGGACGGCTACCGAGGGTTTGATCATTGACATCCCCGGCAAACTTTCGCCGGACGATTTCCTTCAACTCATCCGGCGTCATGTGCGCTACTCGCTCGGTCACGACTGGGGTACGCTCTCGGCTCCCGACGCCTTGCAAGCGCTCTCTTTGGCGGTGCGCGACCTCATGGTGGACCGGATGCTGGCCACCGAAAAGCGCTATCAGGCCGCCGATGCCAAACGCGTCTATTATCTTTCCATGGAATTTCTGGTCGGGAGATCCCTCGGAAACAACCTCACCAACCTCGGCATCTTCGACCTGGCCGCCAGCGTCATGCAGCAACTGGGCTGGGACATCGAAGACCTGCGCGAGGAGGAGGTGGATGCCGCTCTCGGCAACGGCGGACTTGGCCGGCTGGCAGCGTGTTTCCTCGACTCGCTCGCCACGCTCGACATGCCCGGATACGGCTATGGCATCAACTACGACTACGGCCTGTTCAAACAGGAAATCGAAAACGGTTACCAAAAGGAACGCCCGGACAATTGGCGCTCGCGCTACAATCCCTGGTTTATCGAGCAGCCCGATCAGGCCGTGACGATTCCGATTTACGGGCGTCTGACCCACGAGCCCGGACATGACGGCAGCGTAAAACCCCAGTGGGTGGACTGCCGCTATGTCATCGGGGTCCCCAGCGACATGCCCATCATCGGTTACGGCGGCCGCACCTGCAACTATTTGCGCCTCTACAGCGCCCGCGCCTCGCACGAGTTTGACATCATCAAGTTCAACGAGGGCAACTATGTCAAAGCGGTGGAGGAGCGCATTGCCGTCGAGAACATCTCGAAGGTCCTCTACCCCTCCGACGCCGTGGATGCGGGGCGCGAACTGCGCCTCGTTCAGGAGTATTTCTTTGTCGCATGCGCCATCCGCGACATCGTCCGCAAGTACCTGAAGAAACGCGCGACCTTTGACGAGTTTCCCGACAAGGTCGCCATCCAACTCAACGACACACACCCGGCCCTTGCCGTCGCGGAACTCATGCGCGTGCTCATGGACGAGCACCGCGTGCCGACTGCGCGCGCCTGGGAAATCACCCAAGCCAGCATCGGGTTCACCAACCACACCCTGCTGCCGGAAGCGCTCGAGAAATGGCCGGAGCCGCTCATCCACAAAATCCTGCCCCGGCACCTGCACATCATTCACGAGATCAATCGCAAGTTCCTCGACCTCGTGTCGCAGCGGTTTCCGGGCGACCAGGAGCGACAGCGCCGCATGTCGCTCATCGAGGAGGGACCCGGCTTCAAAAATATCCGCATGGCGCATTTGGCGATCGTGGGCAGCCACGCCGTCAACGGCGTTGCCAAACTTCACTCGCAACTCGTCAAGACCACGCTGGTCCCGGATTTTTACGAACTTTGGCCCGAGCGGTTTTCCAACAAGACCAACGGCGTGACGCCGCGCCGCTGGCTGTACAAGGCCAACCCGGGCCTCTCCGACCTGATCTCGAGCGTGATTGGCGACGGATGGATTACGGATCTCGAGCAAGTGCGCGGCATCGAGCCGTACGCTGAGGATTCCAATTTCCGGAGCGAGTTCCTCGCTGTCAAACAAGCCAACAAGGTGCGTCTCGCCCGCGTCATCAAGGATACGACGGGTGTCGTTGTGAATCCCGAGTCCATGTACGACATCATCGCCAAGCGTATCCACGAGTATAAGCGCCAACTCCTGATGATCATGCGCGTCATCTACGAGTACTTGCGCATCGTGGAGGACAGACGCGAGCCGGCCACGCCGCGAACCTGCATCGTCGCCGGCAAGGCCGCACCGGGCTACTGGGCGGCCAAGCAGATCATCAAACTGGTCAACGATGTCGCCCGCATCGTCAACAACGACCCGCGTGTGCGCGACCGGCTGCGCGTGGTGTTTGTGCCCGACTACCGGGTGTCGCTCGCCGAGAAGATGATCCCCGCGGCCGACCTCAGCGAGCAGATCTCCACCGCCGGCAAGGAGGCCTCTGGCACGAGCAACATGAAGTTTGCCATGAACGGCGCCTTGACCATCTGCACCCTTGACGGCGCCAACATCGAGATCGCCGACGCCATCGGACACGAAAATATCTTTATCTTTGGCCTGCGCGTGGACGAGGTGCGCCGCTTGCGCGAATCAGGTGCCTACAACCCGTGGGACTACTACCGCAGCAGTGCTGCCATCAAGCGGGTGATGGATGTGTTCAATTCCGACCGCCTGTTTGGTCGCGATGCCGGGCAGTTCCATTGGATCTTCCACTCGATCATGAACCAAGGCGATCCGTACTTTCACCTCGCCGATTTCGAATCGTACCTGGAAGCCCAGCGCCAAGCCGGACGCCTTTACCGCGAGCGGGAGCAGTGGGCGCGCAAGGCGATCCTGAGCGTGGCCCGCATGGGCTGGTTCTCCAGCGACCGCACGGTTCGCGAGTACGCCGAGGACATCTGGGGCATCAAACCCGTGCCCTGAGGGCGCAAGGTAGGGCGCGGCCGGCGGCTTTCAGGGTTCGTAATCGGCCAGCGGCAAGGGTCGGCCGAAGTAAAAGCCTTGCGCGTAATCAAAACCGAGGTCACGGATGACCGCCGCCTCGGCGGCGGACTCGACGCCCTCGGCGATGGTCCAGATGCCCGATTCGGAAGCAAATCGCACTATGAATTCCAGCATCTGATTGCGTTGGGGCGAGGCCTCATGCAGGCCAGTGATCAACTTGCGGTCCACCTTCAGGTAATCCGGCGGCGAATCGGCCAATTCCATGAGCCGTGCCTGGCCCGTTCCAAAATCATCGTAGGCCACCCGCACGCCGAGCGCGTCGAGTTCGCGGCGAAAATCGCGAAAGTCGCTCTCTTCCACAACGAGGCTCTCGTGGATCTCGACGACCAGTCGCTGCTCCGGATTCTCGGCGCGGGCGGCCGCGAGGCTGTCGAGCAGGATGCGCCGCTTGCGCACCTCTTCAGGATGAACATTGACAAACAACTCGACCGAACCGCCCAGACGCGCAGCCTCGGCGATGCCTACCGCGCGAAACGCCCGGCTCAACTCATCCTCAAGGTCGAGCGAGGCCGCCATCTTGAACAACTGCTCAGGCAGCGAGATGAAACCCGGTTGCGCGCCGCGTCCAAGCATTTCATAGCCGATCCGCCGGCCTGTTGCAAGGCTGACAACCGGCTGGTAACACACGGTGACGGCGCGTTGCTCGAGCACCTGCAGGAAGATTCGCGTGCCTTTGTCAATCTCGCGCGGCAGCGAGGCGTAGAACGACATCGTGTCGAGTTGCCCATCCGGGTCGGCGGCCTCCTCGCACACGACATGGAATTCACACGACCCAAAATGGATAATGTCGCCCGCCCGGAGCACCGCTTCCCCCGAAATTCGCTCGAGGTTCACATAGGTGCCGTTGCGGCTTCCCAAGTCGCGCACAATGAGCGCTCCGTCCTCGAGTGTGATTTCGGCATGTTCGCGCGACACATTCACATAGTTAAGGGAGAGCGTTTGGTTGGGGCTCCTGCCCACGCGAAAAGGAAAAGGGCTGATTGGGATTCGGCGCAGACTGCGCCGGTCCTCGGCAACGCCCTCGAGGTACCATCGGATCTCGCCAGAGCCATGGGGTCTTGGTAAAGTCATGGACCAGGTTTGTCCCATGCCGTGCTCACCAGACGACCACCCTCCCCCCTCCGCGAGAAAACCGCCGTGGACCATCTCGCGGATGGAATTCGCTGGTTGAGATGCCTCACGCTGCGAAGTATGAGGCGAACGACTGGCTTCGTCAACGGTTATCCCGCGTCATACTTCCATGATTTCCTTGGTTTTACGCTCGAGCAGCGCGTCCACCTCGGCAATGTACTTGTCTGTCAGTTCCTGCAACTTTTGATGGGCCCGTTGTTCGTCGTCCTCGGTGATTTCGTGGTTTTTCTGGATTCTCTTGATCTCGTCATTGGCATGGCGGCGGATGTTGCGCACGGCCACGCGGCCTTCCTCGGCCATTTTTTTGGCAAGTTTCACGAGATCCTTGCGCCGCTCCTCCGTCAGCGGGGGGATGTTCAGCCGCACGGCCTTGCCGTCGTTGTTCGGCGTCAAACCAATATTGGCCGCGATAATGGCCTTCTCGATGGCGTGCATCTGGTTCTTGTCGAACGGCTGGATGAGAATCGAACGCGCGTCCGGAGTGGAGATCGTCGCGACCTGCTTGAGCGGCAGTTTCGATCCGTAGGCGTCCACTTGGATCCCGTCTACAAGGGCCACTGACGCACGGCCTGTGCGCAGCGTTGAAAATTCGCGGTCCACGGCCTCCACGGCCTTGTGCATCTTTTCCTGCGACTCTTTATAAATCTTTTCAAGTGGCATAGCCGTCTCCTCCGACATAGGTTCCGATTTCTTCGCCCATGATGACTCGCCTGATGCTTGCTGGCTCGTGCAGGTTGAAAACAACAATGGGAATGCTGTTTTCGCGGCACATCGAGATGGCTGTCGCGTCCATCACCCGCAAATCGCGCGCCAGCGCTTCGCCATAGGTGACCTCGCGATAGAGGGTCGCGTTGGGATCGGTGCGCGGATCGGCCGAGTAAACCCCATCCACATTCGTCGCTTTGAGAATGATCTCGGCGTCCATCTCGGCGCCCCGCAGCGCCGCAGCCGTGTCCGTCGTGAAAAACGGATTGCCCGTCCCGCCGGCAAAAATCACGACGCGACCTTTCTCCAAGTGCCGGATCGCGCGGCGCCGAATGTACGGCTCCGCCACCTCGTGGATATCAATGGCGCTCAGCACGCGGGTTTCCATGCCGTGTTTCTCAAACACGGCTTGCAGTGCCATCGCATTGATAACCGTGGAAAGCATCCCCATATAGTCGGCGACGGCACGGTCAATCTCCTCCTGTTTCGAACCGCGGATGAAATTCCCGCCGCCAATGACCACGCCCAACGCAACTCCCGTGTCGCGAATAATCGAGGCAAGATCCGCCGCGAGGCGGTTCACAAATTGGTAGTCAATCCCGAAGTCGAGGGACCCCTTCAGGGCCTCGCCGGAGATCTTGAGCAGAACACGCTTATACGGACCACGAGCAGCCATACGGCCGATACCGGGAGTGACGGGATACAAAATCAAGCGGTTTGGCACATGCTCCTGCGGTAGCACATCCCGGGCGTCAACGGATGGATTCTTTTTTGCGCATGCGTCTGGGCTCCGTCGGCGAGACGCCTTGTCGCTCCCAAGGGAGGACGGCCGGTACCATTCTTTCGTTTCATCGTCCGCAAAGGGAATTCGCGAAAATTGGTACAGAAAGTATCCTGATTTCAGCGGGCGGTATCCATCCACATGGCAGACCTTGGCGCAATTGCAGCGGCACTCATTGACGGCAAGCACGAAACCGTTTCCGAACTGGTGCGCGCGGCGCTCGATGAGGGAGTGGCCGCGGAGGTGATTCTTGAAGAAGGTCTCATCGCGGGCATGAAAGTCGTCGGTGAGCGCTTCCGCGATAACATCATTTTCGTGCCCGAAGTGCTTGTCGCCGCCCGCGCCATGAAAGCAGGTCTGGCGCACCTCGAACCCATCTTTGCTGCCTGCGGCATCGAACCCGTGGGCCGACTCGTGATCGGAACCGTCAAGGGTGACATCCACGACATCGGAAAGAACTTGGTGGGCATGATGATGCGTGGCGCAGGCTTTGAGGTTATTGACCTTGGCGTCAACACAAGCCTTCAGAAGTTCATCGCGGCGATCGAGGAGCATAAGCCCCATCTGCTGGGCATGTCGGCCCTGCTCACAACCACCATGCCGCAAATGAAGAAGAACATTGATGAGTTGCGCGAGAAAGGTTATCTCGAGCACATGAAGGTCATGGTCGGCGGAGCGCCGGTCGGGCGCGAATGGGCCGCCAAGATTGGCGCCGACGGCTATGGTAAGGACGCTAGCGAGGCCGTGCAGGTCGGTCTTGCTTTGCTGGAGCAGGTCAAGGCTGGATTGCCGGCACCATGACCCCCGTGGAGGTCGTTTTTTTACCGGAACAGCGTACGGTGACGCTGCCTGAACCGACTCCGGTGTCGGATGCAGCGGCATGCGCTGAGGTGCTGATTGATCATCCGTGCGGCGCGCGGGCCAGTTGTGGTAAATGCCGAGTGCGCTTCCTCGGGGGCGCTCCTGCGCCAACGGAGGCGGAGGCCCGCCTGTTGAGTGCGGAAGAACTCAACGATGGCTGGCGCCTCAGTTGCCAATGTGTTATTGACGCCCCGGCGCGCATTGAAGTGCCGACCGTCTCGCGCGTCGGCAGTGCCAAGGGCTTCGGGCCCGACGATTTGTTTGCCGCCGGCTTTACACCTCATGCAATCCGCCGCAGGCTCCTCCTGCCGGAGCCGGATTTGGATTATCAGTGGTCCATTGAAGACTCGCTTGCGCGCGAATTCGACCAAGGCTTCCAAGCGCATCTGTCTCTCGATCAGATGCGCCGTGTGTCTGGAATCGTGGAGTTGGCCCACCGCACGGTGGACCTCATCGCGACGCGCGATCACATCATCAGCATCAGTCCGGCTTCAAGCGCATCGCCTACGCGACTTGTCGGCGTGGCTGTGGATGTCGGCTCGACCTCGGTGGCAGCGGCTCTCGTGGATCTCGAGACCGGCGCTGTCATCACCTCGGCCTCCATGCTCAACCCGCAGGTGCAGTTTGGCGCCGATGTCATTTCCCGGATCTCGTTCGCGCAAACTGAGGAGGCCGGCAATGAGCGCTTACACGAGTGCATCATCGGCGCCCTGAATGATCTTGTTTTGCGACTGACTGCGGAAGCGACGATCGAGCCATCAGCCATTGTGTTGATGGCGATTGCCGGTAATCCCGCCATGCTGCATACGGTGGTCGGCGCCGACCTGCGGCCTTTGGGTCAGTCGCCCTATGTGGGGGTTTGGACGCGTTCGCTCGATGTGGCCGCGGCCGACCTGCGCCTGAAGATTCACCCGGCCGGACGCATTCTCCTACTGCCCATGATCCGGAGCAATGTCGGTGCAGACACGGTAGCCGGTATCATCGCCACCGGTCTCGATCAGACTCAGAAAACTGTTCTTTTCATTGATCTGGGGACTAATTCCGAGATTGTCTTGGTTCATCAAGGGCGGATGCTGACCACTTCAACGGCGGCCGGGCCGGCTTTTGAGGGTGCCAACATTCGTCACGGGATGCGTGCGGCTCCGGGGGCCATTGACCGCGTCTCGCTTCGACCGCGCGGCGACCTGGCTATCCATGTTCTTGGAGGGGTGCCTGCCCGAGGCCTCTGCGGTTCGGGCTTGATTGACGGCGTTGCGGTTCTGCTCCGAACAGGCATCGTCAACGCAACTGGCCGGATGCTGGGTCGCGAGGCGCTCGATGAACACCGCTTCCCGCTTTTGGCAGCGCGTTTACTCCATGGCGAAGTAGGCCATAGCGCCGTCATTCTCTCGCATCCGCACGAGTCCGAACATGGCTATCCGGTCCTATTATCCGCGATCGATGTGCGCCAACTGCAATTGGTCAAGGGCTCCATCCATGCCGGAGCCATGATCCTGATGCAAGAGATGGGGCTGACCTATGCCGATTTGGATGAAGTCCTGATCGCCGGGGCTTTCGGACAGTTCGTTCGGAAGACGAGTGCCATTGATATCGGGCTTGTTCCGCCGGTGGATCCTGAGCGGGTTTTGTTTGTTGGAAACGCGGCCGGCGTGGGAGCCCGGATGGTGCTGGTAGATGCCAGCGCGCGCGAACGAGCCGACCGCGTGCGCGAAACTGCCGGGTATCTTGAGTTGGGCGGACGCGACGACTATCAAGATGCTTTTGCAGACGCGATGGGTTTCCACGACAGCCCGGCCCTCGCTCATGCCCGCGGCAGGGCTTTAGAATGAAAACGCCCCGCGACCCGGCCGTTCCTCCCGACCCCGAGCGTGTGGAGCGCCTGCGCAAGGCCCTCAGCGAGTTGCAGCAGACCCTCACGGAAATTGCTCATTCCATCGAAGAGAAAAAGCATGAGCGGTGCCCCTACCGCACCGCCAAAGACGAATGCACCTATCGAGGCGGGTGCGTAAACAAGGAACGCGAGGGCCCGGGCCGTTACCGGTGCGGTGGGGACCACCAATTACGCTGGAACTAAGCGCCGTTAGGCAGCGTTTAGGCACCGCAAGAACCATGAGAGCCTGTGGATATCCTGTGGAAGACTACCTACGAACCTTCTTTTTTTGAGTATTGAAAAATAGTTGATGATGAGTATGAGAAACAGTACTTTTATAAGAGGCTGTGAGTCTTGGTGTAAGTCTCGTAAGTATAAGCAAATCAGTAATTAAGATGTGATTTCCCTTGTGAGCAAACCGTGGGGGAATGTCCGAGATTTCCACATGTTGGGAACGCCAGATTCGACTTTGCCATGACACTCGGCAAATTCTTCACAAGCCGTCCAAAAGTCTGTGGATAAACCGACCATGAATTGGTGCGGGCTCGAGGCTAATCCGGGGGGAGAAGCCCTGTTACAGAATGATGAAATTGGCCATCTTATCCACAAATCCACAAGGTTCTCCACAGGCTGGGAGGGGTTGTGTGAAGGTTGATGAACCTCGAAACGGTCACGACGATCCAAGGCCCGCGGGTCGGAACAAGAACCGGTTACAGTGCGGACATTGGTGAGGTTTTTCATCGGTACCAACGCGCATGGCAAGGCTTGCGGGCAAAAGGGCGCCGCAGCCGCCGCAGGCCTCGCCATCGAGTTTGACCACCGCGGTCGGGCCGTGGGTTTTCAGCAGCCATTCATAAGTTGGACGCAGCGACTCATCGAGGCGTTCGAGCGCAGCGGTTCGATCGGCCCGGAGAGTTCTGGCGAGTTGCTCCTTCTCCGCGAGGAGGGCTTCGAGAATGCGGATTTGCTCTGCTGAATGCTCATCCTGTGTGCGGCGCGCCGCCTCCAGCCGCGCCAACTCGGCGGCCAGTTTTTCCTCTGACTCAATCAGCGCGAGAATCTCATCCTCCAGCCGCGAAATGTCGGATTCGCACTTTTCTATCTCGTGAGTGATCGCGTCGAGTTCCTTGGGCGTGCGCACCAGCAATTGCTGCTGGCGAAATTTCGTGGCTTGGGCTTCGCGGGTTTTCAAATCTGACTCGAGTGTTTGTCGCCTGACGGCAGTTTCCCTGCGGCGCGCTTCGAGATGTGCAATCTCCGCTGCCCGCCGGGCGATTTCCTTCCGGTGGCGATCAATTTGTGCAGGCAGCGCGCGCTGTTCGGATTCGAGTTTGCGCAACTCGGCATCCATCTGCTGAAGATCACGAAGGCGTTCGATCAGGGTAAGCATCAGCGTTTTCTCCGGCGGCGTGGTTTCGCGGCGGCCACGACTTGCAGCGGATCGGGAAAATCCTCGTACACCTCGAGTTTCAGTTGCGCGGCACGCACCGCAGGATGAGCAGCGAGGACTGCGCGCAGGTGGCTGGCAAAGATTTTTTCTGAAGCCGCATGGCCGAGACAGATCACCGCCTGACCGCGGTCGCGGGCCTCGCATGCTTGGTGATAGCCCAGTTCCCCGGTAATGATCACATCGGCTGTCCCCGGGGGAATTTGCCCGAGGCTGGAGCCGCCGCTGCCCGTGAAAATGGCTACTGTGCGCACGGGCGCGGCCGTGTCGCCGACGACTGCCGTCGCATCGGCGCCGCATAAACCATGCAATTGCGCAGCCAGCCGCCCCACCGTGGTTCGGGCAGGCAACTCGCCGAGTGCGCCATCGCCGTGCGCCGGATTTGTGTTGGCAAGGGGATAAACATCGTAAGCCATTTCCTCGTAGGGATGAGCCTGGCGCACCTCGCGCAGGAGTGCGCCCAACGCACGCCTTGGCACGACAGCCTCCAGCCGGTCCTCGGCAGCCTCCTCGAGTTGGCCGTGGCTGCCGGCAAAAGGCTTGGCGTTCTCGCCGGGCACATAGGTGCCTGTGCCGGGCGATCGGAAGGTGCAGTGCGTGTAGTTGCCGATGCGTCCGCCGCCACCGCGATGGATCGCTTCGATAATCTTTGGCGTGTAGTCGTGCGGCACAAAAACCGTGAATTTGAACAGATCCTGATCCGGCGCAGGCGCGAAGACGCGAACATTGCGCAGTCCGAGGCGAGCCGCCAGGGCGCCGCTCGTCCCATGAACGACGCGGTCGAGATTTGTGTGGGCCGCGATGAGCGCGATGTCCGCACGCACCAATTCCGCGATCAGGCGCACTTGGGGCGAATCATAGCGCAGGTGGCGCAACGGCCGGAAGATGAGCGGATGGTGACTCAGGATGACTTCGCACCCGAGCCGGCGCGCTGAGGCGATGGAGCCGGCATCGGCCTCGAGTGCCAGTAAAACCCGCGACACCTGCCTGTCCGGGTTGCCCAAAAGCAGCCCGACATTATCC
Organism: Candidatus Sumerlaeaceae bacterium; assembly: GCA_026418615.1. Classification (GTDB taxonomy): domain Bacteria; phylum Sumerlaeota; class Sumerlaeia; order Sumerlaeales; family Sumerlaeaceae; genus JAOAAY01. The sequence continues at coordinate 49,593 of JAOAAY010000011.1, read as the reverse complement.
CAGTCATAAGCCAGCCGGAACGGAGCGATTTCATCCACCACGCCTGCAAGGGCGCCTACGGTCAGCGGCATCGGGGTGTTTCTCCCGGGAAAGATGATGTAACCGCACTTGATGCGCTTTTTTGCGGTTGGCGTCAACAGCCTCTGCGGTCTCAGTACACCCGCCGGGCGAACAGTGCCCGTTCGGCAAGGCTTCGCGCATCGGTTTCGTCCTCACGGTCGTCGAGGGTTCCGAGTTTCACGCGGTCGCGGGACGAGTGGACAATCTGACCACCGCCGAGCGAGATGGCGACATGGCTGACACGCCCCTGTTCGCTGACAAAGAAAATCAAGTCGCCGGGCTGAGCGTCGGTCACGACATCGCGGCCCCAAGCGACGATTTGCCCGACGATGGCCTGCTGGACGGCATCGCGGGGCAGCACAATGCCCCGCGATCGGAAGTAAAACTGCGACAACCCGGAGCAATCAATGCCGCCATCGGTCACTCCGCCCCAAACATATTTCACATTCATCAGGGGCTCGAGTGTCTTGAGGATTTCCTCTTTGGTTGGCGCCGCACCGTGCAACGGCGCAATCGGCGCGTCGGGTGGCAATGCCTCGTCGCTGCCCCCGACCCGATATCCGGCAGGCGTGGATACGAGGTTCGTGCCGAGCGGCAGGGTGGTGCCGGTTTCCGGCAGCGCGAGAGGTCGGGTGAGTGTGGCGGCAATGGCGCTGAGTTTCGGAGCGCGGCGGATCTGTTCCGCCGGTACGAAGCCGAGGTATCCCTCGAAGGTCTGGGCGAGGAACCATGATCCCTCGAGGCGGGCGCCGGCGCGGGCCATGTCGTCGGGCCGGGCTGGGCGCAACAGCCGCACCCAACCGCCGCGGGCCACGGAATTGACCTGCTCGGCATCGTGGCGCGGCTCGCGTCGGAGCGTAGCGGCAGCCGTGGTGGCAAACCCATATCTGTCAGGGCCGAGCGATGCGTCCGGCAGCACGGCAATCGCGTTCTCTGCCACCGTGAAGCCGAGCATCCGCAGAGACTCCTCGACACCGGAGCGGTACTGCGGGACATTGACCTCCCCGCGCAGACGGACTGTGCCGGTCGTCCCCGGCTCCACTTGCGCCGTCACCCGGAACAGGTACAGGCGGGTGTCATACACATTGGTGTCGCGAAAGCGCTGGATATATTGGTCGAGCCGCTCGGCCGAGACGACGCCCGTCGGTTCGATGCGGGCGAGATAACTGGCACGGGCGCGCCGGCGGCGCTCCTCGCGCGGCAGCCGCCGCCATTCGTCATCGCTGAGAAAGTCGGTGGATGTCGAGGCCGCCGCGTCAAACACTACGGTGGCGGTTGAGACCTTTGTGTCGGAACTTTGCGCCGGTTCTGCGCAAAGAAAAGCAACGGCCGCTGCGGCCGGAACAACGGGGAGCCAGCGTGACGACATCACGGGACAGGGGACCTCCGGAAAAACAATTGGGAACAGCCACTTGTTGCATCATTCATGGGCGGCAGAGCGTTCATCGCGGCGTTGTCACAGCGCGCGCAGGCCGGTCGAAGCGTCCCACATAGATCGTGCCGCCGCTGCTGAACGCGATCCGCTCGCCATCCTGAGACACATGCGGCTCGACCTCCATGACGCCGGGCGTGTTCGTCAGGTTCGTCCGCTCTGTTCCGTCGGCCGAGGCGTACCACAGGTCGGCATCCACCACGGCGTTGGCGTCGCCCGTAGGGATGTCGTAGACAATTCCGGAGGAGTCCGGCAGCCAGGAGGGGTTGAAGCCACGGCCCACGCTGATGGCCTCCGAGCCGTCCACGGGCGACAAATAAATTCCTGTTTGGAGTCCAATGTACGCCACGCGGGTTTCGTCCGGCGACAGAACGGGCGAGCGAAAGCGATCCTGACTGCCGGAGACGCGGCGCGGGGGCTGGTCCACATCGGGCTGGAAATAGATCACGCCGTCGCGCTCGAAAACCTTTTCGAAAATCGGTGGCGCCGGATATTTTTCGCCGGTAATCATGATGTTGGAATACTGTCCGTCCGGCTCGCGCACATGCAGGCTCATGCCGTCTATGTTCCATCGCGGCGCGCGCCCAACGCCGGGATCGCTCGACAGCACGCGGACATCAGGCTTGTTAGGCGCGGTGACATAAAGCCCGCGCCCGTCGGCCCGCGTGAAGACGATGTCGAGTCCGACCGGCGACCAGAGCGGCCGCACATAGCCGCCATTGTCGCTCACAGGCCGTGCCTCCTTGACACTGTCGCTGCCCGGTGTCCAGTCAGGATATACAATGACTTCCCGCGCAACCGGCGTCGCGGCCGTGGCGGTGGGAGATGTCCCGGCGTCGGCAACCTCCGCCGGCGGTTGCAACAGATCAGCAGGACTGACCACCTCGGGCACCTCCGAGTCCCCGGCCAGCGGCACCGGGCGTTTGCGACGGTCCTGAAGATAGGAAACATAAAATGTGGCGGCGACGCTGAATACCGCCAACAGGACAACGAAGATGATCACGGCAATGCGGCGCATCGTCTGAAACCGGACACGGATAACACGCCACCGGAGCGGACGATTCAATTCGAATCGGGCCGTGCCACGGGTGGTTTTTCCCCCGGCACCCGCAACAGGTGAAATTCGCCGTACAGGTGTCGCACCGGCTCGACAAGAGTTTCTCTTACAACAAGAAGCAGCGGCGCTCCCGCAGCGACAGCCTGATCCACGGCAGCCCGAAGGCCGCGGCCATCGAGTTCCAGCGGGCCAAATTCGTCCACGACGACCAAATCGCAGGAAGCCTTGACGGCTTGCGTGATCGCCGCGGCCGCGCGCCCCAATCCGCTGTCAAACAGCAGCCATGAACCAACAACCTGACCAGGTTGGTGACAGCAGCCTGCGCCGAACTCCTGCTCGAGCGACTCGCGGACATCGTCGGACAGCGGTTGCCGGATGCCGAGCACAAACGACTCGCCGCTCAGGCAGCAGTAGCCCCGGCAGGCCACCTTGCTGCCGGCATGATAAATCCCGGGACACACCAGTCCGCCGACGCGCCATGGCGGCGTGGCCTGCCGCAAGGCGTGGATGAGGCGCTCGAGACCTGTGGTTTTGCCTGATTGAATCGCTCCCGAGAGCATCCATTTCGCCCCGCGCGGCGGCGGTGCGGGTCCGAAACATCCGGCCAGTTCCGCAGTCATCCCGCGCTACTCCGGGTCGGGCCCGGCGGATGGCAGGGCGAAGCGCAGGAGGTCGTCAACCTGTTCGTCGGTCAGTTCGAGCCGGTAAAAGAGTTTATAGAATTCACATACATCCTTCCGGAGGTCGCCGCCGAACGCCTTCGGATGTAAAAGCCGCCCCACCCAGCGGACGCCAATGAGGCGATTCACCGACGGCGGCCGATCAAACCAGTTGAATGGCACTTGAGGCGTCACCACGACGCGCCCCTGTCGGACGGCTTTCAATTGACGCCAGACCGGGTCTTCAGTCAGCCGCCCGCGCTGCAAGTTCGGTTGCCGGCCCGTGTCGTATCCCGCGATAATCAGGTCAGGATCCCAGGCGAGAACTTGCTCCGGCGACACGGTGACACGCCCTTTGCCGGATCGGGGCAGACCTTGGGCCACATTGATACCGCCGAGGAGGTCAAGGATTTCGGTGTGATAGGACCCTGCCGGGTCGGTTTCGAGTCCGCGCGGCCCTTGCGCATAATAGATGCGCACGCGCGGCGTTTGCGAGGCGGCCGCGGCACGCGCTTCGGCAAGGACTCGGGCGGCATACCCGGCCAGTTGTGTGGCGCGTTGGGAGCACTGAAACAAACGCCCGGCAAACTCGAGGGCCGCGGGCAGTTGCTCCAAATGCCCGCTCATCATCAGCACGGGGATTCCGCTCTGCTGCTGCAGCCGTTCGCTCTGCGACACGGAAAGGGTGTCGGTCGTGCCCATGCTGAGGATCAAATCCGGGCGTGCCCGCACAATCTCCTCCAAATTCGCGGTCACGCCGGTGCTGAACCATCCGCCAAGGACGGGCAACGACCGGTACGGTTGGGGAATCCATGCCTGTTCGGCGGGAGTGAGCGGATAGTTCCAGCCGGCGAGCAACTCCGGTGCAAGAACATACACGAGCACAGTTCCCGCCGGACTGGTAGAATAAACCTTTTTGATATTAAGTGGAATCTCCACGGTGCGGCCGACCATGTCCTCCATGAGCCGCGTTGGGCGCCGGGCGGCAGCGTCCGCGTCGGGTGTGGCACCGTGGCCAACCCTGGCGGGGCCGCCCCAAACGGTCAGCGTCAGCGCGAGGGCCACGAGCCGCGCGATGCGTCCGGTCATAGTCGCTTGGCTCCCAGGTGCGGAGTGCAGACGAGCGCCGGCGATTCGTGCCCGCCCCCGAGGCGGTGAATGCGCGTATCAACCCGATAGATGGCGGACAACATCTGTTCCGTAATGACCTCGGCCGGCGCGCCTTGAGCCACCATATGTCCGTCGTGCAGGATGGCCACCCGGTCGGCGCAAATCAGCGCATGGTTGGGGTAGTGCGTGGTCATCAGAATCCCGATTCCCCCGGCTGCCAGATCGCGCATGCGGCGCAAGACGCGAACCTGGTTGCCGAAATCGAGGTTGGATGTGGGCTCGTCCATGACCAGCAGGCGGGCCTCCTGCACGAGCGCCCGGGTGATGAGTACCATCTGGCGCTCTCCGCCGCTGATTTCCGTGTAGGGACGCCCGGCAAGGTGGCCGATGCCGGCCTCGTCGAGGGCGGCCCGGGCCAGTTCCAGATCACGCCGGCCGGGGGCGGCGAACAGGCCCAGACGGGCAGCGCGGCCCATGACGACCACATCGAGGACACGATACGGAAACAGCGGCGTGTGCGACTGAGGCACATAGGCGATTTCGCGCGCCAGCCGGTTCTGGCTCCAGTGGGATGTTTCCGAGCCGTCAAGGGTTATACTGCCAGCAAGACGGCGCAGCAAGCCGAGCACGGTCTTGAACAGGGTGGTCTTGCCCGATCCGTTGGGTCCGAGCAAACACACGACCTCTCCCCCGTTCACCGTCAGCGAGACATCGCGCGCAACCGCGTGGGTGCCGTATCCGCAATCGAGATGGCGGACTTCGAGCCTCATGCCCAACCCCCCCGCTTGACGCGTGCCAGCAAATAGATGAACACGGGCGCGCCGATCAGCGAAGTCAGTATGCCCAGCGGGATCTCGGTGGCCAGCGCGCTGCGCGCCAGCGCGTCCACCAAGAGCAAGTAGGCGCCGCCGAGCAGCAAGGCCCCCGGAAGCAGAAACCGGAAATCCGGCCCCACCAACATGCGCGCAACATGCGGAATCACCAGTCCCACCCATCCCACGACGCCGCCCACGGCAACCGTCACCGCAGTCATGAGCGTGGAGCAGGTCACGACAACCAGCCGCAGGCGCTGCGTGTTCACACCCAAGGCGCGGGCTTCGTCATCCCCCAGCGACAGGACATTGAGCCGCCAGCGCAGCAGCATCAGGGGGACCAGCCCGCCCAGGATCGGCACGGCCAGCAGCGGCACATCCCGGGCGGTCACGGCCGCCAGACTGCCCATCAGCCAGAAAGTGATGGCAGGCAGTTTGCTGTACGGGTCGGCCACGGACTTGACGAGCATGACCAGCGACATGAACACCGCGCCCACGACGATGCCAGCCAGCACAAGGACAAGGATGGAATCCGGATCGCGGCTGAGCCGGGAACTGATGGTGCAGGTGAGGGCGACGGCGGCCAACCCGCAAACGAACGCAACGGCTTGAACTGCCGCTACAGGCCAGCCCAGCAGAATGCCGAGGGCCACGCCGAAACAGGCCCCGGCGGAAGCCCCCAGAATATCAGGCGACACCATAGGATTTCTGAACATGCCCTGATAGGCAGCCCCTGCGGCAGAGAGTGCGCCGCCGATGGCGATGGCTGCAACGATGCGCGGCAGGCGCACATGCAGCAGGACGGCTTGTGCGCTGTCCATCGCCGCCATGGTATCGCCGCGCGCAAGGCGCATCAGCACCGACACAACATCGCGCGCCGAGACCGCGTAGCGGCCTGCAAACAGCGACAGGGTCGCCGCGGCGGCCAGCAATACGACGAGACAGGCCATCACGGCTGAGGGCTGCCGCGCGAAGGAAATCACGGCGGCGTCTCCGCCGGTCGGGGATTTGGACGACGACATCATCCCGTCACGCCGCGCGCGCCGGCCAAGGCGTCCCCGCGCGCATACAAGCGCATCTGGGTCTCCGAGCCGGCAAAGTCATGATGTCCGCCGCCCTCGCGGATCTGGCGGAAGACAACTTGCGGGTCGAGGATCACGGTGCCCGCGACCCACTCGGCGCCGCGGGCCAGCAGCACGGGCGACATGGGGGTGCTGGGCCCGGCAATGGCCACGCGCGCACCGCGGCACAACTCAAGCAGCCTCGGCAGGGTCTTGTTGAGCAGGGTTGTGCCGGTGAGAAACACATATTCCATGGACGGAAGCAGATACTCGCAGGCCACCGCCGGCAGGTCTCCCTCCTGCGGCGCCAGTTCGAAAATGGTCAGGTCGCACATCTCGCGCAGCGACTCGACACCCCTAAAGTGACCCACGATACCCACCCGGCGCCCGCGAAGTTGGCCGCGAAGGGCGTCGAAGATATTGGCGGTGTGGCGGCCGGGTTGCGGCCCGAAAGCGCGGGCGAGTTGCGCCTCGGTGTTGACATACGAATTGATGGCGGCCAGCCCCAGCGCGGCATCCAGCGGATTCCACGACTTGATGCGGGCGGCCAGATCACGCACCGGCAGGCCCACAAGGCGGCCTGCAGCGGTGACCGACATGCCGTGCGCAAACGGCGGCGTCATGGCTGCACCGGTGCCGGCAGACCGGACGAGCGTCCAGTGCAGTCCGGCGACGCACTCCTCCACCGCCAAGTCTGCCGGCACTGACTCGATCAGTTCGTCATAAAGTTCCCACACACGCCGTCTCCTCAAATAGGCCGTGGCCAGCCGGTGCGGGATCAGCGCATCATCGAGCGGCCGGCAAACCCCGCCACTGCGCCACCGGCGCGATAGATATTGCCGCGACTGACCGTTCCGTTTGTGGCATCGTACACCATCCCCAGCCATGCGCCGGGGTTCAGGTCCGCCTCATAGATCGCCTGTTGGATGCTCGGGTTGGGAGCGACACCAAAACCGTCGTAGCGCTGGTTGGGTCCGCGCGAGGCGACCCACCACCACATGGTGGGCTGAGCCGTAGGGTCGGACGGCGCCACCGAGTACGGCGGCAGCGCGGGCGACTCGATGATCTGGTTGAAGGCGTTCATGGCTTCGTAGGTCAGCGCCACGCGGTTGATGGCGGGGTTCTGGGATGCAAACGGGTCGAGCAGTTTGCCCGAGGTGATATAGGCCAGCGGGGTTGACAGGATCGAAAGCGAATCGCGACCGCCAACGGCCACGCCGTAGGGCGGCGGGTAATGATTGGTGTCCACGCGGTAAGCCTCGATGGCGGCAGCCAGGCTTCGCATGTCTGCCTTGGTTCGTGAAACCTTGGACCTTGTCTGTGCCTCAAGATAGTTGGGCATGGCAATCGCCGCAAGGATGGCGATGATCGCGACGACAATCAGCAGTTCAACAAGCGTGAAAGCCCGGTGGTCGCGGTTGCAGCCCGCCGGCGGGATTTGCGTTTGTGGCGTCACGGCAAGGATCGCGGCTCCGTTATGTTTGGTCATGCATAACGCCCTCGGCGGGCTGCGCTTGTCAAAGCCAATCGGGTGCGCGGCGTCAGTCCCTGGTCATGCGCCGTCGGATGCGGCGGATGTGAGGGAGCGCCGCTTGCAGAGCGGCCTGCTCCGCTGCGCGGTAGTCGGCGAGGATCCGGCGGCCGTTGGCCGTCAGCCGCGCGCCGCCGCCGCGCACGCCTCCGGTATCGCAAACTACGACCGGGTCTCTGAAGGCGGAGTTCATGATTTGAACCAGCGTCCATGCCCGGCGGAAGGACATCCCCAGGGCGCGCGCTGCGGCGGAGATCGAGCCAGTCCGGGCAATTTGTTCCAACAAGTCGGCCTTGCCCGGACCAATCGCCGGTTCGCCTGCCGGTGTGTTGATGCGCAGCCGGATGTGTCTGGACGCGTCGCCTGCCATGCATGGCGACTCAATCCGGCAAAGGCGCGCGCGGCAAGCCAGAATCGGTGCGCACGGCAAGGCCGGGATCATCGCTGCAAATTCCGGTTTATTGCCGATAGCGGTCGGGTGCAGGGTATGGCTTATGTTTTGGCGGCATACAGAAAAATGGTCGAATGCCCTTTCGTATCTGGAGGCTGTTGAGGCGGCGCTGCGCGCTGACCAGCCGGACCACGCCGTGGCGTTGTTGGCGGATCCGCCGTCGGCGCTTGTCGAGGTGGCGGATTTTGGCATGCCCATGCGGGCGCGGCTGGAGGCAGCGGTGCTGGAGGCGGCGCGCGCCGAACGGCTGGCGCGCGGCGAGATCCGGCCGGATATTGCGCCGGCAGACCTGCCGCGAGTGCACGCACTCTGCGAGCGCGACACCCCCGATGCGGCGGCCCTCCTGCGCGCCGCGGCCGGCTCGCGCGAGCCGGTCCTCTATCTCGACTTCCCCGACCAGCAGGCCGGCTGGCGAAACCTTGTCCTCGAAATCGAAGCCCTGCGCGAGATGGCACTCGACGCGTCGGTGTGCATGATTTTTATTTCGGGTTTCAGTTTCTTTGCGCAGCGGGAGTTTTTGCTGGATCGTCGGCTGCGGTTGCCGCCAACGGCGGCAGCGCGCTTTCTCTCGGACGAATTCATCCATCTCGCCGAAGCCCGCGATCCGTTCCGGTTCGCCGGCAGCACGCTGAGCATGCACCTGTTTGAAATGTACCGCTATGCGTGGGCCGATCAGGCCCGGGCGACCCCGTAAGGAGGCTGGTCGCGTTTCGGTGCAGGCGGGCTCTTGATTGTTCGGTTGGGGCGCGCGAGGGTCGGCACCGATGAGCAATCCGCGGGGCTTTTGGAGCAGGCTGGGGCGCGCCGTCGCTTTTGTTTTCCTGACGGCTCTTGCCCTGCTGCTCATGGTGCCAATGGTTTGGATGGTGCTGTGCGCGTTCACGCCGCAATCGGAACTCCAGCGGGCGGTTCCGATGGGGGGGACCTTCTCGGCCCTCTCGGTCGGGACACTGACGAGCCCGTCGCAACTGGGCAGTTGGATGCGCACCTATTTCACCCTTGAGAATTTTCACGAGCCGCAGCGGCGGACGGGGCTGTTTGATGTCACGGCGATGCCGCGCGACGAGTTTGAGCGTGCGCCCGTTCACGGCTGGCTGTTTGCGGGCGTGCGCGCCATTCGTCCGGCCGACCCCCAACGCGCCCGCGAGCCCGTGCCCGGCGGTCGCCTGCTGCTGTGGTTCGAGAACACGCTGTTTATCGCCGTGGCGACCACCGTGCTGAGCGTGCTGCTCAACGCCATGGCAGGCTACGCTTTTGCCAAAATAGACTTTCCGGGCAGAAAAACCATGTTCTGGCTGGTCATCGGCACGATCATGATCCCGGGCCAGGTCACGGTCATCCCGCTTTTCCTGCTCTTCACAGGCGTGCTGAAGTGGCACAACAGTTTTCTGGCTGTCATCCTGCCCATGGTGGCCGCGCCTGTGGGCATCTTTCTCATGAAGCAGTACATCCAGAGCCTGCCCGGGACGCTCGAGGACGCGGCGCGCATTGACGGCTGCACGGAGATCGGCATCTTCGGCCGTGTGATCCTGCCGCTGAGCAAGCCGATCCTGGCCGTGTGGGCCATCTTCACCTTCATCGGGGCTTGGAAAGCGTTTCTATGGCCGCTGATCATCACCGACTCGCAGGACATGTACATGCTGGAGGTGGGGCTGAAAACGCTGCAGTTCACCGCCGGCGCACGCAACATCGGTGTCGTGATGAGCGCCGCGCTGCTGGCGTCCATCCCCATGGTCGCGGTGTTTTTCCTTTTCCAAAAACATCTGACCAAGGGGCTCACCGTGGGCGCGGTGAAAGGCTGAGGGCCGGTTGTCCGAAGTTTTGCTTGCTCCGCTGGTTAGTCTCAGCATGCTGCGACGCACACCAGACCAAGCCGCATGAGCCGCAAACGCAAACACCACCGCGGGCACGATCCCGACGCCTCCCCGCACGCCACGCCCACCGTGGGGCAATCCACGCTGGATTTTGGTGAGGCGGGGCCCGCCGACTCCTCCGGATCGGCTGTTCCGGGTGGCGGTCACGACACGGTGCCGCGGATGACCGCCCTCTCGCGGCCGCCCGACTTCGAGTCCGATGACACCCCCACGACGGCTACCATGCGAGCCGTGCGGCCAGAGGAAACGGCCACGGCTGGCGATACCCTGCGGATGCCCAGCATCAAGTTGCGCGAGCCGGACGCCCGGGGCTCTCAACCCTCGCCCGAGCCGCAAATGGCTCCCGACGCCGAGGAATCGCCGGCTCAACCTGCCGCGCGCCCATCCGGACACAAGGGGGCCGCGCTTCGCAGGCGCATCCTCCGAGAGCAAATGCGCATCGCCCGACTCCCCCGCCGCAGTTCGCGCGGCCGGTTCGGTTTTTTCTCCTGGGTGTTCGGGTTCATTGGCCTGATTTTCCGAATGTTTTTGGTTACCATCATCGTGATGGGGCTGACCGCGGTCATCGGCTATCATGCTGTCAAGTTCTACATCATGACACCCGAAGTGCTCATTCCCAATGTTCGCGGAATGAAACTGGAGAGTGCCGTCGAGATCCTGTCCGAGCGGGGTCTGTCGGTGATCCGGGAGAGAGCGGAGCCGAGCGTGCTGGTGGCCCCGGGCGAAATCATTGACCAGCGGCCCCCCGCTGGGTCGAAAGGCAAAAAAGGTGGTGTTGTTCGCGTGACGGTGGCCAGTGGGCGGGCCAGTTTTATTGTGCCGGATGTGGTCGGCGAAACGCGTGAAAACGCCATCAACAAGATTAAGGGGGCCAATCTGGAGGTAGGCGACATCACCTATATCGAGAGCGACCGGGCGGCTCGCGATACAGTGATCAATCAGAACCCCGAGCCTAACAAAGGGCTCGATCAGGCCGGCAAGGTGAACCTATTAGTCTCGAGCGGCCCGCCGGGTGCCGGACTGACAATGCCCGACCTGTCCGGCCGCTCGGCTGAAGAGGCGCGGCAGATGCTCGCCCGCATGGGGATCACGGATATTGTCCTCGATCCGCCCGACGCGACCGGAGGCCGCGTGATCTCGCAGGAGCCGCTCGTCGGCAAAACCGTCTCGCAGAGCCAAAAAGTCGTGCTGCGCATCGCGCGCTGAGCAACCCGGCTTGGCCCGTGACTTGCTCTCCCCTTTACCGAATGTTCGAGACCCGCTCAATGGAGGATGACCTGTGCGCCATCGTTTTCTCGCCCCGTCAGTTCTTGGTTTACTGCTGATGTTTGGTTTCGTGTCGGCCGTGTCGGCCGAACCGGAAGCCGTCGCCGACATCGTCAAGACGAAAGCCTTGTCAAGTCGAACAGCATTAGAGCCGGGGAAAACCGTCCGTGTGGGCGTGCTTTTTGACATTGCCCCGGATTGGCATATTTATTGGGAAAATCCGGGTGAGAGCGGGTTTGCCACGGAGGTCAAATGGACCGTACCGACAGGTTACAAGGCCGGACCGACGCTGTACCCGGCACCAATTGTTTTCACCTCTCCGGGACCGCTGACCTCGTACGGTTACGCCAAGCAGGTTTTGCTGATGACGGACATCGAAGTGCCGGCCGACGCATTAGCGGGCAGCGAAGTCGAGTTAGTCGCCGATGCCAAGTGGCTCATGTGCTCGGATCGCTGCATTCCGGGCAAAGAGAAATTGACGCTGAAACTGCCGGTGGGACCCGGCCAAGCCCAAGAGGCAACTCTGTTCGAGCGATATTCGGCCCGCGTACCAGCCAAGGAGCCTCCAGCGTGGCTTAGTGGTTCTGTCGAGCCGAGTGGCAACCTTCTTAAAGCCGTGATAAATGTCAAGGCAGATGGCATGACGCTCGTTGGCGCTGACAAGGGGGAGACTCAAAGGAAACTGGCGTTTTTCCCATTTGAGCAGGATCGCTACAATGTGAGTCACCCGACGGTTTCGGCTCCAGACGGCCAAGTCGGGGGAATCCCCGTGTACACGAAGCCGGCAGTCATCGAGTTGACTCTTGACCCGTTGGATAGCAAGACCACCGGAGTCCCGAGCGTCGGTGGCGTGCTTGTCTATCAGGAAGTCGAGAGCAGTGGTCGTCTCAAGGATGTCAAGGCCGCGGAGTTTACGATTCTACCGGCGAAATAATCAAGAACGCCCGAAGATTTTTTTGTAGAGCCGATAGAGTCGTTTTTGCCGAAGGAGGTTGAGGTCTCGTTGGGCCTCGACAAGGCGGGGCAAGTCGAATTCCGAGGCCACCCGCTGTTCCTCTTCCAGTGGATTGAGGGAAATCCGGTCGAGATGTTTCTCTTGCGGAAACAAGCGGGCTTTCTCTGCGTTATCCGGAGCCAAGGTTGGCGACGCGAGCCAATGCTGGAGGGGCCGGGTGGTGGCGTCGTAGGAGAAATGCTCGGCGCAGAACTTTCGGGCGCGAGCGGCGAACAGGCGGCGATCGGTAACACTGCGGCAGGCTTTGACGAGCGCGCCGACAAGTTCTTCAACTTGACCAATCCGAACGACATAGCCGAGTTTGTGTTCCTCGATGATTTCGCTGATTTCGGTGCCGAAGGTCGTGAGAACAGGCAGACCGATGGCCATCATGTTGGTCAGGCGGTTTCGGGCGCCGAGAAGGGTCTCGTAATTTCGACCATCAATGTTGATGCCGAGATCGCATTCAGAATAAAGCGCCGGTAAGTCGCGGGCCTCCACCCACCCCAGCATGTGACAGCGATCCAGAAAGCCGGTCTTTTGCATTTCATGGACGAACGACTCGTAGGTGATTTCGTCGTGGCCGGGGATGGCGCCTCCGGTGGCGACAAAGTGGATGCGCGGTTCCTGCTCCATAGCCAGTGATAGGGCGGCGGCGAGCGTGCGGGTGTCGGTCCAAGTGTTGAAGCCGCCGCTCCAGAGGACGGCAAAGGCGTCGGCGGGAAAAAGGCGTCCGCGAAATCGTCGTTCGGAGTGGGGCGTGTTGGCTGGCGGAGCCAAGGCCAGGAAGTCTTCGCTGGCTGCGTTGGGGATGGTAGAGACAAAATTGTGACTGGCTGTGTGGCGGTTGAGGCGTCCGACGGCGGCGAGTTCGCCGACGGTGGCGTACATTTGTTTGTGGGAGACGGTTGAGAAGCGATCCGCGCGCCGAAGAATGATGCGCATGCGTTGCCAGAAGTGGAGCAGGTACTCGTCGGAGTTGTACACGAGGCCTTTGGTTTGGGCTTCGCCCATCATGTAGCCGTTGAGATCGGCCCAGAGAGGCAGGCGGGTGGCGAGCCGGCAGGCGTGGACGGCGGCGTTGTGGTTGACGGCGACGATGGCCTCGTAGGGCGACGCGTCGTGGATTTGCTGGAGGGTTTGAAGGATGTCGTTGGCGTCGGTGCGGTTGACGAGCAGGTACTGGGTTCCGGCGTGCTCGCGTTCGAGGAGGATGTCGCCTCCGGGTTCGGGTGGCGGCTGGCCTTCGACGGGCAGGACCACGAGGTCTACGAGATGGCCGGCGGCGAGGAGGGGTTTGGCGAAGTGCCAAGTGCGCAAGGCTTGCCCGTTGAAGACACGGACATCCGGCGCGAAGAGAGGTCCTGTTCCTATGAGGAGGACGGTCGTCACGGTTCGAGAGTTGTCGTTGCCCGGCGGCGTGAGCGAATGTCAGGGGGAGCACTTGCTGTATAGTAAAGCGACTTTGCAACGGAAAATCCGGGGTAGCATCTATGCCGACTTATGAATATGAGTGTGAGGCCTGTGGAGGGCGTTTCGAGTATTTTCAGTGGATTTCGGAAGAGCCGCGGGTGACCTGTGAGGCGTGTGGCGGCGGCTTGAAGCGGCTGCTGAGCGCGGGGACGGGCCTCATCTTCAAGGGCAGCGGCTTTTACATCACCGACTACAAGGGCGGGAAGCCGTCGAAGGACGGCGACTCGAAGGGGGAGAGCAAGGGCGAGAGTTCGTCCGGGTCGAAAGCAGGCGAGGCCAAGGCGGCGGCCGAAAGTAAGAGCACCGAGTCTGCGGCGAAGAAAGCAGGCGACTGAGCGACCGTGTTTCACATGAAACAGCCGGCGCAAGGGTTGCGGAATGTTTCACATGAAACAGGTTGGGGCGCGGGCCTCGATCTCGCCCCAACCACGGTGCGGCGCACATTCCGCTTTACACCGCTGCGGGGACCTCGGAAGGATTCGCCTGCTTGCCCCGCCGGGTGCCTGCGCGGGGCCACGACCTACCGCTCTGATCAAGGCGCCTGACCGTGACCACTATCGGATTCGTCAATCAGAAGGGCGGCGTCGGCAAAACGACCACCGCCGTCAACCTCGCCGCATGCCTTGCGGCGGCGAATCGGCGTGTGTTGCTGGTGGACATGGACCCGCAGGCCAACTCCACCTCCGCTCTCGGCATCGAGCGCGACGGGCGGTCCAGTTACGATGTGCTCATCAATGGGCTGCCCATGGCCGAGGCCATCCGGACAACTTTTGTCGAGCAACTCGACCTGGTCCCGTCCGAGCCTCACCTGTACGGTGCCGAACTGGAGTTAATGGAACTGGCCCGGCGCGAACATCGGCTGCGCTTGGCGCTGGAACCGGTGGCCAGCCGCTACCAGTATGTCCTCGTGGATGCGCCGCCGTCGCTCGGACTCCTGACGCTCAATGTGCTCACCGGCTGCGAACGGCTCATCATCCCCGTCCAGTGCGAGTATTACGCGCTCGAGGGGCTCTCGATGCTGATGGACACTATTGAGCGGGTGCGCGCCGGCTTGAACCCGACGCTCGACATTCTGGGGATTGTCATGACGATGTATGACGCGCGCCTGAACATTGCCCGGCAAGTGGTGGACGAAGTTCGGGCTTATTTTCCGGGGCGGGTTTTCCAGACGGCCATTGCGCGGTCGGTTCGGTTGGCTGAGGCCCCCAGCCACGGCAAACCCGTCATTTTCTACGATTTTCGCTCGATCGGAGCCCAAAATTACATCGCTCTCGCAGAGGAGGTCATTCATGCAGTCGAAAAAGCGGGCGCTCGGTAAGGGGCTGGGGGCACTGTTTCCGTCGCGTCCCGCGGCGGAGACGCCGACACCGGCTGCCGTCGGTGTGCCGGTGACAACCGCGCCCGCCGCCGCGGAGACCTTCGAGGGTGAACGAGTACGGCGGATTCCTGTCGGTGCGATCCGGCCCAATCCCCTTCAGCCGCGACAAGCGTTCGACGACGCGGCCTTGGACAGTCTCGCGGCCTCCATCCGTTCCTGCGGAGTGATCCAACCGGTGGCCGTCATGCGCCGCGACGGCGCATGGATCTTGGTGGCCGGCGAACGGCGTTGGCGCGCCGCGCAGCGCGTCGGGCTGACCGAAATCCCCGCCATCGAGGTCTCGCTGTCCGACGAGGAACTCCTGGCTTATGCGCTGGTGGAGAATTTGCAGCGGGAGAATCTGAATCCGGTGGAAGAGGCGCGGGCCTACGAGGCGCTGATCCAGCGGTTTGGGCTGTCTCAGGAGGAGGTGGCCGAGCGGGTGGGGCGGAGTCGTCCTGCCGTGGCTAATGCGCTGAGATTATTGAGTTTACAGGAGCCTTTCTTGGCGGATTTGGAGTCGGGGCGGCTGACGGCCGGCCATGCGCGGGCCTTGCTCATGCTTCCGGACGAACCGGCACGGCGCCATCTGCGCGACGCGATTGTGAAGGGCGGTTGGTCGGTCCGCGCGGCCGAACATGCGGCGCAGAAAGCGTTGGAAAAGCCGCGCAAGGCGCGGCCGCGGGCCGGGACCGACGCTGACACGGCCCGGTTGCGCGAGGCGCTGATGGAGCGGCTGGCGTGCCGGGTGGATGTCAAGGCTATGGATGGTGGGCGCGGGCGCATTGACATCCATTACTCGTCGCTCGACGAACTCGAGCGCATCCTCGCGGTGCTTGACATCGAACTGTAGGGGCGCCGCGGGGCGCGACGCATTTCGGCATTGCGTTTGGGGGCGTGCCGGGTGGAAGATCCTGCCGCTGCTGGACGGGCAGCGGCCTGCGTGGGCGCGCGGGCTGCCGTTGCGACTGTTGCTGATGATGAAGGAGTTGTCCCGTTGAACCAAGCGCTCGCCGTGGCGGGGATCGCCGCAAACCATGTAAACCTGTTTCAGGCCATCCGTGACACCGATCTCATGGGCCTGTTGTGCCTCACCGGATGTCTGGTGCTGTCGGTCATTTCCTGGTGCGTCATCTTCTACAAACTCGCGGTCATCCGTCGGGCGTTTCGCCAGTCGGATGCTTTCATTGCCAAATGCATGAGCGGCACGGGGAGCCTTGACGACGCGTACCGGCAATCGTCGCAGTACGGCGACAGTCCGCTGGCGCTGATCCTGCGCGAGGCGTATCTGGAGATGCAGTTGGAGAACTGGTACTCGGACGGTTCGTACGGTCGCGAAGAGCGGCTGACGGCGGCGCGTCTGGGGTTGGAGCGGGTGATGGAACGGACCATCTCGCAGGAGATCCGCCATCTCGAGTCGTACCTGATTTTTCTGGCGACAACCTCGAATGTGGCCCCGTTCATCGGCCTGTTCGGAACGGTTTGGGGTGTTCTGGGGGCGTTTCAGGCGCTGAGCCGGACGGGCGGGGCAGCCGCCTTGCAGGAACTGGCGCCGGGCATGGCGACGGCGCTGGTGGCCGTGGTGGCCGGTCTGGTGGCGGCGATTCCGGCCTCCATATTTTATAACTATTTAACAAATAAAATTGCAATCATGATAAGCCGCATGGACGCGTTTGCGCTCGAGTTGCTCAACATTTTCCAGAAGCGCCTCGTCAAGCAGGCGGCCCGGGCGGCCTGACCCATGCGCCGCCACCGCAAAGCCCTCCGTCCGGTCACGGAGATCAACCTGACTTCGCTGCTCGATGTGGCGTTTGTGCTGCTCATCGCCTTCATGATCGTGGCGCCCTCGCTGCGCCACGGGCTGGAGATTGATCTGCCGACCGTGACCGAGGGCGCGCCGGCGCTCACCGCGGGCGGGACTCCGCAATCGTACACGATTGTCGTGCCCAAGCCCGGGCCGGGCGGTCAGGAGTACTACCTTAACGATTCCCCGTCGGCACTGCGCGACATAGAGACGCGGCTGCGGCTTCAGCGCGAGTCGGGTGCCAAGGTGGCCGTCGAGATTCAGGCGGATCGGGAGGTGCCGTACGAGACCTTCGTGCAAGTCGTCGCGGCGGTGCGTCGGGCGGGCATTGAAGCGGTCGGCCTGCCAGTCGAGGCGGGAAGCGTAAAGCCACCAAGCATGACAAAACCCCCAACGCCTGCCCCCACTCCGGCCGGAGGCAGCCAGTAGAGGGCCTCCGTCGCGCCATGCGCCGTTATTTCAAATACTCGCTGATGCTGCACGGCGGGCTATTTGTCATGCTTGTTATCTTTACATTCGCCTCGCCCCAGCCTAAGCCACCACGCATGGAACTCATCGTGTTGCCCAAAGGTACCAGTCTGGACGCGGTACTGACGCAAGAAGTGCTCGATGCGATCAAGAAGCCGGCCGAGACGGACGAGCCTTCAGTCCCTGCTGGCACCCCTGACGCTGCCGCCACGCCGGCAGCGCCAACCCCCGAACCCAGTCCGGAACCGGCCTTGTCCGCCCCGTCTCCGAGCCCAACTTCCCAACCGGAGGCGACGCCGACGCCCTCGCCCACTCCTGTCAAGATAGCGACGCCGACGCCCACCCCCACTCCGCCGCCGACGCCTACGCCGCAGAAGACCATGGAGGTGGCTCCGAAAGAGACCCCGAAGCCTTCTCCCACGCCGGACAAAAAGAAGCCGACTCCGACGCCGACGCCCAAGGCCAAGGCGAAACCTTCGCCGTCGCCGAGCCCCACGAAAGGGGCTGTCAAGGAGCCGAAAAAATCGCCGACACCGACGGCTTTGAAGACAACCAAGACGCCAACGACGAACAAACCGGGTTCGGGAGCCAAGCCCTTGGTCAGCGCGTATGATCTGCCGCAGGCCACACCGTCGAATGTCGAGGTCGCGCAGGCCCAAGCCGGGCAGGAGATTGGGGTGCCGGGCGTCCCGGAAGGCGTCGAGGGCGCGCCACTGCCGTTGGATCGGACTCAGAACATGGTCTCGATGCTTTGGGCTACGCGGGCGCGGATGAAGATCCAGAGCAATTTTACGGTGCCGCCGGGCGTCAATGATCCAAACATGACATGCGAAGTGGAATGGGAAATCCTGCGAGACGGAACGATTCAAAATGTCCGCGTTGTCAAGTCAACCGGCTCTACACAATACGACTCGTTTGCCATTGACGCGCTGCTGAAGACGGCCAATCTGGGGCCTTTGCCGCCAGAGATCAAAACCGAGAGCATTTGGACATCGCTGAAGTTTGTCTATAGCGCGGAGTGAGAGTTCGGATCAGATTCGGATGACATGAATGGGAAGATGCGAGATATGACGGGCTGGGTTTTTCATTTTTTGTCGAGCGGCAGTGCGGGCAATTGCACGCTTGTCGAGGATGGCGATGAACGGTTTCTGATAGATTTCGGTCTGCCCGCCAAGCACCTGATCAGTTGTTTGGATATGACGGGCACCGTGATCCGCCCGAGAACCCGGCAAGCCCGGCGCGCCGACGAGGTTGGACCGTCGCGCCTTGTCGCGGCGCTGGTGACCCACCTGCACGGCGATCATGTGTCCGATACTTCGCTGCGTCTTTTATGCGACAACCGAGTCCGGTTGCATCTGCACGCAGAGCATTTGGAGGAATTGCGGCGCAAGAATTCGTTTCGCGACTCTCTCGGTCGGGGTTTGACAGCCTGCTATGTCACCAACCGGGAATTTCAGGTGACGGGTCGGACTTGGGTGCTTCCGCTGAAAATGTCGCATGATGCACCCCGAACCCATGGCTTTGTTTTTCGTCTCGACGGGGACCGGGGTCCGGGGCTGAAGGCTGGTTATGTGGCCGATACGGGCTGTTTCCGGGCGGAGTGGGCGCGCCAGTTGGCAGACTGCGACCTGCTGGCCTTGGAGTTCAACCACGACGAGCAGATGGAGATTGGCTGCGGTCGTCCGCAACACTTGAAAGACCGGGTGCTCAGCGACCAAGGCCATTTGTCCAATGCTCAGGCGGCGGAGGCCTTGGATAGGATTCTCTCTTGCTCGTCCAGCCGGTTGCCCCGGTGGGTCGTGATGTTGCATCTGAGCAAAGACTGCAACCGGCCGCAGTTGGCGCAGGCCGCTGCGCGGCCGGTTCTCGAGCGCCATGGTTGCAAGGCGAAGATAGTGGTGACGCGCCGGCGTCAGGCTGTTCCGGGGATCCATGTAGTGCCGGCGGGCGGCAGCGTCGGGCCGGCCGTGCTCCACAGGCGCTTGGGCGGCGTGCAACTCTCGTTGTTCGATACGGAGTGAGCGGCGCTGCAAGGTGATTGACTGGTGCGGTTGTGGGGTGACTTGTCGCGGGCGGGACGATGGCGCAACGGTTTGAGATATTCGAATCGCGCGATGGCGATCACTTCCGGCGTTTTGGCGCCGGGTGTTGTCCGCCGCGCGGGGCGCACCGTGTGCTTGGGGCGATCCTGATCCCGTTTGCGGCGGCGACGATTCTGCTCACGCTGGCGGTGCTGCCGTTGTTGGTGTGGCTCGACCCGCGCCGGAGGGCCCGACGATGACGGCTCTGCAGGTGTCGGTGGTCATCCCGGTTTATAACCGCAAGGCAGAGGTGGAGGAGTGTCTGAAGTCGGTGCTGGCCCAGAGCGTGGCCGTGGGGGCGCCGGTCGAGATTTTGTGTGTGGATAATGGCTCGACGGACGGTACCCGCGAGGCGCTCGAGCGCTGGCCGGTGCGGGTTGTGGATTGTGTGGTGCGTGGCGTTTCGGCGGCGCGCAACACGGGTTTGCGTGCGGCCGTGGGCGACATTGTGGCCATGATAGACAGTGACTGTGTGGCAGCGGAGGGTTGGTTGGGGCGGCTGGTTGAGCCGTTTTCCGACCCGGAGGTGCTGGCGGCGGGCGGCCGCATCGAGGCCTACCATGTCGAGTGCGGCCCGGCGCTGTGGGCTGCCAGTTACAAGGTGCTCGATCAGGAGCGTTTCTTTCGGGGGGAGTACCTGTGGCCGCCATTTTTTGCGACGGCCAATGCGGCATTCCGGCGCGAGGCTTTGATGCGCATCGGGGGATTTGACGAGTCTCTGCGGGCGGGTGAGGACGCGGATGCCGTATGGCGGCTGCTGGACCTCGGCGGCCGGCTGGCCTACTGCCCCGAGGCGCTGGTGCGTCATCGCCATCGGGAGACAGTGGCTGACTTTTACGCCCAGAGCCGGGGTTATGGGGCGGCGTGTGTGGATGTGTTTGCGCGCTACCGCGAGCGGTTCGGGGTGCGGGGAGTGATTCACTGGGACAGTGTGAGGGCGCTGGCGACGCTGCCGTGGCGCATCGCGTGGTTTGCGTTGTTTGGGCCGACGCCATGGGAGCGGCGGAAGCGCGTTTACGAGGCGGTGTGGCGGACGGGCTTCACCTTGGCGGCGGTGCAGCGTTGCATCGAGCGGCGGGTGTTGTACCTGTGAGCAGGTTCGAGCGATGACCCGTCCGCTGAAGACACCCGCCGAGCGCGTGCGCGATGTGTTTCTGGCGCCGCTGCATGCGGCGTTATTTTTGTGGCTGATGGTATATGTGCCGGTGCGGACGGCGTTGATGTGGCTGCTGCTGTGGGCGGTTGGTCACCGTCCGGTGCGCGAGGCGGCTTCGGGCGAGTTTGATGTGATTTGCATCAGCCATGTGCCGTGGCGTCACATTTGGCAGCGCAATCACCACACGATGACTCGGCTGGCCCGTACGCGGCGTGTCGTGTATTTGCAGCAATTTGGGCCGGCCTATATCCATGTGTTTGCGCGCTGGGCGCCGGGGATTTTCCGCGACTGGGCGGCCCGGCATGAATTGGTCTTCGTACGGTTGCCGCTGCTGTACCCGGGCGAGTCGAGATTTTCGTGGGTGATGCGGCTCAACCGGTGGATCATGGGGACGCACCTGCGATGGCTGGAATGGCAACTCGGCCTGCGCAACACGGTGCTGTGGTTTTATTATCCCGGGACGGCCTATGTGCTCGATGTGTTTGAGCCGGCGGCGGTGGTTTACGACATTCAGGACGAGTACAGCGCGTTTTATTGGGCGCCTCGCGACATCGCCCGGCGCGAACAGATGTTGCTGGAGCGGGCCGATGTGCTGTTTGCGGGGACGCATGCGCTGTACCTGAAAAAGGTTTCGCCGTCGGGAGCGCCGAGCCATTTCTTTCCGTGCGGGGTGGAGTTTGACCATTTTCACGCGGCGGCGCCGGGGGTGAGTGCGTCGCTGGCCGAACCGAAAGAGTTGCGCAAGATCGGCCGGCCGCGCCTCGTGTACATGGGGCTGATTGATGCGCGCATTGACGGCGACCTGCTGGCGGAGGTGTGTGCGCGGCGGCCGGACTGGCAGGTGGTGATGATTGGGCCGGTAGATCGCGGCAATTTCGACGCCGACGGCCTGACGGCCCGCTTCGAGAACATCCATTTCCTTGGCAAAATGGACTACGCGCGCCTGCCGGCATTTCTGGCGCATTGCGATGTCTGCCTGATGCCGTGGAAGATCAACGAATTGACGCTGCACATCAACCCGACGAAGACGCTGGAATACCTCGCAACATGCCGTCCCGTGGTGAGCATCAGCCTGCCCGATCTGGAGGCGTTTTTCGGTCCGGCGGTGGCGCTGGCGCCCGACGCAGATCGCTTTATCGCGTTGTGTGATGACGCGTTGGCCGGGCGGCTGGCGGACCGCGTGCAACGCGGTCTCGCCATGGCTCATGCCTACTCGTGGGACACGGTGGTAGGTCAGATGGAGGGATATGTGCGCGAGGCGATGCTCCGCCGCGCGGGCCTTGCGCCGTCCGGGAGAGCCGGGGAGGACCGGCCCTACGAGGCCGCGTCGCCCGCGCGGCCCGCGGCCTACCAACTTTATACCAGCAGCGGCGGATCGCACTGGACCTGGTGCCCGCCGGAGGCGCGCCCCCGCCACCGCATCTGGCGGCTGTTTCAGGCGGCGCTGGCGCTTGTGCTGCTGCCCGTGGCGCTGTGTGTGATGGCGACCGTGGTGCTGCTGCAGCCGGGCCTGGCACTGTTGGACCGAATAAGAAGGAAAACCTCATGACACGCCCGCCCGCCGTCAGCGTTGTCGTGCCTTTTTACAACCGCCGTAACGAGGTGGCGAGGTGTCTCGACGCGGTGCTGGCACAGCAGTTGCCGGACGCGGTAACCATGGAAGTGGTGGCCGTGGACAATGGCTCGACGGATGGCACGCGCGATTTGCTGGCGTCGTATCCGGTGCGTCTGGTGGATTGTGCCCGTCGCGGCCCGGCGGCGGCGCGCAACGCGGGGATTGCAGCGGCGCAGGCGCCGATCGTGGCCCTGACCGACAGCGACTGCGTTCCGGCGCCGGACTGGCTGGCGCATCTGCTGACGCCGTTCTCCGACCCGGCGGTCATCGCGGCGGGCGGGCGCATCGAGGCGCTGAGCATGAGGCGCGGTGTGGCCGTGTACTTCGAGGAGCGGCGGTTCCTGAACCAGGAAAAACTGTTTCGCGGCTCGTATTGCTACCCGCCGTTTGTGGCGACGGCGAACGCCGCATTCCGGCGCGAGGTGATCCTCGCCGCCGGCGGTTTCGACGAGTCGCTGCGAGTGGGGGAGGACGCCGACCTGTGCTGGCGCGCGCTCGACGGCGGGGGGGCGATCGCCTATTGCCCACGGGCGCTGGTGCGCCACGGCCACCGCGACACCTATCGCGAGTTTTTCCGGCAAGCCATGGCGTACGGCGAGGGCGCGGCGCGGGTGTATGCGCGCCACCGGCAGCGGTTCGGCGTTCGGCGGCCTGTGGATTGGGAGAATATTATTTATCTGGCGCGCGTGCCGCTGGAGATTCTGCTCCGGGCGGTGGTCTGCCAGACGGCCTACAAGCGCCGTTCGGCGTTTTACGACGCGATCTGGCGGACGGGTTTCACGCTGGGCCGCTGGCGCGGTTCGTTGCGCAACCGGGTCGCGTATTTCTGAGCGCCGGGGCGCGGCGCCGCCGGGCGCTCACAGTTCGTCCTCCACGCGCAGCACGAAGGGTTCGCCGACGGTGGTGTCCATGGCGGCAATCTCGGCGAGGGCCTGCTGGACGGCGCTCTCGCGGGTGGTGTGGGTGACGATGATGACCTCGGCGCGTCCGGCGGGATGGTCGGCTTTCTGGATCATGGAATTAATGGACACTTCGCGTGCGCCGAGGGCGCCGCTGAGGCGAGCCATGACGCCTGCGCGATCAAGGACGGGAATGCGCAAGTAATAGGCCGCTTCCAATTCGGCAATGGGTTTGAGGGCCTTTCGCCCGCCTTCGACGCGCAGGCGGTTTTCCGCGCCGGGTTTGGCGTCGCGGGCCAGATCGGCGGCAATGCTCATGACATCGCTGAGCACGGCGCTGGCCGTGGGGTCCTGGCCGGCCCCGCGGCCGTAGAACATGGTTTTTCCGACGAGATCGCCCTCGACCATGACGGCGTTGAAAACGCCGCCCACGCTGGCCAGCAGCGACGAGCGGGGCAGGAGGGTCGGGTGAACGCGCACCTCGGCCCGGCCGTCCGCGGGATCATGCTTTGCGATGCCAAGCAGTTTGATGGTGTAGCCGAGTTCGCGGGCATACTCGATGTCCACGGGGGCGATTTTCGTGATGCCCTCGACATGGACATCGGCAAAGCGGATGTCCTGACCGAAGGCCAGTTGGGCCAGGATGGCGGTTTTGTGAGCCGTGTCGTAACCTTCGATGTCGTAGGTGGGGTCGGGCTCCGCATAGCCGTGGGCCTGCGCCTCGGCCAGCACGGCGTCGAAGGTTTTTCCGCGCTCAGCCATGCTGGTGAGGATGTAGTTGCAGGTGCCGTTCACGATGCCGAAGACGCGGCGGATCCGGTTGGCGGAGAGGCCGGTCTGGAGGGCGCGGATGATGGGGATTCCGCCGCCGACGCTGGCCTCAAAGAGCAGCGCGACGCCGTGCCGGGCAGCCGTGGCGAGCAAGTCGGGGCCGAAGGTGGCCAGCATGGCCTTGTTGGCCGTGACAACATGTTTGCCGGCGCGCAGTGCGCGCTCGACCAGCGAGCGGGCCGGCTCGAGGCCGCCGATGAGTTCGATGACGATGTCCACTGCGGGGTCGTCGGTGACGGCATGGGCGTCGGCCGTGAGGATGGCCGGGTCGTAGTCGGCGTCGCGCCGCCGTCTGGTGTCCACATCGGCGATGCGGACGAGGCGCAGTTGCGCGCCCGTGCGCTCGCCCGCCAAATCGCCATTCGCCGCGAGTGCGCGGACGACCCCGGTGCCGATGTTGCCGAAGCCGATGAGGCCTATGTTAACGGTTTTCATGATTTGTGTCCCGCCAACGATGATGTCGGGCCGCGCGCGACCCGCTTGCAGAGGCAGTCACGCGCCGGCGAACCGCAAAGAAAAAACGACAGGGCGTAGGGCCGGGTGCGAGTCAAGGATACGGCCGTTGCGCAACCTCCTGTGGCATGAATCGTCGTGTCGCGGCGCTTCTGAGGCACGGGCCCGATTCGACTGGAAGGTAGCCTGCAGGAATCTGTCGCTTTAGTGGAGCCCTCTGCTGCCGCGATGTTGAAGCGATGGCGAGTCAGTGCGCAAGATTCTCAGTGTTCTTGTTGCTGTTGCGTGTGGCCTTGCCGGCATCGGGTTGCGACGGTTGGGCGCGCTGCGGAGGCCATGGGACCGGTCGGCGGGGCTTGGAATCGCTCGCGGTCGTAACGGGGCGGCTTTCTCTCACCGATCCTTGTTTACGCCGTGACCGGGAACCGGCCATCCTGCCGGTCAATCAAAGCGTCTTGAGAGACAAAACCGTTGCGCGGGGCTTGGCTGGGGGCCTTGTATTGGTGGCCGTGCCAGCGCGTGGCGGTGGTGCGCGTGGGTTTTAACCGTACCGGAGTGTCCATGAGTTTAGCGAATAACAGAGAGGATCGTGACGCCTTGCCGGGCGGCGGGGCGGGCGAGAGCGGCGCGGCGGCGCGGCCGTTGGATTTTGTGCGCCGTATCGTGGCGGATGACATTGCCTCGGGCAAATGGGGCGGCGCGGTGGTGACGCGATTCCCGCCGGAGCCAAATGGTTATCTTCACATTGGCCATGCCAAGAGCATCTGTCTGAATTTTGGCATTGCGGCGGAGTTTGGCGGGCGCTGCCACCTGCGGTTCGACGACACCAATCCCACCAAGGAGGAGGTGGAGTATGTGGAGTCGATCAAGGAGGATGTGCGCTGGCTCGGGTGGGACTGGGGGCAGCACCTGTACTACGCGTCGGATTACTTCGAGCAATTGTACGAGTTTGCGGAGCAGTTGATCCGGGCGGGCAAAGCGTATGTGTGCGACCTGTCAGCGGACGAGGTGCGCGAGATGCGCGGCACTCTGACCGAGCCGGGCCGCGAGAGTCCGTACCGCAACCGTTCGGTTGAGGAAAACCTTGACCTGTTTCGGCGGATGCGGGCGGGAGAATTCGAGGAGGGGTCGCGGACGCTGAGGGCCAAGATTGACATGGCCAGCCCGAACCTCAACCTGCGCGACCCGGTTCTCTACCGGATCATCAAGGCGCCGCACCACCGGACGGGCGACGCGTGGTGCATCTACCCGATGTATGACTATGCGCATCCGGTGAGTGACTCGCTGGAGGGCGTCACGCACTCGATCTGCACGCTCGAATTTGAGGATCATCGGCCGCTGTACGACTGGTGCCTTGAGCAACTGGGCATTCACCATTCGCAGCAGATCGAGTTTGCCCGGCTCAACCTGACCTACACGGT
Organism: Candidatus Sumerlaeaceae bacterium; assembly: GCA_026418615.1. GTDB lineage: Bacteria > Sumerlaeota > Sumerlaeia > Sumerlaeales > Sumerlaeaceae > JAOAAY01. The sequence continues at coordinate 23,728 of JAOAAY010000011.1, read as the reverse complement.
CATGAGCAAGCGCAAGTTGCTGACGCTTGTGCGCGAGGGCCGGGTAAGCGGCTGGGACGACCCGCGGATGCCGACCCTGTGCGGGCTGCGCCGGCGGGGCTACACGCCGGAGGCGATCCGGGATTTCTGCAGCCGGATTGGTGTGGCGAAGAATGACAGCGTGGTGGACTACGCCATGCTCGAACACTGCCTGCGCGAGGATCTGAACCGCCGCGCCCGCCGGATGATGGCCGTGCTGCGGCCGCTTCGCGTGGTGATCACGAATTATCCGGAAGGGCAGACGGAACAACTGGAGGCCATCAATAATCCGGAGGACCCGTCGGCGGGGACGCGGCAGGTGCCGTTCGGGCGGGTGCTGTATATCGAGCAGGATGACTTCCGCGAGGTGCCGCCGCCCAAGTATTACCGGTTGGCGCCGGGGCGCGAGGTGCGGCTGCGCTATGCCTATTTCATCAAGTGCGAGGAAGTGGTAAAAGACGCCGCGGGGCAGGTGGTGGAGTTGCGGTGTACCTATGACCCCGCCACTCGCGGCGGCGACGCGCCCGACGGGCGAAAGGTCAAGGCCACCATCCACTGGGTCAGCGCGGAGCACGCCGTACCGGCCGAAGTACGGCTGTATGACCATTTGTTTACCAAGCCGGATCCCGACGATGTGCCAGAGGGCGAGGATTTCCATGCGAACCTGAACCCGGACTCGCTGGAGGTTCTGACGGGCTGCATGCTTGAGCCGGCGCTGGCGCAGGTCCGGCCGGGCGAGCCGGTGCAGTTCGAGCGGCTGGGCTATTTTTGCGCCGACAACCGCGACTGGCGCCCGACGGCCCCTGTGTTCAACCGCACGGTCACGCTGCGCGATACTTGGGCGAAGATCGAAAAGTCGCTGGGCAAGTGACGAAGTCCGTGCGGTCGGCCTGATCGGGAACGGAGCGCGCGGAGAGCGATCACCGTCGGGGCGTGAAGCGCTGCGCGGGCCCGACAGCCGGCAAGCGTCTGGCGGCAGCCCCGCATTCCGTTGACCGGCCGGATGGTCAACAAGCATTCTGTTTGTGTTCCATGTCAGCCGAGTCGCCCAATCCGGCTTCGCCGCGAGCCGGGCGACGCCGGCCCGGCATGCGCAACCGCGTGGTGACGGGGGCGCGGGCCGCTGCGCGAGTGCGCGATGCGTTCGGGACGGTTTTTGCTCTTGGCGGAGCCAGTGGCGGTGCGCACGATGGGAGTTATCATGACCCTGATTGTTGGAGTGAGCGGAAGCATGCGCGGCGGTGCGTCGCACACGCTGGTGCTGGTGCGCCACGCGCTGGATGCCGCGCGCGAGTGCGGTGCGGCCACGGAATTATTGGATCTCAGCGTGGCGGGGCTGCCCCTGTACGACGCCGAGGCCGACTACTCGGAGGATGCCAGTGTGGCGCGGGTTCGCGAACTCGCCTCGCAGGCCGACGGTTTTATCGTAGGCAGTCCGGAGTATCACGGCTGCATGAGCGGCGCGGCCAAGAATTTCTTTGATTTTCTTTACCGCGAGATTGCCGGCAAATTGTTTGGTATCGTGGTGGCGACGGGCGGCTCGCAGGGTGTCAGTTGCAGCGGCAACATTCGTGACGCGGTGCTGTACTGCCACGGCTGGTGCCTGCCGTACAATGTGGCGGCGTCGTCGCAGGACTTTGACGAGCACGGGGAGGTTTCGAGCCCGCGTGTGCTGGATCGTCTGCGCCGCTGCGGGCGCGATGTGGCGGTGTATGGGCCGTTGCTGCGCGAGCGGTTTTTGAGGGATCTCGCGGAGGGCGCGGCCGGCCGGCCGGGCTTTGCGCACTGGATGGCTTGACGCGTCCTAGTGGCTACGCGGCGGCGGTCAGGCTCGGCCGGCGGGGCTCGTCGGTCGGATCGTAGAAGAAATTGCGGCGCTGCGGCCGGAATCCGGCGTCGGTGATGAGTCGCTCGATCTCCTGGTCGTTGAGTGAGAACACAGTGCCTGCGGCGCTGACGACATTTTCCTCCATCATGGTGGAGCCCATGTCGTCGCAGCCGTAATAGAGGGAGATCTGCCCCACTTTGCCGCCCTGCGTGACCCACGATGACTGGAAATGGGGGATGTTGTCCAGATAGAGGCGCGCGATGGCGGTGGTCTTGAGATATTCGTGGCTGCCGACGGTGGGGCACTGGAGCGGAAGATCAGGGCTTTTCTGATAGGTCCAGCAGATGAAGGCCGTGAAGACGCCCGTCTCGTCCTGCAACTCGCGCAGCCGGCGCAGGTGCTCGACGCGGTCAGCAATGGTTTCGACATGGCCGAACATCATGGTGGCAGTGCCGCGCAATCCCACCTCGTGGGCCGCGCGCATCACGGCCAGCCACTCGTCTGTGAGGCTTTTGTTCCGGGTGATCTGCTTGCGCACGCGGTCCACGAGGATTTCGCCGCCGCCGCCGGGGATCGAGTCGAGGCCGGCGTCGTGCAATCGGGCGATGACCTCGGTGAGGGGCTTTTTGGTGATGCGGTGGAACCACCAGATTTCCGGCGGGGAGAAGCCGTGGATGTGGATGCCGTGGCGCTCCTTCATGTGGCGGAGCATGTCCTCGTACCACTCGAGTTTGAGGGTCGGATGCAGGCCGCCCTGCAAAAGGATTTGACGGCCGCCAAGGGCGGTCAGTTCGGCAATTTTCTGATCCAGCACTTCTCGCGGCAGCACATAGCCGCGCTGCTTGTCCCACGGTTTGGCGTAGAACCCGCAAAAGTCGCAGTCCGCGGCGCAAATGTTCGAGTAGTTCACATTGCGTTCAAGGATATAGGTGACCTTGGGCTCCGGGTGCAAGCGCATGCGCACCTCGTGGGCGGCGGCCCCGAGGGCCGTCAGGTCGTTGCTCTGGAATAGCGCCAGCGCGTCGTCGTCGCTCAGCCGCTCCCCCCGGACGGCCCGCTCGAGAATGGTGTGAATGCTCATGGGGGCTCCGTTCTTTCTGGGGGGATTTACGGGCGCCGCCCGGCGGTCATTCAGGGCTGATGCTTGCCACTCTTTGCGCTGGATTGTTCGGGGGAGGTGCTGGGAAGTGGGAACTTATGGAGATTGTTTACGAGGTTCCCGCGGGGACGCGCGGGCTGGTGTTTGACTGTGACGGTACGATTGCTGACACGATGCCGCTACATTACCGGGCTTGGGTGGCGGTGCTGCGCGAGCACGGCGGGGATTTTCCCGAGGCGATGTTCTATGAAATGGCGGGGATGCCCACGCCGCGCATTGTGGAGGTCCTGAACGAACGGCACGGCTACGGGTTGGATCCGGAGGCGGTGGCGCGGGACAAAGAGGCGTTGTTTCTCGGTTATTTGCCGGAGGTCGCGCCGGTCGAGCCGGTGGTGGCGCTTGTTCACCATTATCATGGCCGGCTGCCGATGGCAGTGGCGACGGGCGGCACGCGGTTCATTTGCCTGAAGACGCTGCGCGCGCTTGGGCTGGAGGACAAGTTTGCGGCGCTGGTGACGGCAGACGATGTGGAGCACGGCAAGCCGGCGCCTGATATTTTTCTGGAGGCTGCCCGCCGGCTGGGCGTGGCGCCGGGGCAGTGCGTGGCATTCGAGGACGCGGATCTCGGGCTGGAGGCGGCGCGGGCGGCCGGTATGACTGCCGTGGATATTCGGCCTTGGCGCGGGGTCTTGGGGAAATCCGGCTGAGACCGGCGGGCGGGTCCGGCGCTTGTCTGCCGCCAGGCCCAGACATGGCTGCAGAGCCGGCTAAACCGTTGACGGCGAGGTAAGCCCGCAAAAGGCGTGTGGCGTTTTGGGGATGGGCAAAGACCAACGGCTTGGCACGGCACCGGGGCGCGTCGGGTACGCCGCCGCGGTCTGTGAGCGCGGCCATCCCGCGAGCGGGTGTGGCCCCTACGGTTCTGGCCGGTCGGGATCCGGCGCCGCAAGCAGGCGGGTGATAGTGGGCGACAGTCCGACCGTCGGCAGAGACTGTGCCTGCTTTTGGTCAACAAGCCGGGTTGCCAGGAACTGCGGCATCCAAACGGTCATGTTATCTCTTTTTTCCGTGGATGTCGGCTTGTTGCCATAAATGCGGATCGTGCCGTAGGGAACGATTTCCGATCCGTCGAGGGCAAGCAGTGTGGAAGAATTCATTTTGACGGCGGCAAGTCGGTCGTCAGGAATCAGGCAGACATCCAACAGTTTATCCCTTGTCAGCGTTCCCGGCGGGCGTCTGAAGAGCGCGACGGGAAGGGCGAGGGTGCCGAATTCGCCGCGCTTTTGCAGGGCGCCCGCGACGGCCGCGGCGAGGGATTCCGAGGTGGCGTCGTCGGGGAGGCCCGCGATCGGGTGGTCGTTGACGGTTTGGAAGGCCGGACTGTCGCGGCGTGCCGCTTCGGCCTCGTCGTCGGTGATCCGGCGCCATGCCGTGCCGGTCGGGGCCTCGGTGCGCAGGCAGAGGGTCTTGTCGCCGGGCGAGGCTTCAAAGGTTTGGCCGTCGAGTTGCACACGGACAGGGGCGGTTGTCTGGGTTCCGTGTGGCATGGCATCGAGATGCAGCCGCAGCGTGCGCGTATGGCGTGCTACGATTTTCACTGTGCCGGTGGAGGCGACGGAGGCTTCGACGGTGGCGTACTCCGGGAAGCGCGCAGTTTCCATGATCTCAATCCAGTAGGCGCGGCCGCGGGCGGGCGAGCGTGTGGAGAAGCGGACGATGTCGGGCTGCGCGGCGCGCCGTCGCGTTTCGAACCATGCAAAGATGCGATCGAAATTGTCGCCGATCATTTTGCTGGCGTGTCCGTAGCCGCGCTCGACGCGCAGCGCGTGAGAGATTCCGGCGCGGGCCAGTGCGGCGGCGGCGGCCTGCGATTCCGACACGGGCAGAATCGGGTCGTCGGCGTCGTGGATGATCAGCGGGTCGAGGTGAAGAGCGTTGCCGAGGAAGTCCGGGCCGGTTGCCGGGTCGCCGTGGGTGCCGGGCGGCGCCCACCCGGCCATGGGGACAATCGAGGCGAAGAGGTCGGGGTTTCGCAGGGCGATCCACCAAGTGCCCCACCCGCCCATGGAGTGTCCGGCGAGGTAGACACGGTCGGGATCAATGGCGATGAGGCGTTTCACCTCCGCGATGGTGTCGAGCACATCCTGCTCGCCCGGGCCGCGATAGAACCAATCGCCGCGGCCGAGGGGAGCAGCGACGACATAACCCCGGCGGCCCGCATGGTCCTTGACGGGCGTGAAGTTGAACCAGGCATGATGATCAACGCCTTTTCCGTGCAGCACGACGAGCAGGGGTCGCGGCGTTGTCGCGGCGGCCGGGCTGGCCTCGGGCACAAACAGTCGGTAAGGCTGCGTCGTGCCGTCGTAGGTGCTTTGGAAAGTCTTCACTTCGTCCATGGGCGCGCCATTGGCCAGCACCTGCGATGCAAACGCGAGTACGAAAGCCGTCCGCCGAAGCACCTTGTTCATGAACACGCCTCCAGCGTTGTAGAGTTGGAAACAATTCATCCGGCCGCGATCCAGAACACGCAGTGAGGAGAACCGCAATGAGGATAACAGCCCGGTTGGCGTCGCCGGCCTTCGCGTTGGTGCTGTTGGTTGCCGGCGCGGCCGGCACGGCGGAGCCAGCCACCACACCCACGGAGGCCGGAAAAGGAGTGGTCAAAACCATGGAGAAAGCGACTTTTGGTGCGGGATGTTTCTGGGGGGTGGAGGCGGCATTCCGGCGCGTGAAGGGCGTCACGGCCACGGCCGTCGGCTACATGGGCGGCACGAAGGACAACCCGACCTACAAAGAGGTGTGCACGGATACCACGGGTCATGCGGAGGTGGTGGAGGTGACCTACGACCCGGCTCAGGTTTCGTACGAGGATTTGCTCAAGGTTTTTTGGGACAGCCACGATCCGACGCAACTCAACCGTCAGGGGCCGGATATCGGCACACAATACCGCTCGGTGATTTTCTATCACTCGCCCGAGCAGGAGGCGGCAGCGCGCGCCAGTCTGGCGGCTTTGGAGAAGGCCAAGCGCTTTCGCAGGCCGATTGTGACGCAAGTGGAGCCGGCTTCCACCTTCTGGCGCGCAGAGGAGTATCACCAGCAATATTTGGAGAAGCGCGGCCTGACGAATTGCCACTGATGCCGGCCGAGGCGGCGCAGGATCGGCACGCCGGCCGGGATTCCTTGTTGTCAGAACGGTCAGGGCAGCCTTGAACTGAGGGCTGCCATGGGTAGCCGGTGGAAAACAGTCCTGACGGTGGTCGCGGCCGTTTTGTTTGTGCGTGCCCTGCTGCTGGGTGTTTACATGCAGGGTGCGGCGATCACGGCTGCCGCCGTGGCAGCGGGGCACGATGGGCTCGAATATCTCGACTATGCCTCGGCCTTGGCTCGACGGGCGCCCGAGGAGGTCCCGCTCGATGCGCGCCGGCACAATCCCGGTTGGCCGCTACTGCTGGCGCTGCCGTCGGCGCTGATGCCGCCGTGGATGGCCGCGACGGCCCTCGTGTGGCTCCTGTCAGCGGGCTGTGTCTGGCTGTTTGCGGAGATTCTGCGGGTGAAGCCGGACGGGAGTGGCGATGCTTCGACGGCCCGTCCCGGGGCGACAGTCGGTTGGTCGCGTGATGATACGGTGCTAGTCTGGGTGTTTGCGCTGGGCTACCCGACGCTTGTTTACTATCAGTCTTTTGCGCTGGTGGATGCCGCTCTGGTTTTTTCGCTGCTTGGAGCGTTGGTGGCTCACTTGCGGGGGCACTATGCCTTGGCGCAGGTAGTTTCGGGTTTTGTGGGCCTCGTGCGGGCGCCGGCGTTGGTGATTGCCCCTCTGCTGGCGTTGGACAGCATCTTGCGGGTGCGGCGACCTCAGGCAGCGGTGCATTTGATTTGGGCGGTGCTTCCGACCGTCGCGTGGTTTTTCGTGAGCCGGCACTGGTGGGGGCTGACTTACATGGATTTTCATGCGCCTGTCTTTGGGTGGCCGTTTGGAGGCGCCGTAGGCATGTCGGAGGTCAGCGTTGTCCGGGCGGGCTATGTATGGTCGGCGACGGCGTTCTTTCTGCTGTCGGGGTTTGTGCTGGTTCGTGCGGCGCACGGCCGGCGTCTGCGCGACCCAGAGGTAAACACGGCCGCGGCGTTTACAGTCGGGTTTGTGGGGATGCACCTGTGTTTGCAGTCTTTGGAGTATTATGGCCGGACGATCCCGACCTTTAATTATTGGGACCGGTATTTTGTGGCGGCGTGGCCTTTTGCGTTGCTGGCGTGGCGCGGGCGGTTGCGTCCGTGGATGGCGGCTGTCTGTGTGGCGGCCTCGGTGGCACTGTCGGTGTGGTGGGGTTTGAATTATTTTGATGCGCTCAAGCGTCAGGGGCGGCCGGTGCGCGTGGAGCGGACTCTAGGCGTTGGTGGGTGAGTCGCGACCGACTGGGATTCGCTCTTGACGATTCTGTGACAGCGACCATAGGTATCTACTCTTGACAGGTTTGCGTGGCCGAATCGTTCGGGGCCGGGCGGACCTGTCATGCGATTAATTGCGGCGGCAGGGCTTACCCTGTTGGCCGTGGTTCTTTGACACACCCGAAACCAGAGGAGATCTGCTCCCATGAATGAGATCCTGCGCGATGTGCTCATTGCGGGTATCGTCACGCTGGTGTTTTCAGGGATTGCCTACCTGTTCCTGAAAAAGAAGATGGGGGCACAGTTTAGCACAGCCCAGGAGACTGCCCAGAGGATCCTGGAGGAAGCCCGTAAGGAAGCCGAGAACATCCGCAAGGCCGCCGAACTGGAGGCGAAGGAAGAGATCTTCCAGCGCACGAAGCAGTTCGAGCGGGAAAACCAGCGCCGCCGGCACGAGCAGGAACGCATCGAGAACCGGCTTCGCAGCAAAGAGAAGACGCTCGAGCAGAAGATCGAGCAGGCGGAAAAGCGGGAGAAGTCGCTTGCGGACAAGGAGAAGTCGCTGGACAGCCGGCTGGCGAGTCTGGACCGCCGCGAACGCGAACTGGCCAAGGCCGAAGAAGAGTTGCGAGCGAAGGCCGAACAGATAAGCGGTTTCACGGCGGAGGAGGCCCGCAAGTTCCTGTTGGAGAGTTTTGAGAATGATGTCCGGCAGGAGCAGGCCGCGATTCTTCGTCGGATCGAGGCGGAAACGAAAGAGACCGCCTCGCGCAAGGCGCGCCAGATCATCACGCTGGCCATCCAGAAGACGGCAACGGAGCAGGTGACCGAGTCGAGTTGCTCGGTACTGACGCTGCCGTCGGACGAGATGAAAGGCCGCATCATTGGGCGCGAGGGTCGCAACATCCGCGCTCTCGAGGCGGCCACGGGCGTCAACCTGATTGTGGACGACACGCCGGAGGCCATCGTCCTGTCGTGCTTCGATCCGCTGCGGCGCGAGATTGCGCGATTGTCGCTGGAGAAGTTGCTCAGCGACGGCCGCATCCATCCAGCGCGTATCGAAGAAGTGGTGAAGAAGACAGAGCGGGAATTGCTCGAGCACCTGCGTCAGGAAGGCGAGCAGGCGGCGTTTGAACTTCAGATTCACGACATCCATCCGGAACTCATCAAACTACTGGGCAGACTCAAATTCCGGAGTTCGTACGGGCAGAATGTGCTGGCTCACCTGAAGGAGGTGGCCCTGCTTTGCGCCACGATGGCGGCGGAGATTGGGGCCGATGTGAAACTGGCGAAGCGTGCCGGATTCCTCCACGATGTGGGCAAGGCCGTCAGCCATGAGATCGAAGGGACTCATGCGTTGATCGGTGCAGAACTGTGCAAGAAATACGGCGAGAGTGCGCCAGTGGTGCATGCTGTCGCCGCCCATCACAACGAGGAGGAGCCACGGACGATCGTGGCGATCCTTGTTCAGGCAGCCGACGCCTTGTCGGCCTCCCGCCCCGGGGCGCGCCGCGAGAGCCTCGAGACCTATATCAAGCGGCTCGAGAAACTCGAGGAAATCGCCAATAGTTACAAGGGCGTGGAGAAGTCGTACGCGCTTCAAGCCGGCCGTGAGATTCGCATCCTCGTCGAGCCAGACCGCATCAGCGATGCGGAAGCGGCGGTGTTGGCGCGCAATATCACCAAACGCATTGAAACCGAAGTGGAGTACCCCGGACAGATCAAAGTGACCGTTCTCCGCGAGAAGCGTATCGTGGAGTACGCCAAGTGATGAGATTCCGTGTCCTGACCCGGTGCCAGTTCCCTATGAAACGGCGCAGGCCGGTACGAACCGTTGCAAGGCCCCGACAGGATGACGGCAAGACAACGAGACGATGCATCACGATCCTCATCATCACCGTTACCGAGACGAAGCCAGTCGCCCCGGCGCCCCGCGCGCCGGGGCGATTCTCTTTGGAGCGGGCGGTGGCGCTGCAGGCGGCGGTCAGAGCAGCGGTGCCGCGTAAAGGGGTTTGCCGGGACAGGCAAGGTTAATGGATTGCTCAAACGCCTCGATTTCGCGGGCACCGTCGAGGACGCCGATTTCGAGATGAAAGTCTATCTCTTCACCGGGCTGAATCATGCGCAGGCAGCCCATCTCCCTCGCCCGCTCGATGCCGATGCCATAGGAGTTGGAGGGTTCAAGGCCGACGACATACATGCCTTCTCCCATCATTTTCCACTGGGTCATGTGGGGCAGGTTCTCGGTGCGGTACTTGATGTAGAGACCGATGCCACCGTTGGTGCCGAGTTCGCGGTTGACGAGGGCGGCCCAAGCGCGGCCGTCGGTGCACGGTGCGAGATCATGGTAGAACACCTGCTCGCGATAGTTGCGCTGGGGCGGCTGGAAAAGGCAGTGATCGGCGAGTCCGGCCGCGGCTTCGGCATCACGCGGCGTCAGGGTTTTGGTCGGGGCGTAAAGTCTCGACGAGGGGCACAGCAGGGGGAAGCCCGCGTTGATGTGGTAGAGGATCTGGAGCGGCACGGGCTGGTGGCCCTCGTTGACGACGGTGTCATGGATGCTGAAAAAGCGTTGACCGGCTTGCGTCTGAATGCGCCGGCGCAGGACGAGATTGGGTCCGAAGGGACGGCCCTCGCGCATTTCGCCGCGAGCCAACAAGTAGTAGTCGTTGCCTGCCCAGAGGGCATCGTGGGAGATGTGGCTGGCGGGAGTGTGGCCGATGCGGCCGTGAATGCCGTAGCGCTCGCCGTTCCACTGGTCGGGGCGGCCGACATTGACAAGCCCGCAAGTGGTAAGAAGGCCGCCGAAGAAGCCGCGCAACCAACCCATTTCCTCGGCCTCGTAGAATTCCGGCGCGGCGATGGTGGTGGGCGAATGCCAGGCGAGGTTGATGCCTTTGTAGTCGCAAAAGGCAATATCCATGCATCGGCTGGGGACGGCGGTGAAATTCAGTCCGCTGCCCGTGCGGAAATGCAGGCAGTGAACACCTTTTTCGCGTCCATCGCGCAATTCGAACGACATGACATGCGCAATCTGGCGCATGGAGCCGCAGTATTGGCGGATGGCCTCGGGGCTGTACTCGCGGTCGAAAAACATCGTGCGCATGTCCTGTGCGGGAGCGTCCGCGCCCGGCGCGGGCCGCCCGTCCGCAGGTTCCGTTTTGTCCCCGCCAGAGACCATGTCGCGCGCCGGCTGACAAGCCCGAATGCGACCTGCTGCTTTCTCCCGGAGGCGGCGTTGACAAACCGGCCTTTGGTGGCATAAGAACATTGCACTTTGTTGCCGGCGACGCGCCGGCGGTGGTTGATCGCAAGAAATTGACAGGTTCGCCAGGCCCGCCGCTGGCGAGCCTGTCGAATTTGCCGAGCGGAGCGAAACGCGATGCGCCTGACATGCAACAAATGTCACCACCAGTGGGACGACGAGCCTGACGCGACGCAGGCCGTGGTGCAATGCCCGGAGTGTTTTGCCATTGTTCCGCTGGTGCTTGCGAAACAGGGCGGATCGGCGACTGCGCCTCCGGCCTCACCGGCAAAGCCAGATCTCCACGACCAGAAAACCTTGGTCGAATCGCCGCCCACCGTCATCGAACCGAGGCGACCCTCGCCGCCGCCGGCTCAGCCGCAGCCCGCCGCACCAGAGACAGATCCGTATGGTCAGACGATGGTGCCATCTGCGCCCCCGACCAAAGCCGCAACGCCGGCTCAGGACACGGACCCCTTCGGTAAAACCACGCTGGATGCCCGGCCGCCGCGGCCGGCCGCTGCAGAAACGGATCCGTATGGCCAGACGATGGCGCCGTCCGCGCCTCCTCCAGGAGCCGCAAGCCCGGCGCAAGACACGGATCCCTTTGGCAAAACGACAGTTGACGCCCGGCCGGCGCGGCCGGCCGCGACGGACACAGATCCGTTTGGCAAAACGACGCTCGACGCCCGACCTCCGCAGTCGGCGGCCGACACGGATCCCTTTGGTAAAACGGTGCTCGATACCAACGCTCCGACCGCAGGTCCGGCGCCGACCCGCCCGCGCGACTCGGTGTTCGAGGCGCCGGCGCCGTCAGGGGCCGCTACGGGTGCGGCTCCTCGTCCGGCCCCGACAGGCCCGAAGACCAAACGCTTCAGCGAGGCCATGCCCAAGGAAATAGATCTCACCGGCCAGACCGTGGGCGGCTATGAGATCAAGAAAATGTTAGGCGCCGGCGGCATGGGTGCGGTGTGTCTCGCCCGACAGATTTCGCTGGATCGCGATGTGGCCCTGAAAATTTTGCCCGGCGGACTTGCTGCCAACCCGGAATTCCTTGCCCGGTTCACCCGCGAAGCGCTCAGCGCCGCCCAACTGACGCACCACAATGTCATTCAGGTTTACGATGTCGGCAGCGACAAGGATATTCATTACATCAGTATGGAGTTTGTGCGGGGCGACAACCTCGGCAACATCGTGCGGCGCGACGGACGCCTGACGCCGGACGACGCGGCGGGTTTCGTGCTGCAGGCGGCGCGCGGTCTGCGGTACGCCCACGAGCGCGGAATCATCCACCGCGACATCAAACCTGAGAACATCATGGTGAACGATCAGGGCATCGTGAAAATCGCCGACATGGGTCTGGCCAAGATGCGCACGGCCCGCGGCGAGGACGACGAGGCCATCCCGGCGGCCGGCGGTGACCGGCGCGCGATTCTCGAGCGGGCGCGCGGGGACATCACGCTGGCCAACGCCGCCATGGGCACGCCGGCCTACATGGCTCCGGAGCAGGCCCGTGATGCCGGCAAGGTGGATCACCGGGCCGACATTTATTCCCTTGGCTGCACCCTCTACTATCTGATCGCCGGCAAGCCGCCTTTCAGCGGCAGCACGGCCTTTGAAATCATTTCCAAGCACGAGCGCGAGCCGCTGCCGCCGCTCGAGGCCGAGGTCGGGAAACTGCCGCCCGCCTACAGCGCCATTGTGCGCAAGATGACAGCCAAGAGACCCGAGGACCGGTACTCGTCGCTCGACGAGGTCATCCAAGATCTTGAAGCGGCGCTGGGCATCGAGGGCGAGAAGGGCGCCTACAGTCCGCGCGAGCATCACGCGCGCATTCTGGAGCAAGCGCAGGCCGAGTATTACAGCGTCCCGGGCGTCAAGGTGCGCCGGCTGGTGAAAATGGGTTTCATGGGGGGCATGGCGGTATTGCTGGTTGTGGCCGTGCTGGCCGGCTGGTTCAAGTTCGCCGGCGGCATCCTCGGCCTGATGGTGCTGACCCCTGTGTTTAACTTTATTGCGGACGGCATTTTGACCAAGAATTACCTGTTCCGTCGTGTGCGGTCGGTGTTCTTCGGAATGACGCCCAAGGGCTGGGCGACGGTGATTGCCGCCTCGGTGATCGGCGTGGCCATGCTGTGGGCGCTTGGTTTGCTGGTGCCGTGGCTGACGGTGTCGGTGCTGGCGGCGGGTTTGGCGGCTGCGTACCAATTGCAGGTGCGGCGTCCGCTGGCGGCCCAGCGCGCGGCATCGCTCGGACAGATGCAGGAGATGCTCAAGCAACTTCGCGTGCGCGGCGTTTCGGAGGAGGCCATTCAGAACTTTGTCGCACGCTTCAGCGGCGACGACTGGGAGGAGTTTTTCGAGGAACTCTTTGGTTACGAGGCCATGGTGACGGCGCGGGGCAAATGGGCGTCGGCGGATCGCGTGAAACCCCGGCGCCGACACGGCACCTGGCGCGAACCGCTGGTGCGCTGGCTGGAGCAGATCGAGGAGGCGCGCAAGGCCGAGCGCGAGCGCCGGCAACTGGCCAAGGTCGAAGCGCAGCGGCTCAAGGCGCAGGGGGTGAGCGAGAAGGAGGCCGAGGAGCAGGCCGCGCTCGCCGCGACGAAGATTTATCAGGATATTCAGACGCAGACGGCGACGCTCGAGGACCGCGTGAAGCAGGAAAACAAGCGACGCGCGCGGCAAATGGGGGGGATGTCGCTGGGGCCTGTCAACGGCTTATACCGCCTTGTGCGGTTTGCGGCCGGCGCTTTTGGCTGTCTGGTCTTTGTGCTGTACGGTTTTGGGGCGGTGATCGAGCGCCTCATTCCGGGAGTGGCAGCCAATATTATGGCGCTGATCAGCCAATTGCCCATTCCGGCGCCGGTGGCCGAGGGGATGCGCGATTATCGCGGCGCGGCCGCGTGCGGGTTGCTGCTGCTGTCGGCGTTCAGCGGGCGCTTGGTGGGGCCGACTTTGACAGTGCTGGGCACGGTGGCTGCCGTCGGCGGCAAATGGATTTCCGGTTTGCTTCCGCTGCCGGCCGTTGTCAGCGACAACCTTCTGCTTGGGGGGCTGGCGGCCGCCGGGGCGGGGCTGGTGCTGTGCGTGCTGGGCAAGGTGCTGGGCGGGCGGTTTTAATCGGGCGGCGCAGCGGCAAAGACGGCCTATCCAACCCGGCCGGTCACGCGACGAGGCACCGCCGAGACATGGAAAAGCGGGCTCCGGCCGGAGCAGACCGGAGCCCGCGCTCATTCATGGCAGGGTTTCAGCGACGCCCGCACTTAGGACAAAGGCCGTAAAAGACAACCTCGTGCGAATCCACGGTGAAGTTCGGCGGCACCAGCGCCTTAAACGACTCGCGGCACTCGGGCAGATCAAACACCAGTTTGCACTTCCGACATGAAAAATGATGATGGTGGGGCTTGTTTGCCATTTCGAACCGGGGCGACTCGCCCGGCAGTTCCACGGGCATCAGCCATCCCTCTTCGGTCAGACCTTTCAGCGCCCGGTACACGGTCGCAATGCCCAGACTCGGCGCGTAGGGTTTCGCCGCCTGGAGAACTTCGAGGGGGCTGAGGGGCCGTCCTGTCTCTTCGAACGCCTTGCGAATGGCCCTCCGCTGGTTCGTATTCCGTTCCATGTTTAACCTCATCCCAGTTTGTTGAGGCGCGGCCCCGACCCCACGGTTGCCGTCGCCAATCCATCCACAATTAGTCCCGCCGCCGCCCACACGACGGGGGATCCCGCAAAAACCGCGACTCTGACTGCGATGCCTCCTTTCGATGCATCCGGTCGCGCGGTTGGCTTTCAACCGGACGCAACAGTTGTTTGTAATGCCCTAACCTTGCCATGGGAGACGATTCCCGACTCTGAGTCAACATTGATTATGCACTATTTTGTTCGGCAAGCGGCCAGCAAAAAACCAGCAAAAATCCAGCCGGAAGCCAAGGACGCCGAAAACCCCGAGCGTTTATATTGCGCGTCATTGCCCACGGAGGAGGTTCCCGGCGATGCCTGAACTTTGGACTGTGGCCCGCGTGGCCCGGTATCTTGATGTGTCGAAGAAACGCGTTTACCAACTGATCGCGGCGGGTCGGGTGGAGAGCCTGCGGCTTAGTCCGCGTGCGACGCGCGTGACCCGCGAAAGCGTGGAAGCCTACCTGGCGTCGCTGCTCGAGCGCCAGCGCAGCGAACTGGGTCTCGACATTCGTCCCAGTACGCCGCCCCACCGGCGCCGGTGAATGGCGGTCTGCGCGCTCAGATCGGCGTCAAGTAGATTTCCACCGGCGGGGTGTCATGGACAATGATGGCACGCTGCCGTGCCCGGCGAAGAAACCCGATCACGGCCTCGCGCATCTGCGGCCATTGGGGATGGCGGTAGAATGGCGGATAATAGTCCTCCGGGTCGCGGATTTCGCCGAACCGGCTGACGACCTCGCTGCGGTCGGCAAGGCCCATCTTGCGCAACTGGAGGGGTCGGGCGTACTGCTCGATGAACCGGCGCAACTCGCGTTGGTACACCAGCACATGGGTGATGCCTGCCCGGCGAAGAGCAGCCTCGATTTCGTCCGGTGTGCGCGCGCCAGCGGCGAGCCGCAGCAATTCGCTCTCGTCGAACACGGTATTGTAAACGGTTTCGCGGGCAAACAGGTATGGGCGCGCCTCGTACACCATCAGGATGCGTGCGCTGGCGGGCAGGGTCGTGTTGACATCTATGGCCATGGCGCCCAGCGCGTGGAGATTCCGGCGGTAGAACGCCGCGCGCTCCGTGCCGGGTGCGGTGTTCTCGCGGGATGTCTCGGCCGCCGGGAACAGCGCGGCGTAGTCAAATACGCGGGCGCGACCCGTGCGCAGCGCGGCCACTGCGAGGTCGCCCGCAGCCGACACCGCGAGCGCAAGACCGGCGGCGGCGCCAAGCAGCCGCCCGCGCGGCTGGCGGCTGAGGCTGTCAAGGATCATGGCGCCCGCCACGGAAGTCAATATGTAAGACGGAATCAAAAAGCGGTTCTGACTCTCGCGGACAAGGTTCCAGAGCATGTAGGAGCCGCCGATAACAAGGAGGAGCCTGCCCAGCGGCCGTCGTCCCCATGCGGCGGCGGCCGCGGCCAGCGGGACGAGGTTCAGCCATCCAAAGTGGTGGAGGCGGACCGGCAGCGACTGCCAGAATTCGGGTGTCCAGAGTGGTTGGGGGTAATGCGACGCGAGGTAGAATTGCTCGCGTGCGACAGCGGCGGCATCGCTGCTCCGGAATAGCCCTTGAAAGAATGGCTCGAGCGGGTTGCCATACCACACGATGTTCTTGCCCAGCCAGACGGCCAAGGGCAATGCACCCAGTGCGAGACTCACCGCCAGCCATCTCCCCCCGCGGCCGCGCTGCAGAGCGGCGGCAAGGGGGCCCGCTGCCGCAAGCGCCACGGGAAGCAAATAGATTTGTGCCACCGTGTACTTCGAGGACAGGGCCGTTCCGGCAATGAGCCCGGCCAACGGCAGCAGGCCGGGACGAGGATCGGCGTCAGCCCCGATGACGCCGCCTGCGGTGAACAGGGCGTACAGAGTCGCCGCCACCAGGAATGCAGTGGGTGCGTCTATGAATGCGTCGAACGAGACCTCGAGAACAACCGGGTGGGCAAGAAAGGCCACGACAGCCAGCATCCGCCAGACGGCGGCCACCCGAGCCCGCCGCAGCCACAACGCGATCAGACCTGCTCCAGCCGCCACATAAAATGCGTTGAGGATCTTCGGCGCAAAGTCGAGCGGGGCGCCGGCGGCCAATCCCAGATAATATAGCGACTGAACCGGGAACGGGAAGCGTGAGTAAAAGTTGTGCGGGGTGGGAACAAAGCGTCCCCCCGCCGCAAGATAATCGGCCCATGCCCCCAGATGGTACTCGGTCACATCGTAGAGGATGGGCGGTGTGAGCGCGAGGCATGCCACCAGCGCCAGCGCGAAAGAAATCAGCAGCGCCAAGGCTCCGCTTGAGGCGCTCAGCGATACCGCCGCGGGTTGCCGCAGTGTGCGAAGCGGCAGGCCGCAGCGCCAGGCCAGCGCCATGCCCGCTCCGAGCGCCAGAATATAACCCGACGGTGGGGGACACAGCCGGTGCAGGCCGCACAGCCCGATGCTCGAGCCCAGCGCAAAGGCGACAGCCGACAGCAGTCCCGTGCCGGCCGCGAGGGCGAGCAACAGTGCCTCGCCGGGATGCAGGTCCGCCCAGCAGGTCCGGGGCAGGAGCAACAACGGCAGCAGCACCGCCGAAGCCGCCACGAGCACCGCGGCATGAGCAGCCAGAGCAAGGTTGGTCAGGCGATCCGTCAGGACGACGGCCGCCGTTGAATCCCACCGCAGCACAAGCCCGGCCGTGAGAGCGCCGGCCAAAGCAAGGAGGGCGATACGCAGGCGCGCAGGGTTTTCTGGCACAGGCGCGGTCACGGCAGGCGCGGAGCGGGGTCGTCAGGCCTCATGGCGTCTGTCGCGGGTGCAACACTGCGCATCATCCGGGCGGCCACGACAGCGGCCGTCCGCCGAGCAGGTGCAGGTGCAGGTGGGGCACTTCCATGCCGGCATCGCGGCCGCAGTTGAAGACCGTGCGATATCCGGTGGCGGCGATTCCCTCCTGCTCGGCAATTTGTTTGGCCACGAGGAACATGCGCCCGACGAGTTGGGCGTCGTCGGGTGTCAAATCATTCAGCGTCGGAATCTCGCGCTTGGGGATGATGAGGACATGCACGGGCGCCTGCGGCCGGATGTCGCGGAAGGCAAGAATCTCGTCGTCCTCGTAGACCTTGTTGCACGGGATTTCCCCGGCGATGATTTTGAGAAAAATGTTCTGGCCCATATCGTTTGGCTCCTGATGCACAGGTGCGCTGGAGACTGGGCGCGCGAGCGGCGGAAGGCAACGGTTGTTGCAATGCGCGGCCTGCCGCTGCAGGGTTCCCGCCAAACCGGACGCCGACCCGCCAAGATGCCTAGGGCCGAACAGAAAACGCTCGAATCAGACGACGCCAGCCTGTTTGCCTGCGCGGCTGCGCGTCGTGGCGGTGTCAAGTTTCGCTTTTTCCTTTTCCGCCTGTGCCGTCCATGACGCGACCCCGCGGCATATTCGTCATCTCGCTCGATTTCGAACTGTACTGGGGCGTGCGCGACAAGGTGTCGCTGGAACAGTACGGCGCAAACATTCTGGGTGAGCAGCGCGTCGTACCTGCCCTGTTGGACGCATTCGAGCGTCGCGGCATCCATGCCACTTGGGCCACGGTGGGCTTGCTGTTTTTTCGCACGCGCGGCGAGTTGCTCGCGGCCTTGCCGTCGCGGCAGCCACACTACGCCAACCCGCGCCTGTCGCCTTACCCGCACATCGAAACCATTGGCGCTGACGAGGAGACGGACAAATATCACTTTGGCCGCAGCCTGCTCGAGCGGGTTCGGGGCACCCCGCATCAGGAAATTGGCAGCCACACTTTCGGGCATTACTACTGTCTCGAGCGCGGCCAGACGCTGGAGGATTTTCGCGAAGACCTGCGGGCTGCGGTGCGAGCCGCGGCGTCGCTCGGTGTGAGACTGCGCAGCCTTGTTTTTCCCCGCAACCAATGCAACGCGGACTATCTGGGAGTGTGTCGGGACGAAGGGTTCATCGCGTATCGCGGGAACCCTGCGTCGTGGATGTTTGCGGGGCGCGCGGACGAGAAGGAGTCGGTGTTGCGCCGCGCTCTGCGTGTGGCAGACGCTTACCTGAACATGACCGGCCACAATACTCATAGTCTCGACTCCATCCGCGGGCCGGTGCCGGTCAATGTGCCGGCCAGCCGGTTCCTGCGTCCGTTTGTCCCGGCGCTGTCGGCGGCCGAGGGCGCGAGGTTGCGCCGCATTCAGGCCGACATGGACGAGGCCGCGCGCCGCGGACGGCTCTATCATCTCTGGTGGCATCCGCACAACTTTGGCGTGAACATCGAGCGCAACCTCGCATTTCTCGACGCTGTGCTGGAACACTTTGTGAAGTTGCGTGACCGGCATGGGATGAGGTCGCTGACGATGGGCGAGGTGGCCGATCTGGCGCTGGCCGGAAAACTCGCGGAGGACGGCGGCGATGAGCGATAGCGGCGTGGTGATGCTCGTCGGGCCGGACGAGTCGTCGCGCTGGGTGTTCCACGCCCTCGACCGTGCGGTGGGCGTGCGGCATGTCATCGAGGAGCAGCCGGTGCCGCGGCTTCAGTTTCTGCGGCGGCGGGCGAAAACCCTGGGTTGGCGTCCGGTTGCCGGTCAAATCCTTTTCATGGTGTTTGTGGTGCCCTGGTTGCGGCACGAGGCGGCGGCCCGTCGCGAGGAAATCATCCGGACGGCCATGTTGGACGCGGCGCCCGTTCCTGCAGACCGGCTGACACGCGTGTCATCGGTCAACGCCGCGGAAACACTGGACAAACTGCGCGAACTGGCTCCCGCGGTGGTCGTGCTCAACGGCACGCGCATCGTGGCGAAGCGCGTGCTCGAGGCGTTGCCCTGCCCGTTTCTCAACATGCATGCGGGCATCACGCCGCTCTACCGCGGCGTGCATGGGGGATACTGGGCGCTGGCCGAGGGGCGTCCGGATGCGTGCGGGGTCACGGTGCATCTGGTGGATCCGGGGATTGACACAGGCGGGATCGTGGCCCAGGCGCTCATCCAACCCGAGTCTACGGATAATTTCACGACATACCCGGTGCTGCAGGTGGCAGCCGGCATTCCGCTGATGGTGGAGGCCGTGCGAGCCGCGTTGGATGGCCGGGTCACGACGATCGCGCCGCCGCCGGGCGAGTCGCGGCTGTGGCATCACCCCACCGCGTGCCAGTATCTGGCGGCCCGGTGGCAAAGGGGGGTGCGGTGACGATCGCTGGCCGCCAACGGTAATACACGCCGCAGCCGCACATTCCCGTGGAGAACCTGCCATGACGCATCTCAGCGCCGGTTACACACCTACCGAAGCCGACACCGCTTTTTACCGTGACAACGGCTATTGGATTGCGCCGCGGATCCTTGACGATGCCACGCTCGATCTGCTGCGCGAGCGCCACGCGGCGGTGATCCGCGGCGAATATCGTACGGGCCGGGCGCCGTGGTCGCGCAATATCGAAGCGGGCGCCCCGGTGGACCGGCTCGTGAAAATTGACAACAGTTACTGGAGCGACGCGGCCATTGCGCGCCACCTCCTCAGCCCGGTTATCGGCCGCATGGCCGCCCGGCTTGCCGGCGTGCCGTCCATCCGCCTGTGGCACGACCAGTTGCTGCACAAGCCACCCGACACGGGCGCCCCGGGCAATGTGGGCTGGCACCAGGATCAGCACTACTGGCAGTGCGCTCATCCAGCGAACCTGTTGACGGCATGGCTGGCTTTGGACGATGTGACCGAGGAAAACGGCTGCATGCAGGTGGTCCCCGGGAGCCATCAATGGGGGCTGCTCGATGCCAGCGATTTCTTTGAGCAGGATCTGGACGCCCTGCGCACGCGCATTGAGGCGGCCACCGGACGCGAGTTTCGCACCGTCAAATGCGAGATGCCCGCGGGTGCCCTCAGTTTCCATCATTGCCTGACGATCCACGGCAGCGGTCCTAACCGGTCTTCGCGCCCACGCCGTTCATGGGCTATTCACCTCATGCCCGGCGGAACGGTTTACCGGGCGGGTACGCCGGCCGACGCCCACATGAATGTGGCGTTGCTGGGAGGGGCGGATGGCGATCCGTTCAGCGGCCCTTATTTCCCCGTGCTTTGGAGCGAAAATCCCGGCCGCGACTCTTGGGAAGCCGACTGACCCGTGCCAAATGGTTTTGCAGCCGGCTTTTTATCCGCACCGCAAGGAGGCCTTGCGTCCGATGCGTCTCATGACCGCGTTATTCATCTTCATCGCTGCGGTAAGCGCCATGGCTGAGACCACGCCCACGCACCGCGCTGCCCTCCCACCGCCGCCTGTGGCGCGCATGGCCGATGTGGCGGACTCGCTTCACGGCACGACCGTGACCGATCCGTACCGTTGGCTGGAGGATCCCGACAGTCCGGAAACGCGCGCGTGGGTGGAGGCGCAGAACCGTCGGACGGAGGCCTATTTCGAGGCTGGTTCGGAGCGCGCGGTGTTTCGGTCGCGCATCCGGCGGATTCTCAATTACGAGCGCATGGGCAAGCCCTCCAAGGAGGGAGGCCAATACTTTTACACCCGCACCACGGGGCTTGAGAATCAGGAGCCTGTGTACCGCCGGCGGTCGTTTGACGCGCCAGAGCAACTGGTGATTGATCCCAACACTCTGTCGCCGGACGGCACCGTGGCCCTGACCGGGTACTCTGTTAGCGAGGACGGACGGTACTTCGCCTACATGACCTCCAGCGGCGGGTCTGACTGGAACGAGGCGCGTGTCCTTGACCTCGAAACCAGCCAAACCCTGGACGACCATCTCCAGTGGCTGAAGTTTACCGGACTTGCCTGGTTGCACGACGGTTCCGGCTTTTTTTACGGCCGGTATCCGGAGCCGGCCGGCGGCGACGCGGCCCGCCTGACGGAGGCCAATTACGATTTTGAGGTTCGTTTCCACCGACTGGGCACGCCGCAGTCGGCGGACCCGCTGGTTTACAAGCGCCCCGACGACCGGGAACTGGGATTTTACCCGGTGGTCACGGACGACGGAAAGTATCTTGTGCTCCCGATCTGGCGTGGCACCGAGCCCAAGACGGGCGTCGCCGTGGCAGACCTGTCGCGGGGCGTGCCCGAGACCAGCGCCGTGCGCGTGCTGATTGAGCACGGCGAGTCCGATTACGCGTTTCTGGGCAACGAGGGACGGACCTTCTTCTTCATCACGGACAACGCGGCACCCCGCAAACGCATCATCGCGGTGGATCTCGACCGCCCTCAGCGCGAGCATTGGCGCGAGATCGTGCCTCAGGGTGCCGACACCATCGAAGACGCAACCCTTGCGGGCGGCCAGATCATCGTGACCACGCTGGAGGATGCGTGCCACCGCGTGACGCGCTACGATCTGACGGGCAAGCGTCTTGGCGAGGTCCCGCTGCCGGGCTTGGGCACGACGACCGGCTTCAGCGCCCGCCCGCGCGACAAGGAAGCGTTCTTCGATTTCACCTCCTATGTCACCCCGCTGACGATCTTTCGCTATGACATCGCCGCCGACCGCGTCGAGACGGTCTTCCGCCCGAAGATCGCCATGAATCTCGACGACTTCGAGACGACGCGGGTTTTTGTGACCAGCCGCGACGGCACGCGCCTGCCGCTGTTCATCACGCATCGCCGGGGGCTGGTTCGCGACGGCAGCGCGCCGGCGCGCCTGCATGCCTACGGCGGATTCCGTGTCAGCACCACTCCCTCGTTCTCTACGAGCAACCTGCTCTGGCTGGAACAGGGCGGCATTTATGCGGAGGCGGTGATCCGCGGCGGCGGCGAGTACGGCGCGCCGTGGCACGACGCGGGCCGCCTGATGAACAAACAAAATTCCTTCGATGACTTTGCCGCGGCCGCGCGCTGGCTGGTGGAAAACCGCTACACCTCGCCGGAGCGGCTGGGCATCGAGGGCGGCTCCAACGGCGGTCTGCTTGTCGGCGCGTCCATTACGCAGAATCCTGCACTGTTCGGCGCAGCCGTCGCCGAAGTGGGCGTCTTCGACATGCTGCGGTTTCACCGCTACACCATTGGATGGGCGTGGGTCCCCGAGTACGGGTCGCCCGACGACCCTGAACAGTTCAAGTATCTGCTTGGCTACTCGCCGCTCCACAATGTTCGGCCCGGCACGCACTACCCGGCGTTGCTGCTGATGACGGGCGACCACGACGACCGCGTTGTGCCGGCCCATTCGTACAAGTTTGCCGCGGCGATGCAAAAGGCGCAGGCCGGGCCGCGTCCGATTCTGCTCGCGGTGGACACCAAGGCGGGCCATGGCGCTGGAAAACCCCTCGACAAGATCATCGAGGAGCGCGCCATGCTGATGGCCTTCTTCGCGCGCGAACTGGGACTCAAGGTGAAGCCAGAATAACCCTCTCCATGGCCAGGCTCGGGCCGTTGGTTGGCAGACTGAAGCGACTGTGTCTCTGGTGCGGGGCCGCATGGCGGGCGGTGCTGAGGGTGCCCGGTAACACCGGCCGGGAACTGCGCCTGCCGGGCCGGTTGCGCCAATGGCCTGCTTGGGCGCCCGGGTGTTTCCGGCGAACACGCGGCTTTTCGCGGTGGCGTTTGATGTTGCTCGCGCCGGCCGCTGGCAGCCAACAAGGCGCATGGGACGCTTTCTGCTGAGGCGCGCCGTTCTGGCGCTGGCGACGCTATGGCTCATCGCGACGGCGACCTTTGCGTTGATGCGCTCCGTCCCGGGCGGCCCGTTTGACAGCGAGCGGCGGCTGCCGGCGGCTGTGGAAGCCA
Source organism: Candidatus Sumerlaeaceae bacterium (assembly GCA_026418615.1). Classification (GTDB taxonomy): domain Bacteria; phylum Sumerlaeota; class Sumerlaeia; order Sumerlaeales; family Sumerlaeaceae; genus JAOAAY01. The sequence continues at coordinate 794 of JAOAAY010000011.1, read as the reverse complement.
ACATCGTCCGCAAGTACCGCCTCGATCAGCCCCTGTGGCGACAGTATTGGGATTACATGGTCGGGCTGCTGCGCCTCGATCTGGGTCCGTCGTTCACCCAAGAGGGGCGCACGACGAACGCCATCATCCGCGACGGCCTGCCCAAGACGGCGGTGCTGGGCGCGGCGGCTTTCGCATTGTCGCTGGCCGTGGGGGTGCCGCTCGGGGTGGCGGCGGCGCTGCGGCGCGAGCGGGCCGCGGACCGCGCTCTGATGGTGGCTTCCATTTTGGGCGTGTCCGTGCCGGGGTTTATCGTGGCCTCGTTGCTGCAGTATGTGTTCAGTTACCGGCTGGGCTGGCTGCCGGCTGCGGGCTGGGGCGAGACCGCTCTTCAGGCCGCCATGCCCGCCGCCGCGCTGGCCGCTTTCCATGCCGCCTTCCTCTCGCGCCTCGTCAGGTCCAGCCTGCTCGGCGTGCTGCGATCGGATTACATCCGCACGGCCCGGGCCAAGGGCGTGCCCGCGGCGGGCGTCGTGGCGCGCCATGCGCTGCGCAACGCGCTACTGCCTGTGCTCACCTATTCCGGTCCGCTGCTCGCCGCGCTGCTCACCGGCAGTTTTGTCATCGAGGACATCTTCGCCATCCCCGGCATCGGCGGTGCCCTTGTCCGCGCCATCAACGACCGCGATTACACCGTTATTATGGGCCTGACGCTGTTCTACAGCGCGCTACTGGTCACGCTGAACCTGCTCGTGGACATCCTTTACGCGGTCCTGGACCCGCGCATCAGCGTCGCAGCGCGGGAATGACGGCCT
>JAOAAY010000111.1:260-591 GCA_026418615.1 Candidatus Sumerlaeaceae bacterium | reverse complement strand
ACCCATCAGTCATGCACGAGGCCCTTGCGATCAGGGTCAGTAGCTCAGTTGGTAAGAGCACCGTCTTGATAAGGCGGGGGTCGTAGGTTCGAGCCCTACCTGACCCATCAGCGCGTGGGGATGCGGGGCTGTAGCTCAGGTGGTAGAGCACCGGCTTTGCACGTCGGGGGTCAGCGGTTCGAGCCCGCTCAGCTCCAGCAAAGCGATTACGGAACGGTAAGCGCTTTGGGTGTGTGTTCTTTAACAATTTGGGATTGGGTAGATGGTGTTGAGGCCATAGGGGCAAGAGAAGTAAGTGCATGCGGTGGATGCCTAGGCGGTCACAGGCGAT
>JAOAAY010000111.1:0-250 GCA_026418615.1 Candidatus Sumerlaeaceae bacterium | reverse complement strand
GCAGCCTGCGAAAAGCCTCGGGGAGCTGGCAACAAGCGTTGATCCGGGGATTTCCGAATGGGGAAACCTGCCTCAAGAGAGGCATCCGCGTAAGCGGAGGCGAACCCGGGGAACTGAAACATCTCAGTACCCGGAGGAAGAGAAATCAACCGAGATTCCCAAAGTAGTGGCGAGCGAAATGGGAAAAGCCCGTGCGAGGAACTTTGCGGCTTAGCAGAACGGCACTGGAAAGGCCGGCCATAGAGGGTGA
>JAOAAY010000110.1 GCA_026418615.1 Candidatus Sumerlaeaceae bacterium | reverse complement strand
CCTCACTATGGTGCAGCACAGACATTGCTGAACTCACCACCAACAGCAGGCCTACCAGCGAAGTCAACAGCAAAAAAACAGGCTGTTTTTGGTACTGTATCGCTTTGATTTAGCCTGTAAAATCCCGCGGAAATCGCCAGACCGCCACCGCCCGCAAACCGTCGCTGCCATTCGATTCCGAAAAGACCGCGCAGCCCGATCTGCACAGGTTTGCACCAAGGCGCACAATTTCGCAACCATCGCCTCGAAAACGCTTGCCAAACAACTATAATCTGGAATTGCACGAATGTAACCGCTTCCGGCAGCACGGCCTCACTCCAGCAAAATCTCCGTCGCCCGACTCTCGAACCAACGCCGGAACGGTCCCACGAGAAAAAGCGAGCCGCAGCCAAGCACGACTCCATCCCGACCCGCCGCATGGACCGCCGCCTCAAGGGCATCGTCCAGGCTTTTTGCGGTGTTCACCGAGCAACACCCGTGCGCCGCCCAGATCCGCGCCAGTTCCGCCGCCTCCGCCGCGCGCGGCTGGTCAAGCGTACAGACATGAACCGACGCAATCTCCATCCCGCCCGCGAGGACCCGCACGATGCCGTCAATATCCTTGTCGCGCATGGCGGCAAAGACGACCCCGGCCCGCCGGT
>JAOAAY010000109.1 GCA_026418615.1 Candidatus Sumerlaeaceae bacterium | reverse complement strand
GCCTACGTCATCCATCACCGTCAAGCGCTTTTGTTGCCTGACCGTGTGCAAGAACGCGCCGAAGCGATGGGGATCGAAATCCTTTTGCTTGGCGATGACGTCATTCCGCTGTGCTGGCTTGGCGTGCCACTGGTGATAGGTGAGCAAACACTTGGCGCAATCGTCGTACAAAACACGACAAAACCATATGCCTACACCGAACGGCATCGTGATTTACTGTCTGCCATGGCAAACCAGGCGGCCATCGCCATCCAGAACGCCCGGTTGTTTGACGAAAGCAAAAAACGCGCCGAAGAACTGGCCGCACTGAATGAAATCGTGCGGGTGGCATCCGAAGAAATCGAAGTTGACAAAATCATTCAGGCAGTTTACCAAAAGACCGCTGAGCTGCTGCCGATGGATGCCTTCATCCTGGCCTTATATTCAAATGAGTTGATTGATTACCGTCTGGTGGTGGACGAAGGTCAGCGCTATGAACTTCCGCCCTCTCCGCTCGGGAACAACACCATTAGCCAGGTGTTGCGGGAAAAGAAATCCCGCCTCATCCTGCGCACGCGCGAGGAAGTGCAGGCGCTGGAGCAAAAAAACGTTGGGCTTGGCACCAACAAAATTTCGTCATCGCTCATTTATGTTCCCTTGCTTAAGGG
>JAOAAY010000108.1 GCA_026418615.1 Candidatus Sumerlaeaceae bacterium | reverse complement strand
GGTCTCAAGCGTTCGCATAGCTCTCCTCCTTGGGTGCTGTCTGGGCGGCTTTGCCCTCTTCGCTTCGCCGCAAGACGCGCACCTCTTCGGTGATGTCTATCCCAACAGGGCACCAGGTGATGCACCGTCCGCATCCCACGCAACCGAGCACGCCGAACTGGTCCTGCCAGGACGCGAGTTTGTGCGTGATCCACTGGCGGTAGCGCGACGCTTCGGACACCCGCACCGCGCTGCCGTGGATGTACGAGAAATCCACGTGGAAACAGGAATCCCACTTGCGCCAGCGCTCGGCAACGGTTCCCTGCAGATTGGTCACGTCCTCCACCGTGTGGCAGAAACAGGTGGGGCAAACCATGGTGCAGTTCGAGCATGTCAGGCAGCGTTTGGCGACCTCTTCCCAGTGCGGGCTGTCCAGATGCCGATACAGCAGGTCGCGAATGTCTGTAGTATCCAGCTGCTTGTGGATGCGTCGGGAAGCGTTGTCTACCGCCTCCTGCGCTTGCTGCCAGTGCTTATCGGTAGCGGGCTGGACAGGGACACCCTCCAGCACCGACAAGCCCCGGTCGCTGCCCACCTCGATGACGAAGAAGTGCTCTTTGCTGTCAATCACTTCCGTCAGCGCGAGGTCAAAACCGCTCTGAGCGCGCGGTCCCGTTC
>JAOAAY010000107.1 GCA_026418615.1 Candidatus Sumerlaeaceae bacterium | reverse complement strand
CAATGAATCGTATACCCATCCGGCATACGTTTTAGGCCGACTGTTCGCGGTGCTTGAAAAAGCGCAGATTGAAGCGATTGGGCGTGATATTAATGCCACTATCAAAGATCGCTACTTTACATCAGCTTGCGCCTCGCCGGCAAGCGTTTTCCCCGTATTGCTACGCCTATCGCAGCACCATCTAGCCAAAGCTGAATATGGTGGAGCATTAGAACGGCAGATTCAAGAGTTACTCGGCTTGCTCGATGCCCAGCCATTCCCTCAACGCCTGACACTTGATGAACAGGGTATTTTCGTATTGGGCTACTACCATCAGCGCGCTGCTTTCTACACCAAGAGTGTGTCTTCCGACACCACTACTTCATAATGTTATCCGAGGATAATCTTAGCTACGAGAAAGGAGAACTCAACCATGGCAGCTCAACCTATCACGAACCGCTACGAATTTGTGTTGCTCTACGATGTTGAGAACGGCAATCCCAACGGCGATCCGGATGCTGGAAACATGCCACGCATTGATCCAGAGACCGGTTATGGCATTGTGACGGATGTCTGCCTCAAGCGCAAGATTCGTAACTATGTAGAGATGGTGAAGGGTGATGCCGCAGGATACCGCATCTATATCAAGGAGGGTATTCCACTGAATGCTAACCACAAGGAGGCATACCTATCTGT
>JAOAAY010000106.1 GCA_026418615.1 Candidatus Sumerlaeaceae bacterium | reverse complement strand
GGTAGAGGTCGGGCATGCGGTTGAAGCTTCGCAGCAGGGTGGACTTACCGCAACCGGAGGGGCCGATGAGCGCCGTGACCTTGTGTTCGGCCACCGGCAGATTGATGTTTTTCAGGGCCTGGGTCTGGCCGTAATAGAAATTGAAGTTCCTCGCCTCGGCCTTGACTGGGCCGACCATCGGATGGACAGGGGTGCTCATGGGCTCACCATTTGATCTTGTTGCGGATGCGGTAACGCAGCCAGATGGCCAGGGCATTCATCGCCAGGGTGGCGACGATGATGACGATGCCCACCGCGGCTGCGTTGAGGATGAAGCCCGGCTGTGGGCGCGAGACCCAGTTGAACATCTGGATGGGCAGCACGGTGAAAGGGGAGAACAGCCAATCGAAGAGACCCGCTGGCTGCCCGGTGGCCGGGTCTATGGTGAAGGGCGCCGGCGGCAGGAAGGCGATGAAGGTGAGCGCGCCGATGGTGACGATCGGCGCGGTCTCGCCGATGGCGCGCGCGAGTCCGATGATCACGCCGGTGAGGATACCGCCCGAGGCATAGGGGATGAGGTGCTCGCTCACCAGCTGCCAGCGCGTGGCCCCGAGGGCGTACACCCCTTCGCGGATGGCCGTGGGGATGGCGCGTAACGCCTCGCGCGTGGCGACGATGATCACCGGCAGGATGAGCAGCGCTAGGG
>JAOAAY010000105.1:335-688 GCA_026418615.1 Candidatus Sumerlaeaceae bacterium | reverse complement strand
GTCCCTTAGCGGCCCAATCGCGCGATGAGCCTGAGCCATATTCCTTGCCAGCGATGACGATGACCGGCGTGCCCTCGGCCTGATAACGCATCGCTGCCTCATAGATGCTCATCAGCTCACCGCTCGGCTGATGACGGGTCACCCCCCCCTCGCTCCCCGGGACCATCAGGTTTCTAAGACGCAGGTTGGCAAAGGTACCGCGCATCATGACCTCGTGGTTGCCGCGCCGTGCGCCCAGGCTGTTGAAGTCCTTCGGCGCAACGCCTTGGGCGATCAGATAGCGCCCAGCCGGTGAATCCGCCTTGATCGATCCGGCGGGCGAGATATGGTCGGTGGTGATCGAATCGCCCAGC
>JAOAAY010000105.1:0-325 GCA_026418615.1 Candidatus Sumerlaeaceae bacterium | reverse complement strand
ATCTCTGTAATGGGGTCGGGCTCTAAGGCCATGCCCTCGAAATAAGGTGGACGGCGGATATAGGTCGATTCAGGCCAGTCATAGAACAGACCGCCTGGCGCGGCCAAAGACTGCCAGCGCGCATCGCCCCGAAAGACCTCGGCATAGGCGGACTTGAACGCCTCCGGTGTGACGCAACTGGCGATCGTCTCAGCGATCTCTTCAGGGCTTGGCCAAAGGTCCTTGAGATAGACCGGCTGACCTGCAGGGTCTAAACCCAGCGGCTTCCGCTCGAGGTCGAGATCGATCCGCCCCGCGATGGCATAGGCAACGACCAAGGGGGGGC
>JAOAAY010000104.1 GCA_026418615.1 Candidatus Sumerlaeaceae bacterium | reverse complement strand
ATCTCGGCGTGGCCGCGGTGCTGCTGGCCGTGCTGTTGTGGCTGGCCGCGCGCTTGCTGCTGCGACTGCGCCGGGGTCGTTTCGGCAGCCGGTTGCTGCTGAAACTGGCGGCGATCTTTGCGTTGGTCGGGGTGGCCCCGGGCGGACTGATTTACTTGGTGTCGTATCAGTTTGTCAGCCGCACCATCGAAGCCTGGTTCGACCAGCGCGTGGAAACTGCGTTGCAGGCGGGCCTGGCGCTTGGGCGTACGGCGCTGGACACCGTCAGCGCCGACTGGGCGGCCAAGGCGCGTGGCATGGCGTCCACGCTGGCAGGGGTGGGTGATGGCGCGGCGGCGGTGATGCTGGAAACCTGGCGCGAACAGTTGGGGGCCAGCGATCTGGTGCTCTGGAGCGCCCAGGGGCGGGCACTGGCCAGTGCGGGCGAGTCACGCTACAGCCTGGCCCCGCAGCGCCCTCCCCCTGCCCAGCTGCGCCGCGCTCGCAGCGAGCGAGTCGTCACCTGGATCGAGGGGTTGGACGAACTGGAAACCCTCGGCGAGCCCGCGCGCGTGGCGACCCTGCCTGCCGCGGAGCTGCCGCGGGTGCGGGCGCTGGCCCTGGTGCCAGCGGATTCGGTGCTGGGGTGGGGGGCGGAGCCGCGGTTTTTGCAGGTGACCGCCCCGATGCCAGCGGGACTGGTGGCCAATGC
>JAOAAY010000103.1 GCA_026418615.1 Candidatus Sumerlaeaceae bacterium | reverse complement strand
CGGCGGACTGCCCGATTGTAACAGCAACGGTGTGCCGGATGAGTGTGACATCGCGTCTGGTACTTCGCAGGATTGTCAGCCCAATGGCATCCCTGACGAGTGTGAGCGTGATTGTAACTCGAACGGCGTGCCCGATGATTGCGATATCACTTCGGGTACCAGCGCCGATTGTAACGACAACGGCGTGCCTGACGAGTGTGACATCGCCTCTGGCACTTCGCAGGATTGCCAGCCTAACGGTGTGCCTGACGAGTGCGAGACCGACTGCAACGACAATGGTGTGCCCGATGATTGCGACATCACTAGCGGCACTAGCGCTGACTGTAACCAGAACGGCGTGCCTGACGAGTGTGACATCGCCTCCGGCACTTCGCAGGATTGCCAGCCCAACGGCATCCCCGACGAGTGTGAGCGTGATTGTAACTCCAATGGCGTGCCCGATGATTGCGATATCACTAGTGGCACCAGCCAGGATTGTAACACGAACGACATTCCCGACGAGTGCGACATCGCCTCCGGCACCTCGCAGGATTGCCAGCCCAACGGCATCCCCGACGAGTGCGAGCGTGATTGTAACTCCAACGGCGTGCCCGATGACTGCGACATCACCAGCGGCACCAGCCAGGATTGTAACACGAACGACATTCCTGACGAGTGTGACATCGCCTCTGGCACTTCGCAGGATTGCCAGCCCAACGGCATCCCCGACGAGTGCGAGCG
>JAOAAY010000102.1:483-727 GCA_026418615.1 Candidatus Sumerlaeaceae bacterium | reverse complement strand
GTCTTTGAGTGCGTGGAAGTCGCCATAGTGGAAATCGAAATGGCGACACTCCGCTTTTTTGGCCATATCGAGGCCTTCGGGAAGATTGAGGGTCGTTGCGGAGGCCATAGAAATCACCATTTAATGTTTTTGCGTAGCCGGTAACGTAGCCAAATGGCAAGTGCGTTCATCGCCAAGGGCATGACGATGAGGACGAACCCCGCAGCCGCCGCATTGACGAGAAATGCCGCTTCTGGGCGAGAAG
>JAOAAY010000102.1:240-473 GCA_026418615.1 Candidatus Sumerlaeaceae bacterium | reverse complement strand
CATCTGGATCGGCATGACGGTAAAGGGCGAGAACACCCAGTCAAAAAGCCCCGCAGGAGGTTCGCCCGTAAATGGCGCCGGCGGCAGGAAGGCGATGAATGTCAAGGCGCCGATCGTGATCACGGGCGCCGTTTCGCCGATTGCACGTGCCATGCCGATGATCACGCCAGTCAAGATGCCAGCGCTCGAATAAGGAAGAATGTGATCGCGCACGGTCTGCCAACGTGTGGCGC
>JAOAAY010000102.1:0-230 GCA_026418615.1 Candidatus Sumerlaeaceae bacterium | reverse complement strand
AAGCATAGGCGCCTTCGCGAATGGACTGAGGAATAGAGCGTATCGCTTCGCGTGTCGAGACAATTACGACGGGTAAGATAAAAAGCGCTAGCGTCAGCCCCGCCGAAAGAATGCTTTGTCCAAAGCCAAACTGATAGACGAACAAGCCAAGGGCAAGCAGACCATAAATGACCGAAGGCACACCCGCAAGATTGGTGATATTGATCTCAATGATATCCGTAAGCCAATTC